>NZ_JBBIXN010000001.1:0-1122928 GCF_037646455.1 Maribellus mangrovi | reverse complement strand
TGTAACCTGGACTGTTTCGGATATCTGTGATACGATCACCACGCAGGCGACCTACACGGTAAATCCGGTTCCGTCGCTTTCTTTTAGTGATCCTGCTGACGACTCTTCTGATGGGTGCGAGTTTGACGCAATCGACCTGACTACTGCTCAAGGGCTGCTAGATGCAGACCTGCAGGCATGGGTAGATGTCAATCAAGCTACCATTGCAGCATCCGGCGGTTGCAGTCCGACGGTAACGAATGACTTTACAACTCAGTCAATAGACTATTGTACAAATGGAACTGTTACTATTACCTGGACGATCGAAGATCTTTGCGATACTCAAACTCGTCAGGCGACTTACACATATACCGCACCGCCGGATGTTATAATTAATTGTCCTTTGTCAATAAATATAGAAGCATGCCAACCACAAAGCGATATTGAAGCTGCTTACAATGCATGGGTAGCAGGGTTTACTTATTCAGGAGGCTGTAGTTCAACAGACAACATTGCTTCAATTCCCGCACTTCCGGCAGATGCATATGATAACGGAGCAAATCTTTCGTTTACATACACCGTTGACAATTTGTGTAGTCCGCAGAGTTGTACCTCGACATTTGTCGTTGAACCGGATACCATTCCGCCGACCTTTACAGCTGATCCGTACGAGAACTGTGTAGATCCGCTGCAATATGTAATTTATAATGAATCAAATCCGAATCCGTATTTCAACCAAACTGATCCGAACCTGGAGAAAGATCCCAGTCCTGATCATAGGACAATGTATGCCGGTGATACTTTCCTTGATTTGACTTCACTCGAGGACAATTGTTGTGATTCACTTTCAATGGTCGATAACATACATTGGAGGATTGATTTCCAAAATACCATAGATCCAATAACTGGTGCTACTATTGTTAATGATCCTATTATTGGAACAGGACAACCATCGACTTATGGAAGTGATATTCAATTGTGGGGTGATGGAGTAAATTACACAACACTTATTCATACCATTACCTATTGGGTAGAAGACTGCCACGGTAATGTAAGTGAAGAACTAGTTAATGAGATAAAAATAACACCAAGACCTCAAATAATAAAACAGTATTAGAAGAAGAAATGAAAAGAGATAAACAACATAGTAACATTAATACATTCCGCATGGATATTGACCCTGCTGCACAGGGAGCGGCCCTGCTGCATGGTGAGCTGTTCCTGCTGCCCGGGGAGCCGTACTTGCCACCCGCTGAGGCGCCACAACGGTCCAGCAGGTCGTCCTGCCCGACAGGGCGGGGTACTATACCCGCAGGGCTGACAATTTGTATAGCAGGGACGCGTCACAAGGTCACAGGGCTGACTTTTTGTGAGCCCGGGACAGGTCATAAGGTGGCAGGATTGGCAAAATCTTCCGCAGGGCGGGAAAAAATTGTTGCGGGGAAACAAGAAATTGCTCAGGGAAGGGGTAACCTTGCCGAGGGAAGCACTCAGACTGCCCATGGACAGCTTAAATTCGAGCGGGAAGCACTTAAACTGCCGATGGACGCCTTAAATTGCCGATGGACGGCTCAGATTGCCGGGGGGCCGTACCAAATGCGGGTTTCAGAAAAAGACGAAACACGGGTAAAACCTTCAGGATCTTTGAAAACTTTGACGGTTTCGGAAGGAAGAAAAAGAACCGTTCTAGCCCGTCGCACACCCTTTAATTCCCTAAAGGGAGTCGGGGCCAAGTGTGAGAACTCCCCTTCAGGGGTTGGGGGTAGCACAGGAGCAAGAAGAAGGAATGATGAATGTCCCCTTCAGCTAAAGCATGCCGGGCAGGGATTAACGAACGCTTCTGTTCGTAAGGATTTCTTTCCCCTCCTTGACAGGAGGGGGTGCGAAGGGTCGAGTGAGAGAAGGGGTAGTGGATTAAAAGATATAACTGAAACAGCAAACATGCACGAAGCTCTCCGCCGCACACCCTTTAATTCCCTAAAGGGAGCCGGGGCCAAGTGTGAGAACTCCCCTTTAGGGGCCGGGGGTAGCGTTGGAGTGATAAGAGAGAATAACGATTTTAAACCTTCAAGGCTCGGCAAACACTTGAAGGTTAAGCAAAACAAGTCAGAACACGAACCTTTAGGAGTTTCACAAACCCTAAAGGTTTCAGTAACACATAACAAAATAAAATCAATTTCTCTGGTAACAGGGGAAAGGACAGTAGCTAACAATTTAAAACAATCGAGTGCCTATGAAACATGACTAATGACTAAAATCTTTCCGGTTCTGTAATTAGGCTGGAGAGTTGGTTCTGTACGGGGGAGCTAACAACCCCGGGGGCGATCGGGAACTGTGGTATTTTTTCTCTACAACAACAAGTCTTAATTGACGATACAACAACTACCACATTCCCGGAAGCCGGACCATCAGGCTTCAAATCCACTTTCGCCATCGAGCGATCGGGGCGAAGGTGGAATTTGAGAATAAAAAAAAGGATGCGCAGTGTTGCGCAAAACAAAATTTAAATAATAAAAATTTGGATAGTTAAGATGCCTGTTCGTTCAAAATATCAATTCGTTGACCCCGTCCCTAAAGGGAGCGAATTGATTGTACCTGCACCCTTTAGGGTTGGGGTAAACAGGTAGAAGCAATTTGCGGCTATCCAAATGAAAAGAGTAAAAAAATAAAGAATGTTGAATAAAGGATTACATAGCGAAGGAGTTCAGAGTTCAGAGTTCAGAGTTCAGAGTAATGAAACGAACTTGACTTCAGCTTCTGGAATGCCACGTCATCCCGTCCCGATAGCTATCGGGATTGTTTCAGGATCTCATGCTCGTGGCTCGAAGCTCTGTGCTCAAAGCTATCTACATCCACAAAACAAATTTGCCTATGAAACATCCCTAACATCAATAAAAGCGATGCAGCTGAAGGATTCTTCACAGCAGCTTACTTCAACTCTCCCCTCAGGGGAGATAAAGAGGGGTGAAAAGAAGTCGCCTTTATGCAGCAATGTATTAATAAACAACCTCATTGACCCGACCCTAATTGATCTGCGTTATCCTTATACCAATTGTTATACAAAATGCCGCAAAGCAAATTTTGTAGTTACAATGGTTAATGCCGATAGACTGAAAAAGGAAGTCCCGAAACTTCGGGACGACAATTTTGAAGCTCATCGGTACATACAAACACAAATTGAGTTTAGTAACATTAACAAAAAACGGATTGACAAACCACTAAAACCAAACTGTCGATCCACAAACATTAAAAACACGTTCTGTGACCTTGATGAGGATATAATTTGGAAAAAATCCAATCTAATTATTCATGCCCTGCACACCAGGAGCACGAATTTCTCCCCCCTAAAAAGGGGGAGTGTCCCTGACCATAAGCGTCAGGGAGAGGGGGTAGCTTTCAATACATACCCAATTCAATTAACAGAACCGTATTAACGTAAAAATTAATATCATGAAAAAGCAAATTTTAATTTTATTCTTGTTCGTAGCGGCTATAGTCGCCGGAACGTCTAATGCCTTTGGGCAACTATCTGTTGGTAGTCCTGATCTTCCCTATTTGGATGTACAGCCTACTTACTGTACTCCTGCAACTCCTATTGACTGCGGAAATGGAAGTGATGCCTTAGCTCCAGTGCCTGGTACATCTTATGAGTATACAGTTACATCTCCTACGTCGACAGGTGCTGTGCATTGGTTTGTAGCCGACCTTACTGCAGATGGTACTATTGTGGACGCCCAGGGGAATATTGCTGCGACAATAGAATTAGCGGATGGAACAAGTAATTATATCCTAACCGCCGATGGAGCATATAATGATGTGACCACTCCTAATACCTCTAAGACTGTTAATATCACATGGAAAGCATTTGATGGTAACGCTAATACTATAGTACTGGTTGTGTACAATGTTGACGATGCAAATTGTACGGATAATATGGAAGTATACCGCATTATTCCTCAATACAATTTTTCACTTGATATTGCTAGCATAGCAGATGATGGTGTTAATGGAGGTGATGTAGCTCCTGTTGAAGATTGTGTAAACCCAATTCAAGCTGCATCGTATGACGGTTCTAACTTAACCGTGGATTACGGAACAGATTACGTTTTCTTTGCGGTTAATGCTTCCAACTGGCAAACCTCTTGGATGCCTGGCGATTTCGCAGTAACCACAGATCCTGGCTCTGGCCTTGGTGGAAGTACTGTAGCTGTTACTGGATGGGCTTATCCTGATCAAGCTTTCGGGGCTTCTTCAGTATGGAATACCGTGGGAACAGACCCGGTAGAAGCAAGTCATTATGCAAGTAATAATAATGGCTTTATCGCCTCAGAATGTATTATTGTCCGGGTTGAAGTTGTCCATAGTACTTTAGATGAAAACATTTTTGCTGAAACCATAAATTTGACGGTTAATGGCGACATGTACAATGCGGAAACTGCTACTCATGATGGAACTTATCCTGATTTAGAAAGTGGAGATGGTACAACTGCTTGTACTGATGATCTTACATCAGACAATGCGGATTACATACTTACTCCGAGACCTGATATTGATGAGACTACTCCTTCTCCGTTTGAAACTAAAGTTCCTGCTGGAGACTAGTAGTTATGAAACTTGCTTTTTCATAACCTAAGATATAAGGCGCAGAGCGCAAAGGGCACGGGGCCAGGTGTCCCGACCCTTCAGCCGGCGCTGGATTAAGGAAGAAGGATTGAAGGACTGAAGCATTGAGGGATTGATAATGATGTCCGGAGATACAATCTAAAGAGGTTATGAAGAAGTGATAAACAAGGCAAAAGTCAAAAGAAGAAAGTCAAAAGTGTACGTCATTAATGACGATTGACTAATGACTTGTAGCTCTAATAGAATTCCGAAGGCCGAAGTGTTGAGGACAGTGAAGCTGTCCGAAATCCTGACCAAACTTGTCCTGACCGAAGCGTCAGGAGCGTCAGGGCCAAACGGAAATACAAAAAACTTAGCGTCTTAGCGCCTTGGCGAGAGATTAATTCACGTAAAGTCGCAGAGTCGCAAAAAGGAAGTGAACAGTCTCAGTTAGCAGTATTCAAAGTCATCCGACTTGAAGCTTGCAGCTTATGACTTGTAGCTTATATAAAATTTTAAACATGTAAAAATGTGAACGATAAAACTTACAACATCAGGAAAAGCAATGCACCTCCCCTGGTATGGGGAAAGCCAAAAGCTCTAAGCTCTAAGCTCGAAGCCCAAAGCTCCATGACCCGGGGTAGGCTGCTGCTTTATCCAAACAACGGATGTTGGAAACGTGGCCGGGGCGACCCGCCCATCCAACCGGTTGATACTGCCCAACGGGCAAATTCATCCTCTGTGGACCTCTGCATGCACTCTGAGCTCTCTCCCGAGGTATCGGGACAAGTTGCGGTTAAATATAAAATCGAAACAACAGGGAATCAGGACAGCGCAGAGCAACACAGAGCGATGATTAATCCGCGAAAGACTTCAACCTGTGAAATAAATCGAAGATTTTTGCAAGGCAAATTTCACAGGCTAAAGGCTTTTCGCCGGTACTGCATCCCGCATGTTCGGGCCTTGCAGGAGAAAATGTCTTTAGTTTTAAGCGATCCGTGTAAAAGATGTTGTGAAAAAAATAGAGTTCACTAATACTGAAAAAAAACAAAGACCTTCAGGTGTTTAATAACCTTGTAGCGTTTTGAACCACGAAAGTGAAAGACAAACAAATGAAGAATAAAAGTTCACAGCTTACCCGGATTCCCCCTTTAGGGGCCAGGGGTAGCAAGGACTTTAGAATAACGAATGATGATTAACGATTTATGATTGCAGAACGAAGAAGGCCCAGGCTGAGGCACAGGCGAAGAAGAAAGTGAACAGTCACAGTTTTCAGCCTGCCCGGCAAGCTATAGCTGACGGGTCGCAGTTGATAGTTTTGCAATTTGACAATAGAACTGTTTAGCAATAGCAGTAAATGGAATGACAAATAATAAATGTAAGAGTGACAAGCACGAGGCTCACAGCCCGCAGCTCAAAGCTCGATCAATGAATGATGATTAACGAATTAAGAATAATGAAGGCAAAGGTGCAGGCTGAGGAGCAGGAAAACTTCAAAGGGGGCGGAAGATTTCAACCCGGGGCAAGATTCTGGGATAAGAAGTAATGATCGCCCGGGCTTAAGATTGAGTCGTTGATCAAAGTTCAAGTGCCGTTTTGAGCAAGAAATTGCCGGATTTAATCATGAATTGAAGAAGATGAAAAAAATGTACTGAGAAAAAAAAATTACTTACGCACAAGACCGAAGTTATATGCGGACATAAAAAAAAAACTACCGCAAGTAATTTCAATCATTACCGCAAGTAATTTTAATAACACATTTGATAGCTGGATTTACGAATGAAAATATTAGAAGTATGAAGAAAATTTACATTTGGCAGTTTTACAATTTAACAATAGAACAGTTTAACAATGATTAAATAGAAGTCAAAAGGAAAAAGGACAAAGTCAAAAGTCTATCCGGAATTCAAAAGCAGACGGGGCAAAAGAAAGCTCTTTAATAATGACTGATGATATTGACTGGTGTCTTACAGCTTGTAGCTGATTATGAAGAAGAATCTCGTACATACTATCATTACCGCTTTACTGGGAATATTCCTGGTAGCACTGACCGTGGCAAAAGCTTCGGCCCAAACGCCTATTTCGGTGAACGAGTGCGATACCATGACCTTTAGCGTAACCAGCCGTCCGGGTATTCCGGAACCGCATTATGTGTGGGGCATTTACGAGGCCTCATCCGGTACAACCGATGTGCTCGATCCGGCCGGAACACTCGATCCCGCATTGCATTTTGTTGATGGCATGTATGCCAGTGGCGAAGGCAGTACGGTTCAGGTAGTCGGTCTTACACCCGGTTTTTATTATGTGCGTATTCACGTGATTGATGAAGAAAGCTGTACCGATAATATTGAGATGTATGTACTGGAGGTGCTGGAATCAACACTCGATCTTGAAGTTTATGCCGATTCGGTATGTATAGGAGAACCTACCAATGTTTACATTCGGTTTACAGGTATCGGACCTTACGATGTGTATTATACCATTGGCGACCAGGTAACACCAAGTGTAGTGAATGTGATGGGCGGAGTACCGGATCCTGAAATAGCCATTCCGATTACCGAGCCATTACCGGTAGGTGAGACCACATTCTGGATAATTAAAGTAGAAGATAATTGTAAAGCCTATGAATATTCGGTAGATGAACGACCAAATACCGGAATCCTGATCTACCCAAAACCGGCCAAACAACCGATCTATTTAAAGGAGGATTAGCGTATGGTGAACATAAATTGTAAATTCGAAATGAACTTAGCGTCCTGGCGTCTTAGCGAGAGAATTTTCACGCGAAGCCGCGAAGCCGCAAAGAATAATTTGAAAGACAAACATTAAATAAAAGATAAACAAGCTCGAGGCTCACTGCTCACAGTTTGTAGCTCAAAAAAGAAATGAAAAAATTGATGTACATAGCATTCTTCCTGTTGATGGCGGCAAACCTGCTCGCCCAGGAGACCTATGTCATTGATTCGGTATGTGTGGGCGCCGAGCGTACCTATCGTCGCGATGGAGAAAAACTCTATACTTACTACTGGGATATTGTGGATAGGCTAGCAGGTGATACCATGCACAATATACCTGGTGTTGATTTTACGGAGGTAGATGGAATAGACACTACCTGGGGCAATGAAATCACGCATCTTTGGGACAAGGTTGGTGATTTTGATATTGTGGTCATGGTGACGACCGAACACGGTTGTGATACGGTTGAACAAGGTATGGTACGGGTATTCCCGCTTCCCGAAGCCATAGCCGGCGACGACCGGGTGATCTGTAATGTCGACGATATTATACTTTCGGAAGATACTGCTTATAATTACAGCATCCTTGAATGGACAAGTCTTAGCGATGGTACTTTCAGCGATCCGTACAGCCTGCATCCTACTTATTACCTGGGGCCCACCGACAGTGTTGCAGGCAGCGTAACACTGGTACTTAGAGCGGACGGACTGGCAGATAACGGAACCTGCGAACCCGATTTTGATACAGTGACTTTTACGTTTAGCAGACCTGAAGTTGAATTGACGAAAATTGATCCCTTATGCTACAACGACAGCAATGCATCCATTACTGCGAATGTCACTGTTGGGCAGCCTCCTTTCGATTATGTATGGGAAGGACCACCGGGTTTTGAATCTGTAAATTCAGCTACTGTTAATGGTTTATGGGCCGGAACCTATAACGTTACAGTCACCGATGCCAACAATTGTACGGTTTCCGATTCTATAAAGATCGTGGATCCAATTCTGCTGGAAGAACAAATTGACGACGTTGGTATAGTGAGCTGTTTCGGATATTCCGACGCCTATATCCTGTCATCAGCCTGGGGAGGTACCGGAGAGCTTTCTTACAATTGGCAGGGAACACTGGGATCAACCTTCGATACCGATGATATTTACGACATTCCAGCCGATACTTATATTTTAACGGTTACAGATTCGAATCGTTGTGTTGTTCGCGATACGGTATTAATTGCACAGCCCGATTCACTGCTTGCTTATATTACAGTGGACGATTCGATATTATGCGTTGGAGAACAAGTAATTTTAATTGGTAATTCGGTAGGAGGAACCGGTAGTATCACCAGTACATGGTCGGGATACGGTGCTAATTTCCTCGACAGAAAAGATAAAGCAAATGTGATCTTTAAGAACTCAGGACCGGGAATTTTCGATTTAGTCTACACAATTGAAGATGACGAAGGATGTACTGCCAGCGACGAGATTCAGATTATTGTTTACCCGCCTGACTTTGTGTACGATTCTATGGAAATTTGTGCGGGTGCAGATCCTTTCATCTGGAACGACAAAACGATTACCAGCGACATGGATCGAGTTTATAGAGATACTTTGATCAACCAATATGGCTGCGACTCGGTTATTACTCTGGACGTTACGGTCTTGTTCCCTGAACCAAAAGACACTACAATTTATATTTGCGAAAATCAAGAACCATTTGTATTGTACACCGACACGATTGTTCCGGGTGTTCCGGGAATGGATAGCTTGTACCTCGATACGATGTATTATTCTACCTCTGGCTGCGACTCCCTTCATATTAAGCTGGAAGTATTTACACTTCCAATAACAGATACGCTGCTGGATACTACTCTGTGTGTAGGGGCTCCGGAGTTTGCATGGAACAACCGCTGGATCATGACCGAACAGGATAGTATTTATCTGGATACCCTGGTAAATAGTTTTGGGTGTGATTCATTGCTTACCTACGATGTGAAAGTGACACCTCCTGATACCTTCAAGGTTGACAGCATCATTTGTCAGGATGAACCTGAATTTGTATGGAACGGAATTACGATACAAACAGTTTTCGACAGCATTTACGAGGCCAGGTTAACCAATCAGTATTTGTGTGATTCGCTGGTTTATCTCAATATGCATATTGTCCCGTCAACCGATACTATCATCGATACGATGCTATGTTACGGGAATCCGCCTTACGCCTGGAATAACCTTACTATTTTTGCCGAAAATGACAGTACTTACCTCGATACGCTGGTGAATGCAGCCGGATGTGATTCTCTGCTGACATATAATGTTGAAATAATAATTCCGGATACGGTTTATGTTTACGATACCTTCTGCCGGGGCGAGGTCGTGGCCGACTGGAATGAAATACCGATCCAAACACTCACGGATGAAATTTATGAGGCGCAATTGACGAATACAATGAATTGTGACTCGATCGTGTATTTGGGTGTTACCATCCTTCAGGGGATAACGACTCACGATACCATTGAAGCCTGTGAGGAATATACCTGGTTAGCGGGTAACGGTCAAACTTATTATGCTTCGGGGACCTATCTGCATACGGTAGGTGGAAGTATCTGTGCCGATAGTCTGTGGTTGCATCTCACCATAAGTCCACCTATCGATATCACCGCCGATCCGGTTGATGTATTGTGTTACGGCGACAGCACCGGCACGATCGATATTACGGTCAGCGGTGGACTTAGTCCGTTCACCTTTAAATGGAACACGGGCGAAACAACTGAGGATCTGGCCAACTTACCGGCCGGAATCTATTCTGTGCTTGTAACTGATATAATTGGATGTAGCGATTCGATCGAAGTTGAAATCACACAACCAGATTCTGTTTCGATCATTCTCGAGGCAATAACTCATGTTTCTGATGCCGGACTCAGTGATGGTAGTATTGAAGTCTCGGTTGGAGGAGGAACTCCGGGCTATACTTACGAATGGACCAATGAAGCGGGTGTGGTAGTTGGTATCAATGAAGATCTGTATAACCAGCCAGCAGGAACGTATACACTACATGTGCTCGATGCGAGTGATTGCCCGGCTGAATTTACAGCGACCATTATCGAACCTGTTCCACCAGAGAGGTATATGGTTTGTGCCGGGACTACTGATTTAACCTGTTATGAAGATCTGGCAAATTATCCGATAGCAACTACCCTTTCAGAATTCCTGGCTTTGGATACCTCACTGGAAGTTTACTCAATATGTGGCATAGACACGGCAACGTTTACTTATCGTGATTCTGTTATCACAGCTAGTTCTTACTGTTATGAGGAAATCAGGATTTACTCGGTTACCGATTCCTGTGGTAATATTGTCGGGACCTGTTATCATCAGGTAATTGTTGATGACAAGGTTCCGCCAACGATGAGCTGTCCTCCTGATATTACGGTTACGGATGGAATTGTACCCGATCCTTATGCAGATACCACCGCCTTCCTGACTGCAGGAGGAACCTTCGATGATAACTGTGCTGTAGTCAGTTTCCGTCATGTGAGAGATGTATCAGATGGAGGATCCGATCCTGAAATTATAACCAGGACCTACGAGGTGACAGATTATTGTGGTAACGTTGACAGATGTGCGCAAATCATAGAGGTATATATAACAGTCGAGTTTGTGATTGAATGCGATGGCTTACCATCAGAAACATTTGAATGTAAAGGAGATTTGCCAAAATATACGCTTTCAACTTTTAGAGGCGATGGTGGTTATGCCAACAGCTATCCGTTAGATATTGTCAGTTTTACTTATAAAGATCAAAGTAACGGCCAAACCTGTCCTGAAACGGTAACACGTACATTCACCATTACCAATGAGGTTGGTGACGAGGAATCGTGTACCAAGGTTTATGTAATAGATGATAATACGCCGCCAACTTTGATATTACCGGATAAAGAAGCTTATTGCAGCATAACAGCCTCAGAATGGAGATTGCCTTATGAGGATTACGTTGATGTGCTTAGGTATCGAAACTCACACGGTAATGACGCATTCGACAATTGTGGTAACTCAAATATTAGGCTGGTTACATTCATGAGTCAAACCAAACGGGGAACCTGTCCAACAGTATATGAAAGAGTGTACCGCATTTACGACAGATGTAATAATTGGTCAGAAACAACTGAACTCATTTATGTTTACGATACTATAGCTCCGGTTATTACTTACTTTGAACCGATTATTGAAAGCGAGTGTGATTTACCGCCGGAATATACTGATGCGAGACCTTTCGCAACTGATGAATGCGCTGTTCCGCAGATCACATTACTTGAAGAGTTTGCAGGAGGTGTTACAGAACCGGATGTATTCTACCGCCGTTACCGTATAACCGATGGTTGTAACGATGTGGATACGCTTCAAAAGATAATTATCAATACTATCTATACTCCGGATTTTGAACCACTTGGTCCGCTCTGTCAATTTACTGAAGCGCCTGAATTACCTGATACTTCATTAGATGGATTTACAGGTTACTGGTTCCCGGATACTTTGAGTACCGATGAGTCAGGATTATTTACTTTAACATTTATCCCGGATTCGGGACAGTGTGCAAGTCCGGTGACCATGGAGATTGAGGTACGTCCGGCTATCGAGGTGTATGAATTATTGCATGTTGATCAGGACTATAATCCGGCACCGGTTGGCGAAATACAAATTGGAGTCTATGAAGGAACCACTCCTTTTGATTATTTGTGGAGTAATAGTGACACAACTGATTACATCGACAGCTTGGCTGCAGGTACTTATACGGTTTACGTAAACGATGCTATTGGCTGTATCGATACACTCACTGTTGAGATTACTTCGTTAGAGCCTGAGCTGGCCTGTATCCCGGATACAGCTATAGAATGTCCGGATCCGTCGCAATATCCGAAAGCAGATGACATTAGTAAGTTTATGGCCTACGGTGGCTTCTACAATCCGTTGTTTATCTTGGACGGATTTGAATCTTTCGACCAATTTGTTGACCGAGACTCCTGTCTAAGCATCGATCGCTTCTATGTGATCAAAGACATTTACGGCCGCATTGATACCTGTGTTCAGCATGTCGACTTCTACGATAATGTTCCACCTGTGATCATTGCTCCTGATGGCGATACCTCTGAATGTTCATCGATAGTAATTCCACGGATTGATAATTATGATGATTTTATTGCTTTGGTTGGAGTAGAGAATGCACCATACGATCCGAATTGTCAGATTGATCCGACAACGTTTACAGTTCGTGATACAGCAATTATCCTGGCACCCGGTCGTTCTCAGGTGATCTATTACTTTAGCATTGCCGATTTCTGCGGAAATGTTGGCCGCGATACCAGCTACTACCTGGGAATCGATGACCAGGCACCGGAAGTATTCTGTGCTGATATAACTGTTTACCTCGATGAAAAAGGAGAGTATCAGATGACAATTCGCGATTCAGTGGCAATTGTTGATAGTGTTTATGATAATTGTACGGCACCGGAAGACCTGGAAGTTTATCTGCAATGGAGAGATGTGACTTGTGAGGATGTGGAATCCGGCATCCAGGTTCAAATAATGGTCGTTGACGAAGCTGGTCTTTCAGATAGTTGTACGGCAACGATTACTGTAGCGGATACCTTGCCACCAACAGCACTTTGTAAGCCTGATACTATTTACCTCGATGAGAACGGGCTGGCGAGCATTACAGAAGATATGATCGATAACGGATCGTTCGATAACTGTACGGATGTTACACTCGAACTCGACCGCTACAATTTCGACTGTGATAATCTTGGTCCGAATACGGTTACTCTGACCGTAACTGATGGGTATGGATTACAGGATAGTTGTAGTACTACAGTTACCGTACTTGATACCATTGCACCTCGGATTACCTGTATCACGCGCGATACGGTTCAGCTCAGTGAAGAAGATGGAACCTATACACTCACCTATGCAATGGTTACTACATCAGAGTGGGAGAACTGTACAATTGTTGACACCTTGTTAAGCAGGTATGTACTCGATTGCGATGATATTGAAAACAGTCCGGTAACCATTACTGCAATTGCGATTGATCAGAGCGGAAATGAAGGCTATTGTACTGCAGAGTTCGTGGTATTTGGTAACCTTCCTCCGGTTGCACTGCCTGACTACGATACAACTGTAATGGATGTGCCGGTAACTGTTAACGTTGTGGAGAACGACTATGATGTTGGTTTAAAAACAGACATAAAAAATGAAACATTAGAACTGGTAACTGCACCGGCCAATGGTTCAGTGCAGATCGATAAAGTTAGTGGTTCTGTTACCTATACTCCTAATCCCGGATTTGTTGGCGATGATGTATTTATGTATACCATTTGTGACGATGCCATTCCTTGTAAAGAAGAGTGTGCTCAGGCACTGGTATTCATCACAGTTGTGCCGGCCAACGAGCCACCTGATGCCGTTGATGATTACTTCGAAGTACCGTGTATTAGTCTGACAGGAAGCGTAACATTGAACGATTCCGATCCTGACGGCGATGCTATTGTTGTGAATTCAGTGCCGCTTGTACAGCCGGTCAACGGAATACTGGTACTTTACGATGACGGACATTTTGAATATGAACCATTTGTTGATTTTACCGAGGGTATCGATAGCTTCCAGTATGAGATATGGGATATACCGCGTTTCGGAGAAACCTTGTACGACACAGCCTGGGTATATATTACCCGTGTACCGGATAACGATTGTGACGGTGTAGCCGATGCAATTGATATCGACGATGATAACGACGGTATACGCGATAATATTGAAAACGGAGGTTTCTGGCCTGAGGATCCGGATGCTGTGCTGGTAGATTCTGATCAGGATGGTATCCCGGATTACCTGGATATTGACTCGGATAATGACGGAATTGTTGACAACATTGAAGGCCAGTGGGAGCCTAAAGAGAACTGGAATGAACCGGTTGGATGGCGGGATGAGAACAACAACGGTTGGGATGCGCACTACGACTATGATGAAGGTGCAGGAGGTATTCCATTCGATATCGACCTGGCAGATACCGATGGTGATGGTATTCCGGATTATCTGGATTCCGATTCGGATAACGATAACGTTCCTGACTACATTGAAGGAAATGACGACAATGCCGATGGTATTGCCGACGTGACAAGGATCTACAGCGATATCGATCGTGACGGTCTGGATGATGCCTACGACTGGGTTGACGGATGGGGAATTCCGGATCTGATAGACAACGAAACGGGAAGTACGGCACCATTGCAGGACTTTGATGGTGACAATATCCGCGACTGGCGTGATATAAATGATGAAGACGACGAATACCTGACCAGGGATGAGGATATCAACGGCGACGGTGATTATAGCAACGACGACCTCGACCTTGACGGACATCCGGAGTACCTCGATACTGAGCTGGAGTGCGAACTGTTTATCCCGGAAGGATTCTCGCCAAACGACGACGGTGTCCACGACTTCTTCCAGATCCTGTGTATCTATCCGCGTTACCCGGATGCGAAACTGATGATCTTTAACCGGAACGGTAACCTGCTCTGGGAGAAAGAAAAATACGGTAACTATGACTACTGGGGCTGGAACGACGCCTGGTGGTGGGGAACTTCCGACAATAAACTTACCATTGGTCGTTCGGGTGGATTACCGGCAGGAAACTACATTTATGTATTGCTGCTGAACGATGGACTTGGCGGAGTTCGTAACGGAACCGTTATGCTGGCATACTAGAGTAGTTTATTCACGCATGAGTTTGATATAAAATCCAGATCCCATTTTTTGCACTGTTCCTGCCTATCTGCAGACCGCTTTAGAACGGTGTTAAGCTTGAAACAGATTCCTCGCTTTGCTCGGAATGACAAGGTATTTATAGAGTTAGATGTTGGTGAGGATGTTTTGGTAACTTTGCCACCAAAACATCCTCACCAACATCTCTTAGAATCAGAACTCTCTGTCATTCTGAGCGTAAAGCAATGAAGCGAAAGAATCTTTTCATAAAATTTTTAAAGGACAACAGTGCAAAATCATAAGGAATAAGTATGATCAGTCATATCCGCTATCACCACCTTAAAAGACGGTGTAAAATACTCTTTGCTGTAATTGATATCTTTCGTCGAACGCACTTATTTAGATTGACAGGGAATCAACAATCTAAATCACCCGTTGAATAAAATCAGGTGTTACTCCAGCGCCTGCTCAATGTCCGAAATCAAATCATCAGGATTTTCAATACCCACCGATAAACGCATCATGGTGTCGCGGATATCGGCCACATTTCTTTCCTGCGCTGTAAATTCAGCATATATCGTCGATTCCGGATGGATGATCAATGATTTGTTGTCGTTAAGGTTGGTAGCTCGTCTGATTATTTTCAGTTTGTTCATAAAACGGTAACAGGCTGCTTTTGATTCGAGATCAAAACTCATAATGGTTCCGGGAACGCCTTCAAAATATTTCTTTGCCCGCTCGTAACCGCGATCGTTTTCCAGGCCGGGATAATCTACCCGCTTTACTTTGGCATGACCGCTAAGAAATTTACCGAGTTTCATGCAGTTTTGGTAACAGCGTTCAACTCGGATTTCAAGGATATCGAGGCCTTGTATCTGGAAGCGTGCAGTTTGCGGAGCCATACTTCCTCCGGTGTTCCGGTAAATGTTCTTTTTAATTTTGGCGATCAATGCGTTTTTGCCAAACTTTTGAATGTAAGTTGAAACATTCGGATTGAGGTTCCAGTCGAAATTCCCGTGATCAACGATGGCGCCACCAAACGAAGTAGCGCCACCCGAAATGTATTTGGTGGTTGAAATTACCTCGATGTTTACACCAAAGCTGCCGGCCATAAAAACATTGGGCGGTGTGATGGTGCTGTCGGCAATAAGCAGCAAATTGTGCTTGCGGGCAATTTCGGAAAGCATTTCAATATCCGGAATTTCGAGCTGTGGATTAGTTACCGTCTCGAAATAAATAGCACGTGTTTTTTCATCGATCAAGGCTTCAATTTCTTCTGCATTTTTTAAATCTGAAAAACGGGTTTCCAGACCAAACTCAGCCAGCGTTTGTTTGAAGAGGGCCAGCGTGTGCCCAAAAAGCCGATTGCCCGAAATGATATTTTCCCCGGCTCGCGTAATCGCCATAATCGTATTCGAAATAGCGGCCATTCCTGAACTAACCGCCACCACTCCCTGGCTTTCGGTTAATGCCTTTAATTTAAGCTCGAAATATTCAACTGTAGGACTCGACGAACGGGAGTAAACGTGTGCAATGTATTCTCCCTTAAAATTTGCTTCGATTTGTTCTGCAGAATCAAACTCGTAAGCTACTGCTTCGTAAACTGGCATCTGCAATGCTTTGTGCGGATCTTCTTTAGCGTAGGGTACATTTAATGCTTTTGTTGTAAAACCGGTTTTTGGCATCATTAAAGTTTTTAGAAAAAACAATTGTGAAACATAAAAAGTTTTAAAAGAATTTCGAAAGTTGGTATAGTATTTGTAAAACAACCTGCAGTTTTAGATTAATAATTAAACAGCGTTTAAGGATTATTATTCAACCATGGCGCCCCCCGCCATGGTTTTTTTGTGCACAAATTTTCTGCGTCTTTTGACATTGTATGTTGATTTAATAATAAATAGGTAGGACGAAACTATTTTGTAACAAAAATCACAACTAAAAACGATGATCTCATGTAATGCTGGTTCGATTATTGTAACTTATAGTACGGTTTTAAATTAATAATTAAAACCATTTATAGTAAACTTAGCCATGGTGCCCCCGCGCCATGGCTTTTTGCTAAAACCCCGCTAAGATTAACCATGCGATTCGCAACTCCCTTTTAAGCATTCAACTGTTCATAGTTTTGCAAGGCTACAAATTTATTACAAAAGAATATTTTTTGCAGGAGGGGTAGTAAGCATCTAAGCACATTTTGTGTAATGTTTCGGGTTAAAGGAATCAAGGCTGCATTCTTACGCCTTGTTTTTTATCGGGTTATTCCGATTCCTTTATGAATACCTTGAAAATTATTGTAAATTTCATTAACTGTTTACCTTGTTTACATATCTTTATGAAAAACGAGGAGGACAATTTTGCTTGCATTATGCAGCATTAAAAATTGTTTAACGAAAGACACAATAACATGAAAAAATATCTGCCTAAACTTGTACAGGACGATCCGTGGCTGGAATCCTATTCGGGGGTCATTTCCGACAGAATGATAGTAGCCGAACGCAAAGAAAAAGAACTCACAGGAGGTGCATCTCTTAACGACTTTGCATCGGGTTACTTGTACTTTGGACTGCATAAAACACCCAACGGTTGGGCGATGCGCGAATGGGCTCCCAATGCTACACACATCTATTTGGTTGGCTCGTTTAACAACTGGGAGGAACAATCGCAATATGCCTTCACTCATATTGGAAATGGCGTTTGGGAACTTATTTTACCTGAAGATGCATTGCAGCATGAAGACTTGTATGCTTTGCAAGTGTATTGGGCGGTGAATTCCGGCAAACGTATTCCGGCATGGGCGAAACGGGTAGTTCAAGACGAAGAAACCAAGATGTTCAATGCGCAGGTTTGGGCACCCGAGGAGCCCTATTCCTGGAAATATCCAAATTTTGAACGTGCTGATGAGCCTCCCTTGATTTATGAAGCCCATGTGGGAATGGCAGGTGAAGAACCGCGCGTGCACACCTACAATGAATTTCGTGAACACATGCTGCCACGAATAAAGGGAAATGGTTACAACACCATTCAACTGATGGCCATCCCGGAACATCCTTACTATGGTAGCTTTGGTTACCATGTGTCGAGTTTCTTTGCAGCCTCTTCGCGTTTTGGAACGCCCGACGAACTTCGCCAACTCATCGATGAGGCGCATGGCATGGGAATAGCCGTTATTATTGACCTGGTGCACTCGCATGCTGTAAAAAACGAAGTCGAAGGTCTGGGAAAATACGATGGCACACGTTTTCAGTTTTTCCACGATGGACCCAAAGGGGAACATCCGGCCTGGGATTCATACTGTTTTAACTACGATAAAAATGAAGTATTGCATTTTTTGCTGTCGAACATCAAATTCTGGATGGAAGAATATCAATTCGATGGATTTAGGTTTGACGGGGTAACCAGTATGTTGTATTTCAATCATGGCCTGGAAATCGCCTTTACAAATTACGACGATTATTTTAACGCCAATGTTGATCACCAGGCAACCACCTATTTTAAACTGGCGAATAAGCTGATGAAGCAGGTTAATCCGAAATCGATATCAATTGCCGAAGATATGAGCGGAATGCCCGGTCTGGCTTCTCCTGTAGAAGATGGTGGTCTTGGATTTGACTACCGGATGGCCATGGGAATGCCCGATTTTTGGATCAAAGTGATTAAAGAAAAGTCGGACGAACATTGGGATGTTGGTGAGATTTTCTACCAGCTTACTTCGAAACGAATGGAAGAAAAGGTGGTGAGTTATGCCGAGTCGCACGACCAGGCTTTGGTGGGCGATAAAACCATCATTTTTCGATTGATCGATAAGGAGATGTATTTCAGCATGCGAAAAGACCAGCCCAACCTGACCGTTGACCGTGGAATTGCGCTACACAAAATGATACGTTTGGCTACCGCAAGCTCAGCAGGCGGTGCTTATCTGAATTTTATGGGCAATGAATTTGGTCATCCCGAATGGATTGATTTTCCGCGCGAAGGAAATAACTGGTCGTTCAAACATGCCCGCCGGATATGGAGCATCGCCGACGACCCTGAATTGAAATTTCACTGGCTCTACGATTTCGATAAGGAAATGATTCAGTTGCTCAACGAACATCGCATTATCACTGTGCCTTCGGTTGATCTGGTATTGGATAACAAACCTGACCAGGTTCTGGCCTACCACCGCGGACTTTTCCTTTTTGTGTTCAACTTTAATCCTGATAAATCGTTTGCCGATTATGGTATCCCCTTGGGTGCAGGAAAATACAAAGTAGTGCTGAGTTCCGATTCAGGCCGGTTTGGTGGCTATGATCGGGTGGATGAGCAAATCAGTTATTATACCATGCCGAGTGCGGGAATAAACAGTCAGCATTACCTGAAACTTTATCTGCCGGCACGAACAGGTTTGGTATTTAAAAAAATCGATATTGCAAAGGTGAAATAAATGGTCGACTCAAAATTCCATACCCCGGTAAAAATTCCTAAAATACCGTGGGAAACGGGCTATCAGAAAAAGAACATTTTTATGGGCTCGTGTTTCACCGAAAACGTGGGGCAAAAAATGGAAGACCTTAAATACCCGGTCGACATTAATCCTTTTGGAATTTTGTATAACCCGACATCGGTAGCCGAAGGACTGAAATCACTGTTGTCTGTCAGAAAATTTGGCCCCGACGATCTTGCCGGGTACAACGGTTTGTGGCACAGTTTCTCGCACCATGGTCGCTTTTCGGGAACGGATAAAGACCAGGTGCTGGAAAAAATAAATACACGAATTCAATATTCTTCAGAATTTTTGAATACTGCTGATTTTTTATTCATCACGTTTGGTACGGCATGGATTTACAGGTACAAGAAAACAAAGGAGATCGTTTCCAATTGCCATAAAATACCGGCAACTGAATTTAACCGCGAGCGCTTATCGGTTGATGAGATTGTGGAAACTTACAGCGCACTGCTTCCCGCTGTTTGGAAGATGAACGAAAGCTTGAAAATAATATTTACTGTCAGTCCAATCCGGCACTGGAAAGATGGCGCCGTTGAGAACCAAAGAAGCAAAGCCATTTTACACCTGGCAATCGATGAACTGCAGAAACGCTTTCCTGAGCGTTGTGCTTATTTTCCGTCCTACGAAATAGTTATGGATGAACTGCGCGATTATCGCTTCTATGCGGCTGACATGTTGCATATTAGCGAAGTAGCCGTCAATCATATCTGGCAGCTTTTTGAAGAAGCACTGATTGATGAAGAAAGTCGTAAACTGGCTCAAAAAGTACAGAAAATACGATCCGCAGCGGCGCATCGTCCCATCAATAAATCAACTCCCGAATTCAGGAAGTTTATTAAGAAAATTTATAATGATATCCTTGAACTTGAAATCGAATTTCCCTATCTTAACTTAAAGTTAGAAAAAGAACATTTTACCCGTAATTTGGAGAAAACGGGAGGTGTTCACTCTAAAAAGTGATTAAAATCATATAATTTTGTGGGCGAGGGTTTGTCCTTACTTCTAACTTTCTTAATCAATAAATCTCACACAAAATTTTAGGATTATGCATTACCTCAGTTTTGATCAGGAGCAGTTAATCAATTTAGAATATTCGCTTTACAAGGAAATACTTCGTACCAACAAAGCCGGATCATATCTTTGTACAACACTCAACGGATGTAACACACGAAAGTACCATGGATTACTGGTTAGCCCGATTGAAAATTTTGGAGGTGAAAAGCATGTTTTACTGTCATCGCTCGACGAGACAATAATACAGAACGAAGCTGAATTTAACCTGGGGATCCGCCGTTATCAGGGAGGATCTTACGAACCCAAAGGACACAAATACATCCAGAATGTGAGGTTTGGAAACGTACCAAAAATAACCTACAGGGTAGGAGGTGTGGTGCTTACGAAAGAGCGTTTGCTCGTTGAGAAAGAAGAACAGGTACTGATAAAATATACCCTTGAGAAAGCCAAAGCACCAACAACCCTCCGCTTAAAACCTTTTCTGGCTTTTCGAAACATTCACGAGCTCAGCAAAGCAAACATGTTTGTAAATACGCATTACAAAAATGCCGACAACGGAATATCGGTAAAATTGTACGACGGCTACCCCGACCTTTTTATGCAAACAAGTAAAGCATCGGATTTTGTTCCGGCGCCCGACTGGTATTACAATGTTGAGTACCTGAAAGAATTGAACCGTGGCTACGAATACCTCGAAGATCTTTTTGTGCCGGGTTATTTTGAATTTCCTTTAAAACAAGGTGAGTCGATAATTTTTGGAACCGGCTTAAAACAGGTAAAATCGGTTTCCCTGAAGCAACGGTTTACACGTGAATTTAAAAAACGAGGGCAGCGGGAGACCTTTAACAGTTCGCTCGAACATGCGGCCAGACAATTCGTAATGCATAAAAAGAAAACGGCAGAGATCATTGCCGGATTTCCCTGGTACGGCAGCATTACACGGCAAACATTTATTTCGCTTCCCGGACTCTGTCTCGCACTCCGTGAACAAAAGCTGTGTGCGACCATCCTCGATTCGTACCTGAAATATTTTAACGATGGATTTTTCCCGGATAATATCAATGCCGAAAAACTGACTTACCATGCAGCCGATACTTCGCTTTGGTTTGTTTGGGTGGTTCAGAACTGTTACAAGAAGAACGGAAATCCAAAATCGACCTGGAAAACATATGGTCCTGCAATTAAGCGCATTTTAGAAGCTTATCGTGATTCAAAGCTGGATTACATCGGGACAAACGACGACGGCCTGGTTGAAGCTTACAAAGATAATGTTGCATTGACCTGGATGGATTCGAGTGTGAACGGAAATCCGGTGGTGCCGCGACCTGGGATGGCGGTTGAAGTAAATGCCCTGTGGTTTAATGCCATTTGTTTTGCGCTCGACCTGGCAGATATGGCAGGCGATATGGAATTTATCGATCAATGGAAAGACATGGTGGAGAAAGTAGCCCGCTCGTTTCTGAAAACCTTTTGGAACGATGGCCACGAATCTTTAGCTGACTATGTTTACCAGGGACAGGCCGATTGGGCCGTTCGGCCAAATATGGTCATTGCAGTGGCATTCGATTACACCCCGCTGTCAAAAGAGCAGCAAAAACAGGTGCTTAGCGTTGCCAAACGTAAGCTGCTTACCAACCGAGGATTACGGACTTTGTCGCCCGATCATTTGCGCTATAACGGCAACGTTACCGGGAACCATCAGGAACGTGAACTTGCCGTCCATATGGGAGCTGTTTATCCCTGGTTGTTGCAGTTCTTTGTTGAAGCCTACCTGAAAATTCACAAACGGGGAGGGTTACCATTTGTTAAGCAGATTGTCGAGAGCTTTGAGCAGGAGATGACAGAGAACTGCGTGGGTACGGTTTCCGAAATGTACGACGGAAATCCGCCGCACGCAGGAAAAGGTGCCCTCTCGCAGGCATGGAACGTGGCCGGAGTAAATTACGCCTTACGATTGATCCACAAATACAGGGAATAATAAGTTAGAACTGAATCTTAAAAATCAGTAGTAATGAAGATACTCATGTTTGGTTGGGAATTTCCACCACATATTTCAGGAGGCCTTGGAACCGCTTGTTTCGGACTTACAAAAGGACTCGCTGAGATTAAAGATGTGGAGGTAACTTTTGTTGTGCCAAAAGCTTTTGGCGATGAGGACCAGTCGGCCATGCGCCTGATTGGTGCAAATACAGTCCCGATCAGCAAGAAGGAAATCCAGCTTGGCGAAACCGAAAAAAAGATGGAATATCTGGAGGTCGATTCCACAATTGTTCCTTATGTCAGCGAAGAAGAATTCTGGAAACTCAAAAGCAAGAAATACAGCCGAAATACACGTTTTGTTGAAACAGAAGATGGAACTACCATCAATTTCACCGGAACGTATGGCGGCGGGTTGTTAGAGGAGATTAAAAATTACGGATTGGTGGCCGAGATTATCGCTTCAAGTGCCGAATTCGATATTATACACGCCCACGACTGGCTGGCTTATCCGGCAGGAATGGCTGCCAAAAGGGCTAGTGGTAAGCCGCTTGTTGTGCATGTTCATGCTACCGACTTCGACCGGAGTGGCGGCAGTGTAAATCCCCGTGTGTATGCCATTGAACGCGAAGGAATGGAAATGGCCGATAAAGTGATAGCAGTCAGCAACCTGACGCGAGATACCGTGATCAATAAATACGGCATTAACCCGGAAAAAGTTGAAACTGTTTATAATGCAGTTGAGCCGGTTAATGATGAACCGACTTCATTGCCGGAAAAAGGAATCGACGAAAAAGTGGTTACTTTCTTAGGGCGGATCACCATGCAAAAAGGTCCTGAATATTTTATTGAAGCTGCCAGCCTTGTTCTTCGGAAAATGAACAATGTGCGTTTCGTGATGGCAGGGAGCGGCGATCTGCTCGATACCATGATCACCCGTACCGCCGAACTGGGAATTGCAGACAAATTTCATTTTACCGGTTTTTTGAAAGGAAACGATGTCAGCGCATTGTTCAAAATGACCGATGTATTCGTTATGCCTTCGGTTTCCGAACCCTTTGGAATTGTTCCTCTTGAAGCCATGCAATTGAATGTGCCCGTTATTATTTCCAATCAATCGGGAGTGGCCGAAGTGCTCGAGAACGCCATTAAAATCGACTTCTGGGATACCTTTGCCATGGCCGATTCAATCTTTGGAATACTTAATTATCCATCGCTGGCAACTCACTTTAAAACAGAAGGGAAGCACGAAGTAGATGCGTTCAGATGGGTAAATTCGGCCATGAGAGTAAAAGAAGTATACGACAATGTGTTAGCCTAAATTATAAATAGAAACGAATGAAATCAATTTGTTTATCATTACAAGTGCACCAGCCATTCAGGTTCCGTCGCTATCGTTTTTTCGATATCGGCAACGATCATTATTATTACGACGATTATTCGAATGACGCTATTCTGCAGCGGGTAGCTGATAAAGCATATCTTCCCGGGAATAAATTGTTGCTGAAACTCATCGATAAGCTTGAAGGGCAGTTCAAAGTTTCATTTGCAATTTCGGGTACTGCACTCGAACAATTTGAGTTGTATGCTCCCGAAGTTCTTGAATCTTTCCGGGACCTGGCAAAAACCGGTTGCGTTGAGTTTTTATCGGAAACCTATTCACACTCCTTAACCTCGTTAAAAGATGCGGCTACTTTTAAGGATCAGGTGAAACAACACGACGAACGGATATTTGGATTGTTTGGACAAAAGCCGCAGGTATTTAGAAATACCGAAATGATTTATTCCAACGAGATAGGGGAATTGGTTTCAAAAATGGGATACAAAGCCATGCTCACGGAAGGTGCAAAGCAGGTACTGGGCTGGAAAAGTCCGAACTTTTTATATGTAAATGCTTTAAATCCAAGGCTGAAAATATTGATGCGCAACTTTAAACTCAGCGACGATCTGGCTTTTCGTTTCTCCAACGGTAACTGGTCGGAATATCCACTGACAGCCGAGAAGTTTATTGGCTGGCTCAATAAGCTCGAAAAAACAGAGGAGGTGGTTAATTTATTTTTGAGTTATGAGTCATTTGGGGAGCGTCAACCGGCAGAAAGCGGAATTTTTGAATTCCTCGAAGCCTTTGCCAAACAGGTTGTTAAAAGCGATGAGCTGGCTTTTGCCACACCCGCCGAGATTGTAGAAAAATTACAGCCTATTTCTGTGGTCAATGTTCCCGAATCAATTTCGTGGGCCGATGAAGAGCGCGACCTTACTGCCTGGCTGGGGAACGGAATGCAAAAAGAAGCCTTCAATAAACTGTATGAACTCAGTTCGCGCATGAAACGATGCCGGGATGATGAATTGCTGAAAGACTGGAATTACCTTCAAGTAAGTGATCATTTCTATTACATGTCGACCAAACATTCGCTCGACGGTAGTCAGAACCGATCACAAAATCCATTCGATTCGCCTTACGACGCCTTCATCAATTACATGAATGTGCTTAGCGATTTTAAAATGCGGTTAAATGCACTGGTTCCTGAAAATGAAACCGAAAGTGAAATCGCCATTCTTCAGCGCATAATTGAAGAAAAAGATGAAAAACTTAAAAAACTGGAGGCCGATCTGAATCGACTGCAGACAGCCAAAAAGCCCAGGAAACCACGCGCTAAAAAGGGTAAATAGTTTTGAATTTCAGAAAATTAAAGAAAAGGTTAAGAGAAATTGTATAAACGACAAAATATACAAATAAAAACTATTTTTGCAATCCGTATTAATCACGGTTACAAAGATGAACCAATAACATATAAAGGTGTTAACCTTTGTTCAAGGTTCTTTGCTGTTAGTTAATATTAATAATCAAAAACAATGAGTACAGAAAAATTAAGATATATACCAGCACCGGAAATTGAGGTGGCTGAGTGGCGTAAAATTAGTGTAGAATCCAATCTTCCGGATAGTTTGCAGCCCTTGCGCGAGCTCTCTAAAAACCTTTGGTGGGTTTGGAGCAACGAGGCACGCGAGTTGTTTCAGTATATTGACGAAGAGATTTGGGAAGAATGCGAACACAATCCTATTCTTTTACTCGATAAAGTAAGCTACAATCGATTACTCGAACTCACAAGAGACGAGGGATTTATTGAGAAAATGCACCGGGTTTACAATTCGCTGAATGCTTACCTCGAAGAACGTAAATCGCTTGAAGGTCCTCAGGTCGCATATTTCAGTATGGAATACGGCTTGCACGACAGTTTGAAAATTTTCTCGGGAGGACTTGGAATTCTGGCAGGTGATTACCTGAAAGAAGCCAGTGATTCACGGGTAAATCTTGTGGCCGTTGGCTTACTGTATCGATTCGGGTATTTTAAGCAGACGCTGAATTTGCACGGCGAACAGATGGCGAATTATGAAGCCCAGCAATTCACCAAGATCCCTGTTCAACCTGCTGTTGATAAGGATGGGAATTGGGTAAATGTTGAAGTACAATATCCCGGAAGAAATGTTGTTGCACGGGTTTGGCAGGTAAATATAGGTTCCGTGAAACTCTTTTTACTTGATACTGATCATACCGGAAACAGCGACGAAGATCGTTTTGTTACGCATCATTTGTATGGAGGCGATAATGAAAACCGCTTGAAACAAGAGTTGCTGCTTGGTCTTGGTGGTATAAAAGCATTGAAACAACTGGGATACGATTCCAACATCTATCACTGTAATGAAGGGCATGCTGCTTTCATTGGAATCGAACGCATTATTAATCTGATCAACGAAAAAGGACTGTCGTTCGCCGAAGCACAGGAAGTAGTGCGCGCTTCAACTGTTTTCACTACGCACACGCCTGTTCCGGCAGGGCACGATTCGTTCCATAACGACATGTTTAAGCACTACATGAACAGTTTTCCGGATAAACTGGGGTTGAAATGGGATGAGTTCGACATGCTGGGTAAAGCCCACAAAACCGACGATCATTTCAACATGAGTTATTTGGCCAGCAACTTGTCGCAGGGGATTAATGGTGTGAGTATGTTGCACGGTGATGTGAGCAAGGAAGTACTCAAAGATATGTACCATGGCTTTTTGCCCGAAGAGCTCGAAATCGGTTATGTAACCAATGGTGTGCATTATCCGTCGTGGACTGCACCTGAATGGAGATCTCTTCATAAGCGATATTTCGGTGAACATTTTCCGGCCAATCAGTTGGATTTTGATGTTTGGAAGAACATTTACAACGTACCCGATCACGAGATCTGGGAACTCCGGAAAACCTTGCGTTTGAAGATGATCAACTACATCAAACAACGGTTTACCAACAACTGGATTAAAAGGAATGAGAATCCAAAGATCATTACCGAGATTTTGGGTAAGTTGAATCCCAACTCGCTGACCATTGGTTTTGCTCGTCGTTTTGCAACCTATAAACGGGCGCATTTGTTATTCCGTAACCTCGATCGTTTGGCAAAAATTGTCAATAATCCCGAACGTCCGGTTCAATTTATTTTTGCAGGTAAAGCGCATCCCGCCGATAAGGCCGGTCAGGATCTGATCAAGCACATTGTGGACGTTTCAAAGCGACCGGAATTCAGAGGAAAGATTTTGTTTGTGCAAAATTACGATATCAACCTGGCAAAAATGCTGCTCCAGGGAGTTGACGTGTGGATGAATACACCTACTCGCCCTTTGGAGGCTTCAGGAACAAGTGGAGAAAAAGGGGTGATGAACGGAACACTGCACTTTTCTGTGCTCGATGGCTGGTGGGTTGAAGGTTATCGCGAAAATGCAGGATGGGCATTGCCGGCAGAACGTGCCTATGATGTACAGGATTTCCAGGATGAACTGGATGCCGAAACCATCTATAATATACTCGAAGATGAGGTTGTGCCATCGTACTACGAACGCAACATGGCCGACATTCCTGAACGTTGGATCGGCTATGTTAAAAATACTATCGCCCAGGTAGCTCCTAATTTTACTACCGGAAGGATGATCAGAGATTATCAGGATCGCTACTACAATCCACAGTTTGAGCGGGCTTCGCGAATTCTCGCCGATGATTATAAATTGGCTAAAGACCTGGTAGCCTGGAAAGAATACATCATTTCGAAGTGGAAAGGTGTTAATGTGAAGAAAATTGAAATGGTAGAAGGATTCACCACCCGTTTTATTATGGGAAATGAATATCCGGTAAAGGTAACTGTCGACCTGAACGGGCTTTCGCCTAAGGAAGTTGGTGTTGAGCTGGTGATCACAGAAACCAGCGAAGAGGAAGGGACAAAAATCTTCGATGCATGGGAGTTTGAACCACAAGGATGCCAGGATAAACTTTGCACCTATTCGTACCTTGTTAAACCGGCTCACCCGGGATCCTTCAATTACAGCTTCAGGTTGTTCCCAAAACATGAAAACCTGCCACATCGCCAGGATTTCAAGTACATTAAATGGATTTAATGCAATTATTTATTCGATAATAAAAGGTGTCGCTTGACACCTTTTTTTGTGCCCTGAAATCAATGACGGAATCTTAACAGAAATATATTCAGTATTTGATTGAGCTTTGTCCGGCTAAGATTTTTTTCAATTCATACAAACTGTTATTTTTACAGCCCAATAATTAAAACCATTAACTTCTAAGTCAGTTACAGGCATGAATTCACGGAATTACTGTGCTCGCTTACAAGTTTAAACCGCTTAAAGTAAGTCGTATGAAGAACAGGAAAAAAATTGGAACAAAGATTAAGGACTTCAGGGAGTTCCGCCAGATGAGTCGTGAAGACCTGGCATTAAAAGCTAATCTCGATCCGGTTCAGCTTGAAATGATCGAAGAAAAAGGATCTGTTCCTTCATTAGGACACCTCATAAAAATTTCGCGCGCATTTGGTGTGCGTATTGGCACCTTCCTCGACGATCAGGAAAAAATCGGACCGGCCATTGTAAGAAAAGGTGAAGAACAGGCGGCTTTCAGTTTCTCAACAAAAGATGAAACTACGCGTGAGCACCTTAACTTTTTCTCGCTGGCACAAACAAAGCCCGGACGTCACATGGAGCCGTTCATTGTTGAAATTGAAGCAACGGCTGCATCCGACTACAAATTATCCTCGCACGAAGGGGAAGAATTTATCTTTGTTCTGGAAGGAAAAGTAGAGATCAACTACGGGAAAGAAATTTATCAGCTTGAGCAGGGCGACAGCATTTACCTCGATTCCATTGTTGCACACAATGTACATGCCGTTGCCGATCAGAATGCAAAACTGCTTGCGGTTGTTTACACGCCGGTATAACTAACTAAACAAGACTGATATGCAGTTACTCGATTATACCCTGGGCCAGATGTTGGAAAAATGGGCCTACGAAACTCCCGATCAGGATTTTATCGTTTATCCCGACCGCGACCTGCGTTTTTCATACAAGCAGTTCAACGAACGGGTAGATCAACTGGCAAAAGGATTCTTGTTCATAGGCATCAAACCCGGCGACAAGGTTGGAATTTGGGCTAAAAACGTTCCTGACTGGACTACCCTGATGTTTGCAACTGCAAAAATCGGAGCGGTTCTGGTTACCATCAATACCAATTATAAACTTCACGAGCTAGATTACCTGCTTAAGAACGCCGATATTCATTCTCTGTTTTTAGTGGAAGGATACCGTGACAGCGATTACGTTCAAATGATTTTTGAGCTGGTTCCCGAGTTAAAGACCCAGGCACGTGGCGAGTTAAAGAGCGAACGTTTCCCAGAACTGAAAAACGTGGGTTTCATTGGTCAGCAAAAGCATCGGGGGATGTACAGTACGGCCGAGCTCATTTTGCTGGGATCGCACATCGATGATCTGGAGTTGGAAAGTGTAAAAGAAACGGTGAATTGCCACGATGTGGTAAATATGCAATATACTTCGGGTACTACCGGATTCCCGAAAGGTGTTATGCTGTCGCATCATAACATTATAAACAATGGTTTTGCTGCCGGCGAATGCATGAAATACACCCGCGACGAGCGCCTGCTGGTTTGTGTACCTCTTTTTCATTGCTTTGGTTGTGTGCTTGCAGTCTGTGCCATTATTACGCACGGTTCTACCATGGTGATCAACGAAGAATTCGATCCTTTGATGGTTTTGGCTTCGGTTCAAAAAGAAAAATGTACCGCATTGTATGGAGTTCCAACAATGTTTATTTCTGAGCTGAACCACCCGATGTTCGATATGTTTGATCTGTCGAGCCTTCGGACAGGAATTATGGCAGGAGCATTGTGCCCGATTGAAACCATGAACCAGGTGATGGACAAAATGCACATGAAAGACATTATTATTGTTTACGGTCTTACGGAATCCTCACCCGGAATGACAGCTACGCGGACGCACAATTCACCCGAGGTTCGTGCAACCACAGTTGGCTTCGAATTTCCGAATGTTGACGTTAAAATTGTTGATCCCGAAAGTGGTGCAGAGTGCGAGCCCGGAGTCCAGGGGGAGATTTGTTGCAGGGGCTACAATGTTATGAAAGGTTATTACAATAATCCGGAAGCTACAGAAAAAGCCATCGACAAAGAAGGTTGGCTGCATTCGGGCGACCTGGCCATAAAAACTGAAGACGGGTTCTATAAAATTACGGGCCGTATAAAAGACATGATCATTCGTGGTGGGGAAAATATCTATCCGCGCGAAATTGAAAACTACCTGTATGGAATGCCGCAGATAGAAGCTGTTGAGGTGGCAGGCGTTCCAAGTAAAAAATACGGAGAAGCCGTTGGTGCTTTCATCAAGTTAAAAGATGGACAAAAACTTACCGAAGAAGAAGTGATCGATTTTTGCCGGGGGAATATTGCCCGGTTTAAAGTCCCAAAGTATGTTTTTTTTGTTAATGACTTTCCGATGACAGCCAGCGGTAAAATCCAAAAATATAAATTGAGCGAACTTTCACTTGAGCTTTGCAAGCAAAAAGGTATTGAAATCGTATAATTGTAAGGCGATTTTTATGCTGAAAAATAATTTTATTCTACAAGAGTATTACAAGTAATGTACAACATATATTATATGTTGGAATACCTGATAATACTGACTTTCATCATTTCCCGGCTTATCATAAACCAACACTTTTGCAGCGAAATAGTTATGAGCAATTTTTTTTAGATTTTTAACCCATTATACGAAGGGTAATAATTAGACAGCGCAGTAAATAAGGCCAGTGATCAGATGATCTCTGGCCTTTACATTTACAATAACCCAAAACTATTTTATCTTTGCAGCACATAAATCAACTCTAATGGCTAAATACAAACGTATTTTATTAAAACTAAGCGGCGAATCACTGATGGGCAGTCAGCAATATGGCATCGACCAGCAAAGGTTGAGTGACTACGCTGAAGAAATTGCAGATATTGTTAAAGGTGGAACTCAGGTAGGTATTGTAATTGGCGGCGGAAACATTTTTCGTGGCCTCAGTGGAGCAGCCAAAGGTTTCGATCGGGTAAAAGGCGATCAGATGGGAATGCTGGCCACAGTAATAAACAGCCTGGCGCTAAATTCGGCTCTGAATAATGCCGGAGTAAAATCGAAGGTGTTAACAGCCATTAGAATGGAACCCATTGGCGAATATTATTCAAAAGATAAGGCCGTTGAGTTACTATCAAAAGGGGAAGTAGTTATAATTTCCGCCGGAACCAGTAATCCGTATTTCACAACTGATACGGCCAGTGCACTGCGAGGAATTGAAATTGAAGCTGACGTGATGTTGAAGGGTACCCGCGTGGATGGTATTTATTCAGCCGATCCGGAAAAGGATCCTGATGCAACCCGGTTCGAAACGATTAGCTTTGACGAAATATATGCAAAAGGCCTAAAAATAATGGATCTTACGGCGACCACTTTATGTAAAGAGAATGATTTGCCGATCCTCGTATTCAATATGGATCAAAAAGGTAATTTAAAGCGAGTTATGAAGGGCGAATCGTTAGGAACAATAGTGCACAACTAATTGTTTCTTATTTTAACTTGCAATAAATTATTTAAAAAATTTTCAAGTATTTATATTTTTTCTATATTTGCTAACAGTCCTTGGTTGGAAACTCAGTGTTTTAACGAATGCAAGAAGAAGTAGATTTAGTTTTAGACGTTTGTAAGGAGAAGATGGGGGCAGCCGTTGAGCACCTCGACAAAGAACTAGCTCACATTCGAGCAGGAAAAGCATCACCAGCCATGTTAGACGGCGTTCTTGTAGAATATTATGGAAGCCAGACACCTTTGAATCAGGTGTCGAACGTAAGTACACCCGATGCGCGTACAATTGCAGTTCAGCCCTGGGAGAAATCATTGATCCCGGAAATTGAAAAAGCGATTATAAACGCAAATTTGGGACTGAATCCGGACAACAACGGAGAAATTATCCGAATAAATGTTCCGGTACTTACAGAAGAACGAAGAAAGTCGCTGGTAAAGCAGGTACACAACGAAGGTGAACAGGCAAAAATCAGTATCAGGGGGGCACGAAAAGAAGCAAATGACGAACTCAAGAAGCTTCAAAAAGACGGATTGTCTGAAGATATGGAGAAAGATGCTGAAGACCAGGTACAAAAACTGACCGACGACTTTGGTAAAAAGGTAGATACTTTAGTAGATGCTAAAGAAAAAGATATTTTAACGATATAATTGTTTCTAGTTTTCTGTTTTCTGAACATTGTTTAATTGTTTTCATGGCTTTGAGGCAGCTTGTAGAAGCTGCCTTTTTTTTGCCTTTTTTTTCAGCTTATCAACACCGGAATTTAATGTGATCCCGATCCCTTTCTTTTGAAGTAATAACTTTTCTTTTCAGAACGTACATCGTATGTGTACACCTGTTCGTGTCGGTAAAAAATGGAGAGTAGCCCGATATCACCTGCACAAAAAAAGCTGTGTGTAGACATAATCGTAATCATCAGGTAGAACTCCGGGGAGTGAAGAAATATAAAAAGCCCCACGATAGTTATCATTTTAATGACGACAAATGGCGCCAGGGCGATCAATTCAAACTGTGATTTGTTCAAAACGTGCCGGTCAGCTTCGGCATAGAAAATAAATTTGCGCAAATAAGCTCCGTAATGCACTTTTTTAGCCCCGCTAAGTTTCAGCGCCAGACCATGAAGTAATTCATGAATAGGAATCAGCAAAGTAAAACTAAAAAGTAAAGCAACTATACTAAAAACAAGGGGAGTCCAATTGTCGTGGTACGCCAAAACTATGGAACGCGTGATAAAAAACATTCCGACCAAAAGCATCAGGATCTGGTAAATCATAAATCCGGTGATCAACTTTCCGCCTTGTGCCAACTGCTCCAGCACAAATGTTTTTATGGTGGAATGCTCCAGTTCAGCGATCAATTCAAAATTTTCCGTGTTTTGTAATTCTTCAATCGTTGGATTTGCCATACCTACTCATAACGGATTATCTTATAAAGGTCTTTCAGGTTAAAAAGTTTAATAAGAATGGCAAAAACAAAGGCGCCTAAAATCATGCTTAGGTAACCGGTTAGCCAGTGACCGATGCTTTTTGAAAGTGTGCCGATAACGGCAACCACTCCAATAAAAATCAGTATCTGGAATACAAATCTGAAGTTTACATTGAGCTGAAATATCCTAATGGCAAGAATAAGCTGAACTGCTCCTGTAAAAAGCTGCGTGACAAGGCTGGCGTATGCCGATCCAAAGGCCTGAAAACGTGGGATTAGTATAAAGTTGAGCGTTACGTTTATCAGCATGCCGGTGAAAGCCATGATGTTTAGTTGTTTCATGCTGCCATTAGCCGTTAAAAGCGTACCGAAAATGTAGGTTGTGGCAATACCGATAAATCCGGTCATTAGGATTCCGAGAATGCCGGAAGAGTTTTCGGTATTGGAAGTATAAAGAACATCCATTATTTCGCTGGAGTAATAAAGGCTGGAAATGGCAATGATTATGGCCGGTACAATTAAAAGGGTAAAAGAAAGTTTTGCCATTTGACCGATATGTTCTTTTAGCTTGATCATTTTTGAAAATATGGGAAGCAGCAAACCGGCAAAAAGAACTCCAAACATCGAAACGGCATCGAGCAGGCGAAAAGCCTGTGCGTAAATTCCGGCTTGTTCCTTGCCAATTGGGTGGGGAAGCAGGCGTTCAAGCATCACCGAATCGATCCGGTTATAAAACGACATCAGTAAAATCAGCAGGGCGTAAGGATAAGATTTTCGAAGAAAAACCGCAAAGAATGCCAGGTTGAACCTTATTTTTATTCGGCCTGATTTGCTGAGCACAATACTTAGTGTGATTAATGCTGTGATGGCGTATGCAAGCGTTTGAGCATAAACGAACCAATTGATGGTAAACACAATATTGAACATACTCGTGAAGAGTAAAAGACTGCAAATAATGATCATCAGAGTGCGATCGAGAACCGAGATAAAACTATCGGTTCGGAAAAGGTGCAAGGCACTAATGTTCGATCGCAGATAGAGGGTGAATGAAATCAGAAACTGGTTGAATATCAGGAAAACCAGCAGGTGGAACTGCACCTGGTCATAGCCGATAATGGCAGCAGCTCCAAAAGTGAAAATAGCATAAACAATGGCCAGTAAGAACTTCAGACTGATGATGTGCGACAAATGTTTTGGCAACAAAAAATTGTGCTGGGCAATGTTTCGGTTGTTGTAATTGGTGATACCCAGATCGAGCAGGATATTCAGCAACATTGAAAAGTTGAACAGGGCAAAATACAGCCCGTAACTTTCATCTCCAACGGTATTCTGTACAGTTCTGTCGATACCAAAAATCCAAAATGGTTTGATCAACAGATTGAGGAAAAGGAGTAATATCAGGTTAGTTACAAATTTACGCTTCAAAACATGAGGATAAGTTTGTTGCAGCTACGTATTTAACGCCTAAAAGTAGCAAATATTGAACAACCCGATCGATAAAATAAATACAAACTTTGTACATTTACCAAAACTTGAAATTTACTCCATGGTTATTGCGGTTAATACGCGTTTACTTATAAAAGGCAAGCTCGAGGGAATCGGTTGGTTTACTTACGAAACACTAAAGCGGATGACGCTGAATCATCCGGAGCACGAGTTTATTTTTATCTTCGACCGGGCTTACAGTCAGGATTATATTTTCGCGGAGAACATCGTTCCTGTAGTAATCGGTCCGCCAACACGCCACCCGGTTTTGTGGTACCTGTGGTTCGACTATCAAATCCCGCGTATTTTAAAAAAGTATAAAGTAGATCTTTTTTTATCGCCTGATGGATATCTTTCGCAACGGACAAACGTGCCTCAGCTGGGAGTTATTCACGACATCAACTTTGTACACCGCCCCGATGACCTGCCCTGGTTAAAAGCAAAATATTACAATTACTACTTTCCGAAGTTTGCCAAAGCGGCCAAACGTTTGGCAACGGTTTCGTTTTATTCGAAAGAAGATATCAGCCGATCCTTTAAGGTCGATTACGATAAAATCGATGTGGTGTACGACGGTATCAACCAGATTTTTGAACCTATTTCGGAAGCGGAGATTACAAAAGTTAGACAGAAATACACCGATGGCTCGGATTACTTTTTATTTGTTGGTGCATTGCACCCGCGTAAAAATGTATCGGGATTACTAAAAGCCTTTGATGCCTTTAAAAGCGTTAACGGTAACGAGACAAAACTGGTTGTGGTTGGCGGCGAAATGCATAAAACCGGTGATATCCACGAAACCTTTGAGAACATGCGATTTAAAAAGGATGTAGTGTTTACAGGACGTGTACCGACCAGTGAGTTGCACGATATTTTCGGCGGTGCACTGGCGCTCACTTTTGTGCCTTTTTTCGAGGGATTTGGAATTCCGATTGTTGAAGCCATGAGCGCGGGTATTCCGGTGATTTGCTCCAATACTACTTCAATCCCGGAGGTTGGAGGCGATGCCGTGCTTTACGCCGATCCGATAAAAATTGACCAGATTACAGATGCCATGATCAAAATCCATAAGGATTCCGAACTGCGCCAAACTCTTGTAAAAAAAGGATTCATACAAAAAAATAAATTTAGCTGGGACGAAACCGCCCGATTGCTTTGGATGAGCGTTGAGAAAGCACTTCAGTAAGAGGAGTGTCCTGTGGTCAGTTGCATTTGCCAGTACTGCAATCTTTCAATTTAACGGTTTAGCAATTTTACAATTAAATGAGTAAGCAACAACTTTTATCCTGTTTCCACAAAAATAAAGTTGAAGCCGGTTGCGACGAGGCCGGGCGAGGATGTCTGGCCGGGCCGGTGTTTGCTGCTGCTGTGATCCTTCCTTCCGGTTTTGAAAACGAACTGTTGAATGATTCCAAGCAACTTTCAGAAAAGAAACGTTACGAGCTACGTCCACTGATCGAAGAACAGGCCCTTGCCTGGGCAGTAGTGGCTGTCGATAACCGCGAAATCGATGAGGTGAATATTCTGAATGCTTCCTTTCTGGCGATGAACCGCGCGGTGCAAAAGCTTAAAATTGAACCTGAACATTTGCTGATAGACGGTAACCGGTTTCGACCACAAACAAAAATTCCGTTTACCTGTGTGGTGAAGGGTGATGGCCGTTTTTATTCCATCGCAGCGGCCTCGGTGTTGGCCAAAACCTATCGCGATGATTTTATGCTGCAGATCCATCAGGAATTCCCGAGTTACAACTGGGACCAAAACAAAGGTTACCCGACAAAAAAACACCGCGCTGCCATCAAAGAATTTGGGCCGACAAAATACCACCGAATGTCGTTTCGGCTGCTGGATGAACAATTGGAACTGGACTTTGAGTGATCGAAGTTCATCACAAGTCAGCTATGGCGCATCAAAATATTTTTTAACCACAGGCAACGTTTGCCGGATCATATGCATTTTATAGATAGAAAGAAACAATCTGACTGAGTGCAACTTCAAAAGTTAATTCATAAAAGTTCGAAAGGAGAACGACGGGCGCAAAAGCAATTCTTTGAACTGTATGCCGACCGTTTGTTTGCCGTGGCCAGGCGGTATGCGGTTTCGTATGAGTCTGCCGAAGAGGCACTCTGTCAGGCTTTTCTGAAGATCTTTGAAAAACTGCCGGACTTCGAATTTATCAACGAAGCTGCTTTGTTGGGGTGGTTGTCCCGTATCGTGATCAATCAAACGCTGATGGATCGCCGGAAGGAACTTAACACACTATATAAATTGGAAACGATCCATGAAGAGCACTACAACATTGCAGGCACAGAAGAGATAGACGATGCAGCTTTAATTGAAGTGGTGAAAGAACTTCCCGACGGTTACAAGACCGTTTTTATGATGCACGTGGTAGATGGTTATGCGCACAAGGAAATTGCAGAAACGCTTGGGATCTCAGAAGGTACTTCGCGTTCGCAGTTTTTTAAAGCAAGGAAATTATTACAAAAGAAATTGAATTACGACTATGGACAAGCTGGAACATAATATCAAAAAGGCATTTGCTGAAAATGATGCCGGCACCCGATACCCGGGAAAGGAAGCGATGTGGGAACGTTTGGATAATTCACTGGGTAGTTCCAAAAAAGTGGCAGCATGGTGGAGGGTGGCTGCTGTTTTTCTGGGCTTGTTACTGGCGAGTGGTGTTATTGCCGGATTAAATTATCAGCGGAAACAAGATGCCAGAATTGAGAAACTGGAAACAAACAACTTGCAACTTCAGTATGCACTTGATTCCCTAAAGTCGCTGCCTTTGCAGGTAAAAACGGAAACGAAAACGGTGGAGAAGGTCGTTTACCGTGATCGAATCGTTCAGCAAAAACAAAAGTCCAATGAAACAAACTGGCAGCAAAAATACCTGAATTTGCAAGACTCCTCTGAACAGTTACTTTTTGCTCAGCAAAAAAACCATAAAGCAGAACTCGAAAAGCTGACCGCTGATTTACACGCTGCCCAAACCGAACTGACTGCAATAAGAAGCACGGATGATTCAAATCAGGCAGAACCTTTTCAATTAAAAAGCGAGCGGGTGGAACTGGATGTTCAGAAAAAACCAGCTGTTAATAATCCGGAGATGGAGGTTAAAATATTCCCGAAAAATTTTGGCGGCAAAACAAAAGATTTAAACAGAACACTCTTTAAAAAATAGCCATGAAAACATTTAAAACAGTATCAATCGTATTTATTCTAAGCATTATTTCTCAATCGGTAACTGCCGTGAGCGCTACTTTTAAAGGCGACACCATTCGCTATAAATTTGATAAAGTGCTGGTGGAGGTAACAAGTCCCAATTTTGTTTCGAACAGTCCCGAGAGATTACAGTTGGGTGAGCGAGTAAGCCAGGTTCAAAAGATTTTGAATGAGATGACGATCGAGAAACCTTCTGAGGGTGAGCGTGTAATGATTGCCGTCCGGGATGTGGGAAATGATCTTCTTGAAGGAAATTTCAAAATCCTGGAGCTAAGAAACGAGAAAATGAACTCCAAGGACCTGGTGATTTTTGACGATGGAACCATCTTCGAAAAAGACTTTGGAAGGTATTGTATCAGTTTAAATTACCATGACCTGATAATGAAGCTGTATTTAGACAACCTTTCCGACTTGTCCTATTTTTCATCGGATTTGTTTATGCAAAAGGCAAAAAGCGGAACCGAAAGTATTCAGAAGGAAATAGGACAGCACCGAAAGTACCCGGTTCAGGCTTGGGTTGATTTGCGTGCTGGTACCCCGGAAGTATTCATCCAGGATTCGGGCGATAAACCGCTCGATATGCTCTTGATCTCTGGAGGAATAGGTGCCGGTTGGGTAAGAAACACCTTTGTTTCTGATCTTAATTTTCGTCTTGGACTTGGATTCGTAAATCGGGGAATGATGAAAAATATCTACTCCGTTGACTGGAGCATCATGTATGATTTTACGAACTCAAGCGATGAAAATTATTTCGACTTGAATCATTTTGTATCCTTGGGGTGGGAGCATAATTTTTCGAATTCTCCGCTGGAAGAAAAATGGTACGGACTCTCGTTGGGTTACCTGGTAAAGCAAAACAACCACTTTTTTAAGGAAAATACCTTTCGCTTATCGATGAACAAGAAAATCAACAATACATTTTCTGTAAAGCCGGAACTGTATTTCAACGATTTCTTTAAAAATATTTACCCGGGTATACGGTTATCCGTAGCTTTCTAAAAAAACCTTGTTCAAGCGTAACTGTATCCCGGAGAAATTCGGGATCTTTTACATTTGCCTGAAATGAATGGCCAGTCCTGAATTGGGCATAATATTAAAATTCAACTCCGAAGAGGGATTAACTGTCTTGGTATCGATGCGGACTTTTGTAGGAACATCAATTTCAGGATCGTACGAATAAATGATGGCTTCATAATTTTCACCTGCATCAAGAAATGATAAATCCAGTTGCAATTTATGTGAATTTTCTCCCGTTAAGGAGCCGAGAAACCAGTCTTTGTCTGATTTTCTGGCAACAGTTGCAAATTCTCCAATTTTACCTTCAATTACTTTTGTGTCATCCCAAACCGTTGGCATATTTTTGAAAAACTTCAGTTCCGGGGTTTCAACAATAAAATCTTTGGCACCGGGCACTCCACCAATTACATCCGAAGAATTTGGCGGACGATCGTACCAAAAAAGAAACTGCCAGGGACTGTACATCATTACAGCTTTCGCGAGTTGCGAAACATGCCCGCCCATTTTTTCAGTAACGCGTGGTGCATAGTAGCAAATGGTGTTATCGCCGGCACCCGCAAGCATTCTGGTAAAAAGCGTTATCAAAGTATGCCGGTTGTCCGGGCTCTCTTCGTCGCCGCGAATACCTTCCTGGGTCATGAGGTTGGGGTAGGTGCGTGAAAATCCGGTGGGCCGGTATTCATCATGAATATCAACCATCAACTCGTATTTGGCCGCTTTTTTTACGGCATCGTGCAGCCAGGCCGTCCATTCCTGCGATCCCACCTGGACAAAACCATACTTTAATCCTTTTACTCCCCAGGATTGGTACAAAGGGAGAATTTCATCAATTTGTTTTTCCAGAGCGCGACGATTTACATAAAGGATAATACCAATTCCTTTGCTGTTGGCATAGTCGATTACTTTTAGCAAATCGAGGGGACCGGGCGATCGCTTCGGATCAACAGTAATCGTGGTTGCATCTGAAGTTTCGTCATATTCCAGTCCGTACCATCCTGCATCAAATTCAACGTATTGTAAACCGTTTTTCGCAGCAAAATCAACGCAGGCGATTCCGCCTTTGGTCGTCAGTGTCACTTCACGAATTACTTTCCCGGGTTTAATCCACGAAACATCATCAATTGAACATGGATCATTCAGATTTTGAAGGAAATAATTATTCTCCAGCAGTTCTCCCGGAGATTCTCCAATCATTATTGTTCGCCAGGGAGTAGTATATGGTAGCTTTATTTTGGGCTGATCGTGTAAAACCGCCATCAAAGAATTGGATGTGTCGCCTGCCTGCATTTTCATGCGCGAAAAATCGATGAGTTTTGCTTCGCCAATCGCCAGAAATTTATTTCCGGCTTCAACTACCAATGGCCGTTCAACAGGATTTGAGATTTCGTTGACAGGTACTTTTCGGTATTCCGATTGTGCCCGGTCAGAAACCCAGCAATTGTAGTTATCGGTTAAGCTGAATTCGGTGAGTTCTTCTTGAATCCGTAATTCTTCATTCTCCTGATCCGAAAGAAAGTTGACATTAAAAGCGACTCCTTCGTTATACACCCGAAATGTTACCTCAAATTCCCTGGCGCGGTCGCTGTTTTCTTTTAATCGGATTTCTACTTGATTATAAATATCCGGAACCTCGGCGAGTTTACCGTAGACAGGTTTCCAGCTTTGATTAACTTTTGATTTTCGAACCGAAACGATTTGTATGTTTGTTCCAATTTTCTCTCCATTGTCAAGCTCGAATCCAATAAAAGAAGGTTGTAAAATGACTTTCCCTCCGGTACTTACGGAATAATAGTTGTTGGACGACTGATCGATCCAATAGTCGACTTTTATTTTCCCGTCGGGACTTTGAACAGAAACGGAATTGGAATCACTGCATGCAAAAGACAACATGGCCAGCAAAATAATTATTAGGTTTTTCATATGATCAAATTTGTTTATTTTCAACGGTATCATATGGAATTCGCATGTCGGTCGGTTGACGGATAATCATCAACGGCTGGATTGAACCCTTTTTCATGCTCATTTCATGGTTTAGTTGTATTTCATTTCAAATATCAGAAATGAAAATAACAAATGGTAGCTGAACCCAAAAAATGTAGATGATTTTTCTTTTTAATTGGAGGCAATTTGTTCACCCATAGCAATCGATGTTTCCAGCCCTTCACGGGTGTTTTTGATCAGGTCTGCGTCGAACTTAATTTTATCTTTTTTAAACAGAAGAACGAGGGTCGATCCGCCAAAAGCGAAATAACCTTTTTCGTCGCCTTTTTTTACCTGACCTGTTTGGTAAGTCTGAATGATACTGCCAACCATTGTCGCGCCGACATCAACAATAATGATTTTGCCGAAATCTTCGGTCGTAAGCGTGCAATATTCGCGTTGGTTCCGGCAGAAGATCTCTAAATTTTTCTGCAATGCCAGTGGCGAAACCGAATAATAGTGACCTTTTATTTTGATAGATTCCGAAGCCTTACCTGCTGCCGGGAAATGATAGCGGTGATAATCGGGAGGGGCAAGCCGGACAATGGCCATAGCGCCATCCTTGTATTTCTGCGCTAATTCTTTATTCAGAAGAAATTCATCCAGCGAGAATTCCGATCCTTTGATAAAAAACGAACGAACATCATTGAGTGACGGAAACACCAGGATTTTTCCATCCGCCGGAGAAACTAATCCCTCCTGAATGGTCCGCGCCCCGGGTTTTAATTTGCGGTAAAAAAACTGGTTAAAAGTTTTATAATTGCCGGCATCCTGAAATTCATCGATGTTGATATGGTGTTCAGCAATAAATCCGGGAATTCTTTTGGCCGACATTTTTGTATCCATGTACCAGCCTCCAAGGTCGGAAACAATTTTGCGCTTCACCAGCAAATGTAATGCAACCTTACCTGTTGCCGACGAGTAAAGCCATTTTAGCATACCCTTGCCCGGAACCGTTTCTTCCTTTATTTCGCCACTCGCTCTTTCTATGTATTTTATGCTGTTCATTTTGTTGTCGAGTTCAACTCTTTGCCGGCACGAAAAAAATAGTAGGAACAGAAGAATTAAACCCGTTAATCGAATAAAACTATTCAGGTTTATAGCCAACATCTTCCAGCAGATTAGGTTGAAACGAGGCTTCTACTGCAAGTTCGTCGCAACGTTCGTTCAACGGATTATTGGCATGCCCTTTTACCCATACAAATTTAACAAGATGCTTCTTGTAAATCTCCAGAAAACGCATCCATAAATCGGCATTTTTTTTCCCTTTAAAACGTTTTTTTACCCAGTTGAATACCCAGCCTTTTGCTACTGCATCAGCTACGTATTTCGAGTCGGTGTAAATGGTCACTTCGCTACCCGGGATTTTCAGGGTTTCCAGTGCCACAATTACGGCCAGCAATTCCATGCGGTTATTGGTTGTCAGCCGGTAACCTTCCGACATTTCTTTGCGGTGTTCGCCGGAAAGCAGCACAATTCCATAGCCTCCCGGTCCGGGATTTCCTCGTGCCGCACCATCGGTGTATATCGTTATTTTGGGTCGGGCCATTTTATTCAGGTTGTGAGTACTGAGTACAAAGTAGTGAGTAAAAAGTTACTTAAACAAAAAACCCCGTCAAAAATGACGAGGTTTTGTTGTAAATATCTTGCGGAAGCTACTTTATAATTTCCATTTCTTCAATCAGGTGGTCGGCACCGGCGTATACATCGATCACCCACAGCACAAAGCGGATATCGACATTTATACAACGTTGCAGGTTTGGCTCAAAGGCAAGGTCACCACTCATGGCTTCCCAGTTACCATCGAACGCAATCCCGATCAGTTCTCCTTTGCCGTTAATTACCGGACTACCCGAATTACCACCGGTAATGTCGTCGTTGGTAATAAATGCTGCATGAAGTTTTCCATCGGCATCAGCATACTGACCATAGTCTTCTGCCAGCAAAAGTTCTTTCATACGCGCCGGAACGTCAAATTCGTAATCACCCGGAATTTCTTTCTCCAAATATCCGTCGGTAGTGGTGTAATACTTGTAAGTTACACCATCGCGAGGATCGTAATCCAGCACCTTCCCGTAGGTTAAACGCATGGTTGAATTGGCATCGGGATAGAATTTTTTGTTGGGCTGCATTTCCATTAAGCCCGCCAGGAACAGACGTTGTCCTTTTTTTAGCTCATCGCTTTTTGTTGAAATTTCGTTGCCGATTTCGCGGTACTTGCTGAAAATATCGTCGGCAGCATTAAAGGCCATGTCTTTCTTTAACACCTTTAACGAAGGATCATCAAGGAAAGCGAGGAATTCTTCTTTGCTGTCGAAAATGGATTTACGGAACATTTTTTCCGCATATTTTTCGTAATCACCTTTGTACTTCTTCTGAATATCTGAAAAGAATGCAGGCTGGAATTTCGGTGCGTTTTTAGTAGCATAGATCTGCATCAATGCTGCAGCAATTTGCTGATCGGTGTAGGCGCTGTAATCTTTGTAAAAGTCTTCAGCCATTGCTTTAAGAGCCACTGAATATCGCTCAATCCTTTCCTGATTTTTCTCCGGATCTTTCAGAAAATCAACCATTGGTTTCATCCTGTTGGCAAACATGAAAATTTCGGGGCCGCGCAGCAAGGCCTCCGACATGTAGGCACGCGCTTTATCTGCTTCAACATCGGTATAGTAATCTTTAATCAGACTCAATGCCTCACCGTATTTTGCTTTTCTGGCGGAATTGGCATTGACCCAATCTGTAAATTCATTTTCCAGTTCTTTTTTCTGATCGATGACTTTCAGTTTGGTAAGCGCCTCGTTTTGGCCAATTGCATTTTTGTAGTAGTTGGCACTGCGTGCATGTTTTGAAGCGTATTGGATTTTTGCTTTTTGACTGCTGGCCATGTAATCGGCGATGATATCCAGTTTTTTCTCCCTTACCTCAATACGCGAGGTATTGGTCACTTTCATGGTGTAGTCGATTCCGTACGAAGTTTTGTACCGGTCGGTTCTTCCCGGGTAGCCCATTACCATGGCAAAGTCGCCTTCCTGAACACCTTTTAGCGAGATGGGTAAAAAGTGTTTTGGCTGGTATGGAATGTTGTCTTCGGAATACTCGGCAGGTAAGCCGTCGGGGCCGCTGTAAACACGGAACATCGAGAAATCGTTGGTGTGACGGGGCCACATCCAGTTGTCGGTGTCGCCGCCAAATTTTCCCAGTGCCTGTGGTGGAGCACCTACCAAACGCACGTCCTTGAATGTTTCAGTAACAAACAGGTAAAATTTATTGGAGTTGAAAAAGTCGCGCACATAAACTTCGTAGTGCGTATTCCCTTTTGCTTCTTGTTCAAGCTGATCGGCCACAGCGTTAATTTTATTACTGCGCTCTTCTTCGCTCATGTCGTCGTTAACATCAGCCAGTACTTTATCAGTGACATCCTCAATACGCACTAAAAATGTCACTGTTTTTCCCGGATTTGGCAGTTCTTCGTCCCTCGACATCGCCCAGAATCCGTCTTGCAGGTAATCGTGCTCAACACTCGAGTGTTTTTGTATTTCGCCAAAACCACAGTGGTGGTTAGTGAGTAGGAGTCCGTCTTTCGAAACGACCTCAGCAGTACACGATCCGCGATCGAGCGCTACAACTGCATCTTTCAGGCTCGAGTTGTTAATGCTGTAAATCTCATCAGCACTCAACACACAACCCATTTCATGCATGGTATTGATGTTTAATTTGTGAATCAGTGAAGGAAGCCACATTCCTTCGTCGGCTACTGCAGAACCGAAAAGAAGCACCGTTAATAGCAGTATAAGATTTAATCTTTTCATTGTTTAAAAATTTAAAATACCCTTTGTTAATCCATGGGATTCGCCTCTTTGACAAGGTAAAGTCAATTTAGGTATTCTTGTACTAAAAATAAGAACCGCAAATATAGTTTTTCCAATCACTTCAAAAAGTGATATTTCTCTTAAAAAATAGTTTCGTTCAACATACTTTTTTGGAAAGTAGTTCGAGTTGAAGTTATTTTTAGGATTGGTTTTAGGATAGGTCTTTCCCGGGGGATAAAAATTACACCTGAATATTATTTTTTCTGGAAGGAAGTTTTATTTTTCGTAAAGATCGTGAATATCGCATGCTGCCAGTTCAACAAAATAAGCGGCTATTTCATCGGTAACATCTGTTACAAATTTTTCGCCTTTTTCGGCTGTTGATTTTTTTGGATTCCCGATTCCGGTATCTTCCGATACTTTGTCCCACCGACGCGGTGCCCAGGCTGTTTTATCTCTCAAAGCTTTTAGTTTGGGTAATTTTTGACTTCCATCTCCGGCTTCGGAAAGCGGCAAAACGAGCTCCGGGGAAAAATGTAAAATGATGCTGGTTTCCATCTCGTTGGCGTGATCGCCGGCTTCTACGAAATACTTTTCAGGATCGAGAAGTTTAAACCATTCAACCAGCGACAGGAACATTTCGGGAAATTGTGGTTGAATCTCACGGATGATAGGCTTGAAATCGTTTCCGCCATGACCGTTCATGATCACCAGCTTTTTAATTCCCTGCCTGTCGAGTGCCGTAACAATGTCTTTAAAAATCAGGGTTTGGGTTGAAGGAAGTGTGTGCAAACAAAACGACAGTTCAAGTTGGCCAACGTTCTGAACTCCAAGTGGAATTGTTGGCAACACCATGATTTTTGCTCCTCCGTTCCACGCTTTTTCGGCAGACAAAGCAGCAATTTTTGCCGTTTCCAGCGAATCAGTACCATAGGGCAAATGGTAATTGTGTGGCTCGGTGGCTCCCCAGGGAAGAATGGCCACATCGTATTTCTGATTTTTGATTTGCTTCCAGTTGGTTTCTTCTAAAATATACGGTTTCATGGTGTTTATTTTTCTATATGTACAGTGGTAAAAACAATCCCCTGATACGGATTCTGCATTCCTGCTTCGAACAAACAGCCTAAGGTGTTTTTGTTGATTTGGCACAAGTCGGAATATGCCGCTGGTCCGGGATGCAGTACTTTGTGAACTTTCCAGGTTTTACCTTGGTCGACACTCCTTTTTAATGTCATATTTGTGCGACTGTCGGTGCTGGCCGGATTCAGAAACCACACCGAATTGTTGGCTTTGGTGTACAGTAAACTGGCCTGGCATATTGGTTCAATCAAGGCGGTATCCGACTGAAGTTTCGACCAGGTTAATCCACCATCATTGCTGTAACTTATTTTACGTGCTTTCTGTTCTCGGTCGTAATTACGCATGTTTAGTACCAGCTTTCCGCCCGGAAGTTCTGCAACAGTGCTTTCGTTAACCTGATGTTGCGGAGTAGTACCACCAAGAAGCCAGGTTTTCCCATTATCATCGGAATAAATGACATGTGAATAATAGTGTTTGGTTGCGGCTTCAATATGATCACAGGGAATAAGCAGACGGCCTTTGTTTTTGCCCGATTCAATTTGAATACCATGACAGGGGCCGGTGGCATACCAGGTCCAGTTCTTTTCTTTTACGCTCGAAGTGATTTCTGTTGGAGTTGTCCAGCTATCTCCGTTGTCCGACGATAAAGACACAAAAACGCGTCGGGTGTCTTTGCTTTTCAGGTCAATAATATCTCGTTCGTGATCCTCTCCCAGGTTCCAGGTCATCAATAAATGAATTTCACCTGTTTCGGTATCAACAACCGGTGCCGGATTTCCACAAACATTGTCACCGTCGTTCCAGATTACTTTTAGCGGGCTCCAGGTTTTTCCGTCATCATCCGAACTTTTCATAACCAGATCGATATTGCCCGTATCTGAACTTCCGTTTATGCGTCCTTCGGCAAAAGCGAGTAATCTTCCGGAGTTTGTTCGTGCAATGGCCGGTATGCGAAAAGTAGTATAACCTTCGGTGCCACTTTCAAAAATGTAATTTAATGGTTCTTGCTGATGGATGATGCTCTCGATGGGGATGATCTGATAGGTCAGGTCGGCCTGACTTCCTTCATACAAAATGCCGATATGTTTTTCATCGATCTTCGTCATGCAGGAATAGCCTCTTCCCCCCAATTCATCGATAAGAAAATTGTACTCCGAAGGCCACGTGTTGCCGTCATCAAAACTGACTTTAATGGTTAAATGGTCTCGTTTGGTCTTTGAATTTGGATTACTGAATACCACCAGCGATTGCAATTTTCCTCTTATTTCAAAAGTATCTTTAATAAGGCTGGCCATGCAGTTTGGTTCCTGTAAAGTGTGGTTTGATGTCGGATGTTCCGTCCAGGTCGTTCCGAGATCACCGCTTACATAAACTGCACGTCCGTTTTTTTCAGTAGAGTTGTTTCGGTTACGGTCGTCGCGCATATTTAACATCAGTTGCCCCTTGTTTAACTCAATAACCTGGGCTTCGGTAGTGTGCGATTTAGCGCCAGTGCCAATGTGCCAGTTTTCGCCGCGATCTTTGCTCCATATTATAGTAGAGTAGGGGATTTCATTTTCATCTTTAAATTGGGCAGGAAAAACCAGTGTGCCGTCTTTCATGGTAATACCTTTACCGGGTCCCTGTAAAAGCAAATGCCATTTGGGATTTTTTACTTGTTGGGTAATATTTATTGGTTCCGACCAGGTAAGTCCGTCGTCCTCCGATTTCACCAGCATCAGCTGGCTGGTTTCTTCCGGTTTTATACCGGGTTTCGATGCAAACCAGTTTCTTTGTCCGGGATGGCCATGCGCCCAAACAGCAGCTACCCAAATGTTGTTGGTCTTCCGGTCGACAAGCACCGACGGATCGCCAATACCATTTTCTATTTCAGCTTTGCCGCCCCATTTGCCCATATTCATAATAACTTTCATGGGAGCCCACGAACGACCGCCATCAGTACTGCGGCTCATGCCAACATTTATGTCTTCCTGTAAATCGGTTGCACTGTTTTTCCGATTGTCGTAAACGGCAATTAGTGTTCCTTTGTTGGTGGTAGCCAGACCGGGAATTCTGTAGGTGTTAATGCCATCATCTAGATGTTTTCGTAAAGCAATTCCATATCTTAATTCAGGTGTCTTTTCGGTGTTTTTAACAGAATATGTATGCCCTGAAATAGTAAGTTTTTTGCAAGCGACTTTGACGGTGTTCGTCAATTCAGCCTGATGGGCCATATTTAAGGCCAGCCAAAAAGTATTAATTCCTTCCAAAAGTTTCTGTTCACCTTTTATTGCTGTATGCTGTTTTATGTTTTTTCTTGTTCCGAAAATATTGCTCGCATCCAATTCGTGATAATTAGCTGCAAAATATGCTGAAATTTCATCAATATCTGTGTTTGGTAAGTTTCCCCAAATCTCAGTGTTAATTTTCTGTAGTTTGAGATTATTTTCTTTACCCGAGGTGAAGATCCTGATTTCAAGAACCGGATTCGTGATTTTTCCTTTTAGAACCGGTATTTGGTATGCTTTTACTGAAATGGAGTCTACTTCCATTTCCCGGGCGTTTGCCTGAAAAATAAGGATCGAAAAAAGCAGAATCAATACAGTTGGTTTAAGCATGTTAGATTGTAGTTTATTGGTTCAGACGAAGGAGAATACCTAAAATCGTAACAAGGTGATTCCGAAGGAAAAAGGTGTTAGTTCAGGGCCTTTGTCTTCTTTGAAAAAGGAGACCAGGTCATAAGTGGCATGAAGATTTATCCAACGGTATCCGGTTCGTATCATCAATCCGTAGTTGAAATCGCGCAGCGAGAAATGATCCACTACCTTAAGTTTTTCGTTTTGTTCCACCTTGTATTTCACTTTTGTGTGGCTGGTCAATCGCACACTGCCATACATGCCTCCAGAAATGTACATCCGGTTCCTGTAATTATTTACCGGTATCTGAAATTCGGCCAGCACGGGAAGTACCAGCGACACCAATCCCAGTTTCGATTTTTTGATATCATTAAAAGTCAGTTCCTGTGGTTGCACCACATTGTTTTCATCCAAAACAATGGAAGTATTGTCGTCCAGACGGTAACTGTACATCCGAAGTCCAAGCCCGGTTACCAACCCAATGGTACTTCTGTTGCGTTGCAGACCGATACTTTGTTGAACAAAATTGATGTACAACGAATTTGAACGAAGCACATCGTTACTCATGAAATCATTGTCGTAGCCCGAGTAATCTTCATTTAAAAACAGATTGAATCCAATATCGATTCCTGCCCAGTGCCCTGTGAAATCATCCTGCCAGAAATTAAAGCCGCTTGTGGTCACCTGCCGGATATTTATTCTGCTCAAAATCTTTTCAGGGTCTTCATCCACAGGCACAATTGTATCGCTTACCTGAGCACATACACCCTTGAACAGACCGACGATCAGTCCTATAATAAGGAGTAACTGCCGGAAATAACGTTTTGTTTTCAATGGCATGGAAAGATTCATAAGATCTTTTTTGTATGATACCTAGTAACAAATGTAAGAGAATCCCCCTTAAAATGCAGTGCTTTCAGGTGTAAAAAAGATAAAACGATGTTGAATCCGACAAGCTTGTATTGGAGTGGGATTTGGTGAACGTTAAATTTCCTGAAAGTTTTGCATAAATCGCTGAAAAACAAATTAAAGGAGTACCTTTGCGGCCACTTTAAAAATTATAGATGAATTTATTCGAATCAATGGGTTTAAGGTCTGAAATCCTGGAGGCTATTCAGGAAATTGGATTTGAGAAGCCCACGCCGATACAGGAAAAAGCAGTTCCGTTTTTACTGGAAAGCGATCAGGATATGGTCGCATTGGCTCAAACAGGAACAGGAAAGACCGCGGCTTTTGGCTTGCCCATTATTCAGCAAATTGATAATACAGCAAATGCACCGCAGGCATTAATTTTAAGCCCAACACGGGAACTGGCATTGCAAATTGCCGCCGACCTCGAACAGTTTTCAAAGAACATTAGTAAGCTGAAGATAGCTGTTTTATATGGTGGCGCTGACATCAAAAAGCAAATTAAAGCTCTTGAATCGGGAGCTCAGATTGTTGTGGGAACTCCGGGAAGAACTTTCGACCTCATTCGCAGGAAAAAGCTTAAAGTTCATGGCATTCAGTGGTTGGTGCTCGATGAGGCCGATGAAATGCTTTCAATGGGATTTAAAGACGACCTGGACGGAATCCTGGAGGATACGCCGGCAGAGAAACAGACCTTGCTTTTTTCGGCTACCATGCCAAAAGAGATCGTTTCCATTTCCAAAAAATACATGACTGATCCGCATGAAATTTCAGTTGGGAAGAAAAACATTGGTGCTGAAAACGTGGAGCATCATTATTACCTGGTGCATGCCAAAGACCGCTACATCGCATTGAAACGTATCGCAGATATTAATCCAAGTGTTTATGGAATTATATTCTGCCGCACGCGTGCTGAAACCAAGGAGGTTGCCGATAAATTAATGAAGGACGGATATAGCGCCGATGCGCTTCATGGCGATTTATCACAGGCGCAGCGCGATCATGTGATGTCACGATTTCGTGCCGGACACCTGCAAATGCTGGTCGCTACTGATGTGGCAGCTCGTGGTCTGGATGTGAACGACCTTACTCATGTTATCAACTATAACCTACCCGATGATCCGGAGGTGTATATTCACCGAAGCGGACGTACCGGACGTGCCGGGAAACGTGGAATTTCCATCACGCTGATTCACATGCGCGAAAAAGGGAAACTCAAGGACGTTGAGCGTAAAATAGGTAAGAAATTTGTTAAGGTTGCAGTTCCAAGCGGCAAGGAAATTTGTGAAAAACAACTGTTTAACCTTATCGACAGGATGGAAAAGGTAGAGGTAAATAATGAACAGATCGAGCCTTTTTTACCGGTTATTTACAAGAAACTGGCTTGGCTCGAACGCGAAGATCTAATTAAACGTTTTGTCTCTGTTGAGTTCAATCGTTTTCTTAAATACTACGAAAATGCCAAAGATATTAATGTTGATGAAGCTTTTGAAAGAGAGTCGCAACGTGGCGATCGGAAAAAACGCGGACGCGAGGATAGTATTCGCGGTGACCGGGGCAGAGGAAGAAGTGGTTCCTACACTTACTCGCGTTTCTTTTGTAGCGTAGGTAAGAAAAATGGCGTCAACAAGCGCTCAATTATTGATCTGATCAACCAGAATATGCCTGGGAAAAGCGTTGAAATTGGTAATATTGAAGTATTGAAAGGCTTCTCCTTTTTTGAAGTGGATCAACGCTACGAAAAAGAAATTATGAAATCCTTTAAAAATGCCCGTTACAAAGGCCAGCGAATTGGCATAGAACTGGCAAACAGAAAAGGCAAAAAATAAATTGAAAAGCTGATCGGATTTCCGGTCAGCTTTTTTCTTTCCCGTTCGTCCCCCAATATCTCCCGTTCAGCAACTCTTTTTTTCTAAAATGTTTTCATTCTGCGAATTTTGGATCAGAAATCATTCAAAATCAAAAAAGCCATGAAAACAATTTCTTTATTTCTCGCACTGGCCCTGGCAACAAATGTTGTCGCGCAGCAAATCCAAAAACTTAATATTCCTGAAAAGCTTCCAAACGATCTGGAACTGATCGATGAAATTCAGCATTTTCGGGTGACAACTACGCATTACAACGGTGATATCTTTGGCAACTTTTATAACAAGCAACAGATTTGTGGCGACTACACCCGCGGGCTTGAAGGAGGAAAAGTAAAATGGAACAATGTTAGTTTTTCACAGTCGAATTCGCCCGACCGAAATGCTAAATTCCCCAGTCCTTCTCCTGTTGCTTACATGGAAAACTTTACCTACCTACCCAATGAAGACATGTTAAAAGCCGAGAAATTTGAAGCTTTTACTGAGTATGCTGATTTTACCAAAAACCTGGTTTGGGACATGCTTGGGATCGAAGGATTTGCCTGGGCTTATTTCGACAAATTGCAACTTAATTTGCCTTATGCCGTGGAGGGAATGAACGGGAAAGTGGATTTGGCCGGTCAGGGGTATTTCGAAAATAAAGACATTCAATTAACCTGGACGGGAGTCTCGGAACGAAACAATGAAAACTGCGCGGTAATTGAATACCGGACTTTGAATAATCCGCTGGAAATAAAAACGGAAAGCCTCGAAATGAAAGGGCGCAGTCACTATTGGGGAACCATTTGGGTGTCGTTGGAAGACAAACAGATTGAACATGCTGTATTGTTCGAAGATGTGGTAATGGAATTACTGTTTCCCGGTGCCACTCAAAAACAATTAATGGATGCCACGCGAGAAATTACGTTTAAACGGATAATCTAAATAGCACTGATTATTAGATACGGATTGGGTGTCGGCGAGCAATCGCCGCCGCCCGATTCCATTTACCCGGCAATTATATGTATTGTCCTAACATCAAAAAGAATTAGTTTTAGTATTTTCAAAAACCAAATCATGAAACATCCAACGGCAAATAAAACAGTTCGGCAAAAAGTAATTTGGCACCTGCTTGTATTGGCTGGCGCAGTTGGTGTTAGTGCCCTTTTCAGCCTGATCTTATTTCAAAAAATAATTCATTCGGGACTCTTAAACATGCTCGTCCTTACTTTTCTTCAGTTGGAGTTATTTTTGTGGCTGGGGTACCTGTTTTTTTATGGTGTTAAACCTGATGCACCCGGAGTTATAAAAACCACATTAATTCGATTTATACTCTTCTATCTCACCGTTTTGGCAGTTGCATTTATGCTTTACGTATCACTTTACACCTATCATTTCATACGTTCCGGATCCGATTTTTCACAATATTTACCCAGTCTTTTTAGTGCTGATCTCAAGTTCTTTTTTAACGCAGTAATTATTGGATTTGGACTGGGTGCTCTATTCTTCTTTTATTCTCAATGGACCGATGCCTTAAAAAGCATGCAAAAGCTAAGGGAAGAAAAGCTAATCTTTCAGTACGAGACATTGAAGAGCCAGGTCAATCCGCATTTTCTTTTTAATAGTTTAAATACTTTGTCGTCGCTGGTTCGAAAAGATGTGGACCTATCGGAAGAATTTATTTTGAAACTGTCGTCAGTTTATCGATATGTACTTGAAAACCAGGATAAAGATTTGGTTCCCTTGAAGGATGAACTTGCTTTTGTGAATGACTTTTTTGCGCTACAAAAGGTTCGCGATCAGGAAAAGATTGAACTTCAGGTTGAATCAAACGGGCAGGGATCAGAAATGATTGTTCCGGTTTCGCTGCAAATGCTGGTTGAAAATGCATTAAAACACAATGTGGCTTCACGTAAAGAACCTTTACGGATCACGATTCATTACGAAGGATTGGACAAGATAGTAGTAAGGAATAATTTGCAGGAAAAGGAACAATTGGGTACTTCTTCAGGAATTGGATTGAAAAACCTGGATGAGCGCTGCCGATTGATACTCGATCGTGAAATTGAAATCGTGAAAACACAAGATGAATTTGTGGTGAAACTACCTCTTAACCCGTGAAATGATGCAAGTAGTAATTGTAGAAGATGAACATTTAGCGGCTGAAAAGCTGGCGGATCAGCTTCAGCGAACGGTTCCGGGAATCGAGATATTAAGGATCTTGGAATCGGTGGAAGAGGCTGTAAATTGGTTCGGATCGCATCCGGCACCCGACCTTGTGTTTATGGACATTCAGTTGGAAGACGGCATTTCATTCGAAATTTTCGAAGCGATAAAACTACAGGCTCCGGTAATTTTTACCACAGCTTTCGACGAATATGCCATTCGGGCATTTAAAGTGAACAGCGTTGATTATTTATTGAAACCCATTAGTGAGGAAGATTTAAAAAAGGCACTTCAAAAATTCAGAAATATTTTTAATGAATCGGATTTTACCAGCCGGGTCACCCGGGTAATCGAGCAGGTTTCGAAAAAGTATAAAACACGGTTTTTTATGAAAGTCGGGACTCATTTTAAATCGGTGAAGGTGGCCGATATCTGTTGTTTTTTTGTTGAAGAACGAAATACATTCCTGAAAACTACATCGGGGAAAACCTACGACATCGATCATTCGCTCGACCAGTTGCAAACCATGGTCGATCCGGAACAGTTCTTCAGGATAAACAGGAATTTCCTGGTGAATATCAACTGTATTTCAGAAATTGTGGCCTATTCAACCACTCGCTTAAAACTGAAGTTGGAGGTAGAATGCACAGAAGATCTGATTGTTAGCCGCGATCGTGTGTCGGAGTTTAAACACTGGATGGACAAATGAAAAAAGGAGCCCGAAAGCTCCTTTATCCTCTTCTCTTAAGTTAATCCTGTTAACTTCCCTTCTCTCACTCAATATGTTGTGCTGGTATTAAACCAGTTTTGCATCAAGTTCAATTCCGGCAGTACCACCGGCATATAGTCGCGAAATCGGACATTTTTCCTTGGCTGCTGCTGCAAGTTCATCAAATTTTTCCTGCGATAAACCTTCGCATTTCACTACGCTGGTTAATTTAATGTTGGTTATTGCAGGACCACCGTCGAGTTCGCCTAAGGTTACTGCTGCCTCTGTTTCAATGCTTTCCGGCGTAAGTTCTTCTCCACTGATTAAAGCTGAGAGGAACATCGAAAAACATCCGGCTTGTGCTGCGCCTACCAATTCTTCCGGGTTTGTTCCTTTTCCGTTTTCGAAACGCGAGGCAAATGTAAACGGGCCGCTATAACCGGTTATATCCATTTTCCCCGAACCTCCTTTTAAGGTTCCGTTCCATACTGATTTTACTTTTCTTACAGTCATGTTTCAAATTTTTTAGTTCACAGTTATTAATGTTTTATCGCCGGGCTGCCAGTCGCAACCGGTTAGTCCGGGATTTTGAGTAGCTTCTAGTGCTCTTAAAACTTCTTTTACGTTACGGCCCGTAGAATCGTTATTGCAATTTACCCACTGAATGATTCCTTCGGGATCAACAATAAATGTTGCACGGTACGCCACGCTGCCAGGTTGTAATATACCCAATTTTTTGCTAAGCGACTTTGAAGTATCTTCAATTAATGGGAAAGCCAAATCGTTTAATCGCGGATCGTTGGTTTTCCAGGCCAGGTGAACTTCCTGTGTATCGGTAGAAACACCATACAATTCGGTATTCAGTTCGGCAAACTTAGCTGCATTGTTGTTAAACTCAACAATTTCGGTTGGGCAAACAAAGGTAAAGTCTTTCGGATAGAAAAAGATAACCATCCATTTTCCTGCCTTTTTATGATCGTCTGAGGTAATCGTTTCAAACTGATTATTGGCCAAAACAGCCTCTTTCTTAAATTTTGGGAATTTTTCTCCTACTGATTTCATGCTTTTTTTGTTTTATAATTTCTTAATTGGTTTTCTTTAAAAGATGAAACAAAAGTAGAATGAAAAAGTGCTCCCATCAAATCGATTTTTTTGAACGTAAATAGACGAAAATTATACCCGCACATATAAAATACTGATATTTAGTCAATTTTTCAAATTGTATTTCTTACAGTCATCAATGGGGATATCATTTTTGTCTTTCATCGATTATTTGTTTCACAACATTTGGTGTTGATTTAAGTATCAATATGACTATATTTAAAGACTTTTTGAAAAAGTATAAAATACCTATCCGATTAAACAAATATTATTATGGAGGAAAAATCAAACAAAAGTAACGTATCAAGAAGATCGTTTATTGGTACTTCGGCCGCAGTTGCAGCCGGAATTTCAATTGTACCGAGTCATGCTGTGGCTGGCTTGGGACATAAAGCACCCAGCGACAAACTGAACATTGCCGGCGTTGGTGTTGGTGGAATGGGGTTTGCTAACCTTAAAAATCTGAAGTCGGAAAATATTATTGGCCTCTGCGACGTGGATTGGAAATACACCGGAGGTAATGGTGTTTTCGATACCTTCCCAAAAGCAAAGAAGTACAAAGACTGGCGTCGGATGTACGATGACATTGGTAAAGAAATTGACGGGGTTGTAGTGGCAACTGCCGACCATACCCACGCCATTGTTGCAGCTACTGCCATGACAATGGGGAAACATGTTTATGTGCAAAAGCCTTTAACTCATTCGGTTTACGAGTCGCGCTTACTGACCAAACTCGCTAAGAAATACAACGTGGCTACTCAAATGGGTAACCAGGGATCGTCTGGCGAAGGAGTAAATCTTACAACCGAATGGCTGGCAAACGGCGAAATTGGAGATGTAAAGAAAGTGGAGGCTTTTACCGACCGTCCGATTTGGCCGCAAGGTTTGAATACCCCCGAACAAGGCCAGTGGGTTCCTGAAACTTTGGATTGGGACCTGTTTATCGGTCCGGCTAAGATGCGTCCTTACAATGAAATTTACCACCCATGGAACTGGCGTGGTTGGTGGGATTATGGAACGGGAGCACTTGGCGATATGGCCTGTCATATTTTACATCCTGTGTTTGTTGGTCTCGAATTAGGATATCCGATACATGCACAGGGAAATTCAAGTTTGTTGCTGAATGATTGCGCACCCGTAGCACAATCGGTAAAACTTACTTTTCCGGAAAGAAAAGCGAAGAAAAAAATGAAAATGAAACTTCCTGAAGTTGACGTTCACTGGTACGATGGCGGTATTAAGCCGATGTTGCCAGAAGGTTGGCCCGATGGAAGAAATCCTAACGATTCGGGTGGTGGTGTATTGTTCCACGGATCAAAAGATACGCTGGTTTGCGGATGTTATGGAAAAGATCCATGGTTGCTTTCGGGTCGTACACCTGATGCCCCAAAATTCCGTCGCCGCGTAGAAACCAGTCACGAAATGGATTGGGTACGTGCTTGTAAAGAAAGTGCAGAGAACCGTGTGCCAACCGCTTCCGATTTTAGCGAAGCCGGACCATTTAACGAAATGGTGGTAATGGGAGTTCTTGCCGTTCGATTACAGTCGTTGAATAAAGAGCTGGATTGGGACGGTGAAAACATGCAGTTTACCAACCTTACTGATGATGAAACCATCCGTACTGTGGTAAAAGATGGGTTCAAGATTCACGATGGTCATCCAACATTTGACAAAACATGGACGGATCCAATTTCTGCCAAAGAATTTGCAGCTGAACTAATCAAGCATACCTACCGTAAACCATGGAGTTTACCTGATATGCCTGCATAATAAGAATAAGATATTCGTTTAAGGGTGTCAACAAACGACACCCTTTTTTTGCCTCCTGTGAAAAGCAGAAAATTACTTGCGTAATTTCATGCAAATTTGTAAACTTGCACGCCGAAAATCATGATTACTTGATGGTTTTCATTTTGGGCCTATAGCTCAGTTGGTTAGAGCACCTGACTCATAATCAGGGGGTCCCTGGTTCAAGCCCAGGTGGGCCCACTTAGCAATCAAAGAGTTACAAGATTTATTACTTGTGACTCTTTTTTTGTTTGCACAAAATTTGCACGAAAAAGTCTTGTTTGTCTATTATTTAGCCCTGATTTGAATGATTCTTTCTGAAGTATTTATCCTATTTCGAGTAAGCAACCGCATCTTTGAATTATTACACTGTAGTTATTTATCTCAATCGTGATTGATTATTCATTCGCTTGTTAATCCAGTTATTTAACAATAGAAGAATAAATACTACAATAATCCATTGCGCAACGCAGGTCATCAGGCTGTAGGCACTAAATGGGTTAAACCAATCATCTACTGAAGCAGAAAGAGAAAGCCACCACACCAGCAGTACGACTGCAGCGATTGGGATAAAAAATTTCATTATCCTTTCCCACCATATACCAAGTTTCCAATCATCTGTGTTTGTTAGAATTTCTTTCTGTCTTATATTAGCTAATCCTTCGCGGATTAAGATAAACGCAATAAATGCCCCCGATATCATTAAGGCCAGTCCCCAAACAAAATCCTGGTTACTAAGAAAATTCAAATTTCGGGCTGAAGGAATACCAAACAAATAACTGATTAAAACCACGCTAATAATTGCCCAGGGACGTCTCATGCCACCGTCAATTAACACACGAGTGGGCAGTTCCATTTGCGCAATTAAAGAAGAAAAGCCTGCAAAAGTTAATCCCAGAAAAAACAATACGGCAAGGGGATTCCCAAAAAACATACGTGCAAACAACTGTGGCATCCAAATAAAAGTTAATCCTGTTGAAGCGGGGCCACTAGTTTTCATGATTTCAAGAATTTCAGGTTTCGTCATACCCATATCGGTTTGTAAAACAGCAAACACAGTCCCAAATATAATGATACCGGAAACCAGAGAAATAAGGTTATTCCCAATGCCGGTTGCAAAAGCATTTTTCACAATACCGAATTTTCTTTTCATGTATATGGCATAGGTCAGAAATAAGCCCCACCCGGCACCGGTATCCCAGGCATTTTGCGTAAGTGCTTGCAACCATATTTTGGGATTCTGTAGTTGTTCCCAGTCTGGCTTGAACAAATAAACTACCCCGGACCAGGCTCCCTCCAAAGTAAGTGCCCGAATGATGCTCAATAAGAGGATTACAAGAAGTGTGGGAATCAGAATTTTATTAACCCGTTCGATGGAAGAAACCCCCTTCCAAATGGCCAGGGCACCTAACCCCATAGCCAAAGCATGCGAAATAAGCGGCCATCCACCACTTTGATATTTATTCCAAATGGTCATTGATGTTTCCATGGTATCAGGGAGCGAATGTGTTAGCGTGTAAGCAAAATAGTATATGCACCACCCCACCACTACAGAATAAAAAAAAGTAATTGCTGTGGCGACAAAAGCAACAAAAGACCCCATCCAAGCGAACTTTTTACCGATTGCTTCGATAAAAGTTGCAACAACCCCGCGACGGTGTTTCATTCCTAAAACATATTCTCCAATAATCAGGGGAATACTCCAGAGAAAGAGAAAAGAAATCCAGGCAATCAAAAATGCACCGGCACCATCATCCCCACCATTTTGGGCAACAATGCGCGGAAACCGCCAGATATTACCTGTACCAATTGCTATACCTAAAACACTGAGAATAAATCCCCATCGGGAAGAGAAATGCTGTTGTGAACCTTTAGTATTGCCGTTTGCCATTAAAAATTCTTAGTTCAAGTGTAGTTAGAATCATTCTGTAAAAGTTAAAATACAATTTTATTGTTGATCTACAATATAAATTTCTCAAATGGCATATTTCCCGTAAAATCAAATCAATATCATACAAGTAATATTTTTTGATTTCATGTTTCCCGGTAACACTTGCATAAAGCTAATTCTGCTTCTTTCTTTGTCGTTCAGTTTTTTTGATAATCTCGATGTAAATCTTAATAATTAATCAATACTGCAATTCCCAGAAAGATTCCTGCAATCAGCACTAGGATAAGGAATAGTGGTGCGATGAAGCGCAGCCATTTTTCATACGGGATTTTTGCCATGCTGAGCATCGCCATCAGGATTCCTGAGGTGGGAATGATGATGTTTGAAAATCCGTCACCTGAGGTGAAAGCAAAGACAGCAGTTTGCCGGCTTACACCCAGCACATCTGCCAGCGGAGCCATAAGTGGCATGGTTACTGCAGCCTGACCCGATCCTGACGGGATGAAGAAATTGAGTATGGTTTGGAAGACGAACATCCCTTCAACAGCTACGATCCTGGATGTATCGTTCATTAATCCGGAAGATGTATGAATTATCGTATCGAGGATCTGACCATCTTCAAGTACCACACGAATTCCACTTGCAAATCCGACCACTAGTGCAGCTACTACCATCTCTTCCATTCCTTTAACAAAAGCTTTCATTGCTTCTGATAAAGAAAGGCCGGAGACCAGGATTGCTATTATTCCCATCAACACGAATGCTCCCGACATATCGTTCAGCCACCATCCCTTCTTCTGAAAGGCATATATTGTATAAAAGAATACAATTGCAGAACTGGAAAGAATCAGGATGTGCGAAATTTTCAGTGGTTGTTTTTCCATTTTAATATCGGCAATTGAAGGATCATCATTCGGAATCATCATTTTTGAAGGATCTTTCCTGATCTTTCTTCCGTACAATAATACGTATCCAATTGTCACAGACATGATCACCACAAAAAACACGACTCTGAACAGTATGCCGCTGCCTGGTGGAACCTCGGCAATTCCCTGGGCAATCTGAACGGTAAAAGGATTAGTTGTTGCCGCCGCAAAACCGACAAGTGCTCCCAGATAGATTATCGACATGCCATAGATACGGTCATATCCAAGTTTGTAAGACACCATAAGGAATATAGGAACCAATGGGATCAGCTCTTCTCCCATTCCAAAAGTTGATCCACCAATACCAACCGCAAGCATGAGGGTAATGGTCAGAACAGGTCCGGAATTTGAAAAGCGCTCAAAGAGCGTTTGTATAAAAGCCGTTATGGTTCCCGTACGTTGAAAGATTCCCAATACACCTCCAATTATAAATAACATGAAAATAATGTTTGGAACATCTTTTACATCCGCCATACCGCGGGGAATAGCCGTTAGGAATCCAATTAAGCTGACCGGACTGGCTCCCTCGTCATTTGATTCGCCAAAGAATATTCCTTTAAGCGAAATATGCTTGTTTAATTTGCTGTACGTTCCCGGGATGACAACTGTTCGGGATGATCCTTCGATGTTAATTGTCTCGCGCTGATAGATTCCGGATGGTACCACATATGAAAGAACACTGCATAAGAAAATGATAACCGTAAGTAGTACGAATACGTGCGGGATTTTAAATCGCCTGGATTTTTCTGAACTCATCTGAATCCTTTTTTCTTAAAAATAGTAATTAATTGACTGAGTCAGGAAGTGGAATTGATTTTGGAGATGTATTTGCAGGTTTATAGTACAATCACCCCTTCAATCTCATCCACCTTTTCGGTAATCTCCACGATTTCATCAGCAGAATCCATAAGAGCAATACAAGTAACTGAAACGTGTTTTAGATTTGGTGTGTGTTTGAAGGTGATTTTCCCATCTCTGGGAAGAAAGGCTTTAATACGGTCAACATTGCCTTCGTGATTGGGCGCAATGAATTTAAACATATATTCCAGTGGCCAATCTTCGGTTTCCATTAATCGGTATCGCAGGTTTTTATATTTGTCAATATTCATAAAATTCGAGTATTTTTAGTAATACAATAGAAAGCACTGTTTCGTTCACTGCTTTAAGCTTAAATTGATTGTTTTTGATTTAAAACACGAAATGCAAATGCCGCTCAAATATTCAATTTTTCGGCTAATTTCACAACTTGTTATTTATATTGTATTTTAGAAAACGATAAATGTTGTGTAAAGTCCAACCTACCTAAGATTTGAAAAGAATTCTGTACATATTACTCTTCATTGTTCCACTTTTGGGTGCTGCTCAGGTAAAAAAGATTGGTGTTCCGAATATTCTGAATTACCCCAAAGTAGTGTATAAAGCAGGTACGCAAAACTGGGGAGTTGCGCAGGATCCGGATGGCTTTATGTATTTCGCCAATAACGATGGTCTGCTTCGTTTCGACGGGTTGAACTGGGATCTGTTCAGAGTTTCAATATCACCGGTAAGGTCGGTTTGCATCGACGATGAAGGAACAATTTATGTCGGGCTTGACGATGATTTCGGAATTTTTGATACCAATTCAAATGATGGCCCGGTATTTCGCAGTTTGCGCGATAAATTACCCGATGACGTCAAGGAGACAGATGTCGTCTGGAAGATTTACGACACACAATATGGTATTGTTTTTCAGTCGTTTCAGTACATTTTTATGTATGAAGATGACGAAATTAAAATCATTCAACCGCAAGAGGAATTCTACTATTCTTTTTACGTAAACAAACGTTTGTTTTTTCACGAGCCGGGAGTTGGACTCTTTGAATACATCAATGGATTTGTGAATAAAGTACCGTGGGCTGATGATTTAAGGGACAAGGAAATACGTTCGATTGTAAGTTTTTACGAAAATCATTTGTTGATTGGAACGCTGCAAAACGGATGGTACGAGTATAAAAACGGTAAGCTCGGGAAATGGAATGCGCCCGTTAACGAGCAAGTGCAAAAAGACATACTTTTTTGTGCCGTAAGGCTTGATGGGAACAACCTGGCCATTGGTACCATTTTAAACGGATTGATCATCACCAATTCTGACGGGGTAATAATCCAACACCTCAACCGTACAAAAGGGGTTCAAAACAATACTATTTTAAGTTTGTATAACGACCGGTCGGGTAATTTATGGCTTGGACTCGACAACGGGGTGGATTACATTGAGTTGAATTCTCCATTAAGTTACATTTCGAGTGCCGATGGAATAAGTACCGGTTATTGCGCAATCGTACATGATCATTTGCTTTATCTGGGAACAAATCAGGGGCTTTTTGTGAAGCCTTTTAGTGCTGGCGGTAATTTTGAACAGAATGAATTTGAACTGGTTCCGGAAACCGAAGGACAGGTTTGGAGTTTAAAAGTATTGAACGGGAAATTGCTTTGTGGCCATAATCTTGGTGCTTTTCAGGTTGAAGGAAAGAGCGCCACCAGAATAAGCGACGAACCAGGGGGGTGGACTTTTATACAGCTTGAAGAAGATCCTGATTATGCCGTTGGTGGAAATTTTAGTGGTTTAACGGTTTTTCATTATGACGGTAATAACTGGGAACTTGTTAACAAAGCAAAAGGCTACAGCGAATCGAGCCGTTTTCTTGCTGAAGACGAATATGGTAATATTTGGATGAGTCACGGGACAAGAGGTATTTTCAGGATAAAGCTTAATGCAATTCGCGATTCGGTTGTCGACAATAAACTATATGGTATAAATGAAGGTTTGCCTCAAAATTCTCTGAATATATTGCTGGTTATCGATAATGCATGGTACATTTCTACGGTTGATGGTATTTACAAATACAATGAAACTGATGATCGATTTGAGAAGGATGAGCAGATGAATGCGCTTTTCAACTTAAATAAACAATTGAAATTTGTAGATAAAGATCCCAAAGGAAATTACTGGTACATTGCTGACAGTGAAACCGGGGTGTTGCATAAAAATGACGATGGTACATATACAAAAATTGTGGCGCCATTCAAGCAATTAAGTAACAAGCTGGTCCAAGGGTGGGAATTCTTGTATGCATATGGCATCGACAATGTATTTATTGCAACGGAATCTGGATTTGCCCATTATTCTTCGCGCATTGTAACATCTTACGACCATCCTTTTAAATGCTTTATAACAAAGGTCGATGTACCTTATTTAGATACCGTGATTTATCCTGAGAGCCAGGAAACAATAAACGAATTTCCTTTTAAAAAGAATGCCTTTCGCTTTTATTTTTCAGCGCCTTTTTACCAGAATCCTGAACAGATTGAATTCTCTTATTTTATCGAAAATTATTCCGATCATTGGTCATCGTGGTCGAATGATATTTACCGCGATTTAACCAACTTGCCCGAGAACGAATACGTATTTCGTGTAAAAGCCAGAAACAGCTTTGATATTGAAAGCGAGGAAGCCAGCTATTCATTTGTGATCACGCCACCGTGGCACCGGTCAAGAATGGCTATGTATTTGTACATCTTCCTGGTACTTCTACTCGGTTTAGTTGTTGTTTGGTTGGTAAACAAACGCTTCGAGAAATCGAAACAGAAGGAACGGAACAAACACGAAAAAGAACTTCGAAAGAAAGAAAAGGAATTCGAACAGCAATCGGTATTGGCTGATAAAGAGATCATTCGTCTGAAGAATGAAAAACTGGAGGCTGAAAAACTTTCGCTCGATAAGGAACTCGCCAATCAAACGCTGAACATTGTAAACAAAAACAAGTTCCTGACGAAAATAACCGGGGAACTTAAGCGGATGTCTGAAGAAACAGAAGATAGTACCGTTAAATCGAGAATGGCCATTCTAAAGAAACGTATCGACAAAGAGATCGACAATCAGCACCAAAAGAAAATATTTGAAAGTTATTTTGAAGAGGTGCATGCCGAATTTTTTGAACGACTGAAAGAACAGTTCCCGCAATTGTCACCAAAAGACCTGAGACTGTGTGCTTATATTCGAATGAACATGTCGACAAAAGAAATTGCCACTTTACTTACAATCTCCGAACGCGGGGTTGAAATCAGCAGATACAGACTGCGTAAAAAGCTTGAGCTTTCCCGTGACGTTAATCTGTCCACTTTTCTGATAAATTTATAGTTTTTCATTTCCTGTTGTACAACACATTTTTTATTGAGGTAGTATTTAGTGAGAATTGTGTATTTCAAAATACTGTAAATCAGATTTATAAAAAATGAATGATGTATTTTTGATGTATTCATGAAATGTTTCTGATGTAATAATGTGATGGCGAATATTTTGCAAATGTGCCTGATTTTGTGTCAAATTTGTTGTCGTCGAAAGATAAATAGCGACAAATATTGATGAACAGGTCATTTTTATTTGAAGCTGTATTATTTGTTGTTTAACTAAACTATGTAACTATGGTATTCAAAAATTATCCTTGGAAACCCCCAAAGGTAATTCCCCAATTTATTCCAAATTATTTTACAGCTAGCTTGTACACTTATTAAGTGCAAGACATTTCGAACAATAACTATTATTACTAATATCAAAATTTGATCTATGAAAGAAAAACTCGTAATGAGAAAAATTCTCATGTTGCTTTTGAGTACAATTTTATCCTGGGGTGTTTTTGCACAGGAAGTTGTACTAAAAGGTGTAGTCGTTTCTGCGGATGATAATCAACCCTTGCCGGGTGTAACTATCGCAGAAAAAGGTACAACAAATGGAACGGTCACCAATGTAGATGGTGAATATTCTTTAACTGTTCCTGCTGATGCTGTACTTGTTTTTTCATTTGTGGGAATGAAAACACAGGAATTGGCTGTAGCCGGAAGAACCGAACTTAACGTACAAATGGAGAACGTCGCGTTCGACGTTGACGAGGTGGTGGTTGTCGGTTACGGTGTTCAAAAGAAAAGTCTGGTTACAGGCGCCATTTCAAAAGTGGAGGGCGAATCGTTAAAGAAACAATCCGACATGCGTGTAACACAGGCGCTGCAGGGAAAAACAGCCGGTGTTGTAATATCAGGTAACTCAGGGCAACCGGGCGACAACGTATCGGTTCGTATCCGGGGTATCGGAACAAACGGCGATGCGGAACCGCTTTATATCATCGACGGACTTCCGATGAGTGGAGCAGGAACCGATTTTCTTTCTTCAGGCGACATCGAGTCGATTGAAGTGCTGAAAGATGCTGCTTCGTGTGCTATTTACGGTGCACGTGGTGCAAACGGTGTAATTCTTATTACCACAAAAAGCGGTAGTAAAAACGAAAAATTCACGGTATCGTACGACGGTTATTACGGCGTACAAAATCCATGGAAAAAGATTAACCTGCTGAATTCGCAGGAATACATGATGTTGACGAATGAAGCATCATTGAACGGAAACGGTTCTTTGTTCTTCTCGAACGAAGATATTGCCGGATACACTGCTGACACAGACTGGCAGGATGAAATGTTCAATTATGATGCACCAAAACAAAATCACTCAATCAGTTTTAACGGAGGTACCCAACGTTCAACTTATTCATCGTCGATAAATTATTTTAATCAGGAAGGTATTGTGGCCAAGGGAAAATCGGAATATGAAAGGTTCAGCTATCGTTTGAATACTACTAGCGAATTCGGTTTCTTTAAATTAACCAGTAACGTTAACCTGGTTCGCATAATCAGTAAAGGAATTGATACCAACAGCCATTTTGGAAACGGTTTGGCTCAAGCCTTAAACATGCCGCCAATTGTTCCGGTATACAACGAAGATGGATCGTGGGCAACTCCCGAGCAGTTCGGAATTGGATTGCAGGAGATCACGAATCCAGTGGCTTTGTTAGACCAGGTGAACTCGGAAACAAAAACCAGTAAATTTATTGGTGGATTGACCGGTGAAATTGATTTTGGAAAACTTAGTGAGACATTGAAAGGCTTAACTTTGAAATCGTCGTACAGTGGTGAATTTGCTTTGGTCGACGACCGTGGTTATTCACCTGATTACTACCTCGATGCACTGCACTTTACAACAACCGATCAGGCTAACCGTCAGATGCGGACATATAGCCGATGGAACTTCGAAAATGTATTGACTTACGACCGTACGATCGATGATCATCACTTTACTTTAATGGCCGGTACCACTGCCTTCCAGGATGAGTTTAATAACATTGGCGGTAGCAAAAGGGATGTGATCTTCGATGATCTGGAGCATTCATACATTGATAACGCAACCGATCCTGAAAGTATGAGTGTTTACGGTGGTTTCTCGGAACACACGGTAGCTTCTATCTTCGGACGTATTAACTACGACTATAAAGACCGCTACATGCTGGCCGCAACGCTGCGCCGAGATGGTTCTTCGCGTTTTGGTGCTGAAAATAAATACGGTTACTTCCCGTCATTCTCTGCAGGTTGGGTAATCTCACGCGAGAATTTCATGGAAAATGCCTCAGGAACAGTCAACCTGTTGAAGCTGAGAGCCAGCTGGGGACAGAACGGTAGCGAAAACATAGGTGATTTTGGTTATACTTCAATTATTGGTAACCAGAACATCTATTATTTTGGCGACAACAAAACTCAGTACAATGGTACACAACCAACGCGTATTGCAAACCCGTCTTTGAAATGGGAAACTTCGGAGCAAACCAACATTGGTGTTGACTTTGCAACCCTGGAAAGCAGCTTACGTGTTTCGTTAGATTATTACATCAAAACTACAAAAGACTGGTTGGTTACTGCACCGGTTCCTATGTTGGTGGGTAACTCTGCACCAATTATCAATGGTGGCGAAGTAAAAAACAGCGGTTTTGAAGCTGAGGTAAGCTACCGCAAACAATTTGGTGATTTTTATTTCAGTGCATCGCTCAACGGAGCTTACAATAAAAACGAAGTTACCGATATTCAAAATGCCGAAAAACGCCTGCAGGGTGGAGACGGTGGTTTTGGCCAATCAGGAATTTTGTATGCCGGTGTTGGAACACCAATGGGTATTTTCTACGGCGTTAAAACCGATGGAATTTTCCAAACTGAAGAAGAGGTTGCTGCTTACACCAATAATGATGGCGGATTGATTCAGCCACAGGCCAAACCGGGCGACATTCGCTTTATTGATGAGAATGGCGACGGACAAATTACCGAGGACGACCGTGTAGATATTGGTTCACCTTATCCTGATTTTACAGGAGGTTTAAACCTTGAAATGGAATATGCAGGATTCGATTTTAGCATGTTTATTTATGCTGCACTCGGACAGGAAGTGTACGATGCAACACGTCGTTACGATATGAACGGTACCAACTACCGCGGAGAATGGCTGAATCGCTGGACCGGTCCTGGAACATCTAATAACTATCCGCGCGTAACATTTGTTGATGATAACGAAAACATGCAAACGGTGAGCGATTTCTTTGTACACGATGCAAGTTTTGTGCGCCTCAGAAACATTACACTGGGTTATACATTGCCGGCGTCGGTAACCAACTACCTGAAAATTGACAGAATTCGTTTCTATGTTTCTGCTGAGAACTTATTGACTTTCACTCCGTATCTGGGATACGACCCTGAAATTGGTGGTGGAGTATTTAGCAATGGGATCGATCATGGTATTTACCCGCAGCCAAGAACAGTTTTTGGTGGTATAAATATCACTTTTTAACAGGATCATCTGAATGCATTTAAATTCAAAATTTTAGAAAGATGAAACGAGCATGTAACAAATATCAAATCAAACACGATCGTATCGCATGCGAGTTACTCGGTTTACCGTTAAAAATTAAAAAGAATAAACGAATGAAAAACAAAACAATATTAATGCTCAGCTTTATTGCATTGGTTTTGCTTCAGGTATCCTGTTCACAGGATTTCCTCGAGCTTCAACCTAAAACTGGGCAGGTAGAAGCCAACTACTATCAAAACGAAGAGCAGGCATTTTTGGCTGTTACAGCTGTTTACGATGCCTATTCTGTGCAGAACTGGCAATTTGTACCTACCATGTCTGATATTTTCTCAGACGACACTTACGCCGGTGGATCTAACATTAGCGACATGGCCCAATGGCAAGACATGGAAATGTTTAATATGGACGCTGAAAACGGATCATCTTCCGATCTTTGGAATCGTTGCTACTCGGGTATTTACCGGGCCAACCTGTATTTGCAAAAACAGGAAGAAGTAGAGTGGGTAACCGACGGATTAAAAGAGCGTCTGGAAGCTGAAGTGCTTTTCCTGCGTGCTTATTTCTACTGGGATTTGGTTCGCCACTACGGTTATACTCCGCTTATCACTGAAGTTTTACCTTCGGTTGAAGATTACAAGAGTCTTCCACAAAATACACCCGACGAACTTTTTACGCAAATTGCAAGCGACTTGTTAAAAGCCGAAAGTGTTTTGCCGGTGTCATTGACTGCCGAAGAAACCGGACGTATTTCGAAAGGTGCGGTGCAAGCTTTAATTGCCAGGATTTATATGTATCACGAAGATTTTGCAAAACCTGTAATTGGCGTTGGAAACTGGACCGATGGATCAACAACAATTGACAAAGCCTATGCACAGCAAGCTTTAGAATCGGTGATCACGAGCAACGAATATGCACTAGTACCCAGTTATGCTGAACTTTTTAGCTGGGAAAACCAGAACAACGAAGAGTCGATCCTTGAAATTCAGTACTCCGAAAAAGCCATGTCGGGCGACTGGGGCGGCTGGAACATCAATGGTAACTTCTCGTGTGTTTGGGTTGGCGTACGTAATCCGTCGGGCGATAACGGCCGGCTTTTCCCGGGATGGTCTTTCTCAGTTCCTACCTGGAGTTTGGTAAACGAATTTGAAGATGGCGACCCGCGTAAGGATGTAACCATTTATAATGCCGAGACAAAACTCGACGACTATACACGTGCATTCATGAATACCGGTTATTTCAACAATAAATTCATGGCTCTGAATGCCTACATTGGACCCGGTGGTGACAACAGTCACAATTTCCCGCGTAACTTTATGGACATCCGTTATGCCGATGTACTTCTTATGGCATCCGAACTTTTCCTGTCGGATAATCCATCAAAATCGCTGGATTATTTCAACCAGGTTCGTACCCGTTCATTGGGAGAATCGGCAGCTAAATCATCGATTACCATCGACGATATCTTCCACGAACGTCGCGTTGAACTTGCACTAGAGGGAAGCCGTAAATGGGATTTGCTGAGAAGAGGTAACGATTATGCCGCACAAATGATTAACAGCAGTTTTAATGTGCCGGCCGATGTACCAAATCCGTCGCATTTCGAACCACGTACTTTTAAAGCCGATACCTGGGGCATGTTCCCAATTCCGGCCAGCGATATTCGTAACACAAACGAAGGTGCGTTAACACAAATGGTTCCCGCTTATAAGTAGGCATAAATCGTTTAATCATTTAATATGAATAAGATGAAACGACCATGGCAAGAAATTGGACATAAGGGATGACTATTAAAATCATGGGAGTTCCATCTTATACCTTTGAAAACTTACAATTTTAATAAGATGAAAAATAAAATATATTTTAAACTGTTCGGGTTGCTGGCACTAATCATGATGTTCAGCTGCGAACCATTTATGGATGAAAACCCGGAATCGAGTACCAACCTTCCGCCTGATCCGGCTGCAATGGACTTCACCATTTCTCCTGGAAGCGATGCTTTCCATTTTATTGTTGAGCTAGTGAGTCCGGATATGAGTGGTATTTATGCCGTTAGTTTTGATATGGGGAATGGTACTACGGTAAGAAAAGAATCAGCAACGGCTTATTATCCGCTGCCGGGAGATTATACCATTACCATGAAAATTACAACCAACGGAGGAAGTAGTTCAATTACAAAAACACAAACCACTACCGAAACCGACTACTCAATTTTTGATGATGAGAAATACGTTGCTTTAACAGGTGGTATCGAAAATACTGAAGGTAAAACCTGGGTGGTTGATGCTGAAAGTCAGGGACATTTTGGTGTTGGAGACGCTTATCTGGCAGGTGGAATTGGTGTGGATTGGTGGTCAGCTGCTCCTTACACCAAAGAAGGTACAGGTGCTTATGATGATGAATTGACATTCTTCCTTGATGGATTTAAAGTTATCTACGAAAACCACGGAGTAAGCTATGTTAAAGGTTATATGAAAGATGACCCCAACCTGGCTGATGTATATTTAAATCCACGTCAGAATAAAGATGACTATGATGTGGATTATGTAACACCGGTAAACGGATCCTGGTTGATCTCTGAAAGAGATGGAAAAACGTTCCTTTCCTTCTCAAGCCCGACTCCAATTTTCCCGGGACTCGATGTAGGTGCTTTGGATAATGAATACGAGATTCTCAATATTTCGGAGAATTACATGGAGTTGACATGTTTCAGTGCTTACGAGGACTGGACCAAGTGGCATTTCATTCTGCGCAATAAAGACTACGTAAAACCATCAATTGAGTACAGTATTACTGTTGATCCTACCGGTGATGTAAACACTTACGGCGTTAACTTTACTGTGGGTAACATACCTGCCGGTGAATCGATTGACAACATTGCTGTTGATTTTGGTGATGGTACGATAAAAGAAACTGCCGATGTAAACGAAGTATTGACAAATACTTACATGCGCAAAGGAACATACAATGTTACGGTTACTACAACCACTTCACTGGATGTTGAAAGCGAGTCGTTTACGGTTGAGGTCGCAGAGAATCATCCGGATTACGAAGAATTCCTGCTTGATGCAATGGTGATGTATGCCGATTTCAGTGAAGTAATGTTGGCATCCGTAGAAGGACAGGATTGTTTTGTAGCTACCTCTGACAACCCAATGATGCAGTATCCGAACAAGAGCTCAAAAGTTGGATATTATTCAAAAACCAACAATCAGTGGGCAAATGCCTTTATGCAGTTGCCCGCCGGTTATCGTTTCGACCTGACCATCCGTCACACCTTTAAAATGATGGTTAATGGAAAGGCAGGCGATGTTGTACTCTTGAAACTGGAAAATACCGATTGGGGTGGCGATGCCTGGATGTCAGGGGTCGAATTAACCTACACCATTCAGCAGGATAATACCTGGGAAGTGGCAGAATACAACTTCGAAGGTGTTTCCAATAACGGCTCGGCAGGCGATTTCTTCACCGGCGATGTAACTGATCCGGCTGCGGCTGTGAGCAAAGATTTTTATAATGTTATTCGTATCATGTTGAATCCGGGTAACGGAGATGGTACACACGAATTCTATTTCGACGAGTTGGCAGGTCCTCACGTAGAGGGAATAAAATCTGCCTCTCTGAAGTAAGTTTAGTTAGATGACAAGGGGAGCATTTGCTCCCCTTTAACTCCTGTTTTCTTTGAAAAGAATCACAAAACCTTTTTAACAAATGTCGGTCAGGTTGGCCACAGACTGTGTTTGTTTCGAAGGGAGACGCTAAAACTATGCATATCAGTCAGATTAAAATAAAAAAGGCAGTGTTGAAATTGTTCGTGTTGCTCGTGCTTATTTCGGGCAGTACAACCATTTTTGCCCAGGGGTTTTTACATGCCGAAGGTAACAGAATTGTAGACGGGAATGGTGAAAACGTCATCTTGCGGGGAATAGGCACCGGCAACTGGATGGTCATGGAAGGTTACATGATGAAAACCGAAGGAGTGGCCGGTACGCAACATGAATTTAAAGCCAAACTCGAAGCACTGATCGGCGAGGAAAAAACCAACGCTTTTTTTGATACATGGTTGCAAAATCAGTTTACCAAAACCGATGTCGACTCCATGAAAGTGTGGGGTTTTAACAGCGTTCGGGTAGCTATGCATTACAATTTGTTTACACTGCCGATTGAGGAAGAACCGATTGCAGGCAAGAATACATGGTTGCTCAAAGGATTTAAAATGATCGACAATTTGCTCGACTGGTGTGCCGATAACGAAATGTACCTTATTCTCGATTTACATGCGGCTCCCGGTGGACAAGGGGCAAATGCTGACATTTCAGATTACGATCCATCGAAACCATCGCTTTGGGAGAGCGAAGCTAACAAAGCAAAAACAGTGGCACTCTGGCGAAAACTGGCCGAACGTTACAGCAACAGTCAGTGGATCGGCGGATACGACCTGATCAACGAAACCAACTGGACATTTTCAGAACCTGATAACCAACCTCTGCGCGATCTTTTAGAGCGAATTACAACTGCCATTCGTGAAGTGGACACCAACCACATCGTCTTTATCGAAGGCAATAGTTTTGCCAACGATCATTCGGGATTAACTCCGCCGTGGGACGATAATTTTGTATACAGTTTCCACAAATACTGGAGCGGGACTTCTACAAACGATCTTGACTGGATCATTGCTTTGCGCGACGAATACAACGTTCCGCTGTGGCTTGGAGAATCGGGCGAAAACTCGAACACCTGGTTTACGGAACTCATCACATCGTGCGAGCAAAATAACATTGGCTGGTCGTGGTGGCCGGTAAAAAAGAATGGCATCAACAACGTGCTGTTTGTGCCAATGAGCAATCGTTATCAGAACCTGGTGAGGTACTTAAAAGGCGAGATCTCTACAACTCCTTCGGCTTTGGAAGCGAACCAGGCCGTTTTAGAGTGGGCAAAAAATCAAAAAATTGAAAACAACAGGGTTCAGCGCGATGTGATCGACGCGATGATCCGCCAGCCGCACACCGACGACGTGATTCCTTATGTTGATCGGAAAGTTGGAGAACCGGTGTATTTTACAGAATACGACCTGGGGAAAAACGGTTTTGCCTATTACGACAAAGTTGCGGCCTATTATGGCGGAGATTATACCGCATGGAATACAGGTTGGGAGCTTAGGAATGACGGAGTAGATATTGAAAAGTGCCTGGACACCGAAGCCGTAAACAATGGTTACAACGTGGGTTGGACAGAACAAGGCGAATGGATGAAATATACCATCAAGGCAGATTCTACTGCTTTGTACACTTTTAATTTAAGATACGCGTCAGGTGCTTCCGGAGGAATGAAATTTCATCTCGAGGCTAACGGTGCCAGGGTGAGCGAAGATTTTAGTGTGCCATCGAGCGATGGTTGGCAAAACTGGAAAACAGCCTCATTTCAAAATGTACTGCTCCCTGCCGGAAATATCCAACTGAAATTTGTGATTGATCAGGGAGAATCGAACCTGAGTTATTTTGAATTTACCGATCCAAAATCAGCAAAAGATCTGGATTTTGAAGCACTGTCAGCACACACCGCTACTCAAAACTCCGACATATTCTTAGTCGTTAACAAAGCCATTACCAGCGATGAGGAAACACTGAATATAAGTGATTTCCAAATAAAGGTCGATGGTAAATCGGTTGGTGTTGATAGTGTTGGATTGGATGCTTCAAATTCGAATACAATCGTTTTAAGCATCGATCAGTCTATTCGGTCTGATCAGTTGATCACTATTTCTTACAGCGGAACTTCGGTGAACGCGGAAGGTCAGAATCTGGAATCTTTCATTGATTTGCCGGTGGAAAACAATGCACCATTAACGCATGCAATTCCCGGAAAAATTGAAGCCGAGGCTTTTGAGCTTAACCGCGGACTTTCGCTCGAGAACTGTACCGACCAGGGTGGGGGACAGAACACCAGTTATACAGCTCCGGGCGAATACCTCGATTACCGGGTGAATGTTACCCGAACAGGAATTTACCAGTTGAATTACAGGGTAGCCACTGAATACTCTGATGCCGAATTGGTGTTACAGGCAGGCGATGGTGAGAGTTTTAGTTCGCTGGATACCATCAGGTTCGAAAGCACCGGAGGGTGGCAGAATTGGGAAACTCAAACGACCAGCGTTCGGCTCGAAGCAGGTTATTATTTTATTCGCCTGCTGATCAAACAGGGCGAGCACAACCTCAACTGGTTTCAACTCGATTTATTGACTTCAGCACCGGAAATTGAAGCGGCTGAATCGTTCCGCATTTATCCAAATCCGGCGAATCGAAAATTAACGGTTGAATTTTTGGAATACCACTACAATCCGGTAACACTGCAGGTATTTAATATGAGGGGAAGTGCTGTTAAAACGATACAGCTTGAATCCGGCAGCCGTGCGACGATTGACGTTACCGGTTTACTGCAAGGAGTTTATGTGCTTCGTTTGGTGGATTCGAACAAAACAATCAATAAACAATTTCTGGTCACTCATTAAAAAACAGAATGAAAACATTTCTTTCCATAGCATTTGTACTCGCATTTGGTCAGCACATTTTTGGCCAGGTGAAGGAGTTGATATGGGAAGACAATTTTAATACCGGCCAGCTTAATCCTGAAAACTGGAACATAGAAACAGGTACTGGTGTAAATGGAGATTGGGGAACCGGTCAACTCGATCGCGCCACCGATCGTCAAAAAAATATAAGCTTTCTGAAAAACGTGCCGGGAGCAGAAGATGCCTGTTTGGTAATTACTACGCAAAAAGAATTTTACATCGACAGAAACTACACCAGCGGGCGTATTAATACAGCCGGGAAAAAATCGTGGGGCCCCGGGCACAGAATCGTTGCAAAGGTTTACCCGCTTGATGTAAGACAAATGGGACAGGGATTTGCATTTTGGATGATGCCCGATGAAATACCTTCGGGTTGGAATTATATCATGTGGCCACAGGGAGGTGAAATTGATATTATGGAGTATGTAGGCTCTATCCCGTTTCATAACCTTGGAAGTGTGCATTATGCCTGGTTTTGGCAGGACAATCAATATGTCGATTGGAACCACGGACACCAGGGGGCTTATTACAGTTATGCCGAAGGCGAAGTGCCCGATCCGGCTGAACCTGGTTATGGAGACTATCCGCCTTCAACAAACGATCCTAACGCAGGCAGTTCCGGATTTCACGAATATGGAATTGATTGGTACGCCGATCGGATGGAGTTTTTTGTGGACGACAATGTTTATCACATCCATTACCTGAATGATGGCGGCGCTTATTCAAAAGATGGCGAGGATCAGTTCACCGTTAAGTCTATTGCCGGGCGGAGAGTTGGTGTTTCGGAATATTCCAATCATTTTCCCGAGTGGCGCCCGTTCGAGCATAAAATGTACGCCATTTTAAGTGCGGGTGTTGGCGGTAGTGATTATACTTATGGAGGACCAATTGTACCGGAAGCCGATTTTCCATGTTCGGTTTATATCGACTGGATCCGGGTATATAAACTGGATGTAAATGTTGGGATAAAGGAAACAGCGCAAAATTTCGATTTTCAATTCTATCCTAATCCGGCAAGCGATAAACTCACCGTCGATTTGTTCGGTGCTGACCAGGAATTGATATCAATACAGGTTATCGATATTCAGGGAAGGGTATTAAAAGAACTTCATGCTAAAGGAACCCGAAAGGTTATAATCGATTTGAAGGGAATGACAGAAGGTAATTATCTGCTTAGTGTAAGCGACAAAAAAAGTAAACAAAGCAAGCGGTTTATGCTTGCCGGAAATTGATGAAGCGCAAAGTTGAAATCTTAATTAAGAAATTGAAAAAATTGAAACATTTGTTCGACAAGGAGAAGGATAATTTAAATATTATAAAATCTACAGTAAGTGCATGATTTTAACCCGGACAAATGCGATAAGCAAGAAAACTGAAGAAGAACAAAAAAGATGAAGACACTACATTTTAAAAATAAATGGCCCATATTAATGGCGTTAATCAGCCTGATCATTCCATTTGCCGGTTGTGGAGAAGAAGATGAACCGGCAGCAGCGTTTGAGGTCGATTTCTCATATTCTTTTCTCGACGATAACAATGTTCGTTTCAGTAATACTTCGGAAGGAGAATACCACATCATGAACTGGGATTTTGGAAATGGCCGCACCGAATCGACTACCACTAAAAGTCAATCGTACGATGTTTATTATCCCGAAGCCGGCGACTATGACGTAAACCTGACTGTTCTTGGTCTTGATGGGGACCGAAAATCAGCTACAAAATCAGTAAATATTGCAAGCACCGATTTCTCCATTAGTTTTACGGCTGAGCCTGATGGTGCAGATCCAAACTATGTAAATCTTGAAAATACTTCGATGGGCGATTTCGATGCTTTCAGATGGGTGTATCGAAATAAGATCATCGAAAATGAAACCAATGCAGTGGCTTATTTCCCCTATGCCGGAACTTACGAGGTTCAACTGATCATCGATAAGAACGGCGAAACCTTTAGTTCATCGCAAAATGTTACGATAGTATCTGATGATCCCGAATATTTCTCAAAACTGGAATTGGTGTGGTCGGAAGAATTTGAAGGCAACGAAGTAAATGCCGATACCTGGACTTTTGAAACCGGCTCGGGAGGCTGGGGCAATAACGAACTTCAGAATTATACCGATGGCGATAATGTAACAGTTCAGGATGGTATTTTAACCATTACTGCCGAAAAGGTGAACGACGCACAGGTTGCCGGATCCTACACTTCAACCCGAATGATCACCAATGGCAAAAAAGAATTTACCTACGGGCGCATGGAAATCAAAGCCAGGTTACCAGAAGGAACAGGAATATGGCCGGCAATCTGGATGCTGGGGTCCAACATTGGCAGCGTGGGCTGGCCGGCATGCGGCGAAATCGATATCATGGAATACGTGGGTTATGAACCCAATACAGTTCATGCCACCGTTCACACTGCGGCCGGATACGGAGGAAATGCAAACGGAAGTAGCAAAACGCTGGAAACAGCTGAAGAAGACTATCATGTTTACGGTTTGTTCTGGACCGAAAAGGAACTGGTATTTTATACCGATTCAATTGGGAATGTAACTCATCGTTACGCGCCATCTTCAAAAGATGATGAAAACTGGCCGTTTAACAAACCACAGTTTTTTATCCTGAATGTTGCTGTTGGTGGCAATTGGGGAGGTGCTCAGGGCATCGATAATTCCATTTTCCCGCAATCGATGGAAGTGGATTATGTGCGTGTTTATCAGGAAATGTAAAAATAAACTATACTAAAATGAAGATTAAAATTTTAACATCAATCGTTGGGCTTTGGCTGTTGGCAAGCTGTGCTGCAGGATTAAGCGATAGTCAGGATCTGCAGGAACAGAAGATCAGGCAAATTATCAGTGAGATGACACTGGATGAGAAAATTGGCCAGATGCAACAATCAAACGATGGTTTTTTCGGTGACGACGAAGCTACAAAACAAGCCATCAGGGATGGCAAAGTAGGATCGTTCCTCAATATGGTGGGGGCAGAACGCATTGCTGAATTTCAGCGTGTGGCTCTCGAAGAAAGTAAGCACGGAATTCCGCTTTTATTTGGTCGTGATGTTATCCACGGATTCCGCACCATCTTCCCGATACCTTTGGGAATTGCATCATCGTGGGAACCGGATCTGGCTCAGGAAGCCATGCGTGTTTCAGCGGTTGAAGCTTCGTCGATGGGGATTAACTGGACCTTTGCACCCATGATGGATGTTACCTGGGACCCGCGTTGGGGACGCATTGCAGAAAGTTGTGGTGAAGATCCCTTGCTGGCATCTAAGTTTGCTGTAGCTATGGTCAAAGGTTTTCAGGGCGATTTGAATGATCCGACCGCAGTGGCAGCCTGTGCCAAACATTTTGTGGGTTACGGTATGTCGGAAGCCGGTCGCGATTACAATACCACCTATATTCCCGAGCCCTTGCTGCGCAATGTTCATTTGCGTCCGTTCAAAGCTGCAGCCGATGCAGGTGTCCTTACTTTTATGTCAGCGTTTAATGATTTAAATGGAGTGCCGACTTCAGGAAACGAGTTTACGCTGAAACACATTTTACGTGATGAATGGGGTTACAAAGGGATGGTCGTTAGCGACTGGGCATCGATTGAAGAAATGATCGCACACGGATTTGCGGCCGATAAAAAACAGGCGGCCGAAATTTCGGTAAAGGCAGGTGTTGATATGGAAATGGCCTCCACCTGTTATGCCGACAACCTGAAGCAACTGATTAAAGAAGGTGTAATTTCGGAAGATTTGGTCGACAATCATGTTGCTAATATTTTGCGCGTGAAAATGGAAATGGGATTGTTCGACAAGCCATACGACAATCATGTTTCGACAGACACAATTTTGGCGCCTTCACACTTAAAGGTTTCACGCGAACTGGCGCGAAAAAGTATGGTTTTGCTAAAAAATAACGACAATACTTTACCCATTTCTAAAAACATTCGTTCGCTGGCCGTGATAGGTCCGCTTGCTGATGCTGCCCGCGACCAACTAGGAACCTGGATCTTTGATGGCAATGGTGACGACTCAACCACTCCCAAAGAAGCTTTTGGTGAGATTCTGGGCAACAGAATGAATTACAGTTCGGGATTGGAATACAGTCGCGATAAATCGACAAAAGGCTTTGCAAAAGCCATTTCGGCAGCTCAAAATTCTGACGCTATTTTAATCTTTGCAGGAGAAGAAGCCATACTTTCAGGAGAGGCAAATGCCCGCGGAATTATCGATTTGCCGGGTATTCAAACTGAGTTAATTACGGAACTTAAAAAGACGGGTAAGCCGCTTATTTTGGTTGTTATGGCCGGAAGACCTCTGGGCATTGGTGCCGAAATGGACATGGCTGATGCAGTGCTCTATGCCTGGCATCCGGGAACCATGGCCGGACCTGCAATTGCCGACCTGGTGTTTGGTGACTTCTCGCCTTCGGGAAAATTGCCTGTAACCTTTGTTAAAGGTGCCGGACAAATTCCGTTCTATTATTACCGTAAAAATACAGGCCGCCCGGCTACCGAGAACGACGTTGTTTATATTGACGACATTCCACGCGATTCCAAACAACTTTCTTTGGGTTTTAAATCAATGCATATCGATTACGGAATTACTCCGCTACTTCCGTTTGGTTACGGCTTAAGTTACACCGAATTTAAGTACGATAACCTGAAACTTTCATCCAAAGAAATGTCGACTGATGGGGCGATTACGCTATCAGCCGATATTAGAAACATTGGGAATTACGAGGCTGAAGAAATCGTTCAGTTGTATATACACGATAAAGTGGGAAGTATTACACGACCGATAAAAGAATTAAAAGGTTTTGAGAAGATCAACCTGAAACCAGGTGATGTAAAAAATGTGAGTTTTGAACTCAAAGCAGAAGATCTGCAATTCTATAATGGAGATGACTATATAATCGAGCCGGGCGACTTTGAAGTCTGGATCGGACCAAATTCCGACGAAGGTTTAAAAGGCTCGTTTGTATTGAAATAAAACCGGGGAAAGACAGTAAGTCTAAAGGCACTTTCAGAAATGAAAGTGTCTTTTTTAGTTTAGTTGTCCCGTAAACATTCCTCTATAATGGCCTCCACGTGAATTTTTGTGGTATTCAGAAAAGGTAGCTGTAAATATTCCTTTTCCTTAAAAAGAAGAGGAAACTCGGTGCATCCCAGGATAACCGCATCTACATTGTGTTTATCTTTTAAATCGGCAATAATTTCGAGGAATTCGTTTTTTGTTTGCTCTGTAAAAATACCAAGTTCCATCTCGTTAAAGATTTTGGAATGGATAAATTCGATTTGCTCTTCATCCGGCACAAAAATATCGATGTCAAAATCCTTGAATACCTTCCGGTAAAAATCGTTTTGCATTGTGAATCTCGTTCCCAGCAACAGACAGCGTCCGAGTTTCATTTCTTTTGCCCGCTTTGCGCAGGACTCTACAATACTAATCAACGGAATTCCAAGCCGGTCCTGAACTTCATCAAAAACAAGATGTGGAGTATTGGCGCTAAGTACGGCAAAATCGGCCCCGGCATTTTCAAGGTCTACGATCCGGTCTGCAAGGTACTTCGCAGCTTCCTTACGCTTTCCATCGTTTAAAAGCCCAACAAACTTCCACATGTCCACACTGTAAATAACAATTTCGGGATAAACAGCCTGCCGATTTTTGTTCTCCTCATTAAAATAATTAATGATCGTTTTGTAATAATCAATAGTAGCTTCAGGTCCCAAACCTCCAATAATTCCAATTCTCTTCATCCTGTTTCAATTTTGCTTGTCAGCTTTAAGTGAAGTTCCCTCAAAAGTAACAAATTCAAAAGTGAGCAACTGGATTTTAAATAGGGAGTTGCTGCTCATGTAAAAAACATTAACTTTGCTGCACATCAAATATTCTTTCCAAAGGGTGTTTGATTATACAGAAGAGTGGAGAGATCGGGCTCTGAGAAACTCTGGCAACCTTGTCCGTCGAATGACGGATGAAAAGGTGCCAATACCCGGCCGGAAACGGAATTATAATTTAAGCACAAGCGATGAAGAAACTGCACAACAAATTATTTTTTACCAGCTATTTGCACGGGGCGAATATGTGCATGCACAAGCGGTACTAACCGCGTATCAAAATAGCATCGTAAAAAATTCCATTAACAAAATTAAACATGAAGATTGAAGCTGATTTCGGTGATGTCATGCTCCGACTTAGAGCTTCCAACTTCCGACTTTATAAAATATGTCGAAAACAAAATCGTACGAAGAAATTAACCAAAAACTTAAGGCCGGGAAAGCAGTTGTACTAACCGCCGAAGAAGTTTCGGAGATGGCCAAAGAGCTGTCGCCCGAAGAAATAGTTGAAAAAGTAGACGTGGTAACCACAGCCACTTTCGGAGCGATGTGCTCATCAGGTGCCATCATTAATTTTGGTCATGCCGATCCTCCAATCCGAATGGAAAAGATCAGGTTGAACGGAGTTCCCTGTTACGAAGGACTGGCGGCTGTTGATTCCTACATCGGGGCAACTGCCTGCGATCCGGAACGCCCTGAATATGGCGGAGCACATGTTATTCAGGATCTGCTGGAAGGTAAGGATGTTTTGCTCGAAGCCTGGGCAAAAGGCACCGATTGTTACCCGCGAAAACACATCAAAACCAGGATTAATATCAATACTGTAAATGAGTTCACACTGTTTAATCCGCGCAATGCCTACCAGAATTACAATGTGGCTGTTAACACCACAAAAACCATAAAACACACTTACATGGGTACTTTGCTGCCCAACCTGCGAAACGCTACTTATTCCACTTCGGGCGAACTGAGTCCGTTGATCAACGATCCGGAGTTTAAAACCATTGGCCTTGGAACACGAATTTTCCTGGGAGGAACGCAGGGATTTGTGGTTTGGCCGGGAACACAGTTTCACACCACCAAACCCAAAAACGAATTTGGTGTGCCGGTGACCAACGCTGCAACCATTGCAGTTATGGGGAATTTAAAAGAAATGTCGGCCGATTACATTCAGGCGGCCTACTACGAAAAATACGGGGTAAGTATGTTTGTAGGTATCGGAATTCCGATTCCGGTGTTGAATGCGGACATTGCCAAACGCGTATCAATCAACAACAGCCAGATCGAAACTTCCGTGCTCGATTACGGGACGGTGGGAACGCCCAAGCTGGGCCAGGTGACTTATGAACAACTTCGTTCGGGGTCAATAAAAGTGAAAGGGAAAAAGATCCGCACAGCACCGGTAGCCAGTTTGTCGAAAGCACGCAAGATTGCCGATGAACTTAAAAAATGGTTGCTGAATGGCGATTTTGAAGTGAGTAAACCGGTTCAGATGTTCCCGCAAAACACCGCATTAAATGGTTTAAAAGAAACGGAGGTTGATAATGATTAAGAAAAGATACATTCTGAATTTCCCGCCCGAGAGCGGTGACAAAGCTTTTACATATCACCTGGTAAAAGATTACGATGTTCGGATTAACATTCTGAAAGCTGAAGTTTATCCCGGCAAACGAGGTAGTTTGTTGCTTGAACTGCAGGGGAAAAAGGACAATATAGAGAAAGGGGTTGAATACATTAAAAGCCACAAAATTGTATGCGAATCGCTGGATAAACGCATTCATTTTCAAAGTGAAAAATGTATCGATTGCGGCAACTGTACCGCCGTTTGTTTTGCCGGTGCGCTTACTATGGACAAGCAGTCGTGGAACCTCGATTTCAATAAGGATAAATGTGTGGTTTGCGAACTTTGCATCCCGGCCTGCCCGTTAAACCTTTTTAAAATTGATTTTCAGTAATGAATCTTTTTGAAGAACGAACATACCGTACCCAGTTTAATACTGAACGTTTTAAAGGATTCGAGGTGAAGCACCTTGAAACGGATCTTTGGGTTGGAGTTGATCCGGGGTCATTCGATGAAAAAATGGAAGGTTTAGTATTGGAAAAAATCAAAAGCTTACGGAAAATATTTGATAAATACATTGAAGAAGAGCCTTTTTTCAAGAAGAGTTTAAAGCCTTTTCAGCCCGCAGAAATTGCGCCTGCAGAAGCAAAAGAGATGGCACATGCAGCCGAAAAAGCCGGGATCGGACCAATGTCGGCAGTAGCTGGTTTGTTTGCCCGTGAAGTGGGCGAAGAAATTCGTCGAAACTTTTCGGTAAAGGAACTGTTAATTGAAAACGGCGGCGATATTTACCTGTTTTTACAGGATGAACTGGTATTGTCGGTTTTTGCCGGCGAATCAATTCTTTCGGAACGGATTGGCCTTGTAATTCCTGCAGCGGCGAACGCTTTTGGTGTTTGTACCTCGGCCGGAACAGTAGGCCCTTCGTTGAGTTATGGAAAAGCCGATGCAGTTGTGGTTGTTTGCGAAGATATTTTGCTGGCCGATGCTTTGGCTACAGCACTTGGGAACCTGGTAAAATCGCCCGATCATGTGCAGAAAGTGATCAACAAAGCAGACAAATATCCCGAAATCCAGTCGCTGCTGATTATTTGCGAAGATAAGATTGGGATTAAAGGGGAGAATGAAATTAGGATATTGAAATAGCCTTTGTGTACCTTTATGTTTCCGTGGTGCAACTTTGTGTAATTGATTACCACAGAGAGCCACTAAGCAGACTCAGAGAACGCAGAGTTTAAAAGCAAGAAAACAAAACAGACGATGACTTCAAAAAAAGATATAAGAAAAGAACTTAAGACCCGGGTACTGGTGATGGACGGGGCCATGGGATCATTGATACAGGAATACAAATTAACCGATGCCGATTATCATGGCGAACGGCTAAAAAATCATCCGAATGATCAGAAAGGGAACAACGATATTCTATCGATCACACATCCCGAGATCATAAAAGAAATACATCGTAAGTACCTGGAAGCCGGTGCCGATATTTTGCTGACCAATACGTTTAATGCAACACGAATTTCGCAGGCCGATTATGGTACTGAGGATCTGGTGTATGAAATGAACAAGGTTTCTGCAGAAATTGCCGGTGGTCTTGCTGCAGAATTTACGGCCAGAAATCCGGATAAGCCACGATTTGTAGCCGGATCGCTGGGGCCGACCAATAAAACATTATCGCTGTCGCCTGATGTGAACGACCCCGGTTATCGTGCAGTTAGTTTCGATGAGGTGAAATCTGCTTATCGCGAACAGGTAGAAGGCCTGCTGGATGGTGGAGTTGATCTGCTTTTAATAGAAACCATTTTTGATACCTTGAACGGAAAAGCCGCCATATTTGCCATTGAAGATGCACTGGAGGCACACGGGATTAATCTTCCGCTGATGGTTTCCGGAACGATCACTGATGCCAGCGGTCGTACGCTTTCGGGACAAACACTTGAGGCTTTTCTTAATTCGGTTTCGCATGTTGAATTGTTGAGTATCGGCTTGAACTGTTCGTTGGGGGCCAGCGATTTGCGTCCCTATGTTCAGGAACTGTCAAAAAAAGCACCGTTCCATATTAGTGCACACCCCAATGCCGGATTGCCCAATCAGTTTGGCGAATACGACGAAACCCCGGAGATCATGGCCGGTTACATTAAAGACTATCTCGACAATAATTTTGTAAATATTATTGGTGGATGTTGCGGAACAACACCCGATCATATTCGTGCTTTTGCCGAGTTGGCGGCACAGGCCAAACCACATCAATTGGTTGCTTCTTCAACCAACACAAAACTGAGTGGAATGGAGCCGGTGACCATCACCGAGAACACCAACTTTGTAAATATTGGTGAACGTTGTAATGTGGCAGGCTCAAAAAAATTTGCCCGCTTGATCAGCGAAGAAAAATATGAAGAGGCACTCTCGATAGCACGCTCTCAGGTTGAAAATGGTGCCCAGGTGATTGATGTGAACATGGACGATGCCATGCTCGATGCAGAAAAGGAGATGGTGACTTTTCTGAACCTGATCATGTCTGAGCCCGATATTGCCAAATTGCCGATCATGATTGATTCTTCAAAATGGAAGGTGATCGAGGCCGGACTAAAATGTTTGCAGGGGAAAGCTATTGTCAACTCCATCAGTTTAAAAGAAGGAGAAGAAGTTTTTATTCAGCAGGCAAAAACCATTAAAAAATATGGCGCCGCTGTAATTGTAATGGCTTTTGATGAAAAAGGCCAGGCTGATAATACCGAGCGGCGCAAAGAAATTTGCACGCGAGCCTATAAAATACTGACTGAGCAAGTACATTTCCCGCCACAGGATATCATTTTCGATCCGAATGTACTCACCATCGGAACCGGAATTGAAGAGCACAACAATTATGCGGTTTCGTTTATCGAATCGGTAAAGTGGATCAAGGAAAACCTGCCACTGGCTAAGGTAAGTGCAGGAGTGAGTAACGTGTCGTTTTCGTTCCGCGGGAACAATGTAGTACGCGAAGCCATGCACTCGGTATTTCTTTTTCACGCCATCAATGCCGGTCTCGACATGGGGATCGTAAATCCGGGAATGTTACAGATTTACGACGAAATTCCCAAAGATCTGCTCGAAAAGGTAGAAGATATAGTTTTAAACCGCAGGCCAGATGCCACCGAGCGTTTGCTCGAATTTGCGGAAACTTTAAAAGCTTCGGGCAAAAAAGAGGAGAAGAAAGACGAATGGCGTGAACTACCACTGGAAAAGCGGATTGAACATTCGCTGGTAAAAGGTTTGCCTGAGTTTGTGGATGAAGATATAAACGAAGCGCTTCAGAAATATTCACCGGCACTCGAAATAATCGAAGGTCCGCTGATGGATGGAATGAATGTAGTAGGCGACCTGTTTGGATCGGGTAAAATGTTTCTTCCGCAGGTGATAAAATCAGCGCGAGTAATGAAAAAAGCGGTGGCTATATTATTGCCATACATTGAAGCCGATAAAGCAAAATTCAAAAACTCAACAGCACAGAAAAAGGTATTGATGGCGACCGTAAAAGGCGATGTCCACGATATTGGTAAAAATATTGTTGGAGTGGTGTTGGGGTGTAATAATTACGAGATCATCGATCTTGGAGTAATGGTGCCCACCGAAAAAATTCTGGATGAAGCCGTCAAAAATAATGTCGATGTAATTGGGTTGAGTGGTCTTATAACACCGTCGCTTGAAATTATGGTGGATATTGCCAAAGAAATGGAACGACGCAAAATGGATATTCCAGTTTTGATTGGCGGTGCTACAACATCTAAAATTCATACTGCGGTTAAAATCGAACCTGAATATTCAAATCCCGTGGTGCATGTAAAAGATGCTTCGCTGGCGGTAAACGTTGTTTCGAACCTGATCGCAAAAAATCAAAAATACATTGATGCGGTTAAGGCCGATTACGAGAATGTTCGCCAGTTCCAGGGTCAAAGGAAGGCAAAAGAATACCTAAGTTTGGACGAAGCGCGTGCGAATCGTTACGTTTCTGATTGGGATAAAACACCGATTTACAAACCTAATTTTACCGGGGTAAAACACCTGATTGATTTCCCGCTTGAAGAACTCCGCAATTACATTGACTGGACTTTCTTTTTTATTACCTGGGGATTGAAAGGGCATTATCCCGCGATTTTTGCGGATGAGAAACAAGGTGAGGCTGCCAAAAAGCTTTACCTGGAAGCCAATGAATTTCTGGATGAGATCATCGGAAAGAAAATGTTGCAGGCGAATGCAGCTTTCGGCATATGGCCGGCCAATGCCGACATGGACGATGTTGTTCTGTACTCGGATGAAGAGCGATCTGAAGAGATTGGCAGGTTTTACAATTTACGTCAGCAGGAAAAGAAAAAAGGCGATAGCCCGAACCTGAATTTGTCGGATTTTGTGGCACCGATCGAATCGGGCAAAATCGATTATTGTGGCGGTTTTGCCACCACTGCTGGAATTGGAATAGAAAAGTGGAAAGATAAATACCGCGAAGAGAACAACGATTATAAAGCCATTATGCTGGAAGCACTGGCCGATCGCTTGAGCGAGGCTTTTGCCGAATTGTTGCACCTCGAAGTTCGTAAAAACTACTGGGGATATGTCCCCGACGAAAACCTTTCGATGGATGATATTTTGAAGGTAAAATACCAAGGAATTCGCCCGGCGCTGGGTTATCCGGCATGTCCAGAACATTCCGAGAAACGAAATCTTTTCAATTTGATCAGGGCTGAAGAAGTGGGGATTAAACTGACCGAGCATTACGCCATGTATCCGAATGCATCGGTTTCGGGCGAGTATTTTGTGCATCCCGAATCGCGTTATTTCAGCCTCGAAAAAGTGGGAAAAGACCAGGTTCAGGATTACGCCAAACGGAAAGGTGAAACGGTTGAATTTATCGAGAAATTTCTGCCCACCAACCTGAACTACAAATAGCAGAAAAATAGTCCGTACAAACGAACTCAGTAAAGCACAGTTTCGTAGAATAAGATACGGTTAAAAAACGGGGATATTAGAAGGATTGAACAGGATTTAAATACCATAAAGTACTATTTTGCAAGCTTTGAATTTCAATAAAAACTGAACAGACAAATGAAGGTTATCGACACCATAAATGCAGCTAAGAGCACGGTTTTTTCTTTCGAACTTTTGCCGCCTTTAAAAGGCAATGATGTTTCGCGACTTTACCGCACGATTGAAAGCCTTACGGAATTCGATCCGAAATACATTAACATTACCACACACCGCGATGAGATAGAGTTTAAGGAACTGGTGGACGGCACGATTGTAAAACGTACGGTTCGGAAACGACCGGGAACAGTGGCAATAGCTGCCGCTATTCAACATAAATACGGAATTCCGGTGGTGCCACATATTTTGTGTGGAGGATTTACAAAAAGTGAAACCGAGCATGTTTTGATCGATCTGAATTTTCTGGGGATAAACAATGTCCTTGCGCTGCGGGGCGATGGCATTAAAGGCCAGCATGTATTTAAACCCACTGAGAATGGAAATACAAATGCCAGTGAACTGGTGGAACAAATTGTTAACCTGGGAAAAGGTAAATACCTCGAAGGAGATTTGAAAAACAATGCTGCTCTTGATTTTTGTATTGGGGTTGCCGGTTATCCCGAAAAGCATTTTGAAGCACCCAACCTGGATTCGGACATGGCCTTTTTGAAACAAAAGGTTGATGCGGGTGCCGACTACATTGTAACACAAATGTTTTTTGACAACCAGGTATATTACGAGTTTGTGGACAAATGCCGGGCTGCCGGAATTACAGTTCCAATCATTCCGGGAATCAAACCCATCAACCTGAAAAATCAGCTGACAGTGCTGCCCAAAATTTTTAGCATCGATCTTCCGTCGGAACTTTCGAAAGAGCTGGCGAAATGCAAAAATAACGACGAAGCCCGGGAAGTTGGAACCGAGTGGGCCATTTATCAATCAAAAGATCTGGTGGCCAACAATGCACCGTCACTGCATATCTATACTTACGGAGTTTCCGATAACGTGAGCAAAATTGTAAGAGCCGTTTTTTAAAAGATAATTCCCAAAAAAAGAGCCTTGAAAATTAAATTTTCAAGGCTCTTTTTTTGTATTAAAATATCCGGTCTTAACCCTCAACGTTAATCTCCAGTTCTTCCTGCTTATTCAGTTTGTCGTTATCTTTCTGGTTATTCAGTTTTAAAGAGTAGATCATGGCTTCTACTTGACGCAACAGGTTACGCTTTTCTTTACTTGGGGCATAAACAAAACCAAAAGCGTTTATCACACGCTGGTTGGCGACATCCAGTTCCGAGAGTGCCACATAAGGACCACCCATAAAATCATTTTCAAGTCGCCACAAACCACGCATTTCTGCCGCATAATTTCCGTTGTGTCGTTGTACATTGAACACTTGATCGAGTCTTTTTTCGGTAGACATGTAACTTCCGTCAGTTGGTCCTTCAACCTGGGCTTTTAAAATACTGTCGCGAATAGGCAACTGATAATTAATTGTAAATGCACTGTCCGATACAAACGGATGAATATAAATTATGATGCCCTGGAAAATTTCGGGTGTATCGTATTGAATCCAGATAAAGTCTTTTGCCTGTTTCACAATCCTAAAACCCGGAGGAACTTTCATGGTGATTCCAAAGTCCTGACTGAGTGTATTTAATACCGCTTTTTCATGAACGCGATTGTAGTTCATGGTGTTGCGTTCTTTCTCAGCCGCCAGGAAATAAGAAAGTATCTTGTCTTTGTTCTCGTTAAAAAGCTCAACAAATTTTTCGGGTGTTTTGGCACTTATTTGTACCGTGGCTTGCGGATAAGCCCAAACGTCGTCGGTAAACTTTACACCTTCCTTATCAACATTGGGCGAAATACTTGTTTGAAGGATGTTTCGGGTGGTTTTAAAGATCTGTTTAAAAGCGTTGTGCGGCACATCGATCAGATCGAACAGCGGCTCTTCCTGCGGCAACATGACTTGTGGCTGCGCCAGGATTTCGCGAATGACGTTCCCGGGCTCTTTGTCCCATGCATCTTTCGAAATTACCACCACAAGTTCACCTGCATTACCAGTAATGTTTTTACGCAGAGTTGTGTCGTTGCTTCCGCACGAAAAAAGAAGTGTGGACAGCACAATGAAAATAAATAAGGGATAGATCTTTGAATTCATAGTGTTGAGCTTTAAATGAGTTTGATGTAAACTTACAAAAACCTTACCAATCTGTTTTCGGAATAAAGCATATTAAAGGCTGAAATTGAAATTGTTACTGCGGTGAGGCAACAAAAAATCCCGCTCTGTTTGAGCGGGATTGAGAATATCATTTTTGATATTATTATTTTTCAATTTTATCCGTATCGGCTTTCTTGTCTTCAGTATCTTCCTCTTTTGTGGCGTTTTTAAATTCTTTCATTCCCTTGCCCAATCCTTTCATCAATTCCGGAATTTTACGGCCACCGAACAGAAGCAAAACAATAATCAGGATGATTATGATCTCCTGTGGTCCTATGAAGCCTGCTATTATAAATAAGTTCATTATACTTTGTTAATTGGTTCGACAACAAAAATAGAAATATTTTGCTAAAATGTTCCGTTAATCATTTTTATTATATCATTTGCATTGGCATAAAGCACCAGGGCCAGCAAAAGCACCATTCCGGCAATTTGGGCATACTCCAGGAACTTTTCTCCGGGCTTGCGTCCGGTAATGATCTCACCCATTAAAAACATCACGTGCCCGCCATCGAGAGCCGGGATCGGTAAGAGGTTCATAATGGCAAGAATGATGGAAATAAAGGCGGTCATGGTCCAGAAATGCGCCCAGTCCCAGGTAGGGGCAAAAATGTTTCCGATGGTGGCAAATCCTCCCAGCGATTCGTAGGCCTTTGTTTCTTTCTTAAAGAAAAGCTTGAACTGTTTCAGGTAATTTCCGGTAGTTTCCACACCACGTTTTATTCCTGCCGGAATCGATTCAAGGAATCCGTATTTAATCGTTTTGAACTCGAAGATATCGGGATTGTTAAACGCCGCATTAAAGCCTATCTTCCCGTCTTCAGTCACATCAACAGTTTTGTGCATCTGCTGACCGTTGCGGGTGAAACTCATGTCGATTTGCGAACCTGCTTTTGATTCGAGATACGCGGTGAACTGATCGTAAAACTCGAAGGATTTACCATCAACAGTACTCAGAACATCACCTACTTCGAGGCCTGATTTTGCAGCCGGATAATCTTTGGCAAGTTTACCGATTTGAATGTCGTAAGGAATACGCTCTTCCCAAATGCCTTTGCTTTTTAGAAGAAGCGCCAGGTCGGCGTCCGTGATTTCCACATCCATTCTTTGTCCGTTACGTTCAACCTGAACGGTTTTGGCGCCATCAAGGACAATGGTGGGTACAATTTTACTGAACTGTTCGATGTGCTGGTTATCGACCGTAAGAATTTTGTCGCCGGTTTTAAAGCCGATCTTTTCTCCGGTTTCGTTCACCACAATACCATATTTTACATTATCGGTAGGCAGGTATTGTTCGCCCCATGCATATAGTACTGCAATGTATATGACCATCGCAAAAAGGAAATTCATCAATACACCACCAACCATGATCAACAATCGTTGCCACGCCGGTTTTGAGCGAAATTCCCAGGGTTTCGGAGGCTGTTTCATGGCTTCCTTGTCCATTGATTCGTCGATCATTCCCGAAATTTTTACGTAACCGCCAAGCGGCACCCAGCCAATTCCGTATTCGGTATCACCTTTTTTTACCTTGAACAGTGAAAACCACGGATCGAAAAAGAGGTAAAACTTTTCGACACGTGTTTTAAATAAACGCGCAAACATAAAGTGACCTGCTTCGTGCAGAACCACCAAAATAGATAAGCTTAAAAGTAATTGTGCGGTTTTTATTAATATCGATTCCATTAACTAACTTTTCTCCTAATTTTTGTTTCCTGATGTTAACAACTCGGTCACCCTTCTTGTTTCAATGTTGGTTTGAATTAAATCGTCTAAGTCCGGATTTTTCATGAAATCCATTGTATTCATGACCTTTTCAATAATCTCGGGCATCTTCAAAAACTTAATCCGTCCCTTTAAAAAAGCTTCCACTACCACTTCGTTCGCTGCATTCAGGATGCACGGCAAATTGCCGCCTTTTTCCATGGCCTCGAAAGCGAGTGCAAGGTTACGAAAAATTTTTGTATTAGGCGGTTCAAAGTCCAGCGTCGGGTAATCCAGAAAGTTGAAACGAGGGAAATTATTTGCCATGCGTTGCGGAAATCCCATGGCATATTGGATTGGTAGTTTCATATCGGGCAATCCCATTTGCGCTTTCATCGATCCGTCTTCAAATTGAACGACGGAGTGAATTATCGATTGCGGATGTACGATCACGTCAATTTTTTCGGAGGGCAAGCCAAATAACCAGTGCGCTTCAATCACTTCAAAACCCTTGTTCATCAGTGTGGCCGAGTCGATTGTTATTTTTGCACCCATGTCCCAGTTAGGGTGTGCCAGTGCACGCTCAACCGTAACATCTTTAAGTTCATCCAACGATTTTCCGCGGAACGGACCACCTGAACAGGTGAGGTAGATCTTTTCAATCGGATTCATGAATTCGCCCACCAAACACTGAAAAATTGCCGAGTGTTCCGAATCCACCGGAAGCAGGTCGACCTGCTTCTCGCGGGCTTTTTTTGTTATTATTTCGCCAGCAACAACAAGTGTTTCCTTGTTTGCCAGGGCGATGTTTTTACCGGCCTTAACCGCATTGTAGGTTGGTATCAATCCCGAGTATCCCACCATGGCAGTAAGGACCAGGTCGATAGTATCCATTTCCACGATCTGGGCAAGCGCTTCATTGCCGGCATACACTTTTATATCTTCATCAATTAAAGCTTCCGAAACATGTATATACTTTTCTTTGTTGGCAATAACCACAACATTTGGCTGGTACTTTTTGGCCTGCTGAATAAGCAATTCAACATTGTTATTCGCGGTCAGTACCTCCACCTCAAAATCATCAGGATTCTGATCTATAACCTCCAGTGATTGTGTCCCGATGGAGCCGGTAGAGCCTAGAATTGCAATACGTTTCTTCATTTGAATAAATATGCTGCCTGTTCTTGTCGTTTAAAAATCAATAAATTGTTCCGGATCCAGTGCTGTTCCGTTGTTCCATAGTTCAAAATGCAAGTGTGCGCCGCTGGATAACTCTCCGGTATTACCGATGATTGCAATAGCCTCCCCGGCTTTTACTTTGTCGCCGGTCTTTTTTAACAGCTCGGCATTGTGTTTATACACCGATACCAGGTCCGATTCATGCTGAACATAGATCACATATCCGGTGTTAAGTGTCCAGCCTGAAAAAATTACTGTGCCGTCGAGAACCGAAGAAATACGGGCGTTTACTTCGCTAACGATATCGATGCCAAAATGGTCGGGCTCGGCATTAAAATGCTCAGTGACGACTCCTCTAACCGGAATAAAAAAGTGCATCTGATTCAGACTAACGGCATTGCCATTCTCATTTTTCAACGACAAACTGAGCTGTTCGGCCAGCAGTTCATCCTGAAAAACAGAATCGTGGTTGTATTGCTGGAATTCAATGTTGGTAGTTGGTGCTTCCGCCCGCATGGTTTGATCATCCTCCGGGACTTCTCCAGCCATAATGGCCTGAATACCTTTAAAAAACTGATCGCGCTTCTGAAGTTCCATCTCCAGCGAATCGACAACCAGCGCATTGCGGACTAACATTTGCCGGTATTCGGCTTTTGGATATCCCGGGATGTATTCGCGCAAACCGGTTGTGGCGATCAATAAGATAACCAGAACAACAATAATGGCAGATAAAAGACTCGTTAGAGTAAACACTTTCAAGCGTGAGAGTTTCATGCTCCAAACGGATTGAAAAGTGGTGTCGTTGTAAATGATCAGCCTGTACTGGTTCTTTAATTTCGAATAAAACTTCTTCTTTTCTTCCACCCCCTGAATAATTTAAGGCAACAAATTTAGTAAGAATTGGAAAAATGCACTGATTATTAGCTTTTTTTAATATTTGCATTTCATCCATTCCGAGAAACAAACAATTATCATTGCCCGAGATCGATATTATTCGGTTATTGTGCGGCGAAAACAGGAAATTAATTGAAATCAAAATACACACAATAAATTCCACAAATCATGAAATTACTACTGATTAGCAATTCAACAATGCCGGGCGAAGCGTACCTGGATTATCCAAAACACGAAATCAAGAAATTTTTAGGCGAAAAACCATTGAATGTTGTTTTCGTACCCTATGCTGCAGTAACTTTTTCGTTCGACGAGTATACCCGAAAAGTGGAAGAACGTTTTGCCGAGATTGGGCATAAGGTCGTTGGGATACATACTTTTAAAGATCCGGTTAAAGCTATTGAGCAGGCAGAAGCGATTGTTGTTGGTGGTGGAAATACCTGGCAGTTGGTGCGCATGATGCACGATAAAAAACTGATGAATCCGATCAAGGAAAGAGCTTTTTACGGTATTCCTTACATTGGCTGGAGTGCGGGTTCGAATGTGGCTTGTCCGACTTTACGTACCACCAACGATATGCCAATTATTGATCCGATGGGTTTTGATTGCATCGCAATGATCCCGTTTCAAATTAACCCGCATTACCTTGATGCCAATCCTGAAGGTCATGGTGGCGAAACCCGCGAACAGCGAATCAGCGAGTTTATCGAAATAAACCCGGATTGTTATGTGGTCGGTTTGCGTGAAGGTACCATGTTTAAGGCAGAAGACGGTACGATTGAACTCATAGGAGACCGTTCGTGCCGAATATTCAAAAAAGGACAGAAACCGATCGAACTTTCTACAGGCGACGATTTTAGCTTTTTGATGAAATAGTTTGATTCCTCAGAAGGTTAAATTCCTGTGATTATTCTTTTTTTGCGCAGGTTTTGAAATTTTAGATTCCCTTAATAAACACACATAAGCGCCCGGATTTAAAAGTGGGTGATTGCAATTCACTAACTTTGCATGAAAATTCGGCTAAAAAATGGAGCTACTTTCAAACAGCTATTTTGCGCTGTTGCTAATCATTGCCCTGGGATTTATTTTAGGCAGGATAAAAATATTCGGGCTTTCGCTCGATGTTTCTGCTGTTATTTTTGTGGCCCTTGTTTTTGGGCATTACGGTGTTATTATTCCCAAAGACTTTCAGTACCTGGGATTGGTGTTGTTTATTTTTACCATCGGTATCCAGGCCGGTCCGGGATTTTTTGAAGCCTTTAAGAAGGAGGGCCGTCAACTTGCTTCTTTTGCTGGTTTACTCATCATTATCGCGTCGCTGGTTACTCTGCTAATCATTGTGGTTTTTGGAGTCGACACCAATATCGCAGTCGGACTTTTTACAGGAGCGCTTACAAGTACACCGGGTTTGGCAGCTGCCATCGATTTTACCGGTTCTCCGTTGTCATCGATTGGTTATGGTGTTGGTTATCCCTTTGGGGTGATCGGGGTGATTCTTTTCATTCGCTTTTTGCCAAAAATACTGCGTTCGTCGGTAAAAGCTGCAGAAGATGATTTTAACTCAAAACTCAGCGAGGAATATCCCGAGATACTTCGCCGTAATTTCAGGGTGGAAAATGAGAATGTGATCGGCAAAACTATTGGCGGTCTGCGCATCCGTTTTATGACCAAAGCGGTTGTTTCACGGATTTTGCATGAAGAAGTTGCAGTTACTCCGTCGGCTGAAACAGTTTTGCATAAAGGAGACGTTATAAAAGCTGTGGGGACCGAACAAGCCCTGAAGAACATGGAACTTTTGATCGGCCCTGTTACCGACGTGGAAATTCCTCTGGATCCAAAATACGATGTACGCACTGTTTTTGTAACCAACAAAGAGGTGGTTAATAAAACCATCGGGCAACTTAATTTGCTGCATACCTACAATGCCACCATCACTCGAATTCGACGTGCCGGTATCAACATTTCTCCTTCGCCAAGTTCGAAACTACGGTTTGGCGATAAGCTGGTGATTGCCAGCAGTAAAGCTAATATGGAAATTGTATCGCGAATATTTGGCGACGATCAGAAACGTTTGTCCGATACCGATATTTTGCCCATTGCGTTGGGGATAATTCTGGGTGTATTTGTTGGAAAAATCAGCATTAATTTGGGAAGTTTCTCGTTTAGTGCCGGACTAACGGGTGGCGTATTGATTGTAGCTTTGGTGTTGAGCCGGATAGGAAAAACAGGACCGATTATCTGGACAATGACCGGTGCCGCAAATCAGTTGATCCGACAATTGGGCTTGTTGCTTTTTTTGGCTTCAGTAGGAACAGGGGCCGGAGCAAATATTGTTGAGACATTCGAGCAATACGGAGTTGAACTTTTCCTTTACGGCGCAGCCATAACCATAGTCCCCATGCTTATTGCGGGACTGGCCGGGAAATACCTTTTTAAAATGAATGTTTTGGCATTAATGGGAGCCATCAGCGGAAGTATGACGAGTACGCCCGGACTGGCAGCTGCCGATTCAATGACCGACAGCAATGCCCATTCTATTGCTTACGCCACGGTTTATCCGCTGGCCATGGTATTACTGATCGTTTGTGTGCAGTTGATAACTATGTTCTTTTAGTGCAAACGTTTAGTTTTCCCAGATGGAACTTAGCTTAAAAGCTTCAAGTTTTATGACTTCCAACTCGCCACCGGTAGTAACTAACACAACTTCGTCGGCTTTTTCGCTTGGAACAAAACAGTTGGAAACAACGGCCTGACCATCGTTGGCGTATATCTCAATCGACGTACGGTCGATCAGTATTTCCAGCTTAATTTTATTGTCGATGGGTGGCAACGGAACGGTAGATCCAAGCACTGTTAGAACACCACGCTTCACATTGTATAAAACCTCGGTTCCCGGATCTTTTGACCCGTGACGTACCATAAATCCAAAATTATCGCATGTTTTAAGATCAAATTCTCCGATGATGTGCAGACAGTCGCCCGAAACGTTTTTTACTTTGTTCTGCTTAATTCCCGGGATGATGTTTTTGTTTTCCCAAGAGCGTCCCTTATCGTGAAGCATTTCGATTTCAGAAATTGGTTTCCGAATTAGTTTGTAACCAGCCGCAAACTTAGTAACCGATAATTCTGATGGAAACGACATCTGTCCGTTGAACGGCATTTCGGGGTAATCTCCTCCGCGCATCCATGCAATTTGAATGGTCCTTCCATCAACTTCCGGAATATTGCTCCAGGTTTGCGTGGCGTAATAGTTTTTACCCCAGTCGCTTTTCATTCTTCCTGAAGATGGAGTGAACATTTCCCCGTCAAAATCTCCGAGAAGATAAGTGCCGTCGCCATCAAACATAACCCAAACTGTTTCGTCGGGTCGGTTGGTTACTGTGAACTCAACCAAATCGGGGCATTCAAAAAATCCGGGTATATGGCTTTTCCATTTCCAGTCGGTAAGGTTCTCCGATGTATAAATCGAAATGCCTCTTGAATTGTCATTCTCGGTGAGTTTTCGGTACAGAACCATGACGTATTTTTGCGTGGGAGCATGCCAAAAAACTTTCGGATCGCGGGCATCGTCGATGGCATCGAAGGGAATAATAGGATTGTTTTCGTATTTCTCCCAGGTTCTTCCTTTGTCGGTGCTATAGGCGATACGTTGTCCGCAATGTTGGCTGGTGTAGAACGCAACTAGTGTTTTGGTTTCGTCGTTTTGTTTTCCCAGCAAATTGTTTTTATCGACTATTGCCGACCCCGAAAAAGCAGTACAACGCTCTTTATCTGTCGAGTTTTCGTCCGGAAAGATTGCGATCGGCAGGTGTTCCCAGTGAATAAGATCTTTACTAACAGCGTGCCCCCAGTGCATGTAACCCCATTCGTTCCCATTTGGATTATGCTGGTAAAACAAGTGGTATTCTTCATCGTAGTACACCAGACCATTCGGATCGTTCATCCAGTTCACAGGCGGCGTAAAATGGTACTGCGGCCTGTATTCTTCATCATATTCTTTCGTGTTCGACTTATCAACACCCGGGGTAAAAGCCAGCAGACCAGCGAGTAAAACTGTTAATAAAATATTCATGAATCAGACTGTTGATATTTATGTTTATGGACTTAAACATAGAAAAAAAATTTGCTCAATTAAAAATAATCTTTACATTTACTCTCACAAACCCATAAATGTAAAACCGTTCTTTGATTGACGCTTTGATTTTCAAACAATTTTAATCCACAGTAAAGGCTCGCTGATGTTGATCAGTGTTCTCAGGATTTTTTGTCGAAAATGATCAGTATACAACCCAATTAACTGATCAGTATAGGGAGAAATTTCATCGACGCGAAATTTGTCTCGTCTGCTCCGGGCAAAATTTGTCCCGGTTTTCAGCAAGAAAATATTGTAGTGTTCATCAAAGAACAGTGACTTTTGTGCTATGAACTGTAGAAAACACAAACCCGATAATAAGTAGATTACAGAGTCGCTTTCCGAAAGGAAATGAGTTCTTTTTTTATTGATTTAAGTAGTTGGAAGTTCCGGAAACGTTTGTTACAAACCCACTGTTTTAAAATTACAAACCCATTAAAACAGGTACATCGTTGAAGTAATTTCCGACCCATGCCGAAACACCTTTGCGCTTATTGGTTGGTCGGCGTGGTGAATTACAAACCCTAATTTAAATTGTAATGAGACGCTTTTTAATTATTGCTTTGGTACTTTTTGACGCTTTAAGTACCATGGCCCAGAAGCATGTGCAGGAGAGGATCCCCAGTGGGAGTGCTCCGATCAATATCGCTTCACAAGAGAGTAGAAAATCATTTATCGCACCCCTGGATTTTAACCTGAAATCAGGAACCGTTCTGAAATCAGATTTCCAGGTGGAATTTGTTGATTTCCCCGAAAACGCGAAATCCGCATTTTTGTATGCTATTTCCATTTATGAAAACCTGATCTCATCGGACGTGCCGATCAAAGTTCAGGCAAAATGGCAAAAAATGGGCTCTAACGTTTTGGCTCACAGTTCACCAAGTTCTTTCTACAAGAATTTCGACGGAGCGCGTGTGTCGGATGTGTATTATCCGGTAGCCCTGGTAGAAAAACTTTCAGGGAAGGACATGAACGGAGCCGAAGCAGATATCATCTGTACCTTTAACGGGAACATGGAATGGTACCTGGGAACAAATGGCAACGGTCCGTCTGATGAGTACGACTTTGTTACTGTGGCGCTTCACGAGCTTGTTCACGGACTCGGTTTCTCCGGATTTTTCGACGTTGATAATGGTGTTGGTGATCTCAAGAATGCTCAACATCAGCCCAGTATTTACGACTGGTACATTTATCAAAACAACTTGCAGGTTTGCGATCATGATCATTTCGATATGCCTTCATCGGAACTTAGCGATGCTTTGCAGTCGGGAGCTTTGAAACTGTCAGGGAATGATGGTGCAGAGATTGAAAAAGTTTACGCGCCTAAAAACTGGAACGACGGATCGAGCATTTATCATTACAATGAAAGCGGATTCGAACGTGGTGATGCCAATGCTTTAATGAGTCCTTATGTTTTTAAAGGCGAAGCCATTCACTACCCCGGCGATAAAACTTTAAAAGTATTAGCCGATCTGGGTTGGAAATCAATGAATGTTGATGGTCTGCGTATCAAAGATTTTGAAGAACCGGTGGCCATTCTTCCGGTTTCGGTTGAAGTGAGCAGCGAACTCAAAATTGATAGTTCATCGGTTACGTTTACGTATTCAACCGACAGATTCACAAGCTCAAAAACAGTAAAACTTGCATACAACAAGTCGACCAAAAAATTTGAATCGGAGGTTCCTCTTTCAATAAACAGAGGAAATGTACAGTATTATTACTCAACAAGTACGAATTCGAAAGTGAAATTTACCTGCCCCGATAATGCACCGGAGAAAATGTATACATTCAGAATCGGACAAGATTATTATCCGCCAAAACTGAATCATAATCCACTAAAACTGTTAACCACTGCTAATCCGGTTCTCGATATGAAAGCCATTGCATCGGACAATGTGGGCATCGAGTCGGTTAGTGTCATTTACCGTATAAACGGAATTAATCAGGATCCTTTTCAGCTAAAACTTCAGGGACAGGATGTTTACACCGGACAATTGCAACTGCCTGCAGGTTTAACCCAAGCGGATGTAATTGAATACCGTGTATTGGCAGTAGACAATACCCAGCGCGGGAACAAAAGATATTTGCCAACATCGGGGTATTACCCGGTTGAGGTGTTCGAGTCGGCCAAACCGGTTAGGTCGTACACCAATAGTTTCGATGAATACACTGAAGATTTTGAAATCTCAGATTTCGAGATTACGAATCCAATAGGTTTCTCAAGTGGTGTGCTTCACACCTTGAATCCATATCCGCAATCGAGCGTTGAAAACGAAAAATACAACCTGATCGCACAGCTAAAATTCCCGGTAATTATAGCCCAAAATGGCGAAATGAGTTTTGATGAGGTGGTTCTTGTTGAACCCGGCGAATTGGGAACTGTCTATACTGAAGATCTTTTCTGGGATTTCGTAATTGTTGAAGGTAGCAAGGACAACGGAAAAAGTTGGTTGCCTGTTACTGAAGGATACGACTCGGGTGCCGATGTATTGTGGAATTCGCATTTTACCAATAATCTGAAAAGTTCGGTTTCGGCAGCAAGCGGCTCCGAAAGCATGTTTCTACGTCAAACGATCGATCTCACTGCCGATACTCCTTTTGAGGAAGGAGATACCGTATTGTTTCGTTTTCGTTTGGCATCTGACCAACAGGTTACCGGTTGGGGTTGGGCCATCGACAACCTGGAAATACAGAAAAGTGTAAAAACCGAAGCAGATGAAACACTTGCCGATATTAACGTTTCCATTTATCCGAATCCTTTCCAAAACAGCATTTTTGTCGACGGAATTGAATCAGATGGATCGGACCTGGAAGTTACGGTTACCGACCTTTACGGGAAAACCGTATTTCGCGAAATCCGTTACGGTTCGGCTTTTAGCAATAGAATTAAAATCGATTTGCCTAATGTTGCTCCTGGCATCTACCTGGCAAGTATAACAGATAATCAATCCCTCACAATTAATCAAAAAATCATAAAAAATTAGCATTATGAGTAGTTTAATGATCATTGCCTTTTTTATGGCATTCACCGGATTTATAACCTCGTTGATTACGCTGTACAAAATGGTAAATAAGAAAAAAGCGCAAAGGTTACCAAATTAGATGATTGGTATTACAACCTTAAATTAGGGAGATGCCGGAATTTTATTCCGGCATTTTTTTTGCCTCGATACTGTTTAAAATAAAGTGAACAGTTTGTTTTTAATCAGAAAAATCGAACTTTTGTATCGTTTTTTGGTTAGTGTTATTGCATTTTGCGATGCACTTTTTAGGGATGAAATGTAAAAAGAGTAAAGTTAAAAGCTGAAAATCAACCAACTTTTGGATGATCAGCAATTGAAAGCAATTTTAAACAATGAAGATAGGTTTATTTACAGTTCTGTTTTTGTCCATTGTGAGCTCCCTTGCCGCACAGCCACTTAAAAGTATCCGGGGAACTGATGTTCCTTGTCCCTTATGTGTGGCCTCGGGAACGGTTGAAAAATCATATATCCCACCACCGGCCGATTTCCTTTTAAAATCAACAGGTTCAAAGAGTAATTTTGTTGTGGAATATGGTACCGGATTTCCAGCTGCTGCAAAACCGGCTTTGGACACGGCGGTTGCCATTTGGGAAAGCATCCTGGAATCGGATATGCCCATTCATTTGCGTGTGACCTGGAGTCCGGGATTGGGAACAAATACGTTGGCATCCTGCGGCCCGGAAACTTACTATTCAAATTTTAAAGATGCCCCGCTTAAAGACAGGTATTATGCTGTTGCTATCGCCGAAAAAATTGCCGGTGAAGAACTCAACGGAGTTACACGACCCGATATTGAAGCAACATTCAGTAGTCGTATTAGCTGGTATTATGGAACCGACGGAAACACTCCAGAAGATAAATATGATTTTGTTTCGGTGGCGCTGCACGAAATTGCGCATGGTTTGGGATTTGCAGGTTTTTTCTTTGTTGAATCGGATTTAGGCGGATATGCCTATTACGAGTTTGGCGATGCTACCACATACGATGTTTTGGTAGAAAGACTCTCAGGTGCTAAGTTGCTGGATCATCATTTGTTTTCAAATCCTTCAACTGAATTGGAAAGTGCCCTTACCGGCAGTTTATACGCCAACAGTCCAGTCGCCAAGAAACGGAATTCGAGAGTACGTCCTAAACTATATGCACCTTCACCATTCGACGCCGGCTCCAGCATTAATCACCTGGATGACGATACTTATCGTACAGGCAACGAGAATTCTTTGATGACCCATGCCGTTGGAATGGGCGAAGCCATTCACGATCCCGGTCCGTTAACACGAGGAATTATGGAGGATATTGGCTGGACAAATCTGATTATCCGGCATACTCCGGTAAAAGATAAAGAAGAGGTGACTCTGTTGAATTTTACGGCAAATATCGACAGTTATTACGACATTGAAGAAGGTTCAGTTCGGGTCATTTATTCAACAGATCATTTTGAAACAACTCAGGATACGCTGGTTTTAACCGCTTCGGGAAATGGAGAAGATTTTTTTGCAAGTCTGGAACCTGAAGGTGACAATGATATCCAATATTTTCTGGAAGCGGGCGACATTAACGGACGTGTGAGAACCTCGCCATGGAACGCACCCGATTCGTTACACAATGTACACTTTGGCCCCGATAATAAAGCGCCGGTTATTTCAAGCAATGTTATTCCGTATTTTTTGCTGCGTGGAGAACCGCTTGAAGTTACTGCCAAGATCGATGATAATTTAGGTTTGGACACCGCCTATGTTACTTATTCCATTAACGGTGTGGCACAAACTTCTTTCGGACTGAGTCTGGAATCGGGAACCACATATACAGGAACTTTTAATTTCCAGCTGGATGAACTTCAGGATGGAGATTCAGTCACTTATAATATTGTGGCGTTGGATGCTTCTTCGAACCAAAACATGGCGGTTTATCCCGAAGCAGATGCACTGGAGTTCAGGGTGGAACAAATTTATCAGCCAACAACGAATTATGAGACTGATTTCAATACAAAAAATGCAGCATTTATTATATCTGACTTCTCAGTATATACGGCCGAAGACTTTAACGACGGAGCACTTCATAGCCCGCATCCATACGAAAGCCCGAATACCGATAACAAAGACCTTAATTTTTCAACCTTTTTAAAGTATCCGATCATTATACAGGAAGATGGAGATATGTCGTTCGATGAGGTGGTTTTGGTGGAGCCCGGAGAATTTTCGGCAAGTTATGGCGATGATGAGTTCTGGGACTATGTAATCGTTGAGGGGAGTAAAGATTATGGTGAAACGTGGTATCCGCTTGCTGATGGTTACGATTCGGGCGATAATCCTACCTGGGAACAAAACTACAATGAGGGCATTGCTACCGGATCTCAGGACTCGGATACAAAAGGAACTGCCGACTGGTTTGTTACCCGCGAGATTTCATTGCTTGAAAACGGTAATTTTGCTGTTGGAGATACAATTCTCATTCGCTTTCGCCTGTATTCCGATCCTTATGCACATGGCTGGGGCTGGGCCATCGACAATTTAAGGATTCAGTATCCGCTGGCCGCTGCAACCGTTTTATCGCCGGGGCAGGTGAATGTTTATCCCAATCCTTTTAGCAGTACCATCCGGGTTGAGTTGTATCCCGAGAGTGTGTTGAACGAGGTTCGAATTGAAGTTTTTGACATGTACGGAAGAAAGCTTCACGAAATCAATCGCCGGAATCAGATGGAATTGAAAGAGACAATCGACCTTCAGAAATACAGCAACGGCTTATATCTGATCAAGGTAAGTGAAAACGGTTTACCCGTACTTTCAAAGAAAATGATTAAGAACTAAAAATTTACGTTCGCTTTAAATTTCAAACCAAAAACTATAGAATTGCTTTTATTTTAAAATATAATTCTATATTTGCTTGCACAAAGAATAGATAATGCAGACAACATTTAACAATAACTGTTTCTACTTTTATTTTTATTATGGTTCTGAAGACGGGATCAGGAAGTAGGATATTGTTAAAAACTGAAAGATATTTTACAGAAAGGTCTCGAAATAATTCGGGGCCTTTTTTTATGAAAGGTAAACGAATAAAACGAGTCCCGAATGTTCGGGAAAAGTTAAGTCGAAAATCTGTGGAAAACAGCAAATTGAATGAAATGAAAATAACAGTTATTGGTCTGGGACTTATTGGAGGTTCGATAGCAAGGGATTTGCGCAACAGTGGTTTTGCCACCGAATTGATCGGAGTTGAGAATAACGAAGATCATGCCGAGCAGGCTCTTGAACTTGGGCTTGTAGACCGCGTGTTACCGCTGGAAGAGGGAGTGAAAAACACCGACATGGTGATCATTGCCATTCCGGTGGATAAAACACTTGCTTTACTTCCCGATATTTTGGATCGGATAGACAGCGGAACTACGGTTACCGATATGGGATCGACCAAAAAGCAGTTGGTTGATGCCGTTTCAAGGCACAAGCGAAGAAAGAATTTTGTTCCGGCTCACCCCATGTCGGGTACCGAGAATTCGGGGCCAAAGGCTGCCCTCGAAAACCTGTTCCGCGGTAAGATCGCAATTATTTGCGACCAGGAAGATTCGGGGCCGCAGCACATCGCTTTAATCGAAAAATTGTTTCAAAACCTGGGAATGGACATTGCCTACATGACTGCTGACGAACAAGATCACAGCACCGCGTTTGTGTCGCACCTGCCACACGCTGCGGCTTATGCATTGGCCAACGCTGTGCAGGCTAAGGAAGATCGGAATATCATTTTCGACCTGGCGAGCGGTGGTTTCCGGTCAACTGTTCGACTGGCTAAAAGTTCGGCAACCATGTGGCACCCCATTTTTCAACAAAATCGCCCGTACGTTGTTGAAGCGCTGAATGTTTACATCAAACACCTGACACAGTTCCGCGATTGCATGAAGCACGAGAACGATGAAAAGATGTGGGATCTGATTGAAAATGCCAATAATATCCGTGAAATTCTGGGAGGAGCAAATCCGCATCTGGTAAAAAACGAAGAAAAAATTACAAAACTTTATACAAAGAAATCATGACTTTAAAACTTGACATTAATCCGATAAAAGCGTGGTTGCCACACATCGACAATCCATTGCTTATTTCAGGACCATGTAGCCTGGAAACGGAAAAACAGGTACTTGACACTGCACGTTTACTGGCCAAAGACAAGCGTGTATTTGTGTACCGTGGTGGAGTTTGGAAACCACGTACACGACCGGGGTCATTCGAAGGAGTTGGTTCAATTGGCCTGAAATGGCTGCAAATGGTGCGCGAAGAAACCGGGTTGCCGGTAGGTGCCGAAGTGGCCAATGCACAACACACCGAAGAAGCACTGAAAGCCGGTTTGGATGTGCTGTGGATTGGGGCACGGTCGACTGCCAGCCCATTTGTGGTGCAGGAAATTGCTGATGTGCTCAAAGGATCGGATGCGGTAGTGATGATCAAAAACCCGGTAAATCCCGACGTGCAGTTGTGGATGGGAGCCATCGAACGTGTTCACCAGGCGGGAATTAAAAATATTGTTGCTATCCATCGTGGATTTACACCATTCCGCGATACCAAATACCGCAACTACCCGAACTGGAAAACGGTTATTGAATTGCGCCGAAATATTCCGAACCTGCCTATTATTTGCGACCCGAGCCACATTGCCGGTAAACGCGAATATTTGCATGAGATCTCACAAAAAGCTTTCGATATGGGCATGGAGGGATTGATGCTGGAATCGCATATCGATCCGTCATGTGCATTGAGCGATGCCGGACAGCAACTTACACCGGCAGACCTTAGTAAATTGCTGGATAAACTGGTGATCCGATATGAATCGGCCAATAATCCGGAATTTGAAAATCGTTTGGACATGTTACGTAACCGCATCGATGCTATCGATTCAGAATTGCTCGAAATGCTGTCATCGCGAGTGGAGATCGTTAAAGAAATCGGACGGTATAAGAAAGAGAATAACGTTACGGCACTCCAGATGAACCGCTGGTCGCAACTGATGGATAATCGCATTAAGCTGGGTAAAGATCTGAACCTGGACGAGACCTTTATCAAAATTCTTTTCCAGTTGATCCACGAAGATTCGGTGCGTATGCAAACCGAAATTATGGATACCGAAGAGTAAATCTATTAGCTCCGAAGAATACAGCTGTCACTAATAAATCCGGGCAACCGGATAACGTTTAAAAGTCTTCTCGGCCCATTCGGTATTGTTATAAATATAGGTTAACTGGGCCCGGTGGTTCTTTGCAAATTCCGGATCGTCAGCACGTTTGGCTTCAAATTCTTTTTTGAATACCGGATGATCATTCAGGTATTTCAATGCATTTTCTTCAAAACCATATGGCGAAAAATATTCCCGCTGGTCAAGTACCGAATCAAAGAAGTTCCAGCGGAAAAAGGAATCCATAGCTTTGGGCTCGAGCATTTCAAGCAGGTATTTCATTTTTTGCTGACGCACCGGAACAAGCAGATCGCCGGCGTAATACTGTATGTTTTGAATTTCCTGGTGCGTACTGACATTATTATGGAAATAATGTCCGTTGTAAGGCCGTTTTGCACTGTCGTATTCATCAATGTAATCCACTTCAACTTCCAGCACCTGATCTTCCTCCAGTGTTCTGAATTCAACGCCGTTCAATTTTAATCGCTCAATAACCTCAGTCCAGGCCTGAGGCAACACATAGTATTCCGGAATTTTGATTTCATTCAGAGTAGTGTAAACATCGTAATAGCGGATTTCTTTTGAATAAGGTTTCGAGCGGTCGTAGCCAAAGCGTGGCAGCCCGGTAACCTTGTCAATCACTTCGTTGCTGGTTCCGTAACCGTCGAAAGTAAATGTGGTGTAGTGTGTGGTGTCCACTTCGTAGGTCAGCGGATAAGTTTTCATGGCCAGTAGTTCTTCGTTTCCGTGCTTGCGGCTGGCAATAATTTCTTTTGAATTTTCTGAAGTGAAATCAGCAAGCGTTGTTATGAACTGATAACACGATTTTACTCGATCGGGGAAATGTTTGTACACGTGATTTTCGGTCATCATCCCATAGCTGTTAAATAAACTGGCGTAGCCCGATGAATAACGCGGAGCATCCTGCCAGAGCAAAATTCCGGACGAAGGATCGTGAAAGATCCAGTTTACATAAGGCGTAAGTTTGTAATTGCCTGCATCCATTTTTTCGAAAATATCGGGGATCATCTGCTTGCGAAGAAACTCTTCCTGGGTAGGTGGAAAATAATCGGGAAAAGGAGTGATCCAGGTGATACTGTATTGATGATCGGAACCGTTCGTGGTGTGCGTATCCAGGAAAACATCCGGATCCCATTCCTGAAAAATACGATTGAATGAAAGTGCGTTTTTTGAATCGCATTTGGTGAAGTCACGGTTCAGATCGAGATTTTTGGCATTTCCGCGAAAACCTGTTTCGTAAGGCGTGGCCTGGTTGGCCCTGTTATATGGCCCCCGGTTTAAATGACCACCAATGTTGTAGACCGGAACAATAACGATCACCGTATTTTCGAGCCAGCTTTTCATTCCGTTTTTATTGCGCAGAATATCGTCGGCGAATTGCAGGCTGGCGTCAATTCCTTCGGGCTCACCCGGATGAATACCGTTGTTGATCAGCAATACTGATTTTCCCTGATTTTTTATGGTCTGCGGATCGAATTCAGGTTCGGAATTGATAATAAAAGTGTGCAAAGGTTTGCCGATGTCCGTCGTGCCTCTTTCGACAAGTTGGGCATTTTCATAATTTTCGTCGAGTACACGGTACATTTCAATCACCTCGCTGTAAGTGGGGGTATAATTCTCTTCATAACGAAGCTCGATCAGCGGCTGTTGTGCTGAACTTAAAAACGCACCACATAAAATCAGTAATGCGGTGAAAATGTGTCTTGTCATTTTTCGAATATTTTTGGTTCGTCCCGGCAAAACGGAGACGTTTACGAACTATTTGCGAACCAAATCTAAGTAAGAATAATCAAAGTTGTTCTTTTCATCGTGAAAATCTTTGCGTGCGGCCTCTTTCCATTCCGAATAGTCGATCTCGGGGAAATAAACATCGGCCTCGAAAGGCTGATGCACAAGTGTGAGGTACAATTTCCCGGCTACCGGATAAAACTGACGGTAGATCATTCCACCTCCAATAATAAAGGCTTCATCTTCACCTTTTACCTTTTCAATGGCTTCATTTATCGAGAAAACCGTTTCGCAGCCCGGGAAAACATCGTCTTTTTTGTCAGTAATAACAATGTGCCGACGATTTGGTAAGGGCCATTTGGGTAATGATAGAAGCGTGTTTCTTCCCATGATGATTGTGTGACCCGAGGTAATTTCCTTGAAACGTTTCAGGTCGTTCGGCAAATGAAACAGCAGATCGTTGTTTTTACCGATGGCAAAATTCTCGGCAATGGCAACGATAATCGAAATGTTTTTATGGATCATTCTTGAATTTTTAAACTGCAACAATTCCTTTAATATGCGGGTGCGAATGGTAATTCACTAACTCAAAATCTTCGAATTTAAAATCGAAAATACTCTTCACATCCGGATTTATTTTCATGGTTGGCAGTGGATAAGGTTCGCGGGTAAGCTGAAGTTTTACTTGTTCGATATGGTTGGTGTAGATATGTACATCGCCAAAGGTGTGTACAAAATCGCCGGGCTGAAGTCTGGTTACTTGTGCCATCATCATAGTCAGTAAGGCATACGATGCAACGTTGAACGGAACGCCTAGAAAAACATCGGCGCTTCGCTGGTAAAGCTGGCACGAAAGTTTTCCGTCGGCTACATAAAATTGGAATAGAATGTGGCACGGAGGCAGGTTCATTTTGTCCAGTTCGCCAACGTTCCAGGCACTTACAATGTGCCGCCGCGAATCCGGATTATTTTGAATAGATTCCAGCACCTGGCTGATCTGATCGATGTGTTTTCCATCGGGAGTTGGCCAGCTGCGCCACTGGTAGCCGTAAATATGCCCCAGGTTACCATCATCGTCGGCCCATTCGTTCCAGATCCTGACGCCGTTATCCTGAAGGTACCTGACATTGGTGTCGCCTTTTAAAAACCAGAGCAATTCGTAAATAATCGATTTTAAATGAAGTTTTTTTGTGGTTACCATCGGGAATCCTTCGCTTAAATCAAAACGTAGCTGATGACCAAAACGGCTGATTGTTCCTGTTCCAGTACGGTCTTCTTTTTTTGTTCCCTTCTCCAAAATCGTCTCCAATAAATCAAGATACTGCCTCATAGTTAAATTCTTTTAGTCGGGTGATGACTAGTTCTGACAAAAATAGAAATTCACAAAAAGGTGTTTCAGAAATGATACATTTAGATATCCACAAATGTTTAGATGTTGTTAACGAAATTTCAATGGGAATTATCTATCTCACTAAAGGTGATAGCATTATTACGGGTTGATCTTTGCCCCGCATTTCTTACAGAATTTCGCGTCGTCGTCGTGTTTGTCGTGTAGGCAACTGGGGCAAACCTGGGTATTTCCTTTGTAAGAAGGATTTATAATCTCGGCAGTTACAATTCCGGTTGGAACAGCAATAATGGCATACCCCATTATCATGACAATGCTGGCCATGAATTGCCCCAGTGAAGTTTGAGGACTAATGTCGCCATAGCCCACAGTTGTTAAGGTTACAATCGCCCAGTAAATCCCTCGCGGAATGCTTGTAAAGCCGTGAGCCTCACCCTCAATAATGTACATTATAGTGCCAATTACAACTACCAGCACAATTACAAAAAAGATGAACACACTGATTTTTTCGCGGCTGGCCCAGAGTGCTTTTGCCAGCGTTCGGCCGGCCTGCGTGTAGCGGGTAAGCTTTAATATCCGGAAAATACGCAACATGCGAAGTATACGTATAACCACCAGGTGATGCGACCCAATAATAAAAAGCCCAAGGTAAGTAGGAATGACTGAGAGAAAGTCGATGATACCGTAAAAACTGAAAATATAGCGCAGAGGTTTTCGGACAATGATTATACGTAGCAGGTATTCTACAGTGAAAATTCCGGTAATTACCCACTCAAGTATGCGTAAAATGGGGCGATAATTTGTTCGAATTGCAGGAACGCTTTCGAGCATCACAAGTGCCACGCTAAGCAAAATGACCACCAACAGAGCTACATCAAAGAATTTTCCCGCTGGTGTATCGGCTTCAAAAATTATTTCGTAAAGTCGCTCCCTGGTTTTGCCCATTATCTTTGCATTTGCGGATTAAATATACAATAATCTTTTTTTAGCTGGAAAAGTAAAAAGGCCTTTCCCTGATATAAAGGAAAGGCCTTTTGATATAATATAGGATTAGGTTTTTCTTACAACACCGAATCTACTTCCTGATAAGGAAGGTCGAAAGCTTCGGCAACACCTTTGTAAACGACTTTACCGTCTACAACATTTAATCCTTTGCGCAGCGGTTCGCTGTCGATACAAGCCTGCTTCCACCCTTTTTCGGCAATTTGAATGGCAAAAGGTAAGGTTGCATTTGTTAATGCGATGGTTGAAGTGCGAGGTACGGCTCCCGGCATATTGGCCACACAGTAATGCAGAACATCATCGATCACAAATGTCGGATCGGCATGTGTCGTAGCAGTGGTTGTTTCGAAACATCCGCCCTGGTCAACCGCCACGTCGACCAATACAGTACCCGGTTTCATGGTTTTCAACATGTCTTTGGTAACCAGGTGGGGCGCTTTTGCTCCGGGTATAAGAACGGCGCCAATAATCAGGTCGTGTGATTTTACCATTTCACGAATGTTGAATTCGTTGCTCATCATGGTTTTGACATTGGCCGGCATAATATCATCGAGATAACGCAAACGCGGCAAACTAACATCCATAATGGTAACATCGGCACCCAGTCCGGCAGCCATTTTTGCTGCTTCAGTACCCACAATACCTCCACCAATAATCAATACTTTGGCCGGAGTAACACCCGGTACACCACCAAGCAGAACGCCATAACCACCAAAAGTTTTTTCGAGGTACTTGGCACCTTCCTGAACCGACATGCGGCCGGCTACTTCGCTCATTGGAACAAGCAAAGGCAGCGAGCGGTCAGGCAATTCAACGGTTTCGTAAGCCAGGCAAACCGATTTGTTCTCGATCATGGCATTCGTCAGTGCTTCGCCCGAGGCAAAGTGAAAATACGTGTAAAGTATCTGTCCCTTCTTAATAAGTTTATATTCCGGCTCAATCGGTTCTTTTACTTTGATAATCATTTCAGCGATGCCATAAACATCTTCGATGGTGGGTAGCATCCGAGCTCCGGCTGCTATGTAATTTTCATCATGGAATCCACTTCCGTTGCCACCGCCGGCTTGCACATAAACCTGGTGACCACGTTTTACCAGTTCGGCTGCTCCTGCAGGAGTAAGAGCTATTCTGTTTTCATTGTTCTTAATTTCTGTTGGTACTCCTATTATCATTGTAAAAGTTTTTGGTGTTATATTTCAAGTCAAAAATAGACCTCTCCAACTGACTAAAATATGACAAATATTATGGAAAACGGCGTTATTCGCGGGTGAATTGAACAGAGTCTGTAATAATAAAAAATTGGAAGTTAACAATTCAATAATATTTGAAAATGAAAAAAAATGATCATTCTTGATTTCAGATTGTTAAACTTATATTTGCTCAACTATTTTATATTTTACAACATGCCGACAGTATCAGACAGGGGACGGATAATGCCAGATTCGCCAATCAGAAAACTGGCTCCCTTAGCTCAGAAAGCTAAGGACAAGGGGATTAATGTTTTTCACTTAAATATCGGACAGCCCGATTTACCAACTCCTCCGGAGGCATTAGCAGCCATAAAAAATATCGACAGAACCATTCTGGAATATACACCAAGTGAAGGTATTACATCTTTCAGGGAAAAATTAGCCGAGTATTACCACCGGTTCGACATTAATGTTGATGCCAGCGATATCATAATTACATCGGGAGGAAGCGAGGCGGTTACTTTTGCTTTTATGAGTTGCCTCGATCCGGGCGATGAGATCATTGTTCCTGAGCCGGCATATGCCAACTACGAAGCTTTTGCGATTGTTGCAGGAGCAAAAATTAAGGCCATTGCGGCCAATATTGAAGAAGGTTTCTCGTTGCCGCCGGTTGAAGAATTCGAAAAACTGATCAGCCCGAAAACTAAAGGGATCATGATTTGCAATCCGAATAATCCCACCGGATATTTGTATACGCAGCAGGAAATGAATAAAATTCGTGACCTGGTTAAAAAATACGATCTGTATTTATTTTCCGATGAAGTGTATCGCGAGTTTTGTTATACCGGAGCTCCTTATATTTCGGCGTTCCATCTGGAAGGAATTGAGCAAAACGTAGTGTTGGTTGATTCGGTTTCGAAACGCTACAGCGAATGTGGACTTAGAATAGGCGCGCTGATCACCAAAAATGAAGCCGTCAAGAAGAATGTGATCAAGTTCTGTCAGGCACGGCTGAGCCCGCCACTTATTGGGCAAATTGCCGCTGAAGCTTCGCTGGATGCCGATCCGGACTACATGCTGAACAACTACAACGAATACGTTAACCGCCGCAAATTCCTCATCGACGGATTGAATCGCATTGATGGAGTTTATTCTCCAATTCCCATGGGTGCATTTTATACTGTAGCACGTTTGCCCGTCGACAATGCCGATAAATTCTGCGAATGGTTACTATCCAATTTTCATTACGAAAACCAGACGATTTTTCTGGCCCCGGCTTCGGGATTTTATACCGGATCGGACCGCGGAATGGATGAAGTAAGGATTGCCTATGTCCTGAAAAAAGAAGATCTTGCCAAGTCGCTAAAAATTTTAGAGGAGGCTCTAAAAGTTTATCCGGGAAGTAGGGTCAAACAAAGAATTGTGAATGAAGAAGTAAAATAAAAAAAGCCGGTCCGTCAATCGACAAACCGGCTTTACTTTATATCTGTTTTTCGCTACTTCAGATTTTTTACACGTTCCATGGCTTCCAGCACATTTTCCCTGTCGGCAAATGCTGAAAAGCGGAAGTAACCTTCTCCCGCCGGACCGAATCCTGAACCGGGAGTACCAACAACGTTGGCTTCGTTCAGTACTTTATCGAAGAAATCCCATGAGGTCATTCCGTTTTTGGTCTTCACCCAAACATACGGTGCGTTAACTCCGCCAAAAACTTCGTAACCAATTTCGGCGAGGCTCTCGCGCATAATTTTGGCATTCTCAAGGTAGTAAGCAATCACATTGGCTACTTCTTTTTTGCCTTCTTCGGTGAAAATAGAAGCGGCAGCTTTCTGTACCGGGTACGAAACTCCGTTGAATTTGGTCGATTGGCGGCGGTTCCACAAAGGTTTTACCGGGTATTCTTTTCCGTTTTTGTCGTAGGCAACCAATTCTTCGGGAATTACTGTAAATGCACAGCGTGTTCCGGTAAATCCGGCTGTTTTCGAGAAACTTCGGAATTCGATGGCCACTTTTTTAGCGCCTTCAATTTCGTAAATCGAATGTGGTATGCCATCTTCGGTAATAAAGGCTTCGTAAGCGGCATCGTATAAAATAATGGCCTTGTTTTCGGTGGCGTAATCTACCCACTTTTTCAGTTCCTCTTTGCTGGCTACCGTTCCCGTTGGATTATTCGGGTAGCACAGGAAAATCAGGTCGGGCGTTTCTGTCGGCAATTCAGGAATGAAACCATTCTCTTTTGTACAAGGCATATAAATGATGCCGTCGTAATAACCATTGGCCTGGCAGCTTCCTGTTTTTCCGCTCATTACCGTAGTGTCGGCGTAAACCGGATAAACCGGATCGCAAATGGCTATTTTATTCTCGTTGCCAAAAATTTCCTGAATATTTCCGGTGTCACATTTCGATCCGTCGGAGATAAAAATTTCGTCAGCCGAAATATCAACGCCGTTTGCCTGGTACGAATTTGCAGCAATGGCTTCGCGTAAAAAAGCATAACCCTGCTCGGGACCGTAACCTTTAAAGCTTTCGCTTTTGGCCATTTCGTCTACGCCTTCGTGAAAGGCTTTTACTACTGAAGGAACCAGTGGCTGGGTAACATCGCCAATACCCATTTTTATTACTTTTTTATCCGGGTTTTCAGCCATAAATTCACTGACTCTTCTTCCAATTTCAGGGAATAAATACCCGGCTTGCAGTTTGAGGTAACTTTCGTTAATAAGTGCCATATTTGTCTGTTATTTTTGTGTCAATATAGTAGAGGCGCAAAGATAACAAATTAAAAGTTCCTGCTTTTTGAAAGCTTGCTGTACTATTTTTATTTAGATTTTTTTAAAGAATGGAAATCGTGCCGGTATGTCTGGATTTTGAATACACACACTTAGGTTTTCAAAATATTTAGTTTTAACGTATTCCTTGATTCTGGTAGAATTACCGGTCGCAAAATTGTGTGAGGTAAAATTGAGAAACGAGTATCAGTTTTAAAAAGATTTTGTGATGAAATCCCGTAAATCGGTTTGGTTTGGTATTTTTGTAGGTAAACACTTTAGATCATGCAAAACTTCTTTGTAAAATCACACGGACTGGGAAACGATTACATTGTTCTCGATCACGAAAACATAACTTTTAAACTCACGGAAGCAGCCATTATTCGCATTTCCGATGTACATTTTGGTATTGGTTCTGATGGAATACTGTTAAAAGTGCCGTCAGAAAAAGCCGACTTCGGGCTGCGTATTTTAAATCCGGATGGTTCGGAAGCTGAGAAAAGCGGAAACGGGCTGCGTATTTTTTCAAAATATTTGTACGATCACGGTTTTACAACAGCAAAAAGTTTTAGCATAGAAACACCGGGCGGCCTGGTTCGTGCCGAAATTATGGAGGAGCGCGAGGGGAAAGCTTATATGATTAAAGTGGATATGGGCAAAGCCATTTTCGATGCCGAAAAAATTCCGGTGAATATTGAAAAGCCCGAATGCATTGACGAACCGCTACCATTGCATGATCAAACTTTTTACATCAACTGTGTGTCGGTTGGTAATCCGCATTGCGTGATTTTAGTTGATGACCTGAATGAAGCTGAAGTTAAAACCTATGGTTCGGATATTGAAAATCATCCCTTGTTTCCCAGACGTATTAATGTCCAATTTGCAAAAGTAATTTCGCCCACTGAAGTGGAGATTATGATTTGGGAGCGAGGTGCCGGCTGGACTCTGGCATCAGGAAGTTCGTCGTGTGCTGTAGCTGCCACGGTATTGAAACGAGGACTGAGCGAGCGTGACCTTACGATAAAAATGCCCGGCGGAACATTGCACATCGAAATCGACGAAGACTGGGAAATCCGCATGACAGGCGAAGTTCGTGAAATTGCTTCCGGTACATTGAGTGCGGAATTAATTCAGGATTTGGATTTGTAAAGCCAGCATTGTTTAGATGATGAACCGGCAGACTGAATTATTCCTTATGTAATAAAGTACATCAAAGAAAATCAGTAAATCAGATTTCCAGGTTGGTAAGTTCCTTGGCCACTTCAAATTCATAACTCGGGTATTCATACATAGGCATCCGGGGTTCGGTTTGCCCAATGGAATAACCATAAATACTTTTGTATTCAGTTCGGTCTTCTCCCATTTCTTCCAACTGATCCAAAAATTCCTCGATCGATTTTGATTCAATAATGATCACTTTACCCATTTTGTTAATGATGGGGCTGTGGTTTCGGGTGCGATCGTGCTCAAATTGCAAAATGCGCCTACCGTACCGCGTTATACCAATGGTTCTGAAAGTCAAACTTTTCCCAACCCCCGGAAGATTCAGAATATTTCTGTCGGTAGCTAAGAACGGCAGGTTGTAGGCATTTCTTAAGCGAGCTGTCTTTTCTTTTATTTTTTTTGAATCGTGCATCAGCGATTCCATAAGCGCGTGCTCTTTCTCAGGGATTTTCCCAAGTTCTTTTTCCTCTTTGGCTTCCTGAACCGCCCGTGCATTGGGCGAAAAAGTGGCGCTGTTCTCCTTAAATCCTTTTACGGTGAAGGTATAGTAGGTTAAAACACCAATGTCGTTCAACACCTGCCTGAGTTTGGCGGTGTGTCCGCGGCGTGAGGCAGCGGCTGTAAAAACAAGCTGGTTGGTTACTGCCCATCCCGAATTCAGTAACACCTGTACAGCTCTTCGGGTTTCGGGGGTGACTTCCATTGGCGATTCAATATGTGTTTGAATCACAAATTGTTTGATCCCGATTTTAGATGCTTTTTGTTTGAATTCCGAAAGAATTTTTCCGAGTGCCGGTGTTATTCGCTGAGGCAAATAGGCAGGTAAACGGGTACCTATTCTTACCCGCACCATCTCGGCATATTTACCCGAATCAGGTCGCTCAAGATTATCTTCTTTTTTCTTCACAGCCATATTATAAATTTCATCCAACATATGTTCCAGGTTTTTGTCGCTGCTCATCAATGCATCGCCACCTGTAAGCAAAATGTCGCGCAACTGCGAATCGTATCTAAAATAATTCAGCAACTCGGGTAGTCGTTCTTTCCACGACTTTTCGGGTTTTAGTTTTTCGAGGTTGAAATTTAAACGACCCCGCTGAAAATCATACATGCGCTGACAGCTGGCGCAGAGTCCGCCACAGGCCCTTCCCACAGTATCGGGGATAAAAATAGCTACTTCGGGATAACGCCGATGAATGTTGTGTGAAGGCAGTATCCAGCCTGCTGCGTTGGGTTTGCCGGGTTCTGTTTTGTCCTCTTTTTCCCAGGCTACAATCTGTCCAAATTCGTCGACCAGTTGCTGGCTGTAAACTACGTAACAACGAATGGCCAGGTCGGCACCAACAGCAAATTCGGGAGTGTGTATATTCAGTAACGACAGGTAGTATGGATTTACAAAGAAAGGAATGCCTTTATCGCGTGCAGCATATAATATTTTCATGGTGTCCGGATCGAGAGAGAAATCAAGCATTTCATTCAGCATTTCCGGCGAACGAACTGCAAATCTTAAGTGAAAGTGATGATCATTCCACCATTCTTCCATTTTCTCTCGTTTTTCGGCATCGCCCATTTCTTCCGAAAAAGAATATTTTGTGCTGGTGATTTCCTTTTCGTCAATTTTTTTCATCAGCAGACGAATAATTCGCTCCTTATTTTCCTTACGAAGTTGAATGACTTTCTCATCGATTCCTGAAGGGTATTTGTTCATCCAGTGTATCACAGTGGTTTCTTTGGGCGGTATTCTCCGATAGCTTCCGTTAAACTGCCGGAAAAGTTGAAGCATGTCGATGAAAAATCCGGGTTTAGCGCCGCCAATTCCAAAATTAATGGCTAACCACAACATTTTTATCGGATCGGTAACCGCCAGTTCACCATGAATATTTTGGTCGGGATAAGCTTCTCCGGCATGATCAATGTAATCGAGTATGCGAATCACCGCGTAGTCGCTCCATTTTAATTTCTTGTAGAGTCCTGAAGTATTGTTTGTGTTGTAATAAAACTTTTCTGCTGCCGGATTTTGATGCAGCCTCGGCAGAATCCAGTTTCGGGTGCCCTGAAGCGCTTCATCGAGCGTTGCTGCATTGCGCATTATTTTTTCCAGAATCGGATTTTCATCTAAAAGTTTTCTTAGAATTCGGTGAGCATGTACAGTTATGGCAATGCTATCTAAAGTTTTTATGGAATTCATGATCGATGATTTTTTAAAATTTATTGGCGTAATCTTTAATATACGAAAATATGCGCTGATATCAAAGGTTTCAAGCAGTGATGGTGCCGGGAATCCGGGCCTGAGCTACTTTTATTTTTATCCTTTTTTCCCGCTGTTCTGAAAATCATTCAAAACAATTATCTTTGCGCTTATTTTTAAGTCAATAAGACTATATTTTAAGGATTTAAAATATCAGGTCGGACTGATCCCGAAGATAAGTATTCGGGAACTGAGTTATAATATAGAATTCCCGAAAGGGAAGGAACACCTAAAAATAGAAAGATGGCACATAAAGCTGGCTTTGTGAATATTGTTGGAAATCCCAACGTTGGGAAATCCACGATCATGAACGCACTCGTTGGAGAGAAGATCTCCATTATTACCCAGAAAATGCAAACAACCCGCCACCGCATAAAAGGCATTGTTAGTGGCGATGATTTTCAGATTGTTTATTCCGATACGCCGGGAATTCTGAAACCAAGTTACAAACTTCAGGAAACGATGATGAAGTTCGTTGATTCGGCATTAATTGATGCGGATGTAATTTTGTTTGTGACAGACGTAGTGGAAAAGCCCGACAAAAATCCGGAATACATCGAAAAAGTGAGAAAATCGAATATGCCTGTGATTGTATTAATCAACAAGATCGATCTCTCGAATCAGGAAGATGTGATGAAATTGTACGACCACTGGAGCAATACTTTTCCGGGGGCTACTATTTTTCCCGTTTCGGCGCGGGAAAAATTCAACATCGAACCCATTTTTGACCGCATTATTGAATTGTTGCCCGAAAGTCCGCCATTCTTCCCAAAAGATGAACTGACCGACCGAAACGAGCGTTTTTTCCTCCAGGAAATTATCCGCGAGAAAATATTGCTGAGCTATCAGAAAGAAATTCCTTATGCCGTTGAAGTAGAGGTGGAGGAATTTAAGGAAGCTGAAAAGCTGATCAATGTTCGTACGGTAATTCATGTAGCGCGCGACAGCCAGAAAGGAATCATTATTGGGCACCAGGGAAAAATGCTTAAAAAAGTAGGAACGGAAGCCCGTAAAGATGCGGAGGAATTCTTTGGGAAAAAGATCTTTCTGGAACTGTACGTAAAAGTAGCCAAAGACTGGCGCGAAAAAGATGGCCAGCTCAAAAAGTTTGGTTACGATGCCATGTGATCCGGATTCAGAACAGAAAGAATTTAGCACACAGAAATTAAGGTAGTTTGTATAAGCCCGATTTTACCTCGGGTGCAAAGATGCCACAAAACACCGGGCTTTAGCCCTTAACAACAAGAAAGAAATGAGCAGCAAAATAATAGCAATAGTAGGACGGCCAAACGTAGGAAAATCAACACTTTTTAATCGATTAATAGAACAGCGTAAAGCCATTGTTGATGAAACAGCCGGAGTAACGCGCGATCGTAACTACGGAAAAGCCGAATGGTCAGGCACTGAATTTTCGGTGATCGACACAGGTGGTTACGTAGTAAATTCGGACGATGTTTTTGAAGCTGAGATAAATAAACAGGTTCACCTCGCCATTGATGAGGCCGATGTTATTGTATTTCTAGTGGATGTAGAATCGGGCATCACCGATTTAGATGACGCCATTGCAGAAATTCTGCGTCGCAGCAGTAAAGAGGTAATTTTAGTCGTGAACAAAGTTGATAACCATGCCAGAATACTGGATGCCCAGGAATTTTACGGCCTGGGACTTGGGGAGATCTACTGTATCTCGTCGATGACCGGCAGCGGAACCGGCGATATGCTTGATGCTTTGGTAGCAAAACTCCCGAAGGTGCCCGGAGTGGATGAGGAACACGAACTGCCGTACTTGTCGGTGGTAGGACGCCCCAATGTTGGAAAATCGTCGTTCATAAATGCCTTGATTGGCGAAGACCGGAACATTGTAACCGAAGTAGCCGGAACCACACGCGACTCAATTCATACGCGTTACAATAAATTTGGTCACGACTTTATGATCGTTGATACGGCCGGTTTACGAAAAAAGGGAAAGGTAAGCGAAGACCTGGAGTTTTATTCCGTTCTGCGTTCTGTGCGTACCATCGAGAGTTCGGATGTGTGCCTGCTGATGATCGATGCCACGCGCGGTGTTGAGGCACAGGATATGAATATTTTTAACCTGATCATCAAAAACAAAAAAGGGGTAGTTATTCTGGTTAATAAATGGGATTTGATTGATAAAGATACGCAGAGCACAAAAAAGTTTACCGAGCAAATCAAAAACCGTCTTGCTCCGTTTGTTGATGTTCCGATCATATTTATTTCAGCCTTAACCAAACAGCGTGTTCACAAAGCACTCGAGGTAGCCATCGAAGTTCATAAAAACCGGAAGCAGCGTGTTAAAACTTCGGAGTTAAATGAAGTATTGCTCGAAGCCATTGAAGAGTATGGTCCACCTTCGGTAAAAGGGAAATTCATAAAAATTAAATATTGCACCCAGTTGCCATCACCCACACCGGCTTTTGCTTTGTTTGCTAATTTGCCGCAATACATAAAAGAGCCGTATAAACGTTACATCGAGAACCAGTTGCGCGATAATTTTAACTTCACGGGGGTGCCCATTCAGATCTACTTCAGGCAGAAGTAATTCTCTTTGAAATCCTCTTCTGTATTGCGATAGAATTTCCTAAATCGTATATTTAGGAAAAAGAATTTTCATGGCACGATTTTTAAAAGACCGCTCAAAAGCCAAAGGTACTGCTCCCGGTTCGTTGATACTGATTGGCAGGCAGAAGATGGATAAACCGATCATCCAGGTCATGAAATTTGACAAGGATGAACTGGTTGAAAAAGAAGTTGCTTCGATAAAAGACGCCAGGACAGAGTTTAAAAAAGACGCCGTAACCTGGATAAATATTTATGGAATTCATGACCTGGAAATGATCCAGGACCTGGGCACCGAATTCAACCTGCCGGCTCTTCTTCTCGAAGATATTTTGAATACCGACCAGCCGCCCAAATACGAAAATGGTGAAACTTACGATGCCTTTATTATAAAAATGTTGCAGGCGGAAGAAAAATCGAACCGCATACACGCCGAGCAGATCAGCATTGTTCTGGGTGAAAACTATGTGCTGACCTTGCAGGAAAGAGTAGGTGACTTTTTTAATCCGGTCCGTGAGCGTATTAGAAAGGGAAAAGGACGTTTGCGACACAATGGGAATGATTACCTGGCGTATGCCTTAATGGATACCATTGTTGATTATTATACCGGTTTGATCGAAAGTATTGGTAGTAAAATCGAAGAGATGGAAGATCGCCTGTTCCGGAATATGGACTCGGGCATGGTGGAAGAAATCTACCGGTTTAAAACTGAACTGAATTATTTACGGAAATCCATCCGGCCGGTACGTGAATTCCTTCTCATGCTGAATAAAGAAGAGGATTCATTTATTCAGGAGAAGAACCAGCAATTCCTGCGCGACCTGTTCGATCTGGTTGCCCAATGTACCGATACGCTTGAGTTATACAACAATATGCTTTCTGACCAGTTGAACATTTATAACACCAACATGAGCAATAAAATGAATGAAGTGATGAAAACACTTACCATTTTTGCTTCGGTGTTTATACCGCTCACTTTTGTGGCCGGAATTTATGGCATGAACTTCGAACACATGCCCGAGCTAGGTTATAAATATTCCTACCTCATTTTCTGGATTGCCATACTCATCCTCGGAGGTGGATTGTTCATCTATTTCAAACGAAAAAAGTGGCTGTAGAGCACTATGACCTTCACCCACTTTCAGTATAAACTGTATTTGATTTTATTTGATATGAATTGTATTATCGTAGCCACGTACTAATATTATTCCACCGTTTGTGCCGGCCATAATTTCAAGTTCGCTGTTTTTTTCGATGTGTTTTGTTGTTTCAATCGAATTTGGCAAATCCACTTTCCCGTGTTTCATCGCCAGATCGATACGAACAGGAATACCGCCCGAATTAACCTGCAGTTTTCCGTATTTGCAGTCGAACGTTAGGCCTTCGAAATCGTCATTTAGTTTGTCGATACTAACATCATCGTCGTAACCGATAAGCTCGAAGTTGGTATTTGTCGACATGCTGTAGCTGCTGTATTTACTTTGGGTAATTCTAACGAAATGCGATTTTTTCAGGTACAGGTCGTTGTCATATGAATCTCCAATTTCCAGGTTTTTTACATCACCGAGTTTTAGTTCAGAATATTTCCCGGTGAAGCTCACTTCTTTGGCTGAGTTGATCTTCAGATTACAGTCGTAAAGATTTAGTTTTACACTGTCAAGGGTTGCATCCGACTCCAAGTCCGAGTATTTTGCTTCCAGTTTCAGCAGTACAAATTCATCGATGAATATTTTGTCATCATACGAGTTGATGGTGAGTTTTTGTGCTTTTTCGCCTTCAAGCCGCGAGTATTTGCTTTCTACTTCCAGTTCTCCGGCCGAATCAAATTCAAGATCGGTATCGTAAAGTTGGAGTTTAGTTTCAGCTTTAAAATCTGAAGCATATATTTTCGAGTATTTGGTTTCCAGTTCCAGCACCGATTCAAAATCTTTAGCATATAATTTGCTGTTATAGAGATTCAGTTTTGCCGTTCCCTTTAAGGTTGGCAGGCTCACATTGCTGTACTTATTCTGAAGGTTGATATTTGCCGCCTCGGGAATGCTGATTTCGTGACTGATGGAAAAATCTTTCAGTTTAATTTTGTCGCCGTTATTCAGTGTAATGGTCGACCGGTTGTTTACTGAATTTATGTTCCGGTAAAAACGGGTATCAATCTCCAGCCGGTTGCCGCGAAGATCGAACTCAAAATCGTCGATCGCCTCCAATAATTTTTGGGCATCCGATTCGCTTCTGGCATTTACATTTACCGTGGTTTTTATACTAACACTTTTCGAGTTGGACAAAATGAATTTTATATCGCCCGAATGGTTCGCCATTTCGATGTTTACATCTCCGGGTACTGTGGTTGATTTGGTAAGCGTTTTGGTGGTTTCATAGTCTTGTGCCAAAGTTGCTGCCGATATCAGCAAAAAAGCAGCAATCAGTGTTGATTTAAAGTGTAATAGTTTCTTCATGGTACTTTTGTTTTTCGATTTCCATCAATAAGCGGTTAAGTATTTTTATTTTTTTCTCGTAGTAGTCGAGCATGACATGTATCACCGGTTCATTGTCGAGTGTGCGGTTCAGGTCTCGTTGGTAGTTGGCGTAAATCGTGTCCATTTGATCCATCTGTTCGAGCAGAAACTGTACCTCAGGATTATCCGCCGGAAGTTCTGGTTTCACCGCTTCCCACTTATAGGCTACCTGCTGTTTTAATTCTTTTTCCTGTTTCCCGAGATCGCTCGAAATATCGGAGAGTGTGTAGATTACTGTTTCCTTTTTCGAGGTTTCGTTAACTACAAAATAGGTGGCCGAAACGGCAAAAATGACAATGGCTGCCACTTTCCAGAACCAGTCAGGCAAACCGCGTCTTTGCGATAAGCCGCTACGGATTCCTTCCCATATAAGGTCGCTTTCAGGTTCTTCTACATCAAGCTTTAGTCGCTTTTCCTGCAATATTTTTTCCAGATCTTTTTTCATAGCTGTTCTCGTTAATCATTTTCGCGAGCAACTGTTTTGCCCTGAAAAACTGGGTCTTGGATGTTGATTCTGTAATGCCCAGTTTTTCTCCAATCTCAGCATGTTTATATCCTTCCAGCGCCCTTAGAACCAGAATTTGCCGTGCTCCTTCGGGAAGCTTTTTTATCAGTTCATGGATCAGTTCCGGTTCCACATCTTCGTTTACTTCTTCGGCAACATAGTGATCGCTGTCGTTCAACGTTTCCATGTCTGTGTATAGCATTTTACCTGTTCGCGAAACATCAATACACTTATTAATTACAATCCGTTTCAACCAGCCTCCAAAAGCTTTCTCGTTCTTCAATTTATGCAATTCCGAAAAAGCTTTTATGAAAGCATCCTGCAGCACATCCTCGGCCAGGCTCTGGTTGTTGGTCATGCGCACCGCAATGTTGTACATTCCTTTCGAATAAAGTTTGTACAGTCTGTATTGCGCCTTCGCATCTCCGTTCTTGCAGCGCTTTACCAGTTTAAGTTCGCTTTGGTTATAAATGACCTCCAAATCCTGTTTTTGTCTTTCGTAAAGTTATGGTAGTACCGTTCTTTTTGTTTGCTTATCCGAAGTTATGACGAAGATAGTTGGAAAAGGTTGGAAGGTTTCGAAAAATATTTTTCAAATTTGTAAGAGAGGAAAAAATAAAACGGAGAGCTTTGATACAAAAATTAAAACTGCAGAAGCTTTTCCCTGAAATTCAAACCATAAAATACGACTATGTTTATCGTTCATGTTTTTGTACGCGTTAAAGCAGAAAGTGTAGAAGCTTTTAAAAACGCCACGCTCGAAAATGCCCGGAATAGCGTCAGGGAACCCGGAATAGCTCGTTTCGATGTCGTTCAGCAACAAGATGATCCTTCAAAATTTGTACTGGTTGAAGTGTATCGAACCGCCGACGATCCGGCCCGGCACAAGGAAACTGGACATTACAAGAAATGGCGCGAAACCGTAGCGGAAATGATGGCAGAACCGCGATCGGCAATTAAGTTTTTTAATGTTTTTCCGGATGAGAACGGCTGGGACTCTTAAATGAAAGACGTAGATAATGATGAATTTCTCTTTTGCGACAGCAACAAAAATAATATTTGGTAGTCATGCGCTCGAAAAGATGCCGACACTTGTTGGTAGCTTTAGTAAGAAAGTTTTGCTGGTTACCGGCAGCTCCGGAAGACGGGATTCAGAATTGGCCAAAAAACTGAAGCCGGGAACGGAAGTCACCTTTTTTAAGGTTGAAAGTGAACCTTCTACACACATGATCACTCAGGGTATGCAACTTGCCCACGAAAAAAAATGCGAGGTTGTGCTGGCACTTGGCGGAGGAAGTGTGATCGATGCTGCAAAAGCCATTGCTGCAATGGCAACCAACCGGGGCGAATTAATGGATTACCTTGAGGTAATTGGGCGTGGAAAACCTTTACTTGCAAAACCACTCCCATGTATTGCGGTTCCAACTACTGCTGGAACAGGTGCCGAGGTCACAAAAAATTCGGTCATTAAATCGCCGGAGAACAATGTAAAAGTGAGTTTGCGTAGCGATTATATGTACCCCGATGTTGCGGTGGTCGATCCCTTACTAACGCTTTCTATGCCACCCGAACTTACCGCAAGTACGGGGGTGGATGCGTTTACTCATTTGCAAGAAACTTTTGTGTCGAACAAGTCGAATCCCTTTATCGATATGATCTGCAGAGAAGGACTAAAACGAATTTCTCGTTCGTTGCTAAAAGCTTTTAGTGATGGCGACGACATTGAAGCCCGCGAAGATATGGCCATGGCCAGCATGTTGGGCGGAATGGCACTGGCAAATGTAAAACTGGGAGCTGTTCACGGTTTTGCTGGGCCAATGGGAGGGATGTTTCCCATCCCTCACGGAACGGTTTGTGCCAGTTTGGTTTCAGCAGTTATTGAAACCAATATTGAAGCACTGACAGCTCAAAACGGTGATCTTTCGAAATACAGCGAGCTGGCAAAAATTCTTACTCAAAATGAAAGGGCTGAAGCGAAAGAATCGATTCGCTGGGTAGAAGAAGTGGTGACCTACCTAAAAATCCCGTCATTGGCAAGTTTTGGCCTCGGCAGAAAGGATTTTCCCATTCTGGTGCAAAAAGCCAAAGTAGCCAGCAGTATGAAAGGTAATCCGGTTGTGCTCGAAGAAGAACAGCTTAACCAAATCCTTGAAAAATCGTTATAGTAGTAAAAAGTAACAGATAGCATCAGCAGAAAAGCTAAGTTAAATGGTGGAATACTTTTTGCAGAATAAAGGCTATCTTTGCATTAAATTCGAATACCATGATTGGCAATTTTTTTCATACACCGGGAACCAAGAAATTCAAAATTACACCACGGTTTCACGATCCGGATCAGGAAGAAAGGGACGAACGCGAAAGACGTATAAAAGAGGAACTGGGGATTGTCGATGAAAAAAAGGACGATGGAAAACCATACCGACCCAACATCAGAGGGCAGTTCAGAGCCAAGGGAGGTTTTTCACGGACTTCGGAAGATGCACGCAGGTCGCAAAACCGGCGCCTGATTTGGATTGTTCTTATCCTGGCATTGGTGCTTTACCTGTTTTTCTATTCCGACTTTTTTGCCTGATCATCTCCGTGATCCATTTTTAAACATCAAAAGTTTTTAATTTGAGCGATATAATCCAGTTATTACCCGATGCAGTTGCCAACCAGATAGCTGCCGGAGAGGTTATACAACGGCCCGCTTCGGTGGTAAAAGAATTGGTGGAAAATGCTCTCGACGCAGGAGCTACTGAAGTTACCATAAATATAAAGGATGCCGGAAAGACGCTGATTCAGATCAGCGATAATGGTTGTGGAATGTCGCCTATCGATGCACGTATGGCTTTCGAACGACATGCTACTTCAAAGATCAGAAACGCCAACGATTTGTTTTGTATCCGCACCATGGGATTTCGGGGCGAGGCACTGGCCTCAGTAGCTGCTATTGCCGATGTTGAACTTCGCACCAAACGCATGGAGGACGAAGTGGGAACGTTTATTCACATTATAGGTTCGGAGGTGAAAACCCAGGAACCTGCCGGAATAAGCAACGGCACCGATTTTAAGATCAAAAACTTGTTTTTTAATGTTCCTGCCCGCCGTAAATTCCTGAAATCGAATTCCACAGAATTAAAACATATCATTTGGGAAATTCAGCGCATTGCTCTTCCCAATCCCAATATTAAATTTTCATTTGTTCATAACGGGACTTCGCTGTACGAACTGCCGGTGACCAGCTACCGGAAACGCATTGTTGATGTGTTTGGAAAGACGTTGAACCAGAGTCTTGTAAGTGTGAAAGAAGAAACCAGTATCGTAAAAATTCATGGTTTTGTCGGACAGCCTAAATATGCCCGTAAAACTATGGGAGAGCAGTTCTTTTTTGTAAACGGAAGGTATATGCGGCATCCGTATTTTCACAAAGCAATTACACAGGCCTACGAACAGTTGTTGCCACCCGATACTTTTCCTTCGTATTTCCTGTTTCTTGAACTCGACCCGGGTGAAATTGACATCAATGTTCATCCTACCAAAACCGAGATCAAATTTGAAAATGAACGCGATATCTGGCCGATCGTTCATGCGGCGGTGCGCGAATCACTGGGAAAACACAACGTTGTGCCTTCGATTGATTTCGACCAAAGGGGCAGTATTGATATTCCTGTTCCCAAAAAAAGCGGCGAAGGTGTTCGTTTTCCGGATATTGAGATCAATCCGGGATACAATCCCTTTGATACCGAAAAGAGTGGGAATGCGGGTAGTTTTAACCCATCGGCGACAACTTATCGTGAAAAGAAAAACCTGGAAAACTGGGAAGATCTTTACCGGGGATCGCAACTGAAACTAAAACCTGAAGATCAGGAACCACGGGAGGAGTTTTCCGGCACAAAAGATCTTTACGCGCAAACCCGCGAGCAATACAGCGGGAAAAAAGTAATGCAGCTAAAACAGCGTTACATCCTTACCCCGGTAAAATCGGGATTGATGGTCATCGATCAGAAAAGAGCACACGAACGTATTCTTTTTGAGCAATTTATCGAAGTGATGAAAAGCGATTCGGTGGCCAGCCAACAACAACTTTTTCCACAAACCATCGAATTGAATCCAGCGGATGCCGAGTTGCTGAAATCGATTTTGGAAGATCTACTGTCGCTGGGATTCGATATTCGCGAATTTGGAAAGAATACTTTTGTTATGAACGGAACCCCGGGAGTTTTGGATGTATCTTCGCCCGAAATGATTGTTGAGAAGTTGCTCGAGGAGTATAAAAATTCGCCGGTGGATGCACGCTCGAAAGTAAAAGTGCAGATCGCCATTTCACTGGCTAAAGCATCGGCACTCGAATACGGTGTTGAATTAAAACAGGAAGAGGTGGATCATTTGATCGATAATCTATTTGCATGTGGTACACCCAACTTTACACCCGACGGGAAAAAGGTGTTGACCATCATTTCTACTGATGATATCGAAAAAAGTTTTCTCAGGTGACAGATTGTCGGTATTTTTAAGCCATTTGAAAATGGAACGGCTCTTGTAAACTTCAGGCCTGATTTGAATGTTTAGTTTTAAATAATTATTGATTGGAAAGAGAGCAGTGTGGGATAAACTTCCAGCTACCATCTTCCTAATTCAAATTTTAATTACATGAATTACAGACCTTCACTGAATATGCCTCCTGTGGTCAAGAATCTGATTCTTGTCAACGTATTGTTTTTTCTGGTAACAAAAATTGTCGGGCAAACCGGTACTGACCTGTACAAGGTTTTGGGTTTGTATTTCCCGGCTTCCGATAATTTCAGGATGCATCAGCTTTTTACCCACATGTTTATGCATGGCAGCATTGGCCATATTTTCTTTAATATGTTTGCCTTGTACATGTTCGGGCGTGTTCTGGAGAGTGTTTGGGGACCAAAACGGTTTCTTACTTTTTTCCTTGTCACGGGTTTAGGAGCAGCGGCCTTGCACATTTTTGTAATGTTTATCGAATACAAGTCGGCCATTTCACAAATCTCACCCGATCAACTGGCCTATTTTAAAGAGTTGGCAGCCCAGGGTAAATACATTCCAAACACGGCTTCCGAGAAAATTACCAGCTTATTAAGTACGCCAACAGTAGGTGCTTCAGGCGCAGTATTCGGTATTCTGTTGGGATTTGGAATGCTGTTCCCGAATACCGAATTGATGTTGCTTTTTCCGCCAATTCCGATTAAAGCCAAATATTTTGTAATTGGTTATGGTGTACTTGAATTGGTGCTCGGTCTTTCACAGCCGGGAAGTAATGTGGCCCACTTTGCGCACCTGGGAGGTATGCTGTTCGGGTATTTTATGATCCGTTACTGGAACAAAAATTCCAATTCGTTTTATTAAAATTTGATTTAATACATTGAAATTTGAGCAGTGGATATTTTAGGCGACATAAAACGTACATTTAAAGAAGGCTCAATACTTACACGCCTTATCTACATTAATATCGGTGTTTTTTTACTGCTAAAGATAATTGCCGTATTTTTTTATTTAACAGGTCAATCGTTTTCGCTGGCCAACTGGCTGGCCGTGCCATCGGTAACCAGTGAGCTGATGAGCAGACCGTGGACACCCATCACCTATATGTTTTTGCATGTTGGTTTTCTGCATCTGCTATTTAATGTTTTGGGGCTTTACTGGTTTGGGCAGTTGTTTTTGTATCATTTCGAAGGAAGAAAATTGCTAAGTGTCTACCTGCTTGGTGGACTGGCAGGCGCGGCACTTTATGTGCTGGCCTACAACTTGTTTCCGGCATTTGATTCGATTTATGGTTTGCTGCTCGGGGCTTCAGCATCAATATTTGCTGTGCTTGTGGCCGTCGCAGTTTACGATCCGAATCGCGAGATACACTTGTTTTTTATCGGTCGGTTTCCGTTGAAATATGTTGCTGGCTTTTATGTTTTGTTATCCATTATCAGTATTACAAGCTCCAATCCGGGAGGAAACATTGCTCATGTTGGTGGTGCTGTTTGGGGATGGTTTTACATTTATCAGTTAAGAAGGGGAAAAGATATGGGATCGGGATTTGCAGATTTTATCAATAAAATAGCTGCTTTTTTTGCCGACGCTTTTAAACCGAAAAGCAAAATGAAAGTAACTTATAAGAAGCCGCCACGCGACGATCATGATTACGCAAAGCAGCAACACCACAAGCAGGAAGAAATCAATCGCATTTTGGACAAAATTGCCAAATCGGGTTACGACAGCCTCACCAAAGCCGAAAAAGAATTACTGTTTAAACAGGGGAAGAAGTAGTTCAGAGTTCAACTTATTTATTTGGCCGAAGTTGGCAAAATATTATAGTATTCCTGTATTAACGCATTTTCTTTATCAATTTCATCAATCCTTCAATTTATCAGTCCCTCACTACTCTTCCAACGAAGAACGAGCCTGGTAAATACTGGCATTGAGTTCAAATCCAATCAACAGGATAAGCGACATGATGTACATTAGAAATAAGACGATCAGCAGGGTTCCCAGCGAGCCGTATATTTCATTGTACTGGCTGAAGTTTTTGATGTAATATGTAAATCCTGCAATGGTAACAATGCTTAGCAAAGTAGCAAGTGTTCCTCCGGCTGAAATAAAGCGCCACTTTGTTTTCTTGGCCGGCGCCATGTAATATAAAAAGGCATAGGCAAAAAAGAAAAGTGCGATTGTTGTGATCCATTTTCCAACGGTCAGCAAACCAAGGACAAAACTGTCGCGCAGAATATCGTTTTTTTCGAGATAGTTGATAAAGATCTGTCCTCCGGTAAGCAGCACAATAGCTACAGTGAGTAGGACAAATAAAATGATAAGCAGGTAAATGGCAGTAATTCTTTGGCTGAGCCAGGTGCGCCGGTGAATACTGTGAATGGTGGCATCGAAAGCACTCATCATCGAAGCCAGACCGTTGGTTGAAAATATCAGTGCCATTAAAAAACCAAACGACAACAAACCGCCGTGAGGGACATTCAGTATATCGTCAACTGTATTTTCTATGATCCTAAATGTGTCTTCATCAGGGACAACTTGTTGAATAAGCTGAAAAAGTTCGTTCTGAAAATCTTCCGGGGGAACGAATGGGATAATGTGCGGGATAAAAGGAATAAGTGTAAACAGGAAAATAACAAAGGGGAAAAAAGCCATAAAGAATGAAAATGCGATGGCTGATGCCCGTGTGGTTATTGAACCGTCAACAATGCTGCGCCAAAAAAACAGGGCGACATCGTAAAGTGGAACATCATCGAAGAAAGGGAGCGATATTTTCTTCGCGCGTTCAACACCATTTTCCCCCAGCTGTTTTAACCGCTGCAAAGTTTGGTTTTTCCCCATAAAACCCGAATTACTGTTTTTCTATCCTGAGTTGATGGATGTATTCTTTAGAGCCGTCTGTTTTCAACAGAAAATAAACCCTGAAATTCCCTTTGGTAGTTTTTAGTTTTCCGATAACCGATTTGGCTCCCTGCTTTCCGCTGTCGTGAATAATGCTAAAGGCGTTCTCTTCGGCAGGGGTAAAACTGTTAAAGAAACTGGCCACAATTTGTTCGGCCTGTGCCTTGCTGTAAACATTATCTTTATCCATCACAACCAATTCTACATTCTGGTTAAAATAATCCGACAATAACTTGGAATCCCCGGTGTTAAAGCTTTTGGTTATATCGTCGGGAATTTGTGCAATCGCCGTGTTCGCCAAAACAGTTACGAATAAAATAAAAAGTGTCGCTATCTTTTTTAATATTGACATTGCTGTATTTTTTTGCTATCCATGCTGCATATTATCAAAAACTATGCAAAAAACACGATTATAGCCTTATTTTTACTGTAAATTTATAAAATTATGTGTCATTAGACCGAACTCAGCAATAAGGTTTTGCTAAGTTTGCTTCTGTCATTATTAAGTATATTGATAATCAGAAGATAACCGCACGATAAGGCACTGGAGTTTTGAAGCGAATTTTGAAAAGCATTTTTTTAGATCTCTTGAAACGAGCATAACGGAAGGCCTTTTGATTTACTGGGGCATTGTTCTGCGAGTTCCATGAGTTCCCAATAAAATATAATATCGTAAACGAATGAACATTACCCTGTTGGTTATTGGTAAAACCGATGCTTCTTACATTCAGGAAGGAATGAATATTTACATTAAACGCCTGAAGCACTATGTAAATTTTAGTGTTGAGGTTATTGCGGATATAAAAAAGGGTAAGAATACCGGAGAGTTACTTCAAAAAACAAAAGAAGGGGAACTGATCCTTTCAAAACTGACACCTGGCAAAGAACTTCATTTGTTCGACGAACGCGGAAAAACCTATTCATCAAAAGGATTTGCCCAGTTTCTCAATCAAAAAATGTTGAGTAGTGTAAAGGAACTGGTTTTTGTAATTGGAGGGCCCTATGGTTTTTCCGATGAAGTTCAGCAAAAAGCAAATTCAAAAATATCCTTATCGAAATTGACTTTTTCGCATCAAATGGTGCGATTGTTGTGCGTGGAGCAAATATACCGGGCATTTACCATCTTAAGAGGTGAACCCTATCATCACGAGTAGGCATGGCGAAAATAAATAAATACACCTACCTGTTTTTGGCTCTCGGAATAATAATTGCTGCCGCAATTATCGAGAACGGACTGTTGAAGAAGCATCCCGAGACAAGCCTCATTCAGGAATTTCAGACGCAAATCATTCAGAATGAGAAGGAGTTGCACCTGCGACTCAATAAACTGAAACATGAACTCTCGACGAGCGATGTTGATGTTCTGATCGAGGATTTTTACCAGCAAAAATATACGCTGGTTAGCGAGAGTGGTTTTGGCTTCTTAATTTATGAAAACGACAGCCTGCGTTTTTGGAGCGATCGCTCGGTAGCGTTTTACAATACTCCCGGAGAGTTCAAGACAACCGATGGTTTTACACAACTCCCCAATGGTTACTATCTGATCGATTCACTAAAAGTTGGCGATTTTTCAGTCTTTGGACTGCACCTCATAAAAAACAACTATACGTTCGAGAATAAATACCTGCAAAACACTTTTTTTAGCAGCTATAAAATACCCGACGAATACATCATCGAAACCAAAAGAGATGAAGATGCTTACATTCTGAACAATGCAGAAGGCGATTTTTTGTTCTCGCTTTGGCCTTACGGGAAGTACTTGTGTACCACCAAGCAGCTTTATTTCCCCGGACTGTTGTATTTGCTGGGATTGGTGTTTCTTCTTATGTATTTCCGGCGCGAATTTGTCGATCGTGTAGCACCTTTTGCACTGAAGTTGGTTGGACTGGCAGGAGCTCTTTTTATTGTGTATTGGTTTCACCTGCTTTTTCTTGTTCCCAAGGTCTTTTTTCACCTTAAGTTTTTTGGCCCCGATTTTTTTGCCATAAACTACTGGTTGCCTTCACTCGGCGATTATTTCCTTCTGGCATTGTTTTTCCTGTTCTGGATCTATAATTTTTCGCTCGATCTGCGCATCAAGGAATTAAAGCAGAATTCAAACCTTCCGGTTCGTGTGCTGGTCTGGATATTAATGTTGATGGCAGCATCGCTCTTTTTGCTTACTCATTTTCTCATTAAAGAGCTCATTTATAATTCAACCATATCGTTTGCTCTCAACAAAATAACCGAAATATCCTACCAGAGTGTTATAGGTATTATTTCGGTGGGAGTGCTGTTGTTGGGGAATATATATTTCACCATCCGAATTAACCACGAATCGCGCCAGTTTTTAAAATTGAAAGAGCTTCTTCTGATCGCACTTTCAGTCGGCGTATTTCTTGGCTTCGTTCAGTGGATTGTTATCAAAGATTTTTATTACACGGTAATCATCCTGTTTATTCTGACCACTTTTATGGCATCGCTGTTTAGCCGAAAATATATCCGCACATTCACTTTGAGTTATCTCATTGTTTTTGTTTCGTTGGTTTCGGTGTATTCGCTCATTGTAATTAACGGCACCATTAAACAGAAGGAGAAAGCGCAACAAAAATTGTTTGCGGTTACGCTGGTTACCGAGCGCGATCCGGCAGCCGAAGTTTTTTTGGCTGAAACACAATACCGAATCCTCAACGACCCGGCCATCCAAAGTTTGTTATTACAGGGCGAAGATGTGGAGGAATACATTGCCCAGTCGTACTTTAATACCTATTTCAGAAAGTATTTACTGAATATTTATGTGTGTTCCGGAATTGATAGCCTTATAATGGAACCGGATGAAGTGAAGGTTCCCTGTATTCCGTTTATGAATGAAATGATCGAGAACCAGGGAGTTCCGATTTCGGGTACCAATTTTTATTTTATGGATAATATGAACGGCAGGATTTCCTACACCGGCCGTTTGTTTATTCAACTCACCCAGGATGGAAAGGGTGTGTATCTCTTTATCGATCTCGATTCGGACCTCTTATTTGAAGGGATCGGTTTCCCTGAGTTGCTGATCGATAAATCGATGACCCGCTCTGAGATCTACCGCAAATTCAGTTACGCAAAATATTATGGAGGCGAACTCACCGATAAATTTGGCGAGTACAATTACAATTTTAACGGGCATCCGTACCTGACTTCAGATGAAGAATTTTCGTTTATAAAACAGGATAAATACGAGCACCTGGTTTACCATATTCAGGATTATAATTTTGTGGTGGTGACCCGCAAATTGCTGTCGTTTGGCGATTACTTGATTGCTTTCCCGTATTTATTTGTGTTTTACCTGGTAATGTTGATGGTGATATTAGTGGTTGGTAACAGTACGGTGCGCGAAAAAAGTTTTCATCTTGATCTGAAGTTCAGGATACAGGCAGCCATCATCTCCATTGTTTTTGTTTCGTTGTTGGTAGTAGCTCTGGTGACCATTTTTTACAACGTGCGCGAATACCGTTCAAAGCACGAGGACGATCTGAATGAAAAAATGAAATCGATTTCCGAGGAGATCGACATGCGCATGACAAACCGACGTGAAATAAACACCGAGCTTGAGCTGTGGTTACAAAGCGAACTTTCAAAATTGTCGAATATTTTCCGCACCGATATTAACATTTACAATACCGATGGAATGCTGATTGCCTCGTCGCGCGGCGAGATCTTTGAACGCGGCCTAGTTTCCACTCGAATCAATTCAAGGGCTTATTACGAGATGTACAGGAATTTCCGCATCAGTTATTTCCAGCCCGAAAACATCGGGCAAATGTCGTATTTGTCGGCATACCGGCCCATCATTAACAACTGGGGCGATTATCTTGGCTTTATAAATCTACCGTATTTTATAAAACAGGATACCTACAGCCAGGAAATTTCCACTTACATCGTTGCGTTCATCAATTTATATGTACTGCTGTTTTTGGCAAGTATTATAGCAGCAGTTTTTATTGCCAATCAAATCACGCGGCCTTTGGTACTCATTCAGCAAAACCTGCAGAAAATGCAGCTGGGGAAACGTAACGAGCCGATTCATTACACCCGTAAGGACGAAATTGGAAGCCTGGTTAAAGAGTACAATAAAAAAGTAGAGGAACTGTCGGTTAGTGCCGAATTGCTTGCCCGGTCGGAGCGGGAATCGGCATGGCGCGAAATGGCCAAGCAGATTGCTCACGAAATCAAAAATCCGCTCACCCCGATGAAGCTAAACATTCAGTATTTGCAGCGTGCAAAAGGGAAAGATGAGGATTACAACAAATACCTTGAACGCGTTACTAATACACTGATCGAACAGATTGATAACCTGTCGAACATTGCCACCGAGTTTTCAAACTTTGCGAAAATACCGCGGGCAACCAACCAGATTTTCCGACTTGCCGATCAGTTGAAGAAAACAATTAACCTTTACGAACCCTACAAACAAGCGGCGATTGTATTTGAACCCAATGGCTGCGAAAATGTAGAGGTTAATGCCGACAAGGAACAACTGTCGCGGGCAATTATTAACCTCGTTAAAAATGCTATTCAGTCGGTTCCTGAAGAACGAAATGCCCGGATTAAGCTGGAACTCAGCCAGAAAAATGATAGGGTTATTATTTCGGTTTCAGATAACGGTATGGGAATTCCCGTTGAATTAAGGCACAAGCTGTTTACACCCAGTTTTACTACCAAGACCAGTGGAATGGGTTTGGGGCTTGCCATTGTGAAGAATATAGTGGAGAATTTTTCGGGCAAGGTATGGTTTGAGACCGAGATTGAAAAAGGCACCACGTTTTATATTGAAATGCCCGAATATCGTTCCGATCAGGGTCAGAGAACAGAAAAAAATGTAAGAATTGATTCGTAGAAAATAAATACCATGGTTCCACTTTCCTTTAAAGAAATATCAGAACGATTACTAAGCATCGATTTCCCGCCAGTCGACCTGGTAATTGGAATCGGTTCGGGAGGTGTTCCCGCTGCAACAATGGTAGCTTATCATTTAAATGCTGAACTTCAGGTGATAAGAATGAATTACCGCGATGAACAGAATAATCCGCGATACGAGAAGCCACAATTGTTGGATGAACCGGTGTTACATCTCGAAGGCAAAAAGATACTACTGGTTGATGATGTTTCGGTGAGTGGAAAAACGATGAATGCTGCCCTTGAATTACTAAAAGGCTATGATGTAAAAACCTGTGCCATGAAAGGGAAGGCTGATTTTGTTCTCTTTCCCGAAATAAAAGACTGCGTGAAGTGGCCGTGGAAGCCCTGATTTATCACCCCTTAATGTTAAATTCAGGATTTTCTTTTTTGTTTTAGTTTAATTGTGCTTTTTCAGTGGCGGGAATTGCTTAAATTAGTAGGAAACAAGTGAATCTGTTAACCGAAAATCGTAAGGCAATTAAAACTCTGATTCAACAACAATATTTACTGAGTGTGGCTTTAGTTAGCCTTTTACTTTGTGCACAAAATACCTGGGCTCAGGAACCCGATTCTTTACAAACACGACCGAAAATAGGACTGGTACTAAGTGGAGGAGGGGCCAAAGGTTTTGCCCATATCGGTGTGATTAAGGTTCTCGAAGAAATTGGAATCACTCCGGATATTATAACCGGAACAAGCATGGGGAGCATAATGGGTGGTTTGTACGCTACCGGATACACAGCCGACGAACTCACCGAAATTAATGCTACAGCCGACTGGAATCATCTGTTGAATGATAAGGTGAAGTTGCAGAATGTGGCCATGGAGGAAAAATCGGAGAGCCGGAAATACATTGTAATCACACCCATTAAAGAAAAAAAGATAGACCTGCCCATCGGATTGATCGAAGGGCATAACCTTGAAGGTCGTTTTTCGGAATTGTTTTGGCCTTTAACATCCGAGGAAAATTTCGATAGTTTGCCCATCCCTTTTCATTGCATGGCTGTTGATGTGGTTTCGGGGAAGGTCATTGAACATCGTTCTGGCGATCTGGTAAGAGCCATTCGTTCGAGTATGGCCATTCCAACGGTATTTGCCCCGGTTATCATGGATTCGATGTTATTTGTAGACGGTGGCGTGGCGCGGAACTTCCCGGTTCAGGAAGCCATCGATATGGGTGCCGACATCATCATTGGAGTTTATGTTGGCTTTCAGGAAGATGTGCAAATTAAGGATCTGGAGTCGATGACAGCTGTTTTGTCGCGTACCGTTGCACTGGCCGGGATTGTAGATGCCAGGGAGCAATTTGATAAAGTGGATGTGCTGATCATTCCGAAACTCGAAGGTTTTAATTCGAGCGATTTTTCAAACGGACCGGCCATTGAGAAACTGGGGGAAGTAGCAGCTCGAGAAAAATTACGCGACTTAAAAACACTGGTCGATAGTCTGGATTTGAAATTGCACAGACCTGCGAAAATATATCAGCCGAAAAAGATCCTTATTACAGGTGTTGAAGTCGAAAATCTAAAAAATATCGATGCCGAATACATCATTTCCAGGTCGGGGATCGAAGCCGGAGATTCTTTATCGCAGTCCGATATAAAAGATGCCATTGAATACATGCATGGTTCGCCCAATTTGCACAAATTGACCTATTCCCTGAAAAAGGATCTGGAAAATGAGGGATACATCCTGGTATTTCATGTTACCGAAAATCCTCGGGCAGTGGTAAAGTTTGCCGCACGTTACGACGATGACCTGGGTGTTGGCCTGATAAGCAACCTTACACTTCGGAATATTATTGTACCGGCTTCGCGTTTTTTGTTTACACTGAACATTTCCGAAAATCCTGAGGTAAGAATCGAGTTAATGAAGCTGATTGGCTCGAAGCAGCACTTTTTTGATCGCTTTTACTACTCTGGATACCGGTACAAATTGCCACTGTACGACAACGGTAATCAATTGGGGCACTATCAACTCAACAATGCCGAAGCCGGATACGGGATTCATTATACACCCGGATTAAATCACGAAATTGGTTTTGATGCGTTTTTTCGCAGGAGTTCGCTTAAACCACGACCCGATCTTCAGAATATATACGAGGAAGCCGGTTTTGGAAAGCACCGTACACGAGACTGGGGCTATTCCTTTTTGTACAAAGTTAACACAACCGACGATCTGTATTTTCCCAAAAGAGGGATTAAGTTTAAAATTCTTTTTACCCATGCGCTTTCGTCAAAATCGGTTTTGGAAGATAAAATGCATGGTGACGACTTTGAGTATTTTGTAGGCGAAAGAAACGATCCTTTTGCAACCCTTCAGATCGACCATAATTGGTACAAATCTTTTGGACCGATTACATATAATTTTGGAATTAGTGGTGGTTTTAATACCGACGATCCGGCAATTAGCGGCAGCTTTTTATTGGGGGGTGAAAATTTCAGAAACCGGAATTCTTACCGCAATTTTGCGGGGTTTAATATGGCTGAATTATACACCCCTAATTTTGCTCTGGTAAAATCAAGCCTGATTGCAGAGGTGCTTAGCGGAGTATATCTTACCGGTACCGTTAATGTGGGTAATGTTGGCAATTCCATCGAAGACCTTTACGATGTGACCGTTGAAAATCCGATTCCGGAGTACATTTGGGGCTTTTGCGCAGCAGTAAAATACGATTCTTTTATTGGCCCTATCCAACTCATGATGGCCCGAAATAATCAGGACTCAAAAAGTCGTTTTCAAATAAGTATCGGTTATCCTTTTTAATCGAATCCCGACTTTTGGTCGGAACCAAAGTGACGCGAAATACATTTAATGTTTTATTTCTCATCAGATTTCTGTTATTTTTAAGCACTTAATTAAATCGGTGATATTTACCAACTAAATAAAAAAGATGAAGACAAGAAGAGATTTTTTAAAAGTTTCAGCCGCCGGGGCATTGGGAGCCATGGCACTTGGCCCGATGGCCTGCACCACTGCTGCTGTCGATAAAAAGAGTTTTGGCGTTGGGTTGCAATTATACACCATTCGCGATGCCATTGCTGATGACCTGCTGGGTTCTTTGCAAAAGGTTTCCGATATGGGCTACAAGTTTGTCGAACTGGCGGATTATAAAGATGGCAAGTTCTACGGAAAAGCACCAAAAGAGTTTAAAAAAATGGTGACTGATCTGGGAATGGAAATATTAAGCAGCCATACACAGGTTGAGGCAGCCGGAATAACCATGGATAATGCTCAGAAGATGGCTGACGATCATGCCGAACTCGGTGTGAAATATTGTGTTCAGCCCTGGGTGAACGACGAGGATCGGAACATTGAAACGTATAAAAAGATGATTGCCGACTGGAACCAGGTGGCTGACGTGATGAATGGTGTTGGTATTCAGTTTGGCTACCATAACCACAACTTCGAATTTGCCAACCTCGATGGAATAATTCCTTACTACGATATTTTCCTTCCTGAAATGGACAAGAATTTGATCACTATGGAACTTGACCTGTATTGGGCAACAAAAGCCGGACAGGATCCTGTAGAAATGTTCGAAAAATATCCGGGAAGATTTCAGTTGTGGCATGTGAAGGACATGGCTGAAAAAAGCGAAATATATTACGAGGTGGAAAAAGCTGATATCACTTCGGTAGGTGCAGGTGTTATTGATTTTAAAAGAATTTTTGCCGCAAAAGAAAAAGCGGGTATGAAAAATTTCTTTGTGGAAGACGACAACCAGGGAAGTGGTAAACCTTTCGAAGGGATAAAAACAAGTATTGACAATCTTACAACCAGGATATTGGTCTAAGAAACGACGAGCATCATTTCGGGGCCGGATTTCAAAAAGAAGTCCGGCCCTTTTTTATTCAGATTAAGTATAATTTGATCGGACCCCGAATAGTTTTTTTATTCCCTGAGCGCATTAAATCGATAATTTGTTAATTTTACAATAAGGAAAGAGACGGTTTTACTGGCACAAAGAGAAAGTTACAATAAAATTAGGCTTAGTGTTATAAATACAATATCTTTGATCCGGTTTGCTATTTCGCTGATTGAACAAACTTTGATTCAAATCTTTTTAAATTAGTGATACACAGTTAACCGTTTTTACAATTGGAACAACAGGATAATTACCTGTTACCTGATTAAACCATACAACTAATTAAGACAAGCTATTAAATGAAGTTTGGATTCTTTGACGATGTAAACCGGGAATATGTGATTACCGACCCGGCAACGCCATGGCCCTGGATTAATTACCTGGGGAATACCGATTTCTTTTCATTGATTTCGAATACTGCCGGTGGTTATTCTTTTTATAAAGATGCCAAATTCAGGCGCATTACCCGTTATCGGTACAATAACGTCCCGATGGATGCCGGTGGGCGTTATTTTTACATTAAAGAGGGCGATACCATGTGGTCGCCGGGGTGGAAGCCCTGCAAAACTCCACTCGATTCCTACGAGTGCCGACACGGAATGAACTACACTAAAATCAAGGGTGAAAGAAACGGGCTCGTTGCCGAGGTATTGTTTTTTGTTCCGTTAAATACGAACGCCGAAGTTCAGAAACTCACATTAAGCAATAATTCTGATCAGGTAAAAAAGATTAAACTCTTCTCGTTTGTCGAATGGGCACTTTGGAATGCCGCTGCCGATATGGAGAATTTTCAACGGAACTTTTCTACCGGTGAAGTTGAAATTGATGGATCGGTTTTGTACCACAAAACGGAGTACAAGGAACGCCGCAATCATTATGCCTACTATTCCGTAAATTCCGAAATTGATGGTTTTGACACCGATCGCGAAACGTTTATGGGGCTTTACAATGGTTTTCATGAACCACAGGCTGTAATTGATGGCGAATCGAAACAAAGCTTAGCGCACGGATGGTCGCCTGTAGCATCGCATTATATTGAGGTAGAACTTCAGCCCGGCGAAAACAAAGATTTTGTTTTTCTACTCGGATACGTTGAAAATAAGGAAGACGAAAAGTGGGAATCGAAGGGAGTGATCAATAAAGCGAAAGCAAAAGAAACCATGGCCAGGTTCGATTCGGCCAAAAAAGTAGATGGAGCTTTAGACGAACTAAAAGACTATTGGGATAATTTGTTGAGCGTTTATACGCTGGAATCAAGTGATGAAAAACTCGACCGGATGGTAAATATCTGGAACCAGTACCAGTGTATGATCACCTTTAATTTTTCACGTTCAGCTTCGTTCTTCGAAAGTGGAATCGGACGTGGAATGGGATTCCGCGATTCAAACCAGGATTTGATTGGTTTTGTTCATCAAATTCCGGAGCGCGCGCGCGAACGAATCATTGATATTGCATCAACACAGTTCCCCGATGGCGGATGTTACCATCAATACCAGCCCTTGACCAAGCGCGGGAATAATGACATTGGCGGTGGTTTTAACGACGATCCCATGTGGCTGATCCTTGGTGTGGTAAGCTACATAAAAGAAACCGGCGATTTTAGCATTTTAAACGAAATGGTTCCATTCGATAACGATATGAACGTGGCTAAAACCATGTTCGATCACCTCACCATATCGTTTAACCACGTCATAAATAACCTGGGGCCACACGGTTTGCCGCTTATTGGCAGGGCCGACTGGAACGATTGTCTCAATCTTAATTGTTTCTCCAACGATCCGAACGAATCGTTTCAAACCACCGAAAACAAAACCGAAGGCTCGAAAGCTGAATCGTTGATGATTGCCGGTTTGTTTGTGGTTTACGGACGTGAATATGTTGAGTTGTGTCAAAAACTTGAAAAATACAAAGAAGCCAAACGTGCGCAACAACAAGTTGATGACATGGTTGAAGCGGTGAAAAAACACGGTTGGGACGGTAACTGGTTCTTGCGGGCTTACGATTATTTTGGCAATAAAATAGGAAGCAACGAAAACGAGGAAGGCAAAATATTTATCGAATCGAACGGATGGTGCACCATGGCCGGCATTGGGTTGGAAGACGGAATGGTAGAGAAAGCACTTGACTCGGTAAATAAACATCTGGATTCGGAATACGGCATTGTATTAAACAATCCGGCATTTACAAAATACTACATTGAATACGGCGAAATTTCGAGCTATCCGGCAGGCTATAAGGAGAATGCAGGAATTTTCTGCCACAACAATCCCTGGATAATGATTGGTGAAACGGTGCTTGGCCGTGGTGATCAGGCCTGGGAATACTACAAAAAGATTTGCCCTGCTTACCTCGAAGATATCAGCGAACTGCATAAAACCGAACCTTATGTTTATGCACAGATGATTGCGGGAAAAGATGCCGCAAAACCCGGCGAAGCCAAAAACTCATGGCTCACTGGAACAGCAGCCTGGAACTACCTCACTATTACGCAGCATATCCTTGGAATTCGCACAGATTACGATGGATTGATCATTGACCCGTGTATCCCTGCATCGTGGAAAGGATTTAAGGTTACCCGGAAATTCAGAGGAGCGACTTACGAAATTGAAGTGGTCAATCCAAAAGGAGTCAGCAAGGGAGTTCAGCAAATGCTGATCGATGGGGAACTGGTGGAAGGAAACAGGATTCCGGTGATGGCTGATGGAATACATAAGGTAAAGGTGAAACTTGGCACTTACGTAACAACCAATGAATATGCCTAATCTAAAACTTGTAACAAAATTATTTTTTATTCTGCTTCTCGCTCAGTACGGATGTTCCACTCCAACGAAAATTAAAAAGCAGAACGGTTCCGATGATATACTGATCAATCAGATTGGTTATCCGTTGAATGCTCCAAAAATTGCGCTCTTACGCATCGATGCCGACGAATTTCAGCTAAAAAACAGCGATGATAAAACCGTGTTTACGGGAAAATGTAACGATTGGAAGTTCTGGGAACTTTCGGGAGATTCGGTTCGTCTGGCTGATTTTTCTGCAATAACTGTTCCCGGCGAATACACGATTTGGGTGAACGATTCAGTTTGTTCATGGCCCTTTAAAATTGAAAACGGTGTTTATAGCGAACTGGCGGATGCTGCATTAAAATCATACTACTACGCACGTTGTGGAGTGGATATCGATTCGTTTTATGGTGGCAAATGGCATTGGCAAGCCGGTCATCCCGATACAAGTGTAATGGTGCACACATCGGCGGCCGATAAAACACGCCCCGAAGGTACTGTTATTTCATCGCCCGGAGGTTGGTACGACGCGGGAGATTATGGCAAGTACATTGTAAACAGCGGAATAAGTACATATACTTTATTGTTGAGCAGTACTTTAAATGCCGAATTTCATGAGGTACAAAACTTGAATATACCGGAATCGGAGAATGAATTGCCTGATATTTTGGATGAAGCTCTTGTAAATCTCAAATGGATGATGACCATGCAGGATCCCAACGATGGCGGGGTTTATCACAAATTAACAACTAAAAATTTTGTGGGATTTGTTGCTCCTTCCGAAACCAACGAACAACGCTATGTGGTACAAAAAAGTACTGCTGCAGCGCTTGATTTTGCAGCAACCATGGCAGCTGCCTCCCGGGTAATGGAACAGAAAGGCTTAAAAGAACTCTCGAAGAAAATGATGGAACAGGCGCAAGAAGCCTGGAACTGGGCCATTCTCAATCCTGATGTGCTGTACCGGCAACCTCAAGATATTTCTACCGGTGCTTACGGCGATTATTCTTTAAGCGACGAATGGTTTTGGGCTGCGGCTGAATTTTACATCAATACAGGCAAACGTCAATTTCTGGATAAAATACTCGTGAACTACCAAAAGCCTGTAACGCCAACATGGAATACAGTTCATACACTTGGCGTAATTTCGTTGCTCACTTCAGAAAAAAGAGACGACTTTGCAGAAATGGAGAAAGATTTCATGGCTCATGTCGATCTGCTCCTGAAGAAAGAACAACTTTCGCCTTATCATGCGAGCATAGACAAATTTGCCTGGGGAAGTAATTCCGATGTGGCTAATGTCGGAATGTTAAAATTGATCGCTTATCAACTTTCCGGCGATAAAAAGTACCTGGATTCAGCAAGCAACGACCTTGATTATATCCTGGGGCGAAACGCTACCGGATTCAGTTTCGTAACAGGATCTGGGCCAAAATCTACACGAAATCCACACAACCGGATCGTGGCTTCGGATGGAGTAGAAGACCCGGTTCCGGGTTTCCTGGCCGGTGGCCCCAATATTTCGGTGATGAATGATTGCGATCCAAAAGAAGTGGTTAGAAGTCCGTATCCGGCAGCTTCGTATGTTGATAAGGAGTGCAGCTACTCCACCAATGAAACTGCGATAAACTGGAATGCTCCACTGGTATTTCTGGTTTCAGGTATAGATTATTGCTACCCGCAATAATAGTGCATAGCACTTTCCTAAAAACGATTTTAACCTGTCAGTCGGGAGACTGACAGGTTTTTTGCCGGCACTTGACAGACTTTTTGGGTTGGTTTACCACATCGTCAAATGTATAATGATGTGTTTAAGCAATTCCATTTTCTTGTAGTTCCTGTCAAAATCTTATTATTTTCGTATGCGTTAACGTGAGCCTGTGTATAAAACAAATCAACATATAGTCGCTATTGCTCTTCGGCTGATCATGGCTGTTCTGATTATTTTCTGCGGACAATCAGTTTGGGCCCAATCGGAATACAGGTTTGATATTTTTACCCAGGAAGACGGATTACCAAACAACCAGATCCAGACCATTTTTCAAGACAACAAAGGATTTATGTGGATTGGAACCAGTCAGGGACTTAGCCGTTTCGATGGGTACGAATTTGTAAACTACCTCCCCGATATCGATAGTCAAAATAACTTGCACGGAAGCCTGATACGTGTGATTAAAGAAGACGCTGAAGGCAATCTTTTGGTGGGAACAGAAACCGGAGGCTTAAATGTTTTTGACCGCGAAAAGGAAACATTTAGCCATCCTTTGAAAGACGCACAGGGATTTCAATACCGCGAAACTTCGGTAAACGATGTTCTCGAGGATAAAGAGGGAAATCTTTGGTTGGCCACCGATTTTAATGTACTGATTTTAGATTCAGCAAACAATATATCCGACTTAAGCCCTGTAAATCACGATGTCTCGATTGACGGCGTTTTTGTCAGAAATCTTGCCTTCGATTTTAATGGTATTTTGTGGATCGGTACCGATGAAGGACTGTTCTATTACGATAAATCAACAAAGCGGCTGGAATATTTTGTATTACCTTTTGGCGATAGCGATAACCACCAAATTTGGGAAATTTACCTGGATTCGGATGGATCGTTGTGGGTGGGAACTTATTCTTCAGGACTGTTTCTAATCGATCCGAATGAGTATTCTTACAAAAGGTTAAAGCTTGAGCCTGCCGCTGCACGTACCGAAACAGTTCGAGCCATTTCAAAAGGAATTTTTGGTGAATACTGGATCGGCACCCGCGGCGGATTGTTTCAGTATTCGAAAGACAAAGGCGTAACCGGATTTTTCAGGCATAACATGCAGGAGCCCAGGAGCCTGTCGAACAACTCTGTATTGTCGGTTTTTCACGATACGAAAGGTGAATTATGGATCGGCACAAGAGGGGGCCTGAACATGCTGGCAAAAAGCAAACAGGTTTTTCACAATTTTACCGCATTGCCCGGCGACAACCGCTACCTGAATAGCAGTATTGTTTATGCCATTTGGATAGATGACGCGGGAAAAATATGGCTGGGAACAGAAGACGGTGGTATTAACATCTACAATCCAGAAACCAAAACATACCGTTACCTCACTGCAGATAAAAAACAGGCGAATCCACTCTCACAAAATTGCATCAAAGCATTTCTTGAAGATAACAAAGGCAACCTTTGGGTAGCGACGTACATGGGAGGTATTGATGTCATTGATTTGAAAAACGGGAATGTAAAGAATTACCGTTATGATCCGGATCGGAAAGGTAGCCTTTCGGATAACCGCGTGTGGGATTTGTGTCACGATGCACAGGGACAAATCTGGACAGTTACCAGCAGTGGAGTGGATCGTTTTGATGCTAAAAGTGAGTCGTTTGGGCACTATCCTCAGTTGAATGGCTATGAGCCTGTGAATTGGATCGATTGCGATTCGGACGGAAATTTATGGATGGGAAGCGATGATGAGGTAATTATTTATCATCCGCAAAAAAAGAGCACAACAAGATATTTCGAGCACACGCGTTCGATGTTTGAAGATAAAGACGGACAAATCTGGATCGCCACCAAAGACAATGGAATAGGACTTTATTCTTTGAACTCGGGGCCTTTGAAATATTACAACGAAGACAGAGGTCTGGCCAACAACCAGGCACTTTGTATCCTGGATGATGATGAAGGAAACCTTTGGATCAGCACTTCGAACGGATTGTCGAAATTTGATCCCGTCAACGAATTGTTTCATAATTTCACCAATAAAGATGGATTGGGGAACAACCAGTTCTGTTATGGTGCTGCGTATAAAAATAAAGCGGGTGAACTGCTTTTTGGAACGGTTGAGGGATTTAACCGGTTCGATCCGAATGAGATTATTGATGTGGATGCCGATGTGCCTCTTGTTTTCACTAATCTGAAGATTTTTAATAGAACAGTTGGCATCAGCAATGAGAAAAACTCGGTGCTCAAAAAAAGCATCTCACAAACCAAACATCTGGAGTTCAACTATACGCAGGATGTTTTTACGCTGGAGTTTGCAGCGCTCAACTATGTAAACAGCCAGAATAATATGTATTCATACAAGCTTGAAGGTTTTAACCGCGACTGGATAGGTCCTTCGAAAGACAGGAGTGCACCGTTTACCAACCTGAATCCTGGCGATTATGTTTTAAAAGTAAAAAGAGTACTTCCAGGCAGCCGACAGCAAAGCAAGGAACTGCAAATGAGCATCACAATACTTCCTCCTTTTTGGAAAACAAACTTGTTCATTTCACTTATTCTGCTGCTCATTCTTGGGTTGGGTTACCTGATACTTCGGTTTTTACTGAATCGGGAAAAGATTAAAAACCAGCTCATTCTTGAACGTGTAAATGCACGCAAGTTGCACGAATTAGACATGATGAAGCTGAAGTTCTTTACCAACATTTCGCACGAAATCAGAACTCCGCTGACCTTGATTCTGGGGCCACTGGAAAAACTGGCTCAAAAGAAAAATGTGGATGCAGAGGTTAAGGAAAACCTGCGGCTCATGCACCGGAATGCGCAAAATCTAAATCGCCTCATTAACCAGTTACTCGATTTCAGAAAGCTGCAAACCGGTAACCTGAAATTGAATTTAACCGAAGCTGACCTGGTTCGTTTCATCCGAAACATTGTGAATTCTTTCAACGATTATGCCATCGAGAAAGACATAAAACTCACTTTTAAAACCCTGAAAAAAAGGTTGTTTGTTTCGTTCGATCCCGATAAAATCGAAAAGATCATGAATAACCTCCTTTCGAACGCTTTTAAATTTACCGAAGCAAAAGGATCGATTTCGATTAATATTTCACTGGTCTTCGACTCGGAAAGTGAAGATTTTTCCGACGAAGGAGGAGAAAAACAATACATCGAAATCAATGTAAAAGATACCGGGAAAGGAATTACAAGCAAAAACGTGGAAAAGATTTTTATGCGCTTTTTCCAGTCCGATGAAAGGGATAAAGATGCCGGGGCGGGCATTGGACTGGCGCTGGTAAAGGAACTGGTACAATTGCACAAAGGGAAGATTTTTGTAACGAGTAAGCCCGGAAAAGGATCGAAGTTCACCATAAGAATTCCATACACTATGGCACACGAAATCGAAGTTGAGCCGAAGCTTAATGGTGCCGATACGCCGGAAATTCAGGTTACCGAGCGACCCGAGGATACTTTAAATGCCCGGGTAATGTTAATTGTGGAAGACAATGCTGATGTGCGCCAGTTTATTCGTGCACATTTTAACGGGTACTATAAAATTTACGAAGCTTCGAATGGCGATGAGGGCTGGAAACTGGCACTGGAAGCCATTCCGGATATTGTGATCAGCGATATTATTATGCCAAAATCGGATGGGTACGAACTGACCAAACATTTGAAAAACGATGAGCGCACTTCGCATATTCCAATTTTATTGTTGACGGCCATGCATTCGAAAGAACATGAACTGAAAGGATTATCGGTTGGAGCCGATGATTACATCACCAAGCCTTTTGATCTGTCGGTGCTGCAGGCAAAAGTCGAGAATATGCTTTCGATGCATGAACTATTGAAAGAGAAATACACGGCCACGATGAAACTTGAACCTTCGAACGTGGTGATTGCATCGCCTGACGAACGATTCTTACAAAAAGTAATTAGTGTTGTTGAAGAAAATATTGCCGACAGTGAACTCGATATTGAAAAGTTTGCAACCCTGATTGGCGTAAGCCGCATGCAACTCTACCGGAAACTAAATGCACTGACTAATATGACGGTGAAAGAGTTTATCCGGCACATTCGATTAAAACGTGCAACACAACTTCTGGAGCAGCAAAAACTCAACATCTCCGAAATAGCTTATGCCGTAGGCTTTAAAGATCTGTCGCATTTCCGAAAGTGTTTTAAACGCGAATACGGCATGAGTGCCACTGAATTTCTTTCCGGTAACAGAGAAAAATAGACCTCCCAAAAACGAAAAAAACTCTCTATTTTGTAACTTACTGAAGATTAGGGGTTAAAGTGTGGTATGCGATGTTTTATCCACATTTTTGAGAAATATTTCCCGAATTTTGGGAATCCTGGCTGTGTGGGGGAAGTCCGGCCTTAGCTTTTGGGAAGAAATACATTCCACGGATCAATCAATCAACATATCTTGCAGAGTACCTTTTTTATGAGCTAAAACAAAATGGGTAAAATGAGAGAAAACCTAAGAAAAACCAACATGATTATTGTTGCATCAATTGTGCTACTTGTGATCTTGTTGATTGTTTTGCTCAACCTGGTACTTAAGTAGGTTTTAGACTAAACGAATATTATTTAATTAAATCTAAATGGTAAACTATGGTAAATTCTGAAAAGAAAGATCATTCACCACGTAGGAAAAATCTGTTCCTTAGCGTAGGTGTTTTGATGCTTATTCAACTATGTTTTGCTTTTACGGTCTACGCGCAAAACATTACAGTTAAGGGAAAAGTTACCGATGCAGGTTCGGGTGAAGCATTGCCCGGAGTAAACGTCGTTTTGCAGGGAACAACCCGGGGAACAATTACAACTGCGGAAGGTACTTATGACCTTGAAGTACCCTCGGCCGATGCAGTTCTGTTATTTTCGTTTATTGGCTACCAGATGCAGGAAGTGCCTGTAAACGGTAGGACCACCATCGATGTAGCTTTGGAAACTGAAGCAACTCAACTCGATGAGGTGGTTGCGATTGGATATGGTACGGCAAAAAAGAGGGACATTACAGGTTCTGTTTCTTCTGTAAGTGGTGAGGCACTGGAAGCCATTCCGGTGACTTCGGCAGCCGAAGCAATGGCCGGACAAATGGCCGGAGTGCAGGTAATCACTACTGAAGGTTCGCCCGATGCTGAGATTAAAATCCGTGTTCGCGGTGGCGGTTCAATTACACAGGACAATTCGCCAATGTACATTGTTGATGGTTTTCCGGTGGATAACATTAATGATATACCCGCATCCGAGATTCAATCGATCGATGTGTTGAAAGATGCATCGTCAACAGCTATTTACGGAGCACGTGGTGCAAACGGTGTAATTATTATTACTACCAAAAGTGGTAAAGAAGGAAAAGTGTCCGTCAGTTATAATGTGTACAGCGGTTTCAAGAAAATTGCCAATACGCTCGACAGACTGGGTGTTGAAGATTTTGTGAACTGGCAATATGAACTGGCAGTGCTTAGAAACGGAATGGATGATCTGACATCATTCGAGAAGTACTTTGGTTATTACCAGGATATTGATTTGTATGCCGGACAAACCGGTAACGATTGGATGGAACAGGTTTACGGACGTACCGGAAGGGTGTTCAACCACGATTTAAGTGTACGCGGAGGATCTGAGAAATTCAATTACAACTTCAGTTATGCAGGTACCAATAACCGCGAAATCATGTTGGGATCGGATTACAAACGCGATAACCTGGCCTTAAAATTAAATCACAATCCAACCGAGAAGATTACGCTTTCATATTCACTGCGTTATTCCGATACCGACATTGGCGGCGGTGGTGCGATCGATCAGATTTCCGGTACACCTACCGATTCGCGTGTGAAACATGCTATGATTTATTCACCAATTCCATTGAATGGTTTGGATGACTATCCCGATGAAGAAATCTCAAGTTACATGATTAATCCGTTGACTGCCGTTGCTGATAACGATCAGCAGCAAAATCGTAAAAGGTTGAACATGCAGGGAAGTTTTGCATGGGAACTGATCGATGGATTAACGTTTAAAACAGAAGTTGGCCTCCAGACTTATCAGCGCGAACGCGATCGTTATTACGGACCTACCACTTACTATGTGAAAAATTATACCGATGCTGATTACCAGGGATTTCCTGCTGCTGAAATGGAAAAGAGAAGAAGACAGGGTATAAGAAATACAAACACCTTGAATTTTGACTTTAAGAATCTTATTAACAACGATGATCACAGTGTAAAACTTTTATTGGGTCAGGAATTAATAAAAGTTGAAGAAAGCACCCTCACAGATATAGTTCAGGGGTATCCTTCATTTTTCACATCAAGCGAAGTATTTCGTCTTACAACTCAAGGAGTTCCTTTAAGTATAGAAAATGAGATTAGTGCCGACAATAAATTAGTATCATTCTTTGGTCGTGCCAATTACGACTACAAAGGAAAATATTTAGTGTCAGCAACATTCAGGGCTGACGGCTCGAGTAAATTCGCAGAAGGTAATCGTTGGGGGTATTTCCCTTCAGCTGCGGTAGCCTGGCGAATTTCTGAAGAAGGATTTATGGAAGGAGTTTCATCTGTCGATAACCTGAAGCTGCGTGTTAGTTACGGTACTGCCGGTAACAATAATATTGTATCCGGACAGATCGTTCAGTCATTTAGTTCGAACAGTACAACTTATATAAACGATGTATCGGGATATTGGGCGGTTTCTTCACGAATGGCGAATCCCGATCTTGTTTGGGAAACAACAGTTACGCGAAATGTTGGATTGGATTTTGGATTATTCAATAACCGCTTGAACGGAACCTTCGAAATGTATTTAAATACCACAACCGATCTGTTAATCGACTTTCCGGTATCGGGAACCGGATACAGTTCCCAGTTCAGAAACATGGGTGAGACCGAGAATAAAGGTATGGAAGCCTCGTTGAACTGGGTCGCTGTCGATAAACAAAACTTCGGACTCTCGTTAAGTGCCAATGTTGGTTTGAACCGGAATAAGATCAAATCGCTCGGTATAATGGAAGACTTTGGTATTGCTTCAGGATGGGCTTCAACCGAAATTGGAACCGATTACTGGATTGCAGTTGATCAGCCTGTTGGCCAGATCAGAGGATATTTGTCGGACGGCAGATACGAAGTATCCGATTTTACAGGTTATGACGAAGATACAGAAACCTGGATTTTAAAAGACGGTGTTGCTGACGTTTCAAGTGTTGTTGGCGAACCTCGTCCGGGTTCGATGAAGCTGAAAGATATCACTGGCGACGGCGAAGTTACCGTTGATGATAACACCATTATCGGCGATGTAAATCCTAAAGCCACGGGTGGTTTTAACCTCTCGGCACGCATCTTCGATTTCGATTTGGCAGCAGTTTTTAGCTGGAGTTACGGCAACGACGTATACAATGCCAACAAAATAGAGTATACTTCAACCAGCAGATATCCTTATCGAAACATGATTGATATAATGGCCGACGGTAAACGGTGGACCAACATCGATGCAAATGGCCAATTGGTAAACGATCCTGATGAGCTTGCTGCAATGAACGCGAACACCACAATGTGGTCGCCTTACATGGACCGCTATGTGTTGAGCGACTGGGCAGTTGAAGACGGCTCATTCTTGCGCTTGAATACACTTACTTTGGGATACACTATTCCTAAAACATTAACTCAAAAGGTACACATCAATAGTTTGAGACTGTACGCTTCAGCCAATAATGTTTTTGTACTTACAAATTATTCAGGTTTCGATCCTGAAGTGTCTACGAGAAGAAGTACTCCTTTAACTCCGGGAGTCGATTACTCGCCTTATCCAAAAAGCAGGCAGATAATTTTTGGTTTAAATCTTAACTTTTAATTGAAGCATCTATAATTATGAAGAAAATAGCATATATACCGATATTATTTTTCGTGGTTTTTACATCATGCGAAGAATACCTGGATGCTCCTACTCAGTCTACAATGGATGAGTCGTTGATTTTTTCAAACGTTGAATTGGCACAGGGAGCAATCGATGGCATCAAAGAGGTAATGGGACAAACCAACTCATACCGGGGAAGGTTTCTCACTCATTACGGTTCAAACACCGATATCGAGTGGTACAACTCATCAACCTCCGACAATGCACGAAGCGATTTAGCGAGATACGTGAATTCTACAACAAACTCAGACATGAACAGGGATAATGTTTACTGGGCAATGTTGTACAGAGGAATCGAACGTGCAAATATTTGCATCAGAGGATTACGAACTTATGGAAATCCTGTGCCCGGAACAGAAATGGGGCAACTTTTGGGCGAAGCAATTACACTCCGCAGCATTTATTATGCCGATTTGCTTAAAGCACACGGAGATATCGTTTACAGGTTCGAACCGATTACATCGGAAACAATTTACCTGCCCAAAACTAACCGCGATGAAATTTACAAGCATTTGATTGCCGACCTGGAAGAGGCTGCTACTTTGGTTGCCTGGCCGGGCGAAACAGAAATGACAGCTACTACAGAGCAGGTTAACAAAGCCTTTGTAAAAGGATTGCGTGCTCGACTATGTCTGGTTGCAGCAGGATATGCTCAACGCGGAAATTCGATCAGCCGTAGTTCTGATCCTGAACTGTCGGTTAGCACGCTTTATCCAATTGCCTTGCAGGAATGTAAAGACGTAATTAACAGCGGTGCAGCATCACTCGAAACTTCTTTCGAAACCGTTTGGAGAAAAAACTGCGAAGAAAATGTTACCGCAGGTACCGAATCACTTTGGGAAATACCATTTGCTCCCGGTCGTGGACGTCACTTGTATACTTACGGCGTGGAGCACCAGGCTAAAGACCAGTATACCGGTCAGCCGCGGGGTGGAATGTACGGGCCGCTTCCAAACGTATTTTACGATTACGATGCTAAAGACACACGTCGTGATATTACTTGTGTGCCTTACAACTGGAGCCAGTCAGATCCTGCTCAGCAGGAATTGATGGGAATCGATACCTGGAATTTCGGGAAATGGCGCTACGAATGGATGAACCGTAGAGTAACCTCAACCAACGATGACGGACTGAATAAGATTTACATGCGTTATGCCGAAATCTTATTGATGGCCGCAGAAATTGAAAATGAACTGAACGGACCTTCAGCTGCTGCTCCGTACCTGAAACAACTTCGCCAAAGAGCATTTAACCAGGAAGATTGGTCAGAAAAAGTAGATGCCTATGTTAATGGTTTAAGTAGTAAGGAGGCGATGTTTAATGCCATTGTTGATGAGCAGGCCTATGAATTCTGTGGCGAAATGGAACGTAAACAGGCCTTGATTCGTTGGAACCTGCTAAAAACCAAATTGGATGAGGCAAAAGTTAAAATGGACGATCTGCGTTACCAAAGTGGTGAATATTCCGATGTTCCTGAGCGCATTTACTACAACTTACTCGATGATAATGAAACCCTTGATTTCTATGGGCTCGAGCGAGGTGAAACCGAGGACATGTCAACTGAATATACGTTCTCCGAAAATTGGGCTACTCCTTCTCAACTCGAGGATGAGAAGATAGGGGCACTCTATACCAACGATCCTGACCAGAACCAGTTCTGGCCGATCTGGCAGGTTTTCATCGATGCAAGTAACGGGATGTTGAACAACGATCCTATTGAATAACATTGGTTTTAAACTAAGAAATTAGACAAATGAATAGAACAATAAAATATATTCGAATCTTACTCGGCTTGCTTGCAATAGTTGCAATAAATGCCTGTGAAGATGATATAAGTCCCGTTATTGAAGAACTTCAATACGACAGGGTGTTTACACCACTCGAACTGGAGGCGAGAATTAGTAATCAAACCACAGTTTCGTTGGAATGGAAATTAAATAAAGGTATCGATACTTATGTGCTCGAGATCAGTGACGACAGTTTGCAGTTTGGAAATTTAATTCATACTGCCACTGTTACACCCGATGAAGTTCCTTATGTTTATGAACTTCCGGCCGGAAACAGCCAGTACTCAGCAAGGGTAAAAGGAACCAGTGCAGAAACTGCTGAATCGAAATGGGCAACACTGGCCTTTAAGTCAGATCCTGAGAATATCTTTAACAATTACGATATTGTAATGACCGGTTTAGGGGAAATTACCGTAAACTGGGTACCCGGAAAAGCTGTTAATTCGCTGTCGTTTATTTCGGCAGATGGCGAAACTTCATATGATATTTCGGCTGAAGAACAAGCCGCCGGTGTTAAAAACATCAGCGATCTTCCGAATGCCGCTTACCAGGTTCAGATTCTGAACAGTGGCAAAGTAAGAGGTTTCCAGAGTTATGTGATGGAGGGTGATGTATTTTTACCTTCGGGTGAAGATCTTGCTGCTGCCATTACAGGTGCTTCCCCGGGAGATGTGATCATTCTGGACCAGGGTGGTACTTATCCCTTTGTTGGAGAATTGGTGCTGGATAAGAGCATCAAAGTAAAAGGCCTGGATGGAGAAATGCCCTTTGTATACATCACTGAGGGCGTGAAATTCTTCGAGATCGGATCAAGTTTAACTCCGGCGGATACGCTTGTATTCCAGAACTTATTCATGAGTGGCTATGTCAACCAAAATCCGAGCGATCAGGTTCGCGGTATTTTCGATGCCGAAAATGATCCTTGTGATGTTGGAGGAATTAAATTTTTCGATTGCAAAATGTATAACATCGGTCGTCAAATAGTCCGCTTGAGAGGTGGAGCCGATCAAACTATTGGTAATTATGTGGTCGACGGTTGTATTATTCACGACATGGGAAGATCAAGTGGCAGTTACGGAGTACTCTGCGCTACCGAAGGCAATACCAATGTTAAGGTTGTTGAGATCAGAAATTCAACAATCGACAGCTTGATGTGCCATTTTATCCGTTACGACGAACCAACAGATTGTCAGCGTATTATTGTTGAAAATTGTACCTTCAATAAAACACCTTTCAGTTCGGGCAGGTATATAATGGATATCCGCGATGCAGTAATTACCGAAGGTGTTGAAGTGAAGAACTGTATTTTTGGAAATACTTCATATGGCGACGATCCTTCGATCAGTGGTATTCGTCCTGCCGACGATGTGACAGTGACAATTACAAATTCATATGCCACTACCGATTTTGTTAATTCAGGATCGTCAATTGTTGATCAGTTGATACCTCTTGAATTAAGTTCTACCGATTTATGGAGCGATCCGGATAATGTTGATTACTCGTTTAGCAGTACGACAGTTGATGCCGGAGATCCAAGATGGAAATAGAGAACTTAAGTATTTAAGTTATTTACATAGTTAGTTAGTTAGTTAGAACCCGGGGTACATATTGATGTACCCCGGGTTTAACTCAGTTTTTCCGATAAAAAATTGATTCATGAGGCTTTTAATTTTTTTGTTTTTTAGTTTTTCAGTTGGTTTTACCATGGCACAAACACCTGCATTCCCGGGTGCCGAAGGTGGCGGAATGTACGTTACCGGCGGGCGCGGAGGAAAGGTGATTTTTGTTGATAATCTGAATAACAAAGGCAAGGGAAGTTTCCGAAAAGCAATTGAAGCAGAAGGACCACGTACCATTATCTTTCGTGTATCGGGAAACATAGAACTCGAAAAAACGATCCACATTAAAAACGGCCATCTCACCATTGCCGGACAAACAGCTCCCGGAGATGGTATTTGTCTGAAAAACTACGGCATACGCGTGGATGCTGACAATGTAATTATCCGTTACATTCGGGTACGTCCGGGCGATAAAGCTCAGGATGAGAATGATGCCATTTACGGACTGCGCCGAAAAGATATTATTATCGATCATTGCAGTTTAAGCTGGGCCGACGATGAAGTGGCCTCATTCTACGATAACGAAAATTTTACGCTGCAATGGTGCATCCTCAGCGAAAGCATGTACGACTCCTATCACCATAAAGGAACTCATGGCTACGGTGGAATCTGGGGCGGATTAAATGCTTCGTTTCACCATAATCTGATTTCTGATCATAGCAGCCGAAATCCAAGGTTTTGCGGTTCGCGTTATTCGAATAACCCCGAATCGGAGAAAACTGATTTCAGAAATAATGTGATTTACAACTGGGGATTCAACAGCGCGTATGGTGGCGAAGAGGGATATTACAACATGGTGAACAATTATTACAAACCCGGCCCGGCAACCAAAAAAGATGTGCGCGACAGGATACTCAACCTGACTCAAACATTTTTCAACGAAAACTACAATACCGATACTCTCGGTGCTGGTTGGTTTTATATCGACGGAAACGTGGTGGAAGGATATCCTCAGGTTTCGGCCGATAACTGGAACGGTGGTGTTCAGGGTAAAGGAGTGAATGAGAAAACCAAGAAATATTCGCGTTTGGATACGCCGATTGAGCATGCGGCTGTAAATACAAGCGATGCAGAAACCGCTTATCAGCAGGTGTTAAAATCAGCGGGCGCTAATTTTGTGCGCGACGATGTGGACAAGCGTATTATTGAAGAAGCAGCATCAGGTGTCGAAAAATTTGGGGCTTCTTACGGAGGAGGTGGTCTGGGAATAATCGATTCGCCAAAAGATGTAGGCGGCTGGCCCGAACTAAAATCGACAGTACCACCAACCGATTCGGACAATGATGGAATGCCCGACTCATGGGAAGAGAAACACCAACTCAATCCTCAAAAGAAAGACAATAACGGGTATAATATCGATAAATCATATACCAATCTTGAAGTATATATCAATGCTTTGGTAAATCAGTAATTCCGCGGAAACAGGATGAAGAACTATCGAACCTATAAAAAATGTATTTATGCACTTGCAGCTGTTTTGTTGATTGCCTTGCAAGCCTTTTCGCAAACCTATATTTCTAATGGTTGGGTAGCTGATAATGGCGACGGGACCTACAAAAATCCAATTATTCATGCCGATTATTCCGACCCCGATGTGGTGCGTGTTGGCAACGATTATTACCTGACAGCTTCATCATTTAATTGTAGCCCGGGATTGCCAATTCTGCATTCAAAAGATCTGGTTAACTGGGAGTTGGTCACTTATGCGCTCGATCCTATCATTCCCGAGGATGTATTCAGTATTCCGCAGCATGGTAACGGTGTTTGGGCACCCTGCATCCGTTACCACAACTACGAATTTTACATTTACTACCCCGACCCCGATTTTGGAATTTATATGATTAAAGCCAAACAAGCTGCCGGTCCCTGGTCGGAACCGGTTCTGGTAAAAGGCGGTAAAGGTTTGATCGACCCGTCGCCGCTTTGGGACGATGACGGTAAAGTGTATTTGACGCACGCTTTTGCCGGTAGCCGGGCACGTATAAAAAGTGTCCTGATCGTGAACGAATTGAGCAGCGATGGTACGCAAGTGATCGGAGAGGATGTAATGGTATTTGACGGACACGATGAACACCCGACGATTGAAGGCCCCAAGTTTTACAAAGACAACGGGTATTATTACATTTTTGCACCGGCCGGAGGCGTTTCAGCGGGCTGGCAAACAGTGCTTCGATCAAAAAATATTTACGGGCCGTACGAAATAAAAACGGTAATGGCTCAGGGCGATACCGATATTAACGGCCCACATCAGGGCGCCTGGGTAAAAACTCCGTCGGGTGAACACTGGTTCATCCATTTTCAGGACAAGGAAGCTTATGGACGTGTTGTTCATTTAAACCCCATGAAATGGGAAAACAGTTGGCCGGTAATTGGTATTGATAACGACGGCGATGGAATTGGAGAACCGGTTTCGATGTTTAAAAAGCCAGATGTTGGACAAACTTACCCGATTGTTACTCCTCCTGAAAGCGATGAATTTAACGGAAGCAGTTTGGGACTACAATGGCAGTGGCATGCAAATCCACACATCTCATACGGATTTCCCTCGGGCAATCTCGGTTTTTATCGGCTAAACTGCATTGTCCGACCCGAAGGCGTTGAAGGACTATGGGAAGTGCCTAATTTGTTACTGCAAAAGTTTCCCGCTGAAGAATTTACGGCAACCACAAAACTTAATTTCGGTGCAAGAACACCGAATGAAGAAGCCGGGTTTGTGGTCATGGGCGAAGATTATCAGTACATCTCAATCCGCCAACTGGAAGAGAAAATGGTGATTCGTGTTGTTCGGTGCAAAAACGCGCGCACGGGCGGATCGGAAGAAGAACTGCATGTTGAAGATTTTGAAGGTGGTGCTATTTATTTCAGGGTAGAAGTAGAAAAAGGTGCCATTTGCAGTTTTAGTTACAGTATCGATGGAAAGAAATTCAAAGAAGTAGCCAGCGAATTTGAAGCCAAACCGGGACGATGGATTGGCGCCAAAATAGGATATTTTGCTTTGTGCGAAGGAACTACAAACGATTCAGGAACCGTTGATATCCACTGGTTCAGAATGAGTAAATAAAGTATGAAGAAGAATCGGCTAATCATATTGATCCTGATAATTTGGTCGTGTACGCTAGGTTTTGCATCCGATTTTGTGGTGGCAAAAGATGGAAGTGGCGATTTTATCACCGTTCAGGAAGCGATTGATGCTGTGCCCGATTTCAGAAAAAACAGAACTGTAATTTTTATAAAAGAAGGGACCTACAAAGAAAAACTAGTGCTGGCAGCCAGTAAAACCAACGTTACCTTTCTTGGCGAAAATCTGGATAAAACCATACTTTCCTACGACGATTTTGCCTCGAAAAAGAATCGATTTGGGGAAGAAATGGGTACTACCGGATCTACTTCATTTTACATTTTTGGAAATGGTTTTCAGGCCGAGAATATCACTTTCGAAAACTCTGCCGGACCGGTTGGCCAGGCAGTAGCGGTTCGTATTGATGGCGATCGCGTGGCATTTAAAAATTGTCGCTTCCTAGGGAACCAGGATACGCTTTATCCACATGGAGATAACAGCCGTCAGTATTACAGGAACTGCTACATAGAAGGAACGGTCGATTTTATTTTTGGCTGGTCCACAGCTGTATTCGAAGATTGTACCATCTTTTGCAAAGATCAGGGTTACATTACAGCACCATCGACTCTGGAGAATACCGAATTTGGTTTTGTATTTCTGAATTGCAAAATCACAGGAAATGCGCCGGAAGCCTCATTTTATCTGGGTCGTCCGTGGCGACCTTACGGGAAATCGGTTTTTGTAAAGTGCGAAATGGGAAATCAGATCAAGCCCGAAGGATGGCACAACTGGGGCGATGAGAACAACGAAAAGACAGCCTATTTTGCCGAGTATAAAAATTACGGTCCCGGATCGAAAACGGATGAACGTGTAAAATGGGCGCATCAGTTGAGCGAGAATGGGGCCCGGAGATATACAGCCGAAAATGTTCTTGGAGATTGGATTGCAGAGATTAAATGGTCATTGAACGAATAAAACACAATAAAAAATGATAAAGCTACTTTATTCAAAATTAATTTTATTACTGATAATTATTGGCACTTCGTGCACTGTCAGCAGCACTCCCGAGCAGGATAAAACCGTCATTTTTGATGGAATTGAGTTTGAAATGCCTGCCATTTCGGAACCGGATATTCCTGACTATTCCGTATCAATAACCGAATTTGGAGCGGTAAACGGGGGGAAGGTACTCAATACGCAAGCCTTTGCCGATGCCATCGAAGCTGTTACCAGGAACGGCGGCGGAAAAGTGATCATTCCACAGGGAATTTGGCTAACCGGTCCTATAACGCTGAAGAGTAATCTTGAACTGCATGCCGTAGCCGGAGCACTCATTGTTTTTTCCGAGGATAAAGATTTGTATCCACTGGTAGAGACCAGTTTCGAAGGCTTGAACACCTGGCGATGCATGTCGCCCATTTACGGAGTAAATCTCGAGGATGTCGCATTTACCGGCCAGGGAGTTTGGGATGGTTCGGGTGATGCCTGGCGTTTTGTAAAGAAAGAAAAGCTGACCGAATCGCAGTGGAAGAAACTGGTAAAGTCGGGCGGTGTGGTTAACGAAGATGGCGACGAATGGTATCCTTCTGAGCAATATCTAGAAGCGGCATCGGGTCCCGGCGATCAGAATGTACGTTCCGACCTCAGAACGAAAGAAGATTTTATGGCGATCAAAGACTTCCTGCGTCCTGTAATGATGAGCATTCAAAACAGTAAGCGTGTTCTGCTCGACGGACCAACTTTTCAGAATTCACCTGCATGGTGTTTGCACCCGCTGATCGTCGAAGATTTGATTGTTCGCAATGTAACCGTTAGAAATCCGTGGTATTCGCAGAATGGCGATGGATTGGATATTGAGTCATGTACAAATGTTCTTGTTGAAAATTGCAACTTCGATGTAGGCGACGATGCCATTTGCATCAAATCGGGAAAAAATGAAGACGGACGCGAAAGAGGCATCCCCTGTAAAAATCTGGTGATCAGAAATAACATTGTTTATCACGGGCACGGAGGTGTTACCGTTGGGAGCGAAATGTCGGGAGGCGTAAAAAATATGCACGTTTCAAATTGTACTTTTATCGGTACCGACGTGGGGCTGCGTTTTAAAAGTAACCGAGGTCGCGGCGGTGTTGTTGAGGACATCTACATTTCAGGTATTCAAATGAAAGACATTCCAACTTTTGCCATTTCGTTTAACCTGTATTATGGTGGAAAATCGGCTTCGGAAATGCTGGCTGATGGGGATTCACAGAGCATGTCGAAACCGGAACCGGTAAGCGAAGAAACTCCGCAGTTTAAAGATATTGAAATTTCTGATGTTATCGTACAGGGGGCCCACCAGGCAGTATTGCTGCAGGGACTTCCCGAGATGAACCTCGAGAATGTGAAGCTGAGTAATATGCTGCTGTCCGCCGATGTGGGATTTGTCATTGTCGATGTAACCGGCGTGCAGATGGAGAATGTTCATCTCGATACAAAAAACGGAAATGCTATTACCATGTATAATGTTAAGGATGTGGACATCAAGAATTTAAAATTCGATTTTGACGGTGGCGATGATATCATTCTTCTCGGGAGTAAATCGGCTGATTTCTCAATAACAAGTACAGATCAAATCGATTTCTCGCCGTTTGTCGCTATTGACGGTGAAGTAGATAGAACAACCATTAAATTGAAATAGAGTAAAATGCGAAATGTATTGAATTATCATTTACTGTTTTTTCTTTCAGTTATATTTCTTTTAAGTGCTTGCCAGGAAAATCAAACGTTGAATATTTATTGCATTGGCGACTCTACCATGGCCAACAAAAAAGCCGAAGTTTATCCTGAGACCGGCTGGTGTCAGGTACTTGGCAATTATTTCGATGAAACGGTAACTGTGCATAATCATGCCCGGAATGGACGAAGTTCGAAAAGCTTTATCGACGAGGGGCGCTGGCAGGTAGTACTCGACAGCATTCAGCAGGGCGATGTGCTTTTTATTCAGTTCGGGCACAACGATGAAAAAGAATACGATTCCACACGGTATACAACGCCGTTTGGAACTTACTCCGAAAACCTTGAAAAGTTTGTGAACGAAGCCCGTGAGAAAGGGGCTGAACCAATTTTGTTTACATCTATTGTGCGAAGAAGGTTTGATGAAGACGGAACCTTGAAAGATACGCATGGCGATTACCCGCCGGCCACACGTAAGGTAGCAGAAGAATTGAATGTCCCGCTTATCGATCTTCAGAAATTAACTGAAGACTGGGTGAACCAGATGGGCGACGCATCTTCCAAAAACATGTATTTGTGGACAGAACCAACAGAGCGTTTCCCTGAAGGACGACAGGATGATACACATTTATCGGAAAAAGGAGCAGCCGAAGTGGCCAAATTGGCTTTGAAAGAATGTATAAGGCTCAAACTTGATTTCTCAAAGAGAATAGAAATAGAATAATGGCTCGATGATGAAGAAAATATTCTTTTTTCTGGGGTGTTTGTTTATTTTGAATAACCTGTTGGCGCAAAGCGGAGTGCAATATGAAATGACTGTCGCGCAGGACGGAACGGGCGATTTTACATCTATTCAGTCTGCCATCAACGCCACCAAGGCTTTCCCCGACAAACGCATCACGATTTACATTAAAAACGGGACTTACCGCGAAAAAGTGAGAGTGCCTTCGTGGAACAACAAATTGTCACTGATTGGCGAAGATGCCGGGAAGACCATCATTTCGTGGGACGATTATTTTAAGAAGATCGACCGTGGCCGGAACAGTACTTTTTTTACCTATACTTTAAAGGTCGAAGCCGTTGATTTTTACGCCAAAAACCTGACGATTGAAAACACCGCCGGTCCGGTTGGGCAGGCTGTAGCTTTGCATTTGGAAGGCAATCGTTGCAGCTTTATAAATTGCAAATTTCTGGGAAATCAGGACACCATGTATCTGACAGGGGAAAACAGCAAACAGTATTTTGGAAATTGCACCATAGAAGGAACCACCGATTTTATTTTTGGCTCGGCAACAGTTGTTTTCAATCATTGTACGATCGTTAGTAGAAGAGATTCCTACATTACCGCAGCCAGTACAAATCAGGGCAAAGCCTTTGGTTTTGTTTTTATGAACTGCAAGCTGGAAGCGAAAGAAGGAGTGACCAAAGTTTATCTCGGGCGTCCGTGGCGACCTTTCGCTAAAACGGTTTTTATGAATTGTGAATTGGGCAGTCATATTGCTCCCGAAGCATGGAAAGAATGGAGTAATGCCGATGATAAATCGACCACTTTTTATGCCGAATACAACAATTCAGGCCCCGGTGCCAATAACACAGATCGTGCCTCCTGGTCGCATCAGTTAAAAAAGGGTGAGGCAAAAAAGTATACCAAAACCCGAATTTTGGGAGACTGGGTTCAAATCTATTTAAACAAGTAGAATGGGCGGCACAAAAAAAATACACTTCGTGCTGGCATTGTTCTCTTTTACTTTGCTTGTAGCATGTTCATTCAATAAAAGTAAGTCAGGGAAGATCGACCGTTATGCTTTGGTTACACGGCATAATGTTGAAAATGTATCTTTCGATACGCTTTCATCGCTTACGGTTGGAAACGGAAAATTTGCATTTACAGTTGATGCTACCGGGCTACAGACTTTTCCTGAAATGTACAGCGCTGGAGTGCCGCTGGGAACCATGTCGGATTGGGGCTGGCACAGTTTCCCGAATACCGAAAACTATCGCCTCGACGAAGCTTATAAGTACTATCAGGTAGAAGGCCGGGAAGTTCCTTACGCCATTCAGCCAAGAGAATCCGGGCGAAAACAGGATGCGGCCAACTATTTCAGGATGAATCCTCATCGCTTACATTTGGGTGTTCTCGGATTCGATTTCCACAAGTCAGATGGTTCTGAGGTCAATCCCAGCGATATCAAAAACATCAAACAAAAACTGGATTTGTGGAGCGGTGTGATCAATTCTTCTTTTGAGATCGAAAACAAGCCGGTTGAGGTTGAAACCTGTTCACACTTCGAAAAAGATGTGGTTTCCGTGTATGTGAATTCGGGAAAAATAGTGAAGGGCGAGATCGGAATCAAATTACGTTTGCCATTTCCAACTGCAAATTGGGGCGGAGATGCCTGCGACTGGAACAAAAATTCGTTCCACCATTCTGAAATTATAAATCAAGATCAGAACAGTGTTGTCTTATTGCACACGATTGATACAACCACGTACTTTATTCGCGTTGAATGGGAAGGGAATGCTCAACTGACAGAGAAAAAGCAACATGAATTTGTTCTGTTTCCTGAAAAAGGAACCCGGGAATTTTCTGCTTCGGTCGAGTTCAATCCGGAAAATGATTTCTTAAGCAACAATCAATTCAAAGCGATAAAACTGTCATCTGCAAATGGCTGGGAGCAATTCTGGAAAAGTGGTGGAGCAGTCGATTTCTCAGAAATTAACGATCCTCGGGCCTTCGAACTTGAGCGTCGTATCGTGCTTTCACAATATCTGACCCGGGTTCAGTGTGCCGGAAATTTCCCGCCACAGGAAACCGGATTAACTTACAACAGCTGGTACGGAAAACCGCATCTTGAAATGCACTGGTGGCATGGTGTGCATTTTGCTTACTGGAATCGAACCGATCTGCTGGAGAAAAGCCTGGGTTACTACTCCGATATTTTATCCAAGGCAAAAATTAAAGCTGAAATTCAGGGCTATGATGGAGTTCGATGGCCTAAAATGACCGACCGAAATGGCGATGACAGCCCTTCGAGTGTCGGGGAATTTTTAATCTGGCAACAGCCGCATCCTATTTACTACGCCGAATTGTGCTACCGTCAAAATCCTGATAAGCAAACGCTTCAAAAATATGAAAAGTTGGTTAAAGCAACCGCCGATTTTATGGCCGACTTTGCACGTTGGGATGCAAAAAACGATCGATATATACTGGGGGCACCTTTGATCCCTGCCCAGGAAAGCTTGGAGCGGGAAGTAACGATCAATCCACCTTTCGAACTGGCCTACTGGTACTGGGGATTATCTACCGCACAAAAATGGCAGACACGATTGGGAAAACCCGTTAATTCCAAATGGCAGGCAGTAATCGATAGTTTATCCGGATTTGAACACAAAAACGGATTATATCTTGCCGCCGAAAGTGCGCCTGACTCTTACGAGAACACGAGATATTATTCTGATCATCCCATGGTCCTCGGAGCGTTTGGGATCATGCCGGAAACCGTTGGAATCGATACAGGATTGATGGCGAATACCTTTGATTACATCGAAAAGAACTGGAATTGGGAAAGTACGTGGGGCTGGGATTATCCAATGGCGGCAATGAGTGCTGTACGTTTGGGAAAACCGGAAAAAGCATTGGACTTGTTATTGAAGGACGTTACAAAAAATACTTACCTTAAAAACGGGCACAATTTTCAGAGCGATCGGCTGAGGATATATCTTCCCGGAAATGGCGGCTTATTAACCGCTGTAGCGATGATGTGTGCCGGATACGAAGGAAATACCAACCGGAACCCGGGTATTCCCGACGACTGGAAGGTAAAATGGGAGGGATTAAAACCAATTTTTTAATTTATAATCATTTAAAGTGAACAGAAAAATTATCTATGGCCTGATGCTGGTAATTACTACCATTTTTTCAGGCATCGCACAGGACAAAGCTGTACCGGCATTCCCGGGAGCTGAGGGATTTGGGAAATATACGACAGGAGGTCGTGGAGGAAGAGTTTTTTATGTGACCACACTTGAAGATAATACTAGTGAAGGGAGTCTGCGCTATGCCGTTAATCACTCAGGTGCCCGAATTGTGTTGTTCAAGGTTACAGGCACCATTAAATTAAGATCAAAGCTCACAATTAAAAACGACAACATAACCATTGCTGGACAGACCGCTCCCGGAGATGGAATAACCCTGCGCGATTATCCGGTAGTTGTTGACGCCGATAACGTAATTATTCGTTACATGCGTTTTCGTCTGGGAGATAGAGCAACTGATGCCGATGATTCATTCGACGCTTTTTGGGGACGCCGTCACAATGACATTATAATTGACCATTGTTCCATGAGTTGGTCGATCGATGAGTGTGCATCGTTTTACGATAACGAAAAGTTTACGCTCCAGTGGAGCATTTTATCTGAGAGCCTGCGCAATTCGGTGCACGCAAAAGGAAATCATGGATATGGTGGAATTTGGGGAGGAAGGGGAGCTTCTTTTCATCATAACCTTCTGGCGCATCACGACAGCAGGAATCCACGTTTTTGCGGAAGCCGTTATTCCAACCGGCCCGAAGATGAGCTCGTTGATTTCAGGAACAATGTGATTTACAACTGGGGCGGGAACAGTGCTTATGCCGCGGAAGGCGGGCATTATAATCTGGTAAATAACTACTACAAAGCAGGGCCGGCATCTTCAAACCGCTCAAGAATTATTCAGCCTTATCCCGATAACGGAAATAATGCTCAACCCGCAGGAACTTATGGCATTTTTTACATCGACGGAAACCATGTAACTGCCAGTTCTTCAGTTACCAGCGACAACTGGAAAGGTGTAAATATGCACTCCTCGTTTTCAACCTATGGTATTACTCAGGTTGATATAAAATCGGAAACTGCCTACGAAAAAGGAGAAGTCACCACACATACAGCAGAAGTTACTTTCGAGAAGGTGCTTGCACATGCCGGAGCAAGTTTGGGGCAGGATTCGATTGATATGCGAATTACAAACGAAGCCAGGAATGGAACGGTAACTTTTCCCGATGGAGGAAGCGGAAGTACTAATGGTCTGATCGATACACAGGATGCAGTTGGTGGCTGGCCGATACTAAAAACCGGTGACACGCCTTTAGACAGCGATAACGATGGAATGCCCGACGATTGGGAAACTGAAAATGGATTGAATCCGGGTAATCCCGACGATGCTCAGCTTAAATCTGTTGATGGTGTTTATCCGAATGTTGAGGTTTACATTAATTCATTAGTAGCCGATATTACGTCCAGCCAAAATGAAAATGCAATAACATCTGCTCCAACAATTTCTGTATCATCGTTGTTGCTGAAAGCCTATTATAACGGCCTTGCAAAAAAAGTTGTAATTGAGCATTCAAAAGAACTTAAGAATATTGAGTTTTATGATATTTCCGGGAAACTGCTAATTCAAAAAAGCTTACATCATTCATCTGTGGATGTTCCGGTTGATGCACTGAAGAACGGGATTTATATTTTACGCGTTCAAGACGAGCAACAACAGATCTTTACTAAGAAAATAGTAATATTCTAAAGTTATCATCCAAAAACAAATGAGCCGTGATGTTCTTCACGGCTCATTTGTTTTCGCAGATAAAAATCCATTGCCATTAATTAGTTATTTCTTGATTACTTTTTGCGTGAATATTCCTTCACCGGTGAATATTTTTAGTAAATAACTCCCGGAGTTCAGTTTGCTCATATCCATGGTTTTAGCGCCGCCTTTGCTTTGTTTCATTAATCCACCGTTCATATTATAAACCTCCACCTTGTTTATCCTGAAAGTGGTATTTATGGTCAATCGGTCAGTTACGGGATTTGGGAACACTATCGGTTCTGACATAGTATTACTTTGGATTCCGGTTGCAAGTTCAAGACTTATCAGGTACAGATTTGCCACGTTATCCTGCGTGATTTGATAGTCGCCTGCAGAAATAGCCAGGATTAAAATCCCATTTGTCGCGCTGTAACTGGTTCCGTTGATTTTAATATCGCCAGTAAACTCATCATTAAAAACCAAAGTTAATGTTGCTTTATCCTTTGTTGCAAACGATACAAGCGTGCTCGACTCAATCTTTAAACACTGGGTCAAAGTCAGTCCGCCGTATATAACGGTTCCTTTCGAATCGGAAAGATTTCCGCTTATATTGAAATAGTCGCTTTCCAGTCCCGATTCTGTGAAATTATGAACAATGTCGCCGGTAATTTCACTACCTCCCGACCCGCCATTTCCGGTAGTATCTTCTACACTAACTGTGTCACCCATAACTGCAACCAGGCTGGTCTGATAATTAACAAGAGCAGTCTTCAGGGCTGTATTTAAATCATACGATGCATCGTCCAATGAATTATTAAATGTCCATTGAAAGTCGCCCCCGTTCATCCGGCCGGCATAGAGCATTACTTTTTCTTTGGCTGCTTCCGGTTCATCGGGAGTATAATTGTACATCACCTCGGCGTTGGTGTCGAAGTTGTTATAGGTATTACTACCGTAGGCCGATTTCACCGAACTATCAATCGTTTCGTTCCGGCTGGCGGCTACATAAGCATCAAAATCAACCGTAGGATTCGGGTATTCGGCATCTCCAAAAGGCACAAACCGGTGCTGCCCGCTCATGAAATTGTTCCAGGCTTTAATGGTTCCACCGTCTTCTTTCGAGAAGGTCGGCATATCGGAATAATCGTTCGACTGTGTTTTTTCGTCAAAAACATCTGATCCCTGCATCGAAGTCAGCATCGGGTATTTACAATTGCGGAAATAATTGGCTTCCACAAACACCGATGATCCTTCTGTTGTGCCCACTCCGTACTTGGCAATACCATCGTAATAATTGTTGTAAACGTGTGCCGAATAAAAACGGACCCGCGGGTGGCGCGAATCGGAATGGTCGTACCAATTGTGGTGATATGTGATAAAAAGTCCTTCAGTGGTGTCCTCACTCAGTCCTAGCAGATTACTTTTTCCGGTATCCCAAAAATGATTGTAAGAGAAAGTTACGTAAGTTGATCTTTTACAGTCGAGTGCGCCATCGCCTTTTGCCTGATCGGAATCGCTGCCTGCATTGCCATAAAAGAAATCGCAATGGTGCACCCAGATGTGATCATTATTTTGTTGGAGTCCAATATCGTCGCCTTCGTCGCTGTCGGTGTTCATGAATCCGATGTTCCGAATTTCAATATTTGATGCATTTTTCACCCGGATTCCCCAGCCGTCCGCAATAGCATCGTCGCCCACACCTTCGAATGTGATGTAACTTGATGCATTGTTGTCGTTTTCAATCACGATATCACCTTTATCCAGGTATTCCGGATCGGTGATCTGCCCGATCAACCGAACGATCAGTGGTCGGTTGTCCTTCCCTTTTTTGAATCCTTCAAGAATCGATTGCAAACCTACACAAGGATGGGTATTCGCGCCTGTTACATCCAAAGAAACCGTGTTCTTTGTGTTTTGGGTGATGTACAAAATCACGGCATTTTCTTTGGGCGTTCCATCGGCTTTGTAAGCGCCCGGGATCTTTACTCCATTAAATGCAAAACCCGTTCGGTCGTGGGTAGAAACATTCAATACTGAAGTTTCTGTTCCCACGGCTTCCATACCCGAAATTACCGGTACCACCTTCAAAGTGTAACTTCCCGGTGCCAGTCCCAACACATCGGCTCGAAAATAGCTGCCATAGTCGCGGATCATCGGGCCATCGATTTGTTGGTTGGTAATGCCTTCTCCGGTGATATAAACATTGTAGCTATCAGCTCCTTCAACAGCCTGCCACATTTCACCCAGACCGATTCAAGCCATCCTTCTGCTTCTTCTATTGTCACTTCCTGCGCCTGGACAGAAAGCTTTGAGAATAAGAGGACTGTAAATATCAGAAATATTTTTATTCTTATTTGTCTGTTCATTTGTAACAGAAATTAACCGGTGTCGCAAACGTTTTTCACCGATATTTATTCTTCTTTGAAAACGTAGTTCAGAAAATCTACGACTTTGGGCCAGGTTTCATCGAACCAGGGATAAAACAACCAGAACGGGTGCGGTGTACGCGGGATGGTGTAAACTTCGTTGTAAATATTGTTTTGGTCGAGTACTTTGAGGAAATCGCCACGGCCGGCGTGAAAACGTGCATTTTTACTGTTGATGAAAATAGTCGGTGGAGTTTTTGCATCGACATAATTTACGGCTGAGGCTTCTTGCCAAAGTTCCGGTTTTTGTTTGTAGGTGGCTCCGAACCAATGGGCACCTGCCGAAGGTTTCGCCGGATCCTCATCTTTTGCACTCTCCGATGGTGTGGTGAAATCGGTAACGCCATCAATATTTACAAGAGCTTGAACGCGGTCGCTTGCATTTTCATTAAGCTGGTGTGAAGGTAAAACACCTTTGCCTCCTGTTGTTGCCAGCAAACTGGCCAGCGTGGCTCCGGCCGAAGTACCCAATACAGCAACTTTGGAGGAGTCGAGGTTAAAGTCGGCAGCATTTAGTTTTAGCCATTTTATGGCCGTCTTCAGGTCGATAACGCCGGCCGGATAAAGTGCTTCCGACGACAAACGGTATTCAACAGTGGCTGCAACAAAACCATGTTCGGCAAGCTTTTGTGCCATCGGAACAAGGTGCGATTTGTCACCCGATGCCCAACCACCACCATGAATTAAAATCACACCCGGATATTTTTGTATTGATTCTACCGGATAAAAGACATCGGCATGCAACTTCCTCTCACCAAACGAATAATACACCACATTTCTTTTATCTGCAATTCCGGAAATGCTGAATTCCTTGACCGCTTTGATAAAGGGGTAATATTTTCGTTCTTTCAGGTAAGTATCATGTACATTAAAAGAGGTGTCGCGTGGAAAATCGGCCTTATACTCCTGGGCAAAACCAAACAGGGGAAGAAGACAGAGAATTACCGCAACAGTTCTTATCATGCTTTTATTTTATGAATCTGGATTGTTCCTTCAACAAGGCTTTAAAATCGTCCATGCTCATAACGCCCGAAGCATCCTGTTGCCAGGCGGCTCCAAAATAATAAGTGAGTTCTTTATTTTCAGGCTTTACAACCAAAACATGACTCAAGCCGTCGTTGGCTTCTTCGATCAGCTGGTCAGTTTTAACAAACACACACATACCCAACAAATCGTTTTGAAGTGTTTGTTTCCCGAAAGTAGCCAGGCAGGTCCAGCCGGGTTTAATGTCATCAAAAATAGCTTTTTCTGTTTCAGGATGAATAACAATACCGGTGGCCAAGTTAGGTAATTCTTCCGATAATTTAGCGGTATATTTTGTCAGGTAACTTCCCGGCTCAATTTCGAGATTGGTATGTAAATCGGTTTTGATGTTATTTATTTCCCATCCCGGATAATCCACGATTACGGTTGATTTTTCAGGGCTGTTCTCAACGGAAGATTTCAATCCGTCGGTCTTTTCAACCCGGACTGCCTTTTCACCATCCCAGAATGCCAGCGAACCCATTCCCAGCGATTCGCCTACTTTCAACACGTCAACACCCCAACCCGAGATTTCGTGGTACGAATCAAATCCGTCGCGCCCAACATTTTGCAGGACCAGGGTATCCGTTTTCTTCCCGAAAATATCGATGGCATTGCGCCAGTCGAGGTAAAGCCGGTAGCCTATTTTATCTGATTCCCAACCAGGACCTTCAAATTGAATATCGAAAGAGTGGTCGGTGTGTTTCTCATCCACGATGATTTGATCGACCGATTTAAATTTACCTCCTTGGTATTCCCATTGTTCTTTTCCACTGCTTTTGGTGACCCAAACCCACTCACCTCCTTCTTTTAAGCCGAGATAGGCCTGGGTTTTTTGAGTACTTTCTTCAACTGCTGATTTTGTTTCTTTTTTCGCTTTTTGATTTGAACATGCTGCGGCAAGAAATGCCAAAACGATAAATACGATTGCAATATTTTTCATAAGATTGTGGTTATTTGTTTAATTCAATTGCGGCCATAATGAGTGGTGCAACTCCTTTTTGGTCGTTATCTACAATTTTTTCCGAAATATAATAATTGTAATCGGCTTCGCGATAAGGATTACCTCCTAAACCGCATGCTCCGCAAGTTTGTGTGAGGGTTGGATATCCGTCGTTTCCTTCTACTACAAGATGTTCAATCATATTGTCGAATGCTGTGTTGGCGATATCAAGGTATTTCTGGTCGAGCACACCCATTTTAGCACTTTTGGCAAAGGCATAAACAAACATGGCCGAACCGGAGGCTTCAATGTAGTTGCCTTCTCTTCCACCCATATCAAGCACCTGGTACCATAATCCTGTTTCTTTGTCCTGAACTTTCATGATGGAGGCACTGAGTTTGTTAAGGATTTTTATCAAAGCATCGCGATCCGGGTGATCTTCGGGCAGGTAGTCTAATACATCAACCAGCGCCATCATGTACCATCCTGTTCCACGACTCCAAAAATGTTTCGACTGCCCGGTTTCCGGCTGAGACCAGCGCTGTTGTTTGCTTTCATCCCAGGCGTGATAAACCAAACCTGTCGCCGGATCAAGGGTGTGTTTGTACACTTCCTGCAACTGAAAGGTCACTTCATCGAACCATTTGGGCTGATCGAAATCTGCAGCATAGCGTGTTAAAAATGGAGACGCCATGTACAAACCGTCGAGCCACATCTGGTAAGGATATATTGTTTTGTGCCAAAATCCTCCTGAATTAGTGCGGGGCTGTTCTTCCATTTGGTGCACCAAAGTTTCAATTCCAAGCTTGTACTTTTCATCGCCGTAATCTTCGAACAAGGTGATCATACTGTTTCCCGGTCGTACCCGGTCGATGTTAAAATCGCTGTGCTTTTGTCCGCTGATCGAGCCATCATCATGCAAAAAATAGTCGATATAGTCTTTCATGTACCGGCCATATTTCGGATCGATATCCTTTAATTTATAAATGGCATCGCCCAAAAATGCATAATCATATTCATACTTGGGTTTTTCGCGATGATAATAAATAAGGCTGTCGGCGCGGTGCATAACGGCATCGGCAAATTGGGTAGCCCAATATAATTCTTTTGTGTCCTCGGTTTTTGGTGTATTACAACCCAGGAATACAGCAATAAATAGTAGTGGAAGTAGTTGTTTCATCTGTTCATTGATTTGTGTACAAAGCTAATGAACATGCAGTTTAGCCGGTGGTTTATTTGTATCATTTTGCGTGACGTTTTTCCCAATGAGTTTTTCAGATTTCAAAACCGACACTTTCGGTAAATGAATAAAACCGTGAATCTGATTTTTTCGGCTGAATTGAAACATTTTATAAATTCGAATTCTTGTATCTTAAACGACGAATAAAATTTAGACGAAAAATGAATATTCCCGATAGCAACACCACTTTCCCGCTTCCGCATCACGATCGACTCTGTTTTCTGAAAAACATTATTACCAATCCCAACATCATTGTTGGCGATTACACGTATTACGATGATTTTGAAGATGTCCGAAATTTCGAAAAGAATGTGAAATATCATTTCGATTTTGTGGGCGATAAACTCATCATCGGGAAATTTTGCATGATCGCTTCCGGGGCTACTTTTATTATGAATGGTGGCAATCATCTGACGGATTCACTCTCTGCGTTTCCCTTTTCAATTTTTGGCGGCGACTGGGCCAGTGCGATGGAGGGGAAAACTTATCCTTACAAAGGTGATACGAAAATAGGAAACGATGTATGGATCGGTCATAATGCGGTGATAATGCCGGGGGTAAAGGTGGGCGATGGAGCGATTATTTCGACCAATACTACGGTTACCAAAGATGTTGAGCCTTATACGATTGTTGGTGGAAATCCTGCAAAAATAATACGGAAACGTTTTTCGGATGAACAGATCGAGATTCTGTTGCAGCTGAAATGGTGGGATTGGGACCTCGAAAAAATAACCCGTTCGGTGAAAATACTTACCGGAACCGATGTGGATGAACTTCGTCAAATGCTTAATGAGTAAAAAATGAAATCAATATTTTCTTTTCTTGCATTGTTAATTTTCTCACTGAACGCTTTTTCGCAGGAGCTAAGCAACGATGCCTGGCTCGATGACCTTCAAATCTATAAAAGGGGATTGGAGCAAAAACACATCAATGGGTTTAACAAGATCAGTAAAACAGATTTTAATGCAGCACTTGAACAGATAAAAGCAACGCTCGGTGAAAAATCGGACCTGGAAACGATAATCGACTTAATGCGACTGACCCGAAAGATCGGGGATGGGCACACTGCTATTTCATTACGAAATCAGGAGACGCATAATTATCCGATTGAACTTAAGAACTTTAACGGCGACTGGAAGGTGGTGAAAGTTTGTAAAAATGATAGCGATTTGCTGGGAATGAAACTTACCGGTATTGATGAGCTTGGTATGCAGGAAGTGGTTGGCAAGGTGGAGAATGTAGCACAGTTTGTTGAAAATGAATATTCGAAAATAATCCGCACGGCACAGTATATCACAAGTTCGGAAGTGTTGTTTGGGCTGGGGATTTGCGGGAACAAAACGTCGGGCACATTTCGATTTGAGGATGAATACTGCGTTCAGACAACCAGATCTTTTACTGCTTTAAGCGAAGCAGAAAACGAAGAAGTATTCAGTGAAATAAGTATTGGGGCGCCTGAAATTCAGGTCCCCGGGAATCCGGAATTTGAACATTTTTGGTACGCTCCGATAGAAGGTACCGATGCACTTTACATTCATTTTGAGAGCTACCCTGCATTTGAAGAAATGATGAAAATAAGCGAAGAAATCGTCGCTTACATTTTTCAGAATAACATTCGCCAGCTGGTGATCGACATGCGCAACAACGGTGGCGGCGATTTGTATGTCGGACTGGTATTGGCTAACGCGTTAAACCTGGCCGATCCTGTTGACTGGAAATCGGGTGTGTATGTTTTGTGCGACAACGTAACATTTTCGGCAGCAACCAGCAATACAGCACTTTTTCGTGAATTGCTGAACGCTAAAATTGTAGGCGAACCAACAGGATCAAACCCGACAGGCTACCAGGATATGGACACTTTTGAACTTCCAAATTCAAAGCTTGTAGTTTGCTATTCCAAGCGCCTATTTCGAATACAGGAAGTTGCAACGCAAGGAGTACAACCCGATATTCCTATAAAATACGAATGGGAAAGTTATTCGCAGGGAAAGGACAACATGCTGGAGTGGGTGATTGGCGAAATCAGAGAATAGATTCTTGTAACGATGCAAAATTCTGCCTACATTTTCTCGAACACATAAATCACTGAGCTGCAACGTGCAGGATTAAATATGCTTTTCATCCATGAAATTGTTCCAATGAAAAATCCTTTTACCACTGCAAGCGACGATTTTTTGTACTTCTCGCTTAGCATCGAAACGTAAAAAGAGTCGAAAGGCATGGATTTTATGTGGCTCAGTTTAAGTTGATATTTCTTGCCTACAAGTTCGACTTGTTCCGGGCTGAAATGCCAGATGTGGCGTGGTACATCCCAGGCCGCCCAATATTCCTTGTAGTGTTTTGCATCGAATGAAGTATGGTTCGGAAGTGCAATTACCAGTTTCCCGGTGGCTTTTAGTGCATGGGTGATGGCCTTCATGTTTTCGTCGATTTGATGGATGTGCTCCAGTACGTGCCAGAGCGTGATGGCATCAAAGCTATTGGCTTCGTAACGAAACAATTGTGGTGTATCGTCAACATCCAATCCAAATTCTCTTTTGGCGAACGAACGCGCATCGGCACTTTTTTCAATTCCATTTACCTGCCAGCCGGCTTGTTGCATCTCGCTCAGAAAAAAAGCAGTTCCGGTGCCCAAGTCAAGAAGGTTTCCGGTTTTTAAGTTCGTAGCTTTTTCGACTAATTTCCGTTTTTGCTTGAGCATGAATTTTCTAACCGCATGATAAACCGAATTCACCAGCCCTTTCGAAGTGTTGGAGTGTGAAACGTAATTTTCAGATGCATAATATGGCCCGATATTTTCTTCGTCGGCAATGCCTTCCGTGATTTTAAATCCACAGGAATTGCATTCTTTTATGTTGAATTCTTCATTCGAAACAAAGTAGTCTTTGCAGGTTTGGAAGTGTGAGAAACTTGTGCTTTCACAAACCGGACATTTAGGCATCTTAAATATTGACATGTGTTAGAAATTGTAACATGAATTTATAAATGGCGCGGAAGTTAAAAAAAAGCTTTTAAACCAAATGAAACTGGCCGAATTAATTTCGAACGAAGACCATAATTTTGATTAATTAATTACCGTTTTTCCCCACGTTAGTATAAAAGAAGAGTTCCTTTCGACCAAGTGCACCTCTTTAAATTTTGGTTGACAAACCTTATTCTGGGATGCTTTATTATCAATGGATTCAGATGTTTTACTTACAATAGTTCTCGAATTTGACACCTATTTGCAGAGCAACTTGCTCAAAGAACGATTTTGTGAAGTAATAAGAGATTATTCGAATTGAATATTATTTTTTTTGGAACATATTGATTTCAAAATGGATTGAAATAAAGACTTTCGATTTTCTTGATAACGATTTGACGCTAAACATTCATTGTTTAACGGGCAATTATAACTGTTAGTTTTAGGATTTATTGACGAATCTGTTAACGTCAAATGACTGTTTTACCACAGGCTAAAAGCGAAGTGAAAAATTATTTTTGAGAACTTAAAAGAATTAAACTAAGCAATAAAACTGAATCATAAATACTAAAAATATACAGGCTTATATTTATCAAAATTCATAATCTTATTAGACTTTAGAAATAATAAATAAACTACATGAAGTTTATAGATTCATATTTAAAACCATTAGTATTTTTAACAGGGATTCTGATGTCTTGGGCCACGGCAAATAGTCAAGCAATCCTTAAGCACTCTTATACTTTTGAAGACGGAACTGCAAAGGATGTGGTTGGCAATGCTGATGCAACAGTGGTTGGCGGAGCGATTAGCAATGGAGCCTATACTTCTGCATCCCAAGGTGATTATGTCAAGCTTCCCGCTGGTACTATCGCTATCAACACCTATCATTCTTTTACAATGGAAGCTTATATCAGGCCTGTTAGTGGTGCCAATAACGGATTTACAATGTTTTGTTTTTTTGGTGATGCCCTTTTTAATGGTTCCTGGGGTAAGGATTACTTCTCAATGTCTGCAGCACGTACCGACGATGTTTCAAGGGTAGCAATTTCATGTGGTAATTCCAGTGCTCCCTGGTCGGCAGAAACGGGTGTAAACAGTACTGAGTACGATGATGGAAAACTGCATTATCTGGTAGCCACAGTAGATGATACCTCGATCTCCTTTTATATAGACGGGAAATTCGCCGGTTCAGAAAATCTGAGTGGTAATAACAAGATATCTTCGATAAGTAATACAGCAGCCTATTTATGCAAGAGCGGTTATACTGATCCTACATGGATTGGTTCCATAGAAGAATTTAATATTTACGATGGTCTTCTAAATGCAGATACAATTACAACCAGGGGAAATGAGACCTTGCTTAATGCTTTGTCTCATTATAATCTAGACTCAGCATCTGCAACAAATCCGGTAGCCCTTACAGAGCTTATTACCAACCCGGGATTTGAATCTTCTTTTACCGGATGGACTAACATTGGAATGGCTACGCAATCGAATAATGTCTTCCCAATTAAAGAGGGAGGTATTTTTGCGGAAAAATGGGTAAACAGAGGCTCAAAGGTGCCTGATGTGAGTGTACAGCAAATACTGAACGGAATACCTAATGGAAATTACGTCCTGAAAGCAGCCGCAGGTAACATTCAGCAAACAGGATCCGGAAGCACAGTTAATTTAGGAAATCCTCAGACAGGGGCCGAACTTTTTGCAGGTTACAGAAAAACCAATGTGAATACAATTAAAGATTACTCCATAAATATAACGGTAATAGATAACCAGCTTAACTTTGGCTTTAAAACTTTAAATGCCTCAGGAAACTGGGTTACCTGCGACAATTTCCGATTGTATTATACCGGCCGATACAGCGTTAATGATTATGCTTCATATGTTAATGATATAGTTAAAGAATCAATAACCTTACTAAACCAGAATTTTTCAAGTAGTGTGAAGGACAATTTGGACTCAGTCATAAATGAAGTTCAACAAATATTAACTGCCCAACCCCTGGATATGGAAGATATCAAGACTGCTCAATCACTGCTTGATGAAGCCGTACAACAGGCTCGCAACTCCTTACAAAGGTATGAAGATCTGCAATCTATGATAGATTATGCGAATAAGGTTATGCAATGGTACAGTGAAGATCAGTCTAAAACAAGCACATTGCAGGAAGCAATTGATATCGCTAATCAAGCAGAAAATAACTATGATCTAACCATAAACGAACTTAATGCAGAAACAACGAATTTAACAACAGTAGTTAATAGCATTGATAAGCGTAAATACATTCCTGCTTGGATGATGGGCAATGTAAATGATCCGGAAAACAACTGGAGTTATAAACGTAGTAAACAATCCAAGAATTGGATTTTATTCTGGGAACCGGGGTTTGGAGATAAACCGGTCTCCATTGTTGACGAATGCCTGGATTTGGCTGAAAAATGCTTTGACTATTATGCGGATTCATTGAAATTCATCACCAAAGGTGCCTCCAAATCAGATAATTACAAAATGATCATAAGACTTAGATATACCTCAGAATGGGAGGCTTCCGGATCCGGGGTTGACGATACAATTGGACTGCTTACCTTAACATCCTGGGCCCTTTCATCAAGAGGAGGGCAGACCATTGCTCACGAAGTAGGTCATTGCTTCCAGTATCAGGTGCATTGTGATAATAACGACGCAAATGGTTGGATGTATGGCTTTGGAGCAAATGCATCAGGAGGAAATGGTTGGTGGGAACAATGCGCACAATGGCAGGCATACAAGATTTTTCCTGCAATGCAGTTCAACAATGAGTGGTTTTCAGGTTATATGGATAATGTCCATAAAAACATTTTACATGAATCACCACGATACAATAATTTTTTCCTTCAGGATTATTGGACTGATTTACATGGAAAAGATTTTATCGGGCGTTTATGGAATGAATCCAGGAGACCAGAAGACCCGGTTGAAGCCTATAAGCGTTTAACCGGAATCTCTCAAAAAGAGTTTAACGATGAGATGTATTATTGTGGCGCTAAATTTGCATCCTGGGATATTCCTTCTCTTAAAGCTTATGGGAAAAATCATGTGTCGTCCCGTCCTCAGCCTCAAATGAAAGATGCCGGAGACAACTACTGGTTAATAGATCAATCGGCCTGTCCTGAAAACTATGGCCATAATATTATTAAACTAAATGCTCCAGCTTCGGCTAAAATTATAACTGCAGAATTTGAAGGCAAGGCAGGAATGAATGGATACAATAAAATAAACACAAGTCACGGGGGATGGCGTTTTGGATTTGTCGCTTTGAAATATGATGGTTCAACTGTTTACAGTGAGATTAAATCAGCCGGCATGACAGTAAATGAAGGTAAAGGGAACATTCGTTTTGAATGTCCTGAAAACTGTTCTAAATTATGGTTTGTGGTTACAGGTGCACCTGATGTACACTGGAGGCATGAGTGGGACGATGATGCCACCGATGATGAACAATGGCCATACCAGGTTAGATTTGGCAATACGAACCTCCTGGGATATCCAAACATTATCACTGATTTCGCCGAAATTCCTGAAGATATCATACGCGTGTATTCGGGAGAAAAAAGGTTATTCATAAAGAATTTAAAAGATATGGCGGAAATTCATGTTTACAATCTATCAGGGCAATGCGTCTTTCAGCAGAAAGTAAATAGTCCTTCATTTTCAACTACAATTCCTTCAGGAGTTTATATCGTAACAATTCGAACTGAAAAAGGCAGAAACAGCCATAAGATTATTATTAGATAACAGAAGTTTATAGTTGAATATGAAAGGTTTCACATCCAGTTCCATTCTTGACCATCATCCGTCTTCCGGACGCTTATGCTCGTCGAAATCCATAATTACAATTTACAGCTATAAGCAAGTATAACCGGGATAGCATAACTCGAATTAAATAACTAAATCATACGAATAAAAAATAAACTTTTAAACAGAAAAAATTATGATTAAAAATTCAACTATTGTCATAGTAGCAAGCCTTCTTCTGATAGGTCTAATTTCAATTAGATTAATAGATAATATTTTTGAACGTAAAAATCTTATTGATAAAAATACGGTTGATAAAGAGATTAAAAGAATGGAGATCAATGAAAAACTTTTAACTGTGGAACCTAAATTATTTCAGTTTAACGAATCTGAATTTATTTATTTACCAGAAATAGCGTTTAAAAATGACAATCTGGATATAGACTATGTTTTATATAAATATGAAAATCAAATTCTAGTAAAAATCCCTATTCATAATTAATGTTTACTTTGGTGATTCAATCGTTTGATAATTCTTAAGTTGTAAGTAGTTGATACAACAAGTAGGAACTTAATTATAAAAGTTTATGAAAATATCTCGACTTTATTTGATTCTTATTAGCCTGTTTACTTTTATATCACTTGGCTATTCGCAAGAACAAGGAGATACCGTAAGTGTTGGGGAAACAAAATTTGTTTTAACCAGCAATAATTTAATTTCAAATCCCGGATTTGAAGATGGCTTTACCGGATGGACAGATGCTACTTCTTCTGCAGCTCAGCTCTCATCCAGTTATTTTTCGATTATACAATCAGGAGGAATTGAAGATTCAAAATATTTGGTGGGAAAAACCAATCAGAGTTCATCATCAGTTGGATCAATCGGAACAGGATGGAAAGTTGAAAAAGGGAAAACCTATTATTTATCTTATAATGTAAAATATCTCGATGCATCGGCTCCCGCAGGTAATGAGATTTATCTTAGAATAAGTCTTACAAATAATAAAACGAGTGCAGAAGAACCATTAATATTAATTGGCTCTACCATTGTTAATGGTGGAGGAGGATGGACGAAAAATGCTGTAAGTTTTACGAATACTTCTTATTCGTATGTAGTTGCACGTTTTAGATGGCTTAGCAATCGATTTGGATTTGACAACTTTGCTCTTCATGAAGCAAGCGAAGTGGCTGATAATACCCCATTGCAAGCTTTAATAAATGAAGCTCTAGGACTATATGATGAAACAGCGGAGGGTGCAGCTGAATTAGAGACCGCAATTACCACAGCGCAAAGTTTCCTGGGAAGTTCTTCTGCCGATGAAATTAAACAGGCAACAGAAGATCTGGGGAAGGCGATTTTTGATTACAAGCTGACAAATGCGAATGCAAATGATCCGGTAGAACTCACCTCTTACATAACCAACCATAGTTTTGAAGATAATTTTGAAGGTTGGACAAATAATGGGATGTATACGCAGTCCAATACAGTATTTACAGGTAAAGAGGGGAATTTGTATGCTGAAAGATGGGTTAACCGCGGTTCTAAAGTTCCGGATGTAGGTGTAAGTCAGAAATTAACAGGTTTACCAAACGGAGCCTATGTTCTAACAGTTGCAACCGGGAACATACAACAAGTTACATCCGGAAGTACACAAAACAATTCATCGATCCCGCAAACAGGTACCTATATTTTTGCCGGTGATAGTAAAACGGCTGTTGATACCATGAAAGATCGTGCAGTTAGCTTTACCGTATTTAATGGTGAAACTGAAATTGGATTTAAAACTGAAAATGCAACTGGAAACTGGGTTACCTGCGATAATTTCAGGTTACAATACATGGGATTTGATCTTGATGTAACGAAAGAATATTTAGCATCAAAAATTGAAATAGCGCGGACTCTTGATGAAGGAAAGTTGCAAGATGCTGTTCGTACAGAATTAAACACAGCTATTGATTCTGCCGAAATAGAACTTCAGGACTCAATGTCTACAGAAGAATCTTTGGCAATTACAATTTCTCAATTGGAGAATGCGATTAAAACATCTGAAGTATCTCAGGCTGCCTATTCCGAATTTCAAAATGTTATTGATGAGGCGACAGATCTTTTGGGAGAAGGCAATGGAAATGATGCCGAATCGTTATCACAAGCAATTGATATTGCGAATATCGCGGTTATTAACTTTACTTTAAGTCTGAATGAAATCGATAATGCCACATCGGCGTTGAGAAAAGCTATATGGATTTATCGTTTGGCTAATGCAGCAGGAGCTGCTCCTAGAGTAACAACCAACACTAATTATGCACGTGGCTCTACAATGATTTTTGGAAGAAGTATCATTTCCGGTGTAAATGTTTCTTCATTACAAGAGCACGGATTTTGCTGGAGCACACACCCGGAGCCTACCGTATTGGATAATCGCAGTACAAAATATTATTCAAATAATGGATATGTGTACTTAATGGAGAACTTACAGCCTTCTACGGTCTACTATGTCCGTGCATATGCTTTAACATCTGGTTATGCTGTTGGTTATGGTGACGTTATTAAAGTAATTACCTTACCTAAAGGAACTGTAAGTTATGGATTATCAAACAATGTTTCCGGTGAAGATCGCGAACGAATTGGGGCTGCAATGAAATCTGCAGTTAATTACCTGAATAATCTAACCAGTATCAAAGGGCTTTGGTTAAATGTTAACTTCGGATCAGGTACGCCAACAGCAGAGGCCTCTTATGGCGGATGGATGCGGTTCGGACCTAATCCATCTTATCAAAGAACGGGTACTGCTCTTCACGAAGTGGGACATGTTGTTGGTGTAGGACAACACAATCTTTGGTATGGTCCGTCATCACCTCTAAGAGAAACAGGATCCAGAGGTCATTGGCTTGGAGATCGCGTTAAGAAGGTAATGCAGTTCCTTGATAATAATCCGTCAGCTTATTTGACGGGAGATCATATTCATATGTGGCCTTATGGTATAAATGGTGCCAGTGAGGATAACGGAAGTGAATTCCTGTATATGGCAATTTCGTTAATTTATCAGGCTCTTGGCGAAGATGGACTGCCTCCAACAGGAGGTTTTGCAACTCCGGCATATACTTTTGAGATTGCAAATGATACGAAGTACTATATTAAAAGCGAAGATGAGCAAACTGGTTTGTACACCTCATTTATTGTTCCAGGTTCTACCGGAAATTTAATGAATAAAACGATGACCCCGGAACAAGCTTTGGCCAATGACAGCGCTGCGTGGCAAATAGAATATAATGCGTTTAACTGTTATTATACCCTAAAAAATGTTGCTACAGGCAGGTATTTTACCTATGTATCAACAGGCACAAATGGTATTCGAACTGTTTCAAAAGGAAATCCAACCAGCTCAGAATATTTTCAGGTTATGAAAGGTAGAGTGGACGTTAACCTTGAAACACTTACAAAAAGAGGATACTGGATTATTCACCCTGAGGCAAAAAGTTCTCCTGCATGTTTGTATGCAGGTACCACTACCAATACTTTAACCAGTAGTTTTAATATTGCAAATTCATCATCCAGACAAAGATGGTTGATTTTACCAGATAGTGAGGTTGCCCGGATTAAGTTGACAACATCAATTAATACTCCCGGATTTGTACAAGATCTTTCAAGAGTTTATGTGTATGCAAGAGATAGGCAAGTAACAATTCAAAACATTGCATCAGTTTCAGATATAGCAATTTATAATTTGTCGGGTGTGCCGGTTGTTGAAGCTAAGAATATTGTTTCATCATACTCGCATTCAGTTCCTAATGGGGTTTATCTGATAGTTGTGAAATCAAATTCAGAACAAGTGGTAAAGAAAGTTATCGTTCAATAAAGACAATTAGAGTCATTAATATGCAGAAGCCAGTTTTCTTAGTAAAACCGGCTTTCTTCTTTTGCTACTCAACTGTTTTAGCTGGTCTCTTTTTCTTTTATTGGTGTGCTTTCTTAGTAGCATGTATAGATTTTGCTATTTTGAAAATCATTTAATATGGGATACTAATCGGTTGCTAACAGGCTGCAAATTGAAGAATGACATTCGTGTGATGACTTAAGCTGAATTCAATCCCGATTATATTATCACCTTCGACCAGACAATCACCCGCAATCCACAACCACAAAATATAATTTATCTAAGCGCAATATTGCCGAACAAAACGTGCGATGTTGAGAATCCTGCATTGGAGACATTAATAAACATTGGAATATGTTGACATTTAGCGAGCTTAAAGAGAGAAGGGAGAATTTTAGTGAAATCTATAAAACAAAAAAGCCTGAAACCATTGATTTCAAGCTCTTAAGTGAGTTTTGATAACTCTTTTGGTTGACCCGCCAGGGCTCGAACCTGGACTCTTCTGGACCAAAACCAGACGTGTTGCCAATTACACCACGGGTCATTCCTTATTGTGCCTTTTTGCTAAAGACGCTGCAAAAGTATAAAAAAAATTTATTCTGCAATATACGTGGAGATTTTTTTTTAAAACCAAAATAGTATCAAAAAAAAGCCGATGTAAATCTTTGACTTATAGTGAAATCGCTTCATCGTAACCCGCAGGATTAAATGTTCTGCAGGACTAAGATACTGCCCGTAAGTGGCTTCGATTTCATCAGAAATGCAATTGAATCGGGTGTGTTAAATTTTGAACATTTAAGGAAATATTGCTTTTCGTAAATTGAGGTCAGTCTGAATTAAAGAATGTACTCTGTAGTAGATCTACCAAAGTATTTGTGAACGCATAGATCAGGAAATTTTGATAAAAGTCCGCGTTCGAAGGGATACAATTGTAAAGAGCTAATTATAATCACATGAAAATTTTATCTTTGCTCTTGTTCATAAAAACAAGACATGCAAAATACAAAACTGGTCAACAGAATTCTTGGTTGGATCGTATTCGTGATAGCTGCCGTAACTTATTTTTTAACCCTCGAGCCCACGGTAAGCTGGTGGGATTGTGGTGAGTTTATAACCAGTGCTTTCAAGTTGGAAGTGGGTCATCCTCCGGGTGCTCCTACTTTTATCATTCTTGGCCGGATATTCACGCTGCTAGGTGGCGGCCCCGAACGAGCTGCTGTTATGGTAAACACTATGTCGGCGTTGGCCAGCGCAGGTACAATAATGATTCTTTACTGGACGATCGTGCACCTGGCTTATAAATTATTTCCCGAGGAAAAATTGTCTTTGGGCGAGCAGATCGCAGTATGGGGTAGTGGTCTTGTTGGGGCATTGGCCTTTTCTTTTACCGATTCATTTTGGTTTTCAGCCGTTGAGGGCGAAGTATATGCCCTGTCGTCGTTTTTTACTGCACTCGTTTTTTGGGCCATTTTGAAATGGGAAAACGTGGCCCACGAAAAAAATGCGAACCGCTGGCTGGTGCTCATTGCCTATCTTGTCGGGCTCTCGATTGGAGTTCACCTCCTGAACCTACTGGCGATTCCGGCAATCGGTCTGGTATATTACTTCAAAAAATATGATTTCTCCTGGAAAGGAGTGATTTGGGCACTTGTAGTTTCCATGGGAATTCTACTCGGCATTCAATATGGAATTATCCCGGGTGTTGCCAAAATTGCCTTTTTATTCGACCGTGTTTTTGTGAATGGTTTTGGATTGCCGTTTAACTCAGGTATCTTGTTTTTAGCGGCACTTGTTATAGCCGGTGCCGTTTGGGGTATCCGTTACACACGTCAGCGAAACCTGGTGCTTTGGAACAATGCAATTACGATGCTTATTGTTATTCTTATAGGATATTCATCGTTTGCTTTAATTCTAATTAGGGCATCGGCCAATCCGCCGATGAACCAAAACTACCCCGATAATGCTTTTGCCTTGCTGCGTTACATTAACCGCGAACAATATGGCGACCGCCCATTGGCTTACGGCCCATATTATAATGCTCCGCGTATTGGGACCAGTAATCCAAAAGATCAATACAATAAAGTAGACGGAGAATACAAAATGACCGGAACCATGCCGGGCAAATCGGAATATGAACCAAAAATGGAAACTGTATTTCCGCGCATGTACAGCGATAATGCCAATCATATCAGGGCATACAAGGAGTGGGGAAAGGTAAAAGGAACACCCGTGCGCGTGCGCGAACGCGGCGAAGTTAAAACCTTGCAAAAACCTACTTTTGGCGAAAACCTGCGCTTCTTCTTTTCCTACCAGTTAGGACATATGTACATGCGTTATTTTATGTGGAATTTCGTTGGCCGACAGAATGATATTCAGGGGCACGGCGAGTTTGATAAAGGAAACTGGATCAGTGGAATCGAAGCATTCGACCGTTCTAAAGTCGGGTCGACAGCTGACCTGCCCGATTTTATGAAAAACGATGCCAGCCGGAATACCTATTATTTCCTTCCGCTGATTTTTGGTTTGCTGGGCATGTTCTATCAATACAATCAGGGGAGAAAAGGAAAAGAGACATTTACGGTTACTATGTTGCTTTTTGTGCTAACCGGAATTGCCATTGTCGTTTATCTCAATCAGTATCCATTCCAGCCACGCGAACGCGATTATGCTTACGCGGGATCGTTTTATGCTTTTGCCATCTGGATTGGGCTGGGCGTTCTGGCCTTACATTCGGCAGTGAAAAAGGTGGTGAAAGGATCTCCCGGAGCTGTTATAGTCACTGTTATTTCGCTGGGATTAGTTCCCGGAATTCTGGCTGCTGAAAACTGGCATGATCACGATCGATCGGGACGATACATGACTCGCGATTACGCAAAGAATTACCTCGAATCCTGTGCTCCCAACGCCATCCTTTTTACCTATGGCGATAATGATACTTTCCCGCTGTGGTATGTACAGGAAGTAGAGGGAGTGCGTCCGGACATCAAGATTATAAATGTGAGTTATCTCGGAATGGATTGGTACATCTACCAACAGCAATTTACGACCAACGATGCTCCACCTGTACCTTTTACTTTTGATCGTGATAAGTATTACATGGGCCGAATGGATGCAGTGTTGTTTCAGGACAGAATAAAAGGATCGGTCGAACTGAGTGAGGCGATGGAATTCCTGGGAAGCGACGATGTGCGTACAAAAGTGAAAGTAACATCGGGTGATCTTATGGATTACCTGCCTTCAAAAGAATTTCATATTACGGTGGATAAACAAAAAGCGGTAGAAAGCGGAACCGTAAAACCCGAAGATGCCGACCAGATTGCTGACCGCGTAACTTTTAAGATCAATAAAAGCATGATCGGAAAAAGTGAAATGGCGGTGCTGAACATGATCGCAGCCAACAACTGGGAACGCCCCATTTACATCGATCACAGCCTGGTGTACACGGGCAATATCCATTTCCTCGACTGGCTGCAGTTCGAGGGACTGGCGTATCGTTTTGTACCTATTCAAACCAAACGGCAGGGAATTATGACGGGAAGAATTGATACGGATATTCTGTATGATAATGTGATGAACAAATTCGTATGGGGAAATGTGAACGATCCTGATATTCACATGGATGAATACAACAGGAAGCAGATCAATATCATGCAAACGCGTTATATGTTTGCGCGTTTGGCGGAAGCGCTGATCAGAGATGGTGAAAAAGAAAAGGCCATCGAAGTAATCGACCGCTTGTTTGAATTGTTCCCGAATTCGATCATCCCGCTGACTTATGATTCGTTTCCGGCGGTAGAACAGTACTACCGAGCCGGCGCATTCGATAAGGCCAATGAAGTGGTTCGTGTTATGGCTCAGAACAGCATCGATATGCTGAATTATTACACTTCGCTGCCGGCCAACCTGGCTGCTTCAATCGAGGGTGAACAAAACCGGCAGATTTCGCAATTGCGCAACCTGGTGATCATCACCCGAAATTATAACCAGGATGAGCTGAACAAGGAAATTGATGAAAAGTTACAGGAGTTGATCAATAAATTACAGTCGTAAGTGCTTATTGATTTCCAACCTGTTTTTGAAGTTTTTTGAGTAATTTATTCCCTCTCGACCGAATTCCGGGAGTGGGATGCAGTTCTATTTCCTGCTGAATGATCTCGAAGAGTTCGGGCTTTAAATCCGGCTCATTTTCTGAAATGTTATACAGAATTTGCATGGCATGTACCCGGTTAGCAACAGGCTCTTTTCCCGATGTGAAAGTATTGAGGCAGTAATCCATCAGAAATCCGAAAAACCGCTCTTCAATATTATTCTGACTGATCAGTTTTAAGAAATGACGTTTTTTACCGTGGTGTTGTTCCGTTTTTATCTGTTCAACAATCTCATTTAAATAGGGTTGAATGACCTCCGGATTGTTTTCGTGCAATTTGTCGGCCATGTAAATGGCACGCCAGCTGTTGGGATGCTGATTATAAATGGCCACTTTCATTAACGCCGGTACATGTTCGGTGTTTGATTCCAGCTCCGTTAATATGAGCTCGAAATTGTCCCATGATTCCAGTAACTGCAACAAATCTTTTTCCGTCATTCAGATTTTTCAAACAAAGATAAACACACTTAAAAAATTGGGGCAATGTTTTTAAATTTATGTCATGATTGAAGTGAGCTGTGCATTGATAATAGATGGGCAAAAGATTCTGGTGGCACAAAATAGGAATGATTCCGATCATCCTGATAAATGGGAATTCCCGGGAGGGAAAGTAAAAAGCCATGAAACGCCTGAACAGAGCATCATCAGGGAAATTCAGGAGGAACTTAATTTATTGGTCGAAGTCAGGCAAAATCTAAAACCGGCGATCTGCGATTACGGTCACAAAACTATCCGGCTGATTCCTTTTGTTTGTTCGATAAAAAGCGGTGAGCTGCAGCTGAATGATCACAAAGCCGCGAAATGGGTGGATATGGAGCAGTGTAAAGAAATTGATTTTTCGGAGGCCGATAAAGCCTTGTTGCAGGATACCTCGAATTACGAGCGCTTAAAAGAATACCTTGGGAAACAAATGAACGATACCTGATAAAACGGCTGCCCAGCCAACGATGGAAACGATCATGTACGGCACAATACGCTTGCGTTTTCCGTAGTATTTGTTGGCCAGAAATGCGCCAATGGGGATGGTCAGAATTACGGGTGTTGCAATAATGATCCCCCAAAAACCGTACGATTTTTTTACACGAACGATAAAACGGTTTTTCCGGGTAAAATGACGGGCTTTTTTTATTGGTTTGTTACGCTGACAGAAAGTTTTGAAACGCTGCTTAAAAGTGTTGGGTACCATCGCACAAGCACGCGGATGCAACCAGTCCAGCCCCCTCACCAAGGGCTTGGTCAGGTAATAGAAAAATAAAAATCCTCCGATACCACCGGCTAACACAGAAAGAATCGCGTATTTGTATTCCAGTCCGATGATCATGGCATAAGGCAGTGTAACGATGTACTTTACCGATGCCAGTAAAACAATATGCAAGATTTTGATTACCACTAATTACCCTGTATAAACTTCTCCTAAAACGTACAAAACGAATAATTGTTTCATGAGTTTGATACAACTTTTAGGGATTTACAATTTCTTAACGAATTGGTGTAGTATGCTGCTAATCAAAGGATAATCTTATGTTTTGCAAAGTCCGGCTTTATGGTTCAGCTGACTACATTTATCGGATTTCCGTTCAGGAATGCTCGAAGATTTTCGCCTGCAATGTTCATTAGTCGCTGGCGGGCTTCAAGCGTTGCCCAGGCAATGTGCGGTGTAATAAAGCAGTTTTTTGCTTTAAGGAGCGGATTGTCGGGTGTGGGCGGCTCAAGCGAAAGTACATCCAGTCCTGCCCCGGCAATTTGTTCCGCATTTAAAGCAGCTGCTAAATCCGGTTCGTTGATCAGTGGTCCGCGTCCGGTGTTCACAAGGAAAGCCCCGGGTTTCATTTTTTTAAGTACAGAAGCATTTATGAATTCCTTGTTTTCATCGGTTAGCGGACAGTTAACGCTTACAAAGTCACTTTCTTTTAACAGCTCATCAAGATCAACCTGCCGCGCATTCAGCTCAGTATCTTTTTTACTTCGGTTATTAAAAATTACTTTCATGCCCATGGCCAGTGCAATTTGTGCTACTGCCTGTCCGATTTGACCGAATCCGATGATGCCCATGGTTTTATCGGCCAGTTCGGTTTGAGGGTACAGCCAGTAGGCAAAATCTTTGCTTTTCGACCAGTCGCCAGCCGAAACCGACTGGGCATGAACGGCCACGTGCTGCGTAAAATGAAGCATGTGTGCAAAAACCATTTGAGCCACCGATGCCGTACTGTAGGCCGGAATATTGCATACAACAATACCGGCTTTTTGGGCGGCAACCGTATCGACCACATTATAACCGGTGGCCAATACACCAATAAACTTCATTTTTGGTAATTGCGAAATAACGGCTTCATCGATAACCACTTTATTGGTATAAACAATTTCGGCGTCCCGCGCACGTTCAATCGTATCTTCGGGTGCGGTATAATCATAAACCGTAAGTTCGCCCATAACTTCTATACCTTCCCAGCTCAGGTCGCCGGGATTTAAAGTGTGTCCGTCCAGTACTACTATCTTCATTTTGTTAATTATTTCGGTCAAAAAAAATTCTTTGTAAACCTAAGCAATTTATTCGTTTACACCGGAGCTTGAATTATTATTGATAAATATCTTATCTTTATGATGCAAAAGATAAAACAGAATACACATTTTTAAAATTTGATGGTATGACCCACCCCAAATCAAAAATTGAGCACGGGAAAATTCTGATTGCGGAGGATGACCTGATCAATCAACGCCTGCTCTCCTACCAGTTAAAAGAATTGCAGGATAATTTGATCTTCGCCTGCAACGGAAAAGAAGCCTTTGATTTGTTTAAAGAAAATAACAATGTCTCCCTTGTTTTAATGGACATTCAAATGCCCGGGATGAACGGTGTTGAAGCCACACAAAAAATTCTTGAATACGATCCGAAAGCCAAAGTGATCGGACTTTCGGCTTATCCCAAAGAGGAATGCCGCTTCGATGTAGAAATTGTTGACTTTGTGGATTACGTTACCAAACCGGTTAATAAAAACGAGTTGGTAAAGGTTATTTTTCAACATCTTACGTAAACCCGTTTATTTGGGAAACACATTTATTCTCCCTGAACTTTCGCCCATTTTTCAGCGATCATATTCAGAACATCCATTGGATCGTAACCCCGGCAATGTCCCATCATGGGCACAAAAGTAACCACCGCATCCGACTCGGGATTGGTCTGTTCTTTCAACATTCGGTCAAACGAGCGCATCGGAGGATTCAGGTAGAAGTTATCCATGTCGCCCATCCATATCCATAATTTTTCCTGTAGTTTAGGGCCCAGTGTTTCCCAGTTGTTTTCAACATAACGTTTCAGATCGTGCTTTTCCCATTCCTTAACCACTTCTTTGTCGAAGTTACCGCTCACCGGATCGAACAAAGCTTTGGGTAATCCGTCGGCTCCGCGTGTTGTAAACAAAGCACTGAACGCACTAAATTGTCCGCCCGAATTTACATAACTGTCATTCGGCGAAAGCACATTTTCGAAATAAATAAAATCCTTTTGCGATACGATTGGTTCACCGTTCACGTCGCGCATAATGGGGCGCAGGTAACCATATTCGTTGATATAGGCATTTTCGTCCTTGTAAATATTCATAAGCTGACAGTATTCAAAATCCACTTCGTCGGCGCTGTATGAAAAGCAGCCGTTAAAAAAATCGGGGTAATAAATCTGCAGCGAAAGCGAAACATAGCCGCCGGTTGAACAGCCGTCGAGGTAGCGCGATTCGGGTGTGCCTACTGCCCGGAATTCTTTTTCGATGTAGGGAATCAGTTCTTCGGTGAGTGCAACGCCGTATGGGCCGCTGTTTTCGGAATCCATCTGGTAGCAGTCGCCAAACGGACCATAGCCGTCGAGGAAAACATTTATGATCTGCGGCGCTTCATCCGACATCCACCATTTCTCCATCTTACTACCTTCAAGAACCATGCGGGTGGCCCGGGTGTAACGTCCACCATAACCGGCAATATTGTACCGAACCGGGTAAGTGGCATCCGGATTTTTGTAATAACCCGATGGAAGCACAATTGCTGCTTTTATCCGAATTTCTTTTCCCCAGAATTCCGAAACGGCATCGCTTTTAATGTCCACCAGCTTAAGAAATTCAGTTTCTGTAAATTCAGGTGCCTCGGTTAGTTCTTCCAGCTGTACATCAAGCGTTGTATCTTCATTCAAGTCGAGTGAGACCGTTTGGCTGAATAGATTGCCGGGTTCGTTAATACCCGACTGCCAAAGGTTCTGGTCCCAGAGTACCTGCACTTTGTAGGTTCCTTCGGGAAGAGCATCCAGGTTGACATCAACCGATTTGGTAAGTTCTTTGCTTGCGTCGAATACAAAAGGCTCCGAGGAATTCCAATCGTTCAGGTTAATTGCAAAAATCTTATTCGATAGGTTGGGCCAGGTATTCATCCTGGGATTTTGTCCACGCCCGCTACTTGCGAACAGAAAAAGCCTGCCTTCAGGCTTAAACTGATCCAGGACATTTTCGGAAATCGTTACATTCACTTTTAACGACCAGGTATTTTGAGCTTGTACAGTGATGATTACAAGGAACATTAGACCCAGAACAGACAGCACTTTTTTCATGATTTTGGTAGTATTGATTTGAAGAAAGCTAAAGCTATAAAATAATTGTATTGCATTAAATAAAGCCACGGAAAACTTTCGTTCTAACTTATATTTGTGTTGATTTTGTCACAGATACTAATTTCAATGTAACTCAGCTATTTGAAAAAAGCAGCATCGATTTGGGCGAAAAGCAAATAAAATACTGACAGAAGGTTGTAGGATTTTTTGTTAAATTGCCGGTAGTTGTATTCGTAGGGAGACTTCAATGTGGCTTAATACGAGCTTGTTATGTGTGGATTTGTTAAAGCGGAATACCGATCTGCAATTCCCCGCGAATGATTAAAATAAAATCGAAAATGAGCAAATACCTGTTATTCATAGCCGTACTTCTTTTGGCAGCTTGTCAGAATCGCACTACAAATGATTTTATAATCAGTAAAAATTCTTCAAACACTACTTTTTATGTTTCCGCAGATTCTCCGGAGTTGGTGAAATGGGCTGCAAAAGATCTGGCTGAAGATCTCGGGGAAATTCTCGACACGAAAATCACAATTGACTATACCGATCAAATCCATCTTGAAAATAAAGGAATTTATATCGGTAAATTCGACAGCAAACTGATAGCCGATCTCCCCGAAAACTACAACAATCAGTTGAAGGGTGAATGGGAAAAATTCGTTGTAAAAAAATACGGGGATAATCTTTTTATCGTTGGCAGCGACATCAGAGGTACGGTTTATGGCATATTTGATGTAGCTGAGCGAATGGGAATTTCACCATGGAAATGGTGGGCCGATGTTCATCCTGAAAAACAAGAATCAATATTGCTGAGATTGCCGGAAAACGGAATCGAAGAAAGCCCTTCAGTGCAATATCGCGGGATCTTTTTGAACGATGAAGACTGGGGGCTGCAACCCTGGGCGGCAAAAACATTTGAACCCGAAACCGGAGATATTGGTCCCAAAACCTACGAAAAGATATTTCAGTTGCTGCTCCGGCTGAAGGCCAATACCATATGGCCGGCCATGCACCCGTGCACAAAGGCCTTTTTCAGCATCCCGGGAAACCGGGCCATGGCAGAGAAATACCATATTTCAATCGGTACTTCGCATGCCGAACCTATGCTCCGGAACAATGTGGATGAATGGAGCAAAGAAGCGTACGGCGATTTTAATTACTTTACCAACAGCGAAAAAGTAAAGGAATACTGGAGCGAACGAATTGCGGAAACCAAAAACGGGGCCAACATTATAAGCATGGGAATGCGCGGAATTCACGACTCCGGAATGGAAGGAAACGCCACCCGCGAAGAAAAGGTGAAACTGCTTGAAAAAATTATCGGGGAGCAACGACAGATTCTGCTTGAATACATCGATAAACCCATTGAAGAAATTCCCCAGGTTTTAACCCTTTACAAGGAAGTGCTCGATCTGTATAATGCCGGATTAAAAGTTCCTGATGATGTAACACTAATGTGGACCGATGACAATTACGGCTATATCCGGCGGCTCAGCGATCAATTGGAACAGCAGCGAAAAGGGGGTAGTGGTGTGTACTATCATTTAAGTTACTGGGGTAGGCCGCACGACTACCTCTGGCTTTCGACGACACAACCAGGATTGATCTGGTACGAAATGACAAGGGCTTACCAAAACGGGGCAAAAAAAATATGGATTGCCAATGTTGGCGATATCAAACCGGCCGAGTACAACATGGAATTTTTTCTCGATCTGGCGTGGGACATCAACAGCATCTCCGAAACGACCATTAAACAGCATTTGCTGGATTGGAGTAGCAGGGAGTTTGGCCCGGGAAATGCCGGTGTGATAGCCGGTGTTTTAGATGAGTATTACCGTTTGGCTTTTTTGCGAAAACCCGAATACATGGGATGGAGCCAAACCGAACCTACTACCGGAACAAAAATGAGTGAGTTTAGCCCGGAAGAGGCACAGCGCAGGTTGGATGCTTACACCGAATTGGTAAAAAAAGTGGAGGCCCTAAAATCATCCATTTCAAAAGAACGCCGCGACGCATTCTTTCAATTGGTGGAATATCCGGTTAAAGGAGCGGCTTTAATGAATCAGAAATTCTTGTTCGCACAGCAATCGTTTCTTTCAAATAATAAAACTGAGAAAGAAGAATTGGCCAATAAAGTGCAAAAAGCTTATGAAGAAATTGGTGCACTCACCCACGAATACAATCAAACTATAAGCGATGGTAAATGGCAATACATGATGTCGATGAAACCACGCAATTTGCCGGTATTTTCAATGCCTGATTTTCATTTGGATGCTACCTCACCAAATGAAGATGTTCAAAATCAGCAACAGCCACGAAGAATCCCGATATTTATACAGGCCAAAGATTATTCACAAGCCGGGGGCGAAGAAAATTACCGGTGGAACGTTATTGAAGAACTGGGATACAGCAACGAAAGTGTTACACTTTTTCCTTTCGAAAACCATCTGTTTCAGGAGGAAAAACCTTACCTGGAATATTCAGTTCCGATTGAAAAGCCCGGTGCGTACCAACTAGAGGTTTGTTGTTTGCCCACGCATTCGAATAATTTCGATCACAAGATTTGGATCGAAGTAAACGACGCCAAAAAGAAAGAATTTTCCTTAAATACAAGAGGAAGAAGCAGGGAATGGAAAGAAAATGTATTGCGCAATTTTGTGCCTGTTACCTGTCCCATCGAAGTTGAGAAAACGGGCAAGCTCACTTTTAGAATATTTGTAAACCAACCCGGTATTGTAATCGATCAAATGGCCATATATCCTGAGAATGATCGAAGGCATTACGAAATTGTCCGATGAGTCGTTGATTCGAATAGCTTATTAAATTCTGACATATGTTTGTCCCCGTTGGCGCGGATTTGTAATCCGTGCTTTGTTTTGTAAAAACAAAATGAATTTTAGTTATAACCTTAATCAGGATGAGACATATAAAAAGCAAAAGGGAGAAACATTGTTTCTCCCTTTTGTGGTGCCACCTGGAATCGAACCAGGGACACACGGATTTTCAGTCCGTTGCTCTACCAACTGAGCTATGGCACCATAAAGATCGGCTATCAGCAGCACCCCTTTATTTTGGTGATGCAAAAGTATACATTTTTTTGAAACAGCAAAGAAAATTTATTGAATTTGAAAAAATCAACTTTCTGTATCGATTTTTGTTCATCGGGTGTTGTACTTTGTCTGTAATGATCGTTTTAAGAGCGAACAGATGGGGCAATCAAATTCTTTTTTTACTTTTGCAGGCTGACTTTAAGGAATAATGGTAGATACTGATTATCTGATACATACATTAAAGAATGGGATCCGCATCATTCATCAGCGCACCGACTCGCCGGTGGGGCATTTGGGCGTGCTGATCAATGCAGGTTCGCGCGACGAAAGCGACGGGGAACACGGGCTGGCCCATTTTATCGAACACTCGGTTTTTAAAGGAACCGGGAAACGAAAGGCTTTTCATATTTTAAGCCGCATTGAAGGTGTTGGCGGCGAACTGAATGCATACACTACCAAGGAAGAAACCGTTTTGTATGCTACCTTCCTTACCGAATATTACGACCGCACCGCCGAGTTGTTGAGCGATATTCTTTTTCACAGCGTTTATCCCGAAAAGGAACTGAAACGGGAGAAGGAGGTGATTTACGAAGAGATCAATTCGTACAAAGACTCGCCTTCGGAATTGATTTTTGATGAGTTTGAGGAACTGGTTTTTGACGGGCACCCGATTGCCCGAAACATTCTTGGAACCAAAAAACAGTTGCAGGCATTTACCCGCGATTCAATTTTTCGCTTTATCGAAAACAACTACCACACCGACCAGATGGTGATCAGTTCGGTGGGGAATATCGATTTCGGGAATCTCGTTAAAATGCTGGAAAAGTATTTTGGAGCGGCTCCAGAAAAATTGCGTACCGAGAAGCGCACCAAATTCGAGAACTACATTCCGCAGCAGAAAACCTTCCGTCGCGATACGTTTCAGTCGCACTGTGTAATTGGAAACACGGCATTCGATGTGCAGCATCCGCAGCGCATTGTTATGGTGTTGTTGAATAATATTCTTGGAGGTCAGGCACTGAATTCGCGCCTGAACCTGGCACTTCGCGAGCGACGGGGCATGGCTTACAATGTGGAATCGAGTTATGCAGCCTATAGCGATACCGGCTTGTTCAACGTTTATTTTGGCACCGATAAAGAGAACCTCAATAAAGCACTTAACCTGGTGCAAAAAGAGTTCGATCTTTTAAGGAATACAAAACTCGGTGGTCTGCAATTGAGCCGTGCCAAAAAGCAGTTGATCGGTCAGATTGCAATTTCAACCGAAAGCCGCGAGGACATGATGCTGACTATCGGGAAAAGTTACCTGCTTTACGATAAGGTAGATCCAATTAGGGAGGTTTTCAGAAAAATAGAGGATATTAGCGCCGAGCAAGTGCTCGAGGTCGCTAACTTAGTGCTCGACAAAAAGCAAATGAGCACCTTGATTTATAAGTAAATTCAGGAGAATTCAGAAGATGAACCTCGAAAAAAAACTGGACAAATACATCCTGGATCATATTGATGAGGAGGATCCGATCCTGACTGAACTCGATCGCGAAACGCACCTGAAAGTTTTAGGGGCAAGAATGATCTCGGGAAATTTGCAGGGGCAGGTACTTACGATGATCTCAAAAATGATCCGCCCAACAACTATTCTGGAACTGGGAACTTATACCGGTTATTCGGCCATTTGTCTGGCTAAAGGATTGCAGGAAGGCGGAAAGTTGGTGACCATTGAAGTGGACGACGAGTTGGAAAGTCTGGCAAGAAAATACTTCGAAAAGGCCGGGATTTCAGACAAGGTTGATCAACGAATCGGTTCGGCGCTTGAAATCATTCCAACGCTTTCTGAAAAATTCGACCTGGTGTTTATGGATGCCGACAAGCGGGAATATCCGGATTATTACAATTTACTGATCGACCGCCTGGAAAGTGGTGCTCATATTCTTGCCGACAATACTTTGTGGAGTGGGAAAGTGCTGGATAAGCCCCGGCACGATGACTTTCAAACAAAAGGCATTCTGGCCTTTAACGAGATGATAAAAAAAGACCACCGCGTTGAGAAAGTGATTCTTCCTTTGCGCGATGGCATGACACTGATCAGGAAGAAATAGCTTTTGGCAGGTGCATAAAACTTAAAATTGCCAGCGCAACACAAATCGCTGATATTCGCACATCTCCGAGGTATAGCTCAAAACGTTCAAAATCATTCAGATAATAGGTTTGCGCTTTTACGAAATGGTGTGAGCCCAGCATGATGTAAATCCATGCAAAATGGATGGCCCATGAATACCCAATGTGACCTGTTTTCAGAATCAGGTTATTTCGGAACACGCCAACAGCAAAAAGTGAGATTAAGGTAAATAGAGCAAGGTCGCCCCTGTTGTGAAAAATCCACTTGAAAAATGCCAGGTGAATAAGCATAAAAATGAGTGCAACTGCTACAGAGATCATCCAGTCAGGACTTTTTTTGAAAGTGCTTTTTATTCCTTTTAAAAGTAAAGCTCCCAAAATGATTTCTTCATTCAAGGTATAAAACAGTGTATGTACAAAATTTTTATAATTCCCGAGGAATACCTGTATTCCGTTTTTTAGTGCCACAAATTTTATGACGAAATAAGATCCGACCAGAAACACTGCAAATGCCAAAAGTGTCAGCAATATCTTTTTGCGGTTTAGCTGAAGTCCAATCCAAAATAAAGCCTCTTTCTTCCAGACCAGCCAGGAAAGGAACAAGATAAGGAAAGTGCCGATTGCCGAACTGTAATATCGTGGAAAATAGTAATACGAAAACACAAGGTGAACCAAAACGATCAAGGCGATCAGATTGATTTTCCGGTTTAGTAAGAGTTTAAACACGAGATTGGTTTTCCATAAAGTTATCGAAAATCCATCATTTTTTACTTTTTCTTTTAGTTGGTGGAGAAGAATAGTGAGTAATTGTGTATCTCAGGGATTATGCGATTCAGGGAATTGTGAGATAGAATTTTAAAAAATAACACCGCGTCAGGAAAGCTATTCTTCCTAGGCGCGGTGTCATAGTATTTATTCGTATAAATATAACTCTATTCGCTTTTCTTAACGACCTTGAATTTGGGTTTTCTGTTCTTGTTACTGTTTGGATTATTTCCCTGGTTTTGACTCTGACCCTGCGCCTGAACCTGTTCCTTATTCTGATTACGGTTTCGTCTGTTTTTTCGTCCGCGGTTACTCGAGCGCCTGTTTTTTATGCTTTTATCGCGCTTTTGCTGTTTGTCGAACCTTTCCAGTTCGCCTTCCAGGGTTACGGCGCTATCCAGATTGTCGCTTTCTTTTACTTTGTTGGCAAACGTATCGATCTCAGGTTTCTTACCCCGTTTATTTTTCTGGATAATGTCTTTCACCTGTTTTAGCGACAGGTTGAATGTATTGCCGATATTGCCTTCCAGTGTGTACCAAATTTCTTTTTTAAGATAATCGGTCTTGAAGGGCTTGGCCATTCCGGCAGCCAGTTCCAGGTTCAGTAATTCTTTTGGGAATTCATTACCGGCTTCAACGTAGGCATCCAGTTCATACAGCAAACAGCATTTTAATTTACCGCAGGCTCCGGCCATTTTTTGTGCCGATGGAGAAAGCCCTTGTTTAAGTGCGGCATCTGAAGAAATGCTTTCGAAATCTGTTCGCCAGCTCGAGCAGCACAACTCGCGACCACACGACCCGATTCCACCAATAAGTCCGGCTTCCTGTCGGGCTCCAATCTGTTTCATTTCGACTTTAATCCTGAAATCGCGGGCATAAACTTTGATCAGTTCCCTGAAATCAACACGTCCTTCGGCAATGTAGTAGAAAATGGCTTTTTTGTTGTCGCCTCTGAATTCCACATCCCCGATTTTCATGTCAAGTCCCAGCTCTGATGCGGCCTGACGGGCGCGTATCATTGTTTGTTTTTCCCTGGCACGTGCTTCTTCCAGCTTCTCCAGGTCGGTCTCTGTAGCCTTTCTGTAGATCGGGTTCAGATCGTACCTCGATGGATTTTTTATCTTTAGTTTAAACTGTTTTTCAGCCAGATATCCGGTTAGTGAAACTTCACCGACATCATGCCCCGGCGACGTGGCTACCACCACTTTATCGCCCCTTTTTACGGGTATGTTTTCAAGGTTTTTAAAATATTCCTTTCGGGTAGATTTAAATTTTACTTCAACAATGTCTGATTTATCTGTAGTGTCCGGCAAATCGCTTAGCCAGTCATATCCTGCACTGGTTGTTGAATTATTAAATGAACATCCATTACAACTCATAATCTCCTCTCTGCTTTCTTTCAGATTGCCGTATGTCTCTCTGATCCATTGTCTTAGGAGTACTTTTTCGGGCAATCTCGTTAAATAATTCGATACAAAGATTGAAAAAAGAATTGAATATCGCATTTTATTCTTATCTAAATTAATACTTATTGGTATGAATTTGGTCGAAATTTCTTCTTGATCAATGTTTTAGGAGTACCTGGTGCCAGGTATTTAGCCTACAAAACATTTCGAAGAAGCAGATTACAATTGTATTCTGATTTTTTTATTTCTTTATTTTAACTTCAGGTCCGAAAAGAAAAAATACGATGCAAAATCAAAAACCAGGCTGGATACTATTCATTTTCTTTATGCTGCTGTTCAGCGGAGTCAGTGCTTTTAACCTGACGAAACAGGCTGAAATAAGTGTGCTGACCTGTAGCCCCGGTGATGAAGCTTACTCGGTTTACGGACATTCGGCCATTCGTGTACACGATCCTATATTACAGTACGACATGGTTTTTAATTATGGAATTTTTGATTTTAGTTCCTCAAATTTTGTCTGGCGCTTTGCCAAAGGAGAAACTGATTACCTGCTGGGTGCCACAAAATACAGAGCGTTTATGAGTGAATACATTCATTACAGGCGTAGTGTTTTTGAACAGCAGCTAAACCTCTCACAAGCAGAAAAACAAAAGATATTTGACTTTTTGCTTTGGAATGCCGCGCCCGAGAACAGGGTGTATCGTTACAACTTTTTCTTTGATAATTGCGCAACTCGTGTTCGCGATGTAATTGCACAAAACATAGAAGGAGGCGTTGAATACACGGATTTGGCAAGCGGGAAAACGTTTCGTGATTTGATATCAGATTATCAGCAAAAACTGCCCTGGTTAAATTTTGGTGTTGATTTTTTGGTGGGAGCCGATGCCGATTGCGAAGCCACATTACAGGAAGAAATGTTTATGCCCGATTATATTCTGAAACATTTTGCAGCCGCCCGGCGTGCCGACAATGGAGAGGCTTTGGTTGCTAAAACCCAGGTGCTTTACAAAGCCCCCGAAAGTGTTCTGAAAAAGAATGTTATTACAAGTCCATTTGCGGCTTGTAGCTTTTTATTTCTTTTGATTTTGGTATTCTCCTTTAAACAGTTTCGTAAAGAAAAACTTAAGCCTGTTCCTGATCTCATACTATTGGGGATTAATAGTTTTTCCGGCCTTTTTGTGAGTTGGTTTGTATTCTATTCGGAACATCCGGCCATGAGCCCGAATTATAACCTGCTTTGGTTGTTCCCGCTGAATTTTGTTTTCGTCTTGCTGTGGATGAAGAAAAAATGGAGACCATTCCTGAGGTATTATCACTTGTTTATCTCAGCATGGTGGGTCCTTTTTATTGTAACGGGCGCTTTTCTTCCTCAAAAGTTTCATCCAGTATTTTTTCTGATGACCGGCATGTTTCTGATTCGCCCGCTCTTGCATTCATTTTTAATACTGAAGGAGCGAAAGAGCTTAAAACAGTAAAAATGATTTTGGGGTTTTGTTGAAAAAAAACGATCAACTATCGGTCTCTGAATTTCCTTTCCGTAGCTAAACTTTTATCTTTGTTTCGCTCTAAAATCTGAATAATTTGGCAGGATCGAAAAAATATGTTGAAACTCCTTTGATGAAGCAGTATTACGCCATCAAAGACAAACATCCCGATGCAGTTTTGCTGTTTCGTGTGGGCGACTTTTACGAAACTTTTGGTGAGGATGCCATTAAAGCAGCCGAGATTTTAGGGATCACTCTTACCCGCCGGGCTAATGGTGCTGCCAGCTATGTCGAATTGGCCGGATTTCCGCATCATGCCCTTGATACTTACCTGCCGAAACTGGTGCGTGCCGGGCAGCGGGTAGCCGTTTGCGAGCAGCTCGAAGATCCAAAGCAGACCAAAAAAATCGTAAAGCGGGGCATTACTGAACTGGTAACACCCGGGGTTTCTATCAACGACAATATCCTGGAGAATCGCGAAAACAATTTCCTGGCCTCTGTGCATTTCGATAAAAAACGTGCAGGTGTTTCCTTTCTCGATATTTCTACAGGTGAATTTCTTACGGCGGAGGGAACCTATGAATATGTCGATAAACTGCTGAATTCTTTTCAGCCTAAGGAAGTCCTTTTTCAGCGGGGACGTGGAAATGAATTTACCTCGATTTTTGGATCGAAATATTACACTTTCAACCTCGACGACTGGGTGTACACTACCGATGCAGCCAACGATCGTTTGATGCGGCATTTTGAAACCAGTTCCTTAAAAGGATTTGGTGTGCAGGATATGCAGCTGGCTATTGTGGCATCTGGGGCAGTTTTGCATTACCTCGATATCACCCAGCATCAGCATCTGGGGCACATTTCGGGTTTAAGCCGGATCGAAGAAGAACACTATGTTTGGCTCGACCGTTTTACCATACGTAACCTCGAACTTTTTCATCCGATTCACGAAAGCGGCAAATCGTTGATTGAGGTGATTGATAAAACCATTTCGCCAATGGGATCACGTTTGCTGAAACGCTGGATGGCATTGCCATTAAAAGATATTGAGCCGATAAATGAGCGCCAGGAGGTGGTGGAACTGTTTATGAAACAGCCCGAAACCAAGGAAAATATTGAAGAGCATCTCCGTCAGATGGGCGATCTTGAGCGCCTGATATCGAAAGTTGCGGTTGGACGCATCAATCCGCGAGAAGTGGTTCAGGTAATGAATGCGCTGAATGCCATTGGTCCGATCAAGACGATTTGTACAAAAGCTGAAAACAGCGCGTTAAAACGATATGCCGAGCAACTGAATCCCTGCGACATTATTCGCGAGAAGATAAAAAAAGAAATTGTGGCCGATCCGCCAACGGCAGTCAACAAGGGAAAAGTTATTGCAGAGGGTGTTTCTCAGGAACTGGACGAACTGCGAAAAATAGCCTACTCGGGTAAAGATTACCTGGCGCAAATTCAAAAACGCGAAAGTGAAAAGCACGGGATCACTTCGTTAAAGATCGGTTTTAATAATGTGTTTGGCTACTACATTGAAGTGCGAAACACACATAAAGACAAAGTTCCGGCGGAATGGATCCGTAAACAGACGCTGGTAAGCGCCGAGCGCTACATTACTGAAGAATTAAAAGAATATGAAACTAAAATTCTGGGTGCCGAAGAAAAAATTCAGGAGCTGGAAACTCGTCTGTTCGGAGAACTTGTTTTTGCACTTTCGGAATACATCTCAGCTATTCAATTGAACTCGAATATCCTGGCTCAGATCGATTGTTTATTGTCGTACACTACCTGTGCGCAGGAATACAAATATTTCCGCCCTGAGATTAATGAGGGTACAACTATCGATATTAAAAATGGCCGTCACCCGGTGATCGAGCAACAGCTTCCAATTGGCGAATCTTATATTGCTAACGATGTACTCCTCGATCAGGATGATCAACAGATTATCATAATTACCGGGCCAAACATGGCGGGTAAATCGGCTTTGTTGCGCCAAACTGCCTTGATTGTGCTACTGGCACAAATGGGATCGTTCGTTCCGGCTGAAGCTGCCAAGCTAGGATATGTAGATAAAATATTTACACGGGTTGGGGCTTCGGATAACATTTCGCTGGGCGAATCGACTTTTATGGTTGAGATGAACGAGGCGGCCAGCATTCTGAATAATGTATCCGACCGAAGCCTTATTCTTTTTGATGAACTGGGGCGCGGAACTTCAACTTACGACGGTATCTCCATAGCCTGGTCGATAGTGGAACACCTGCACGAACATGCAATTGCAAAAGCAAAAACCTTGTTTGCTACGCATTATCACGAGTTGAATGAAATGGAAGGCGCTTTTCCACGGGTGAAAAATTACAATGTTTCGATAAAAGAAGTTGGAAATAAGGTGATTTTCCTGAGAAAACTGGTACGCGGTGGAAGTAACCACAGTTTTGGGATCCACGTGGCAGGTATGGCCGGCATGCCAAAATCGGTGATCAAACGGGCCGAACAAATTCTGAAAAAACTGGAAGGCGGCAAAGAAAAGGAAAGCCTCGCCAAGCCACTCGAAGAAATCGGTGAAGGACGTGAAGGAATGCAGCTCAGTATTTTTCAGCTCGATGATCCGGTTTTAAAACAGATCCGCGATGAGATCACCGGCCTTGATGTAAACAACCTGACTCCCATTGAAGCGCTGAACAAATTGAATGAGATCAAGAAACTTACGGGATTGAAGTAGGATTCTAGAGGGGAATGCCAGTAAAAACTTGTGATCCCGGATCTAAGTTCGGTATTCGTTCGAAAATTGATTTGAATTTTTCAAATCAAATTCTCACTAATTTTGCGAGATAAAAAAATAGCAATATATTTGCATCGCTTTTGAAAGCACGTTCTTAAAAATACGCGAGAATAGCTCAGTTGGTAGAGCACGACCTTGCCAAGGTCGGGGTCGCGGGTTCGAGTCCCGTTTCTCGCTCAGTCACAATAAACAAAGGATGCCCGGGTGGTGGAATTGGTAGACACGTTGGACTTAAAATCCAATGCCTCATTGTTGGCGTGCGGGTTCAAGTCCCGCCTCGGGTACCATTATTGCGAGAATAGCTCAGTTGGTAGAGCACGACCTTGCCAAGGTCGGGGTCGCGGGTTCGAGTCCCGTTTCTCGCTCATTAAAGGCTTCACAACTTTGTGAGGCCTTTTCATTTTATGACCTTGCACGGTCTCGGGGGCCCGAGCCCTGACGTTTAGTCGGAAGTCAGAATACTGAACGGAGTGTCAGCCTTCGAGTCTCGTTTCCATCACTCATAATGGGTTTCACATTGTTTTGTAAATTGCATAATGTCTTTCACTGTTTACATCTTATATTCGCTTGCAACAGATACGTACTACAAGGGACAAACTTCTAATCTTGAAGATCGATTAAGAAGACATAATGGCGGATATGAAAAGGCTACTAAACGCGGAATCCCATGGAAATTGGTTTGGACTGCCACTAAGAAAACGCGAGGAGAAGCTTTGAAACTGGAAAAGAAGTTGAAAAATCTATCGCGGGAAAGAACACTTGAATTTATAAAAAAATACGGTTAAGGTATCACGAGCCCTGACGTTCTAAAGGAAGTCAGGATGCTGACCGGAGCGTCAGCATTCGAGTCCCGTTTCTCGCTCCAGAGCAAAGGTCTTACATTAATTTGTGAGAACTTTTTTTCGCCTTACTTTTTAATGGAGAGGGACGAGTAGTTTATCCTGATGAATATCGGGAAGTCCCGTTTCTCACTCGAAGAGAGAGGTTCTCAAGAAAGTGTGGGGCTTTTATGTTTTTATTGGTATTCCAAAAATTTATTTGAATTTCAAAACGGCAGTCACCGGTAAATGATCCGAAATTTCTCCGAATTCGTTAGGCACTCTACCAAACAGTTCAACAAAATCCTTTTTGGTATAAAAAATAAAATCGATCCGCTCTTCGGGATCTCCTGATGAAAAGGTAAAATAGTTCGAACTTTTCGGATGATACGCGGCACAACCAATGGTCGTATCATTCAGGAAAAGTTGAAGTCCGGGTTCCCCTGATTCCGGTGTTGAATTAAAATCTCCGGCAATAATTACCGGCAGTTCGCGGCTTTCGTTTTTGAAAATCTCATAAACATGGGCAAGTTGTTCATTTCGAGTTAGTGTGTCAAAAGCCTCGGCATGAATGTTCATTAACCAAAATTCCTGTACCGGGTGTTCAACTTTTGTACTTACTAAAAGACGGTCGAGATAATACGCATTATAATAGAAAGGATTTGAGTTTACCTTATCCAGCACTTCACGATGCGGATCTTCCAATTCCCAATTGCTCATAATTGATTGTCCCGAAAGGATTCTTCCGAAATGAACTCGTGGCGGCCAGTAAGGAAAGGGAACATAATTGTTGTCCCAGTTAACGGCTTTAAGCGACCACGGATAAAAATGTGCGGCAATACTGTCGTGCAGGTCTAACCAGTTCGATCGTTTGCTGTGGTAATCAATTTCCTGAAAACAAAGCAGGTCAGGTGTATCATCCTTCAGCAAATTAACAAGTTTATGATAATTGTTGATGGTGTGTGCCTCATCTTTCCAACTTGCTGAATTATTTGTCATTCCCGACATGTAGCCAACATTGTAGGTCATGATAGCAATGGTACTATCATTTGCATTTGATTTTTCAACGGTCTGATGGACGAGCTTAAGTTTTTGGGTAGAAGAGCCGTTTGAAGACCATAAATAAAAGGCGAGAAATGCCATAATAAAAATGAGTACGGCGACCAGGAACCATTTTAGTACCCTCATTACATGATTTCATTGGTTTTAGTCAAAAGTAGAATTATTTTTATGAATGAAAGAAGATTTGCTTAGGTCTAAAAAAAGTTCGATGAGAAATATATTCAAAAGAAGACCTTTTCATTATCTTCAAACCAAGTTTTTAAATGAACCTAAAATGAGACAACTTAACCTATTTCTATTTCTTTCAGGGCTGATTGCAGTGTTTTATTCCTGTCAGCCGGCCGTTGAACCACAATCGGAAACACCACAATTTATCACCATCGATGGACCGGATTTGAGAACTCCGGACGGAAGCAAATTCTTTATAAAAGGCACCAATTTGGGCAATTGGTTGAATCCTGAAGGCTATATGTTTCGTTTTCAACGCGTGAATTCGGCACGATGGATTGATGAAGCTTTCCGCGAAATGGTGGGACCGGACTTTACCAACGAATTCTGGAAAACATTTAAAGATAATTATGTAACACGTCAGGACATTCAATACATTAAAAGTACGGGTGCCAATACCATACGAATACCTTTTCATTACAAGCTGTTTACCGATGAAGATTACATGGGACTGACACACGATCAGAATGGTTTCCAGCGGATCGATAGTTTGGTAGAATGGTGCCGCGATTCGGAAATTTATCTGATACTGGATATGCACGATGCACCTGGCGGGCAAACCGGCGATAATATCGACGACAGTTATGGATATCCCTGGTTATTTGTCAGCGAGAAAAGCCAGGAGATTTTTGTAGATATCTGGAAAAGAATAGCCGATCACTATCAAGATGAACCGGTGATTCTGGGGTACGATCTGTTGAATGAACCGATCGCTTCTCATTTTAGCGAGCAGGAAAAAGACAAACTGAATGCGCTGCTGGAACCGGTTTACATGAAGGCTGTAAAAGCCATTCGCGAGGTAGACAACAACCACATTGTAATGCTTGGCGGGGCACAGTGGAACAGTAATTTTAAGGTGTTTACCGATTCCGGATTTGACGACAAAATGATGTACACCTGCCACCGTTACTGGTGCGATACTATGCAGGCCAATATCCAGGATTTTGTGGATTTTAGAGACTCGGTTAACCTGCCCATTTTTATGGGCGAAACCGGCGAAAATACCAACGAATGGATTGCCGCCTGGACCCGTTTGATGATCCGAAACAATATTGGTTACACTTACTGGCCTTACAAAAAAATGGGCAGCGAGCGCGGAATGGTGACAATACCAACGCCCGAAAACTGGGATTTGGTGATTGACTTTGTGGAAGGACCACGTAGTAATTACGCTGAAATTCGTGAGTCGCGACCCGACCAAGAAATAACAAAACAGGCAATGCTTGATTTTCTTGAGAATTGTAAATTCAGTAACTGTACAAAAAATCCGGGGTACATTCGGGCCATGGATCTCGAGCCCTGATTAAGAATTTAGTTGTTGTTTTTTATTCTTTGCACCGTACTTCAGTGGTGCTACGAGCTAAATTCTTTTCAATGATTTTTAGGAAATTATGTATTATACAGCTTACATAATTTCCTAAAAATCAAATGTCATTAAAAGAAATCACTAATAGCCGCACTAAAGTGCGGCTCAATAAAATATCAAGCTTGTTTTCGACTCCAATTCTATTTACTGACTATCTTAAAGCGTTCACCTTTTTCAAGGCGGGTGTTTAAATCTTTATTATTCAGCAGGGCCAGTTCGTTGTATTTGTCTTTCGGAAGTTTGAACGTGTCAAACAATTCCTGCAATGTAGCTGATCTTGGAGCCGTTTCCACCTGAATCCGGTTGGGCTTGATATTGATCTTTGCGGGATCGATTAACGTTCTGAAGTCGCCCATTGTTGATGCCAGAACTGATCGGTACGCGTCAAATGTTTCACCGTTTGAAATACCATGAAATACATAAACACGGTCTCCTTTTTTTATGAAATACGACAGCACCTTGGTAACAGTCTCTGATCCATCCTGTGCCTGGTTGACCTGTTGCGACAACACTTCAACAGCTTCGTTGCCGTTAACCGATAAAGCTTTCGAATCCAGAGCAGTCAGGTTCAGGTCGCTCAGCGCTTTTTGCGAGGCTTCTTCAGGCGTATTTTCTTCTGTTAGGCTGAATATAATTCCGGCTTTCTGATCGGGCGAAATAATCTGGACCTGTGCCGGTGTGTTCACCAGTACCCACTTATCAGGGAAAGAAAACTGAAACAACAGATCGGGATGATAAAAAGTATTGTTTTCCACAAAACCCTGTCGTGGATCTTCTCCATAAACGATGCCGTCGATCATATCCAGATAGTGCTCTTGGTTCACGGCAAATGTTTCTCCCGGGTATTTGGCCTGCCAGGTGTCGGATAATTCATGAACGGTTGAAAAACGGTCTTTCGGATCGGGGTGTGTCGACATGAAAGTAGGCACACCACCCTCCGAACTTTCCATGCTCATTTTATCCAGCACGCCAAAAAAGTCGGCCATTTTATTGGCATCGTACCCCATTTTTGTAGCATATTCTACTCCCAACCTGTCCGATTCGCGCTCGTTATCGCGACTAAAACTCAGAAACAGAAGTTGCATACCGGCCATTGCTACATCAGCCAGTTCGTAAATTTCTTTCGAGGCGATCATACCGCCAGCCAGCACAATCTGTCCAATAGTTTGATTGGTTTGTTGTTGCGCGGTGTGGCGCGCGGTAACATGTCCCATTTCGTGGCCGAGAACGCCAATCAATTCGGCTTCGCTGTTCATTTGGGCAAGAATTCCGCGGGTAAAATACAGATAACCCCCCGGGACGGCAAATGCATTTACCACCGGCGAGTCGAGTATGGTAATTCGATAACGCAAATTCGGCCGATGCGATAATTGCCCCATTTGTGTCCCTTTTTCATCGAGAAAATTTTGCAGTTCTTCGTTTTCATAAACTCCAAACGTCGATATTACCGAAGGATGGTACTGGGCACCCATGGCAATTTCCTGTTCTTCGCTAACAAACATGATCTGTCGTTTACCGGTTACCGGATTTACTGCACAAGAGGGGATCAAAAAGATCAGAGTTAGTATTAAGCTGATTGTAAATAGTGTTTTTCCTTTTTTCATTACGAGAGGTGTAAAGTGTTATTTTAAACCAAGGTTCAATCAAATTTTTGGAGTAGAGCTCAGCTAGTTCAGGTTTATTGTTAATTTTATAAATTCATATTTAAATATCGGTAATTTTTTGACTTCAGTTGCATGGTTCAACGTAAAATAATAATAACAATTCAGGTCCTCATCTCGTTCATTTTTTCTGCATTTGCCCAGCATACGGCACTGCAGGTTATCGACACTGCAGATTTAAAGGAACACCTTTCGTTTATTGCTTCCGATGAATTACAGGGCAGAAGAATGGGGACAGAAGCGGAAGGGTTGAACAAGGCCGCTGATTATTTGGCTGAGAATGCCGCCCGGTTGGGACTGACTCCCGGGGCTCCTGATTATTTCCAGAAAGTAGATTTGCTGGCTACCAAAAAGGACGAAACTAATTTTGTGGAAGTAGTTGACGCAAAAGGAAAATCGAAATTTAAGGCACATTCGATGGTGGAACTCAGAGGTCCTGACGCCCCGAAATCGATTACAAATATGCCGGCAATCTTGGTAGGTTTTGGTGAACAGCTTCCCGATAAGGATTTTGACGGCAAATTGGTGCTGCTTGCACAGGGAACGGAAAAAAGCTTTACGAACAAACTTTTTCATTGGAATAACAGGATGGAAAATGAAAGGTTGGAAGCCATAAAAAGTAAGAATCCCGAGGTGGTGCTGCTGGTTACCGATCCGGATGACAAAACAAACAAGATCTATCAACAACTTAGCAGATGGTATGGGCGGACACGTTACCAACTGGCGTCAGAAAATACAAAGGAAGAAATTCCGGTAATTCTGGTACTCCCCGAAGTGGCAGATCAGCTGCTGGGTGGAAAAAGAAAATACAAAAAGTACCTTCAGAATCTGGTGGATGGTGAACAGGAATCGTTGATGGAAGTGCAAAAGCGCAGTCTGAACCTGAAAATTGGAAAGAAATCCGAAGTTTTAGATGCCAAAAATGTGGTGGCTGTTTTAGAAGGTGCTGATCCTGAGCTGAAAAAGGAGTGCGTGGTGTTGATGTCGCATTACGATCATTTGGGATTGGATGAAAACGGTGAAGTGTACAATGGCGCCGACGATAACGGTTCGGGAACTGTAACCATTATGGAAATGGCGGAAGCCTATGCCAATTTAAAGGAAAAACCAAAACGTAGCATTGTATTCCTTTGGGTAACCGGTGAAGAACTTGGAATGCTTGGATCGAATTACTATACGCAACATCCGATTGTGCCACTCGAAAAAACAGTGGCCTGCTTTAATCTCGATATGGTGGGGCGTGTTTTTGAGGAACGCGATACGGTTTGGAACAAATCGCCAAAGCGTGTAAAGGATTTTGATGGAATATTTGCGTTGACGAACGATGCCTGGCCCGAGTTGGCTAAAATCAATCAAAAATACTGCGAGCAGTTAGACCTTATCCCCGACACCACATTACCTGCTCAGTTCTTAAGCACGAGCGATCATTACCATTTTCATAAACATAGCATACCGATTGTAAATTATGCCACTGGTTATCATGCTGATTATCATCGGATTAGTGATAAAGTTGAGAGAATCAATTTCGAAAAAATGAAGCGCGTTGCCGAACTTTGTTTTTTGGTTAGCCTTGAGGTGGCCAACCGCGATGATATAGATATTCATAAACCCGAGCAGTAATTGTTGCAGGAATTTTATACAAATCAAACCTATAAATATTCAAAAAAAATGACAAGAACTAAACTGAACCTAAGTCTGCTGATGCTGTTTACAGTCAGCGTTGTTTTTGCGCAGAAAAAAGCCGCAGAAACCATTACCGAAAATGATCTTCAGGCACATCTCGATTACGTGGCCAGCGACTTTATGCAGGGCCGCGATTTTTACACCGATGTACCGGGGCTGGAACTCACGGCCAGTTATTTGAAATCGCAATGTCAGAAAATGGGATTGAAACCTGGCTTCAACGGCTATTTTCAACCTATTGAAATGACTTCTTCAAAACCGGATCCGGAGAATACTTATTTTCAACTGATCAGTAAAGATGGTAAAGTCACATCTACCGATGCCAATATTTTTGCTTTAGGCGGTTCATCGGGCAACGATACAATTGCGGGAGACCTTGTATTTACGGGCTACGGTTGGTACAACAACGATACAAAATACAACGATACCGAGGGACTCGAACTGAAAGGTAAAATCGTGGTTGTAATGACACGAAATCCCACAATGGTAGAATCGGGTGGTCATAATAATATGCAGATTGAAATGCAAAAAATGCAAAAGGCCATGTTGGGTGGTGCCAAGGCTTTACTCTTTGTCCCGGATCCAATGAATCCGGAGCCGGAATACATCAACAGCATAAAAAAGTATGCTACCGGTGGTACCCTTCAACTTAAAGGAGCCAAACCCGGAAGAACAATGCCTGTAAAATTGCTTTTCGGAACTGAAGAGCTGGCCAATCAGATTGTGCAGGAATCAGGTAAAACACTGGCTGAAATTCAAAATGAGATCAGTGAAACAGGTACTCCAAAATCGTTTGATGTGAAAGAGTTGACTGCAAACGTTGTTTTGGGAAAAGACACTTCAACTGTTATCGGTAAAAATGTAGTGGCTATGATTGAGGGCAGCGATCCTGTTCTAAGGAATGAATGTGTGGTTTATACCGCGCATTACGATCATTTGGGGATTGATGGCGAACAGGAAGTGTATAACGGTGCCGACGATAACGGCACGGGAACAGTGGCCTTGCTCGAAATTGCGGAAGCTTTTCAAAGCCTTAAAAAGAAACCAAAGCGCAGTATTGTTTTTGCCTGGGTAACGGGCGAAGAAAAGGGCCTGCTTGGCTCAGATTATTATTCACAATATCCCGTTTTCCCAATGGAGAATACACTGGCTGATATTAATATGGATATGGTTGGCCGTTCGGCAGAAAAAGAACCGGATGCCGAGGCAGAAGTTGAGAAAAGCCTCGCTGGGCCTGATGGAATATATATCGTTTCAGGGAAACAAAGTTCTGAGTTGATGGAGATCAGCGCTGATATTTGTGAAGAAATGGGATTAATTCCAAGCGATAAACTTTCGCAGGCATTTTTAACCCGCAGCGACTATTATCACTTCTATAAAAACGGAGTGCCCGTTTTGGGTTTAAGCACCGGTTTGCACGACGATTACCACAAAGTAAGCGACGAGGTTGATAAAATCGATTTTCATAAAATGAAGCGCGTAGCTCAATACAGCTTTTTGGTGGGCGAAAAAATAGCTAATCAGAAAAAACGTATTTTAGTGGACAATCCGTCCGTGGAGTAAAATCACATCCTTTTTATTTAAGTTCACCGGGTGACTAATCGAATTATCGAACAGTCACCCGGTGAATTGTTTTAAGGATCTGCGATTGCCAATCAACGAATTTTGATTGTAGATTTTCTCTGTGGAAACTCTTTCTCAAATCGTTAATTATCATTCTCCATTCATTGCTGCCTTCAGCCCTTCTGTAGTGGTGTAATATTTTACGATCATGTTTGGCACTTCCCAGTCGGGTAGTTTGCCGTCAACCAAATATTGCAGGTACTTTTCGGTAACCTGGCCAAAATGAGCTTCGTGGCCTACTTTATATTTGTCCGGAATATTCAAAGCCCACTTTGTGTCGCTGAGTTTTTCCAGCTCAATGCCCGTGTATTTTTCTGCCAAACCCTGAACACCGTTGTTCAGGTTACCGGCGAAAGCTTTTATGTCATCACCGATCGATTCAATGTACAAACGTGGTTTGTAACCTTCTTCTTCTCCCTGTTGAATGATGAGGTTACACAGGGTTCCGCGCATGATCGAATAGTGGGTATCGCCGGCTCCTTCGGGAGCCTGAAAATTCCAGATTACCGAAGCTTTGGCGTGAATGCCTTTCAGGGTATAGTTGATCTCGCCGTTGCTGTACACTTTCAAAACATCGTTTTCAATATCTTTTTGAAGGTAATCAGGGTAAGCGTCAAGATGGGTAACTTTGTTGAACATTTCCGGTGTCAGGTCGGTCGTCCATCGTTTTGCTGAAAGAATAGCCACGTCGTCTTTCGACAGGATAACCTCAGGAAAAGCTTCCCACTGGATCAGATCGACGAGGTGAGTATTAACATCAACAATTCCTTCTCCCTGTTGCTCGGTGTCGAAAAACCAGGCCGGGCGGGTGAGCGGTTTCCCTGAAACATATTTAAAGAAATGATGTACACTTTCTTTTGTAATAGCCGGATTTTCTGGAGTTCCGACTTGCAACTGTCCAAATACTTCAGGCAATTGCGAAAGTTCGCGTTGGAGCATTGTGGTAATCTCATGGCGCTCGGTCATAATATCGTAAAGTAAAACTCCTTTTTCTTCAGCCACCTCAAATGCCTTTTCCAGTTTCGGAAACTCATAGGGATTAATCACCATCGGTTTGTCGGCCAGTACATTTATTCCTGCCTCAACAGACCTTAGTATATAATCCGTCTTTTTTGCATTGTTGCCGGCAGTGTTCATTACGTTGCCGGGTTTTTCACTTAGCATTTTTTCAAAATAATCTGGCCCTTTGTAAACCTTCAGGTCCCAAGATGTTGGATTTTCAGAACGCAGGTTATACGACTCAATGCGAACCAGTTGATCTTCCACGTCGGGACCTTCGGGAGCATAAACATGAACTACAGGATTCACCTGATCATACATTGTTTTCAGAATTAATGCCGCATGAAAATGCCCGGGATCCAACGACATGATCTTTACTTCGCCTTTGGCTCCTGTAAACATAGCTTGTGATTTTTTCTGGGTAGTTGATTTTTCGCTGTTTCCTCCGGCACATGCCGTGAGAAATATGCTGATGATGATAACGCCGACAGCTGGAAGCTTCATATTGATTTATTTTTTTAGCGATTTAGATCTTCAAAAGTATAATTTTATTTCGATTGCTCCGGTGTTCACGATTTTTGGAACAGGCAATAAATTCAGAAAACCTCACTTTTCAAGCGGACAAACAAATTAAAATATTTTAAAAGATTTACTTTTATTTTGAAAATCATTATTTTGTCCGCTGTGGCAGCATGTTCAGCTTCACCATGCTTTTTGAAACTTTACGTTTCCTTTTTATTAATAGCGTAGTATGAGAAGAATCAATTCAATTTTATTGATCGCACTTGCTTTTCTGATTGCATCTTGTCGGCAAAATGTAGTAGAAATATATGTGTCGGCTGATGGCAATGATGCCGCAGACGGGATTAAGACCAATCCGGTGGCGACACTTGAAAAGGCTGTTGAACTGGCACGCACTAAAGCCGGAAATCAAACGGTTCATGTTTTGGTGGAAGACGGAACTTATTACCTGTCGCAAACGCTGAAACTCGATGCCGGTATATCGGGAAGCACTGAGCATCCAGTCGTTTTCAAGGCAATCAATTCGCCCGGAGGAGTAGTGATCAGTGGTGGGCAGAAACTGGAACTGCAGTGGAATCCTTACAAAAACGGTATTTTTTACGCAGAAATTTCTGAAGATACAGATATTGATCAGTTATACATTAATGGACAGCGCCAGCGAATGGCCCGCTTCCCGAATGCAATCGAAGGAAAAAACTTGTTCGATTCATGGGATCTGAAACATACCCGAGAACCCGATTCCGCACATGATCCGCTTGTTCCTGAACGTATTGATTCATGGGCGAATCCGGAAGGGGCTTTTGTGCATGCCATGCAAATTGCGTTGTGGGGCGACATGCACTGGATAGTAAAGGGGAAAAATTCTGACGGGACACTCGATATGGAAGGAGGATGGCAAAACAACCGACCGTCGAAGATGCATCCGCGATACCGCATGGTTGAAAATGTTTTTGAAGAACTGGATGCTCCTGGAGAGTGGTACTTTAATAAAAAGGAAAGTGTATTGTATTTTTATCCAGCTAAGGCTGAAAATCTATTGGAAGCAGTAGTGGAGATTGTCCGGCTGAAACATTTGGTTGAATTGAACGGAACAAAAGACAAGCCGGTAGAACAAGTTCATTTCGAGGGATTTATATTTCGGCATGCCGCGCGTAGTTTTATGGAAAACAAGGAACCGCTTCTCAGAAGCGACTGGACAACATACCGGGGTGGTGCCTTTGTGTTTAACGGAGCCGAAGACTGTTCGATAGAAAACTGTGAGTTTGACCAGGTAGGAGGGAACAGCATTTTTGTTAACAATTACAACCGTCGCATTACGATCAGAAGCTGTTATATACATCATTCGGGAGCCAACGGCATTGCTTTTATCGGCGATCCTGAAAGTGTACGTAGTCCTCTGTTTCGCTATGGCCCTCAGGATTTTGAAAATCTTGATCTCACTCCCGGACCCAAAAGCGACAATTATCCTTCGGATTGTGTGGTTGAAGACTGTTTGATCACCATGACTGGCCGTGATGAAAAGCAAACTTCTCCAGTTCAGATATCCATGTCGCATAAAATTCGAGTGAGCCACTGTTCGATTTACGATGTCCCTCGTGCAGGTATAAACATCAGTGAGGGAACCTTTGGCGGACATATTATTGAAAACTGCGATGTTTTTAACACAGTGCTTGAAACAAGCGATCATGGAAGCTTTAATTCGTGGGGTCGCGACAGATTCTGGACACCCGATATTCGTGTAACCGATACATTGGTAAAGAAAGATCAGGATTTCCCGAAAATCGATATGCTCGACAAGAATATCATTCGTAATTCGCGATGGCGCTGCGATCACGGTTGGGATATTGATCTCGACGACGGATCGTCCTGGTACGAAATCTACAACAATGTATTGTTAAACGGAGGTTTAAAAATGCGCGAAGGTTATTACCGCACGGCCACCAACAACCTTATCATTAATAACAGCCTGCACCCGCATGTTTGGTACCCCGAAAGCGGCGATGTATTTAAACACAACATCGTGTTTGGTGCCTATCGGCCGGCGGCCATGAATCGTGCACTTGGTCCGGATGACAAATGGGGGGAAGAACTGGATTACAACCTGTTTGCTAACGGTGAAGCTGATCGGCTTAAATTTGCCAAGAGCGGATGTGATGAACACTCCTTGAGTGGTAATCCATTGTTTGTTGATGCCAATAAAGGAAATTACACAGTTCGTGAAAGTTCACCGGCTCTGGAAATCGGCTTTGAGAATTTCCCGATGAATGAGTTTGGAGTAACATCGGAGCGGCTAAAAGCACTGGCAAAAACTCCGGTGATTCCGGTATTGATGGCGGGACGTTCAGCAACAGGTGGCAAACTATTTAAATGGAAAGGCGGCACAGTGAAAAATATTGAAACGGCTGGCGATCAATCGGCTGCTGGGCTGTCATCGATTGCCGGTGTTGAAGTGATGGAAGTGCCCGATGATTCGGAGCTCTCGTCGTCTGGACTTCGAATTGGGGATGTAATTCTGGAATGTGGAGGAAAATCCACAGACTACTTCGAAACTTTCATTAAGCAATTTGAAAAAGAAGCGATATCGGGAGAAGTAGTTTTGCAGATTTCGCGCGATCAGAAGCACAGGGAATTTCGTTTTGAAGTTACAGAAAGCAAGTAGGTGTGTGAAATAATATCGGTAAAAGGAAAGAGGTTATATTTTTATTGACGTCTTTCATTCGGGAATAACTGGAATTAAAAACAATATACTGATGAAACTTATCCATAAAATGAGTGGGCTCATTCTGCTGTCATTTTTAATGGCATGCCAGTCAGAAAAAGAACAAAACAGAGGTCTAAAACTTTGGTACGACAGCCCTGCCAATGCTTTGGTAGAAGACGATAAAAACGGGTGGCGAGATGACCCGGAATGGCTCAAGGCTTTGCCATTGGGTAATGGTTCGCTGGGTGCCATGGTTTTTGGCGATGTAAATAACGAACGTATCCAGTTAAGCGAAGAAAGCATGTGGTCGGGGAGTGTTGATGATAACGATAATCCGGAAGCCCGGGAAGCACAGGCAGAAATTCGTCGCTTGTTGTTAGAAGGAAAATACAAGGAAGCCACGGAGCTAACGAATCGTACTCAAATTTGCAAGGGTGCCGGAAGCGGACATGGAAATGGTGCAACGGTGCCTTTTGGTTGTTTCCAAACAATGGGCGATTTACGCATCGATTTTCAAAACAAGGGGGAATATCAAAATTACTACCGCGAATTGAACCTCGAAACTGCAGTGGCAAGCGTAACATTTACCAAAGGCGGCGTTAATTTTAAACGTGAAATTTTTACCAGCTATCCTGATCAGGTTCTGGTTGCTCGTTTTACTGCCGATAAACCAGGACAACTTTCCTTTAGCTGCACGCTCGACCGCCCCGAATATTTTACCACTACCGCAGAGAATGATCAACTGATAATGTCGGGTTCGCTGGTCGATGGAAAAGGCGGAAAGAATCTTGAGTACCTGGTACGTTTAAAGGCGGTGAATAAAGGGGGAGAATTTGTGTATAACGATTCGCAGTTGATTATACGTAATGCTGATGAAGTGATTCTGCTGTTGTCGGCATCCACCGATTATGTACTCGATTATCCTGAATATAAAGGCCGCAATTATAAATCGATTACGGCTAAAAACATTGAGGCAGCAGCTTCAAAAAGTTATAAAGAACTGTTGTCGGCACACCTCGAAGAGTATCAAAAATATTTTAAGCGTGTTGATCTTGATCTCACTCCGGAGGCAATTACCCCGCTTGCTACCGATAAAAGAATTGAGCAGTTTAAAGAAACACAGAACGATCCTCACCTGGTTGAGTTGATGTTTCAGTACGGACGTTATCTGCTGATCTCTTCATCGCGCCCCGGTAGTTTGCCTGCCAACCTGCAGGGACTTTGGGCCAATAAAATTCAAACGCCCTGGAATGGCGATTACCATACTGATGTAAATGTACAAATGAACTACTGGCCGGCAGAAGTAACCAACCTATCCGAAATGCATTTGCCCTTGTTCGATTTGGTGCAGTCGCTGGTTGAGCCGGGTGAGAAAACCGCAAAAGTACAATACGGAAACCGGGGTTGGGTGATTCATCCAATCACAAATGTTTGGGGTTACACCTCGCCTGGCGAGGCCGCAAGTTGGGGCATGCACACTGGAGGCAGTGCCTGGATTACAACACACATTGCCGAACATTACCGTTTTACAGGCGACAAGGAATTTCTGAAGGACATGTATCCTGTGATAAAAGGCGCAGTTGAGTTTTACCTCGATTGGCTGGTAGAAGACCCGGAGACCGGTAAACTGGTTTCGGGACCGGCGGTTTCGCCCGAGAACACCTTTTTGGCACCCGACGGCAGCCGTTCCCAGATAAGTATGGGGCCCGCTCACGACCAGGAAGTGATATGGCAGTTGTTTACCGATTTTATGATGGTATCCGACGAACTCGATATAAATGATGATTTTGTTGATCAGGTGGTGAAAGCCCGGGAAAACCTGGCTGGACCGCAAATTGGTTCTGATGGCCGCCTGATGGAATGGGCACACGAATTTCCGGAAGTGGAACCCGGTCACCGACACATTTCGCATTTGTTTGCCGTTCATCCGGGGGAGCAGATCAATTTGCAGAAAACTCCGAAACTGGCTGCCGCTGCTAAAAAATCGCTCGACTACCGCATTGAAAATGGCGGTGGTCATACAGGGTGGAGTGCTGCCTGGCTGATCAGTCAGTATGCAAGATTAGCCGAAGCAGAAGGAGCAGAACACAGTTTAAATACTGTTTTAACCAAAAGTACATCACCCAATTTGTTTGGTCAGCATCCACCGTTCCAGATGGATGCCAATTTTGGAACGACCGCCGGAATTGCCGAGATGCTCCTGCAAAGTCATACGGGAACAGTTGAATTGTTGCCTGCACTGCCGGAAGATTGGCCGAGCGGGCATGTTCACGGATTAAGAGCAAGAGGTGGCTACACGGTAGATATTAACTGGAGAGACGGGAAACTTACTTCGGCTAAAATTACTGCCGATCGCGACGGAATTCTGCAAGTGAAATACAAGGATGTGACTTCGGAATCAGAATTAAAAGCTGGCGAATCATTCGCATTTGAATTGTAGATATTTAACCTGGTGACAAAATTTGGGATTACATTTATAGTGAGACAGATTGGCAAGACTTCAATTAACAACTACTTTAAATAATTACGCTCATTCAAGAAGATTTAGGTGAATATTTATGAGGTACAACCCCAAACATTTCTTTGAAGCACTTCGAGAAATATCCCAGATGATTGAAGCCCACTTCATACGCAACTTCAGTAACGTTACCAAAATTCTGTTCAAGCAATTGCGCAGCTCTTTTTAAGCGAATTGTACGTATGAACTCTGAAGGAGCCTGATTGGTCAGCGCATACAATTTTCGATAAAAATTACTCCTGCTCATGCCCATTTCTGTGTATAACTCCCCGACGCTGAATTGCTCATAACTTATATGATGTTCCACGATCTCTATGGCCCGGTTCAGGAATCTTTCATCTACCGGGGTTATGGAAATATCTTTAGGCTTTAAAGTGACTTCACGAATAAATCTTTCTCGCAACTGCTTCCTTAATTTGATAAGGTTTTCAACTCGTGCTTTTAACTCTTTAATTTTAAAAGGCTTAGTGATGTAGTCGTCAGCACCTGTTTTCAAACCTTCTATTTTGTTCTCCAAATCGGCTTTTGCAGTAAGCATTATTATTGGAATGTGGCTGGTTCGCTCGTCGTTTTTTAATTGATCGCATAGTTCTATTCCATCCATTTTGGGCATCATAACGTCGCTAATGATCAAATCAGGAATGGTTTCAAAAGCTTTTTTAAGACCTGCACTACCGTCAATTGCTTCGTCTATCCGATAATTTATGAGGTGTTCATGAATGAGGTCCCGTAAATCTCTGTTATCATCAACAATCAGTATAAGTGGAATTTCATTATCGGTTTGAAACGCTCTTTTTTCTTCGGTAATGGAAATTTCTTCCTCGGGCAATTGAGTTGATTCTACATTTTTAATGCTTTTATCGTCGATTATCACATATTCATTTTTGTTCAGGTGGTTAATACCAAGAGGTAAGCGGACAGTAAACCTACTCCCGTTACCCGGTTCACTTTTTACATCAATTTCGCCATGGAGTAAACTAACCATATCATGGGCCAGCGACAGACCAATACCTGTGCCACCGGTTTCATTTTTTACGGTTTCATTTGTCTGATAGAAGAGGTTAAAAATCTTATCTAAACTATCTGCAGGAATTCCGGGTCCGGTATCGGACACTGAAAATTCTATGGTTTGGGAGGCCCTGTTGAATCCTTCGCTAAGATATTGTGCTGATAAAACAACTTTACCTGCCTCAGGAGTGAATTTAAATGCATTGGAAAGCAGGTTAGTTACTATCTTCTCCAGCATGTCCGGATCAAACCAATTCTGTTTTTTCACCAGAGGCAGATGAATCTTGAAATTGATGCCTTTAGCTTCTGCAAGTGAAGAAAAACTGCCTGATATTGTATGGAGTTTTTCCAGAACATCCCCGTGTACTAACTTTTGCTTCATATTGCCATTCTCAATTTTAGAAATGTCAAGCAGTTGATTGATCAGATCCAGTAAGCGATAGGCATTTCTTTTTATTAAACTGAGCTTTTTATACTCTTTCCCCGACCGTGATTTACCTTCCTGTAATTCTTCAACAGGGGCAAGTATTAGTGATAATGGTGTCCGGAACTCGTGAGAAACATTGGTAAAAAAACGGCTTTTTATACGATCGATCTCCAGTATTTTCTTATTCTTTTCCTCCAAAATTATTTTTTGAGCTTCTATCTCTTTCTGGTGTGCTTTTATTTGCAGGGTACGTTCATTTACCTTTTTCTCCAGAACCATTTTTTCCTTGAGTAGCTGATGCGTTCTCCATCTGATATATGTAAAAATTAAGGACACAATTATTATCGTATAAAATGCATAAGCAAGTTTGGTCCTCCACCAGGGAGGGAGGATAGAAATTCGGAGTGAGGTACCTTTTTCATTCCACACCTGGTCGTTGTTTGAGCCGCTAACCCAAAAAGTATACTCCCCGGGTTTTAAATCGGTATATTCTGCATAATGTTTGTTCCCTGCATAAATGGTATCCTTATTCAAACCCACCAACCTGTATTTGTAACTGTTCTTCTCCGGTTTGGTAAAATCGAGGGCTGCAAATTCAAAGGCGATAAAGTTTTGGTCGAAAGGCAAGTTAATCTCCTGTGCATAAGTAATAGGAGTTTTTAAAAATGAATCTTCACCAGGTTTAACGGACTTGTTATAGAGTTTAAAATCGGTGATCACTACAGGCGGAATGTTGAGATTTTCTTTAATACTGTCAGGATAAAAAGAAACAAGCCCCTTATCAGTTCCCAAATACATCATTCCATTCTCGTTTGGCAAATATGTAGCACAGTTTATGAAATTACTTAAAAGTCCATCGTTAACAGAATAGTTTTTAAAACGCTCAGTCCGGGGATCGAACATAGATAATCCATCAACTGTACCGATCCACAAATTCCCATTTTTATCCTCCTCAATACAACGTAATAAATTATCGGGCAATCCATCCTTTTCTAAATACCTTTTAAAATGAACCTTACAGTTTTCCGAGTTTTTTATTGGACTTGTAATAAGTTTGTTAAGGCCACCACCATAAGTTGTAAACCAAATAGTCGCGGGTTGAAAGTACTTACTTATTAATTGTCCAATTATCCTGTTACAGCTTATACTTTCAGGATCATTAGGATCATGCAGATAGCGAATTCTTAAACTGGGACTAATAACGTGATTGGAATCTTCTGTAAACGGAGGTATCCATCTGGATGGGCCATACCACGTAGGATTCCAGACCTCTCCGGGAATTTTTGCCGGCAAACACGTGTCAATAATATGAAAGTTTGCTTTGTCATTCATTATTAGAAATGTATCATTTCTATACATGAAATAATCAGTACCAACACTGACCATCATATCTCCATTATCACATTCAATTAATTCATAGATACTATTAGTTTTGGGGTGCTTCGGATCAATTGGATGGTATTGGATATCAACTATATCTGGCCCATTCGTCACCAATTTATTTAAGCCCTTTTGCCATGTTCCAACCCAAAGTGCTCCATTTCTATCCTCCAGGAGGTTATGTATGGAGTTTCCACTTATACGATCATGATGGTACTTTCTAAATTTTTGTCGTTTTCTGTCATAGCTATATAGTCCATTTTGTGTACCTATCCATAAAGTTCCGGATCTGTCCTGAAGAATGTTTGTAGTAGTTTCTAATTTAAGACCTGGAGGAACATCCGGGACATTTGTTAAACAGGTAAAGTACGAACGTTTCTTTAAATTGTACAGGGTTTTGTTGGGAGCTGCCAACCAAATAAAATCCGGACTGTTTACAAGCAAAACTTTCATAAACGTAAAGTAATCCCACGTTAAACGTATGTTGTCGTTTGGAACTTCCCAAAATTGATTTACATTATTTTTTGGATGATACCTGTATATTCCCTGTGATGATCTGATCCAAAGGGCACCGGTTTCATCTTCTTCTATCTTAAATATGATATCCTTCGTCGACTTTGTCAATCCTTCGTGTTCGGGCAGAAACTGAGGTTGAAATTTTTCTTTCTTTTTATCAAATTTATAAAGCCCAAAACCTGTACCTACCCAAAAGTTATTTGATTTATCCTCAAGGATTGTATGAATTTCGTTGGACGGGTGATCTATGTTGTCCGGCTGGATTTTGTAACTTGTAAAGGTTTTGGAATCCCGTTTATACTTATACAATCCTATCGTTGTACATACCCAGAGTGTTCCGTTCAAATCCTCATTTATTGAAGTGATAAAATACGGGAATCTTTCCAGTTTATCTCTTTCAATTGTGCTGTCTAAAATTAACTCCGTAAAAACTTCATTTGTTTTATCAAACGTATATAATCCATACCATCCCGTTCCAATCCAGAAAATACCTTCCCGGTCTTCGTAAATTTCTTTAATTACATTTTTGCCATCAAATTCTACCAGTGGAATTGGAAAATAATGTTTAAACTTTTCTTCTGTTGAACTGACACAGAATTTATTCAACCCGCCCTCTGTGCCAATCCACAAATCTCCGTCGCTGTCTTCAAATATTACATGAATGTTTTGATTGGAAAGCGACAACGTATCTAAAAGATTATGTTTGAATTCTTTAAAACTGTAACCGTCATATCTGAATAAATTTCTTGTGGTACCGAACCACATAAAACCCTTTTTATCTTTTATAACAGCGCTTACATTTCCTAAAACACCTTCAGGATCGAACTTTTTAAGTTCCAGTTCCTGGGCAAATAAAATGGGCATTATTGTCCAAAACAGAAAACTGGTCAGAAGATATCGCGGGATATACTTCATGGTTTTTTTAATATAAGTTTCAATTCTAAAATTTAGTATCCGGGATCCTGTTTCAATGAATTAGGCTAATATTTAATATTCCCGGCTACGGCTCAATTACCTGACGAAACATAAAATCGCCGGGGAAGTATTTACACTTTTATCGCACATTATTTAGAACCACTGAGAGCCTATTGCTTCTAACTCAATTTATTACAAAATGTTACAATTTTTATACTCCATTTTATATACGTATGGTTCAAAGCTTTCATAATTTGTTCAAAATGGAATAATAAAACCGGGGCAATGAGGATGCTTTTTGAAAAAATAAATCAAAAATTATTGGAAACAATAATCAATCTATGCGAAAGATAAAGCACCCCCATTACCGGTATTATTTAGAAATGATTTATGCCTACTACAAATATTCCGGTCTTGTCCATGCATCCCGATACCGTGTGGCATGATTTATCAACACAGCAATTGAATAGGGTTTTCGAGAACGATTCCATCATTGATGTTGCAGCGTTATCCAAACGGTAAATTACCAGGTCGGATTCATTACCCGCTTGTCCGTAGTATTTGGTATTTTCATAATTCAGGGTAAGTGTTAAAGGCCGTTGTAATTGTGTGTTCTCCATACTGATGACATAGGATACGCTTGCTGTATTATCAAGAGATAAACTAGGTCCATACTTTACTGTGAGTGTGGTTAGCGAAGGCACGGCAAATTCAGGAATTAACAGGGTTACCTTTTGATTAAGGGCCTCAATAAGAGCTCCCTGGGGCCCAATCTCAAATTCTTCAGAGTCAACGGACAACACCGGATAATCATTCAGGGGACTGGTCAGGTCAGGATCATCACAAGAAGTCGAAAGCAGAAGAAGCAGAAGAGATATTGAAAATACAACTCTCAGCACAGCTGATATTACAGTTGAATATAGGTTCTTTTTCATGGTTTTGTTTTTTTGGTTAAACATTTACTCAAATTGCTATTGAATTTGAATTACTTAATCTCCTTCTTATTTTGAATGAGAGGGATGTGAGAACAGGAAAGTATATCCGTGTGCAGATCTGCGGTAAAAGTCCATTTGTAAAATTACGACAACATGAAGGGCTAATGCTACCACTGATATCCCAAAAATTGACACATATTATTCAAGACGAATATGATTTGTCAAGAATGAGTATTGTAAAGATACATGTGGAAGAGGGCAACTGCTTTAAATCCACTAACAGATAGTCAGCAGGGCGAAACTACAATCAGAAAGTAATAATTAACTGGCATGTTCCTTGAAACCGCATACTACAAATAATAGTATTTTATTGATACAAACCGGTATCTCCCATTTTCAGAAGGGGCATCAGCTTTTCTACAATTTCAGGATATTGGGCAGCAATGTTTTTGGTTTCGTAAGGGTCGGAGTTATGGTCGTAAAATTCAATTTGCGGTTCTTCTTCTCTGAAATATTGAGTTAATCGGTAATTCTCAGTGCGAACTGTGATACCATTTCTGAAATATCCGTAAGCAGCTTCGTTCCAATCTGAATTTGAATTATGGAGCAGCGGAACAAAACTGTTACCATCGGTTTTGTGTGCCATTGCAACACCGCAAAGTTCCATTAATGTTGGATAAATATCTACAGAACTGATTACTTGTTGGATGGTTTGTGCTTCTTTTTGTCCCGGTGCCCGAACGATAAAAGCACTTTTTAATGCGCGTTCAAAAAGGGTGTGCTTTCCCCAAACCCGCTGATCGCCGAGGTGCCAGCCGTGGTCACCCCAAACTACGACTATGGTATTTTCTGCCATACCTTGTCTTTCCAGTTCATCAAGCAGTTTGCCAATTTGTGCATCGGTGTAACTGATGCAGGCATAATAAGCATGCCTTAGTTTTTTAGCATATTCATTTGAAACCGGATGCGAAAGGGTGGCTTTTTCATCGGTAAGTTGATAGCCATTTAATTCGCCGCTGTTGTGCAGACTCGCTAAGTTCACATGTTTAGGGATAGAATCGAAAGGAGCGGTTGCAAGTTCTTCTTCGGAATACAAATCCCAGTATTTTTTAGGAGCAGTAAAAGGTAAATGCGGCTTGAAAAATCCAACGCCCAGGAAAAAAGGTTTTTCGGTTTTAGCCAGATCTTTGAGCTTGTTAACAGCCAGTTCAGCAGTGTAACCATCTGCATAACCCAAATCATCAACATCGGCATTTTCGTAGGGTTTTACCTGCCTGTTGAGGCTTTGACGATTTTCGCCATCGGCATATCCAAAAAAAGCGTTCCAGCCGGTTTCCCATTTGGCCGGATTAAACAAAAGCTCGTCCCAGCTTTCAGGAAGTTCTCTTTTGTCGCTTACCGAGTCGTTGTAGCCATAAAGCAATCCATCTGCATAATGACTGATCTTTCCGATTCCAACCGTATAATAGCCATTATTCTTCAGGTGATGAATAAAGGATTCAGGACCATTGGTTTGTGGTTGTTCGGCAATAAATTTACGGCAGGCTTCATTGCTCAAATATCCTCGCCCAACAGGCAGCATCCCCGTCAGCATGCTGTACCGCGAAGCCCCGCACGTTGGAACCTGCGCGTAATGATGAGTAAAAACTGCCCCCGATTTTGCCAGCTTATCGAGGTTGGGAGAATGAATAGTCTGATTTCCGTAACAGCCTAGCTCGGGACGCAGATCATCGACACAAATAAAAAGAACGTTTGGCTGAGTTTTTTCCTGTTTACTTTTAGCTTGTGGCTTACAAGCAGCAAGTAATATTATAATAAGAAAGATGATCTGAAATTTTGGCATTATACAACTGTCTTATTCGTCGATCATATATTTAATGCGGCTGTCGAAATTAGTGTAGTGAATGTACTTTTTGTTTTCCATCCACATGACCACTGTTTTTGCATCATTCGATTTATTACGTGCCACATAGGGCCGTACCTGGTCGAATTCGGAGTTGCTAGTGATGGGAGTAATTTCCCAGGTTTCTCCGCCGTCGGCAGTTATGTATTTTTCAATTTCAAAACGCCCGTTAATTTGCCTCGAAAGGTAAACCGTTTCCGGATGGGCAGGATCGAAGGAGAGGTTACCCATGTAATGTGGTTCGCGTTCTACTTCGCCTTCGGGTGTTTGAGGAAACCAGCGGCCTGCTTTGCAAATTTCATGATCTATCCAGCTTGCGTTTTTCGCATCGTACCAGGCGTAATGATAGCGGTGGTCGGTTTCTTTAGGATGGCGCGAGTACAGGATCACCGGTTGGTTGTCTTTCACCACAATGTCGGCAATCCATGATCGCCCGGTTTCTTCAGTAGCCTTGTAAACCATAGAGGCATCTTTGGGTTCAAACGGAAGGTCTTCCAGGGTGCAGATTTTGCTGCCGCCAGCTTTCCAAAAGGCGCCATTTTCATAATAACAGTAGTAAACTGAATTGAGTGGTTCAACACGCGGATGTCCGTCGGTGAAAACCATGTGGATTTTCGATTTCCCGTCGGAGTAATAATTTACATAAGGGCGGTTTCCGGGAGTAAAAGGATTATCGCTAATGATCACATATTTTTCGCTCCAGGTTTGCCCGTTATCTTCCGAAATGATTAGGTTGGGTTTAAAACCTGTCCAGCGCCCGAAAACGAAAAGCTTGTTGTCTTCTTTTGAAAGCACAAAAGGATTGGCGTAAGTATAGGTTTCGCGCGGGAAACGTTTTAAAAGATCTTCATTGGTTGGTTTAAAATCTACGGGCGCTCCAAAAGAGCTGATGTCGCCACCGTTGCTGGTGGTGTTCATGATCACCCCTTTTTTTGTGGAATGCCAGGTGTACATGGCCAGAACATTTCCATCCGGAAGAACTGTAAATGCCGGATTATCGTGATCGTCGAATTGCAGTTGCGGATAAAGAATTTTATATTTTTTCTCGCCTGAATTAAGATCCAGAGATGCTGCTTCTACCGAACCGTCTTTCTTCACCCAGCCTGTAACGATCTTATCATCCTCGTAATAAATTGCCCGCGGATTTGAAAACCAACACCAGGCACCGTCGTCGGTCAGCGTTTCTATTTTTGCTTTTTCAGGTTCATTTTGAGCTGCCTTTTTCTGCTTCGACGAAGTGCAACTACCCAGTACAATTGTAATCAGTAATACCGGAATTAATTTGAGTCTCATATTTGTTCTGATTTTGTCGCACGAAGATATCAAAAATGTACTCAGGGCACAAAATTGTCAAATTCTTCCGCGCACAAATCTTTGTTTTGGCAGGCAGTAAACTCTTTTCATTGTCATTATAAATTTGGCGTATCATCACATTTAAAATCACCTGTAGCATACTGAATTCCATCCAGAAAAAATTTTAGCATACGCGGATTCTCAAAACTTTGAGCATTGTGCGATGGCGAAACGTAAAACACACGTCCTTTACCATGTGGTTTTATCCACGAGACATATCGAATGTTCCCCTCGATCGGTTTGGGTTTGTTGGTCAATTTATCCGTGTCCATGTATAAAAGCGGTCTGAATTTCTTTTCTTCGTAAGCCTTATTAAAAAGATAAGGTTCATCGACGTGGACAAATGCTTCACCTTGAAAAGCTTTTAGTAAAGGATGATCGATATCCGCCAGTTCAAGTGTTACTTCTTGTTGTGGTGGATGATAATCGAAGCTGCCTCCGACCATCTCGCTAAAAGGCATCGAATTGTTTTGCATAACAATGGCTCCATGAACAACTACGAGGCCACCTCCTTTTTTTACATAGTCGATGAGGTTTTTCTCTAGTTCAGCTGCTTTTTTCTTTTGCTGCTCCTTGCTCAGGTTTTCATCTTTTTCCAGTGCATCCAGAATCAGGTCGCGTCGTGGCCCAACCGAACAGGTATTGTTGAGTACCACTACATCGTATTTTTTTAGATTGCCGGATTCGAAACAATAAATATCCTGGGTGATTTCAGCGGTGTAGGCTCCGCTTTTATCCCCTAAAACTTTAACAACCTGACTGGTATGAGGAGTGACCCAGTGATCGAATCCCGTGAAAAGATCGAAAACAAGTACTTTTCGGGCTTTTTGAGGCTGTACTTCGGAATGCTCAGGCGCCAGCCCCACAATCTTCTGAATCCAATCTTCCGTACATTCAAACTCTTTTTGCTGGGCAACTGCAATATGACTGATCGCAATCAGCACCAGGAATATGACTCGTATCTTCATTTTTTAAGTGTTTATGTAGTTTGTTCCGTAAGGATATCGCTGCGGGCGGCTTAACATCGAATTGGCCAGATCGTTATTTTTGAATCGTTCGGACTGTGGATCCCATTCCAAAATTCCGGGGATTTTCATGGCAATGTGGCTGATCAAACAAACCGAGCAGGCGCGGTGGCCGATTTCGGCAGGAGAAATGGGTTGTTTGCGCGATTTAATGCAGTCAAGCCAGTTTCCGTGTTGCTCATCACTCACATACAGTTTTATTTCATCGTCGCCAATCACCGATTTCAATATATCTTCGCTACTGGCATCCAGTGCTTTTGTTGCACCTTCGGGAATTGGATCGGAAGCCGTTGCACGATAAGCTCCGCGGGTAACAAAAATCCATCCGTCTTCTCCTTCGTAACGAATTCCATTAGGGAATCCACCGCTTGTATAAACTGTAATTCCGTTGGCATATTCTTGCTTTACCATAAAATCACCGTGTACGTTCCAGTCGCCCGATTTTGGGAATTGAGCCACTGCTTCAACCGAAATCGGTCCGGTGTATTCCGTATCCATACCCCAGGCGGCCGAGTCGTAATGGTGTTGTCCCCATCCGGTGATCATTCCTGCGCCATAATTCTCGTGGCGTAACCAGCCGGGACGGCCATATCCTTCCTGCGGATGCACCAGGTTTTCTTTGTAATCAACTTCGGGAGTCGATCCCAGCCACATATCAAAATTAAGGTTCGAAGGCACAGGGCCGGTTTCGAAAACAGGACCTGAAGGGTCGCCCGGCAATCCGACTTTCACGGTATGCACTTTTCCAATTCGCCCGTTGCGAACCAGTTCGGCAGCTCTTCTGAATTGCGCAGAGGAACGTTGCTGTGTTCCCATCTGAAGAATTGTTCCCTGCCGGTTTACAATATCACTTAACTGGCGGCCTTCGGAAACAGTTAACGAAGTTGGTTTCTGAAGGTAAATATCTTTCCCGGCCAATGCTGCTTCAATAGCCGGTTGAGAATGCCAGTGATCGGGAGAGCTTATAATCACAGCATCAATATCTTTGTTGGCAAGCAAATCTTTATAGTCACCATACATTTTTACATCAACAGGATTATCGCTGCCGGTTTTCTCTTTGTAAAAATCTTCAACGAGTTTTTTTCCGTCTTTCATCCTGTTGCTGTCGACATCCGAAACTGCAATTATTCTCGAGATATCGTGTTGCATGGTTCCCGGCATGTCGTGTCCACGAGCAATTCGGCCACAGCCAATCTGACCTATATTGATTTTATTACTCGGCGCACTGGCTCCAAAAACAGAAGAGGGGATAATGGTTGGAATAACCAAGGCTCCCGCGGTTGTGGCCGCTGTATTTTTCAGAAAATTTCTTCGTTTCATTTTGTTTTGATTGATTTAAGAATCTTTTAATGGTTTCGTTGTGAAGTAAATTTAGTTAATAAATTCTACATGAGGATTGGACGCAAAACTGTTCCAGTATTGTTCTGCCTTTTCAGGTGAAAGTTTCCCGTCAAAAACGATCATTCTGTATTTCAGGGCATAATCCGTGTGGGCATCCAGCTTCCAGTCTTCATGTCTTATCGGAACAAATTCGAAATACATATCACCGCGTCCGCCATTTGCATCAAGCGGCCAAACCCGCATTGGTTCCGGGTGCATGCGGTTCGAGGGGTGACTCAAAAATAATATCCCGGAACGTCCCTGTTCGGTATCCGTTTCGCCTTCAACAACGCACCAGCGTGCATTCGATCCGTCGGCATCCGCGCGTGTTTTTCCTTCCGAAGTAAGTACAGTGCAATTGTCTTTATCCCAGCTTTCGGTAGCTCGCCATCCAATTCCTCCTCCGTAACGGTAAGCATCAAGCAAAATCCCGTCTTCAAGCGGGCAATTTATCGATGTAGTGTAATCGATCATCCAAATGCCCTCTTTGACATTCCATACTCGTACATCGAGGATCTCATTCATGGCAATTTGGTCCTCGCCTTTTGCACCAAAATCAATGTGTTGTTGCAAGGCTTTAAATCCACTGTAGATTGCTCCCTGAGTTTCACCTGTAAATCCGGCGAATTTTACAGTTCCCTCGCCTTTGATCAGGTTCCAGAAATCAACTTCGCGTTCGCCAATATGAGTTTTTGTCCAGGGACCCCAAATGCCGTAGTGGTGATAGTGGTCAGGTGGTTGAATGCGTGTGAGAACTTTCCCGGCGGGTGACCACAAGGGATGGATATAGCCGGATCTTTTAAATAAGGGATCAGCTTCTTTGGGAGGGAGTGTTACCGCATATCGGTATTTCAATATCGGTTTATTATGCTTTTGCAGGATGAGGTCCTGATTGTCTTTCCTCAGCTTAACTCCATCAGAAAAATCGGTGTTGATATTTGCCAGTCGTAAAACAAACTGTCGCTCGCTGCCCTTTGGCGTTATGCCATCTAACACGAACCATAATCGGGTAGTATGTCCGTTTTCGATTTGCGAAGGAATGGCTTTTTCACCCTGCCCGGTAATTTCATAAAGCACAAGATTTCCCTTGTCGTTGTTGTAATTTAATCCATCCAGCGAGACTGAAACAGGTGCATCAATTCGATCTGTTTTTGCAGAAACTTTGAATTTAGCCAGATCCTGAGCCAGCAAAGAGTTGGCGAATAGAAGTATGCCGATGAAAAGAATTATTTTCATATGAATAGTTTGTTCGTTTTTGAGTACTACAATTTAGGTACTACATCATCAATAGTTTCCTTAAACGCCTTGATGTTTTTTGTACTAACATCCTGTGGCATTCCTCCTCCGCATGACCAGATTACCCGTTTCGGATCGCCAAAATCGAGCACCATTTTTCGGGTTTCTTCTCGTACCTGTTCCGGTGTTCCGGCCGCCAGCACATCTCGTGGAGGAAGATTGCCGATCAATGCTACTTCGGGGCCGGCCAGCTCGCGGATCTCTTTCATGCTGTGTTCAAAACTGAAATTGAAAAGATTTACACCCATATCTTTCAGGTAGGGTGTTGAGATCAGTCCCTGCGCATCGTTATGGAAGAAGTTCAGTTTTGAATCGAAGGAATTAAAAATACGCTGTATATATGGTACGGCAAATTCTTTGCATTCATCGTCGCCAATAAAACCAACAATGTCATCCAGGAGAAGAATACCTTCGATACTCGGAAACATTTCTTTTTGATGTTGAACCCAATCTATCGAAAATTGTGTGATCGTTTCCAGCAGTTTGTGGCTGTTCCCGGGATCCATCATCAATGCCATCATAAACTCGGTAGTCCCCATCATAAACGAGGAGATATTCAAAGGGCCGCGTGCAACTGCAAATTTTATGTCGTGTCCCATTTCACGTATCGGAGTTTGGTAATTCACAAGGCGCTGAATGATAAATGGCAACAAACCATCGGTTTTGGGATTAGGAACTTTTAATTCGGCAGCTTCCGAAATTTCGTTGATCACCTTGCTCGCATGCGGCAAATTGTATTCGTTCCACACCAGTTTGGCGCCAAATGCTGAAGGTTCGGTGCACATGCCAAATTCTGACCAGAAGCCAGGCAGAAAAAGTATTTCAGGAAAAGTTTCAATTGCTTTTTTGTTGGCTTCAAACCAAATTTGTTCTGATGAATAGAATTGCAAGGTTGAGATGCCGGCCCATCCGGGAATCCATGGACTATCGATGATAAAGCCGGTGAGCGGTTTTTGAGGAAGTTTGCCGTTAACAGTGTCAAGCAGCAATTGCCATTGTTCGTTTGTCATTGATTTAGGTATTTGTTTCCGATAAAGATAATAGTGATTCCACAAAATCGGAATTTTTAACAAGCGAAGTTTGGTAAGTCTTGGTGTAAATTGCTGAATTTGTTGTTGTGGTCTGTTTGCATTTGATAAATTTGTAAACGTCGACTGTTTTTCAGGAAATAAAAATTTATGTCGAAAACTATGAAACCATTACTTCCAATTTTGCTTAGCCTGTTTTTTTGTTCATACATATCTGCCCAGGAAATAGAATTTCTTCCTGATGACTGGCAAAATCCGGCCGTTTTTGAAAAGGGACAGAATGCCCCGCATGCTTTTCATATGCCGTATAATTCAGCAGAAAGAGCCATACAGAATCTGCCAAAAAAGTGCGAGAATTTTCAGCTGCTCAACGGGAAATGGAATTTCCTTTGGGTGGAAACTCCCGACCAGGTTCCTGACGGTTTTTGGGAGCCTGATTTCAAAACAAAAGACTGGGATGAAATTATGGTGCCGTCGAATTGGCAAATGGAAGGATACGGACATCCAAAATTTCGGAATGTGGCCCTGACATTTGAAAGCGATCCACCCAATATTCCGGATTATTACAATCCGGTGGGCTGTTACAAACGCAAATTTGAACTGCTGCGTGCATGGGAAGACAAGCAGGTAATACTGCGTTTCGAAGGTGTGAAATCAGCATCCTATGTTTGGATTAACGGCAAAAGAGTAGGCTACAATCAGGGTGGTTTTGAGCCTGCCGAATACAACATTACTCCTTTTCTCGATCGGGGAGAAAACGATATTTCAGTGGAAGTACTGCGTTTTAGTGATGGCTCTTACCTCGAAAATCAAGATATGTGGCGTTTGTCGGGTATTTACCGCGATGTCAAACTTTACGCTCAGCCTCTTACCTATATTCACGATCATTATGTAACTACCGATTTAGATGATGAGTATAAAGATGCCGTCCTAAATCTTCAACTGGACTTAAAAAATGTGAGACCAGACTCGGTTAAAGTAGTTGTGGGAATGGATGTTTTTGATGAGGAAGGAAGATCGATATTGCAGGAAGGGGTGCAGCAGAAGGCGGTAACTGTAGATTCCTTATCCGATCAGAAAATTGTTTTGTCAACACTCGTTGATGATCCGCCAAAGTGGTCGGCAGAATTTCCAAATCTGTTTACGATTCTGGTTGTTTTAAAAGATGAAAACGGAAACACCCTTGAAGCTTTCACGCAAAAAATCGGTTTTCGAGAAGTTGAATACATTGACGATATTCTCACGGTGAATGGGGTGCCGGTAAAGTTGAACGGTGTAAACAGTCACATGCACGATCCGAAGCATGGGCAGGCGGTGCCGTTAAAAACTTTGCAAACCGACCTTGTTCTGATGAAGCAGAATAATATTAACTGCGTTCGAACCTGTCATTACCCGCCAACACCTGAATATCTCAGCATGGCGGATGAACTGGGGATGTACATTTTTTCGGAAGTGGGGGATGAGGCGCACAGTAATCTACAACTCTCGGAAGATCCCGCGTGGACCGAGATGTATCGCGATCGTTCAAGAAAACTGGTCTATCGCGACCGCAATCACCCGGCAGTAATCGTTTGGAGTGCCGGAAATGAATCAGGCAGCGGGCCAAACGTTCATGAGGTGATTAAAACAGGAAAGGAAATTGATCCGAGTCGCCCGGCCTGGATGTATGGCGGAAATACGTTTTATATTCCGTTTGAAGATATCGTAGGGCCGCGTTACTGGACACCGATGGATTATAAAAATCTTGCTGAAGGGAAAGAACTGCCTGAGAATGACCGGCGGGCTTCGTTTATGGACGAGTACCTGGCAGCGACCGGGAACGGACTTGGTGGTATGGATGAATACTGGGAGTACATCTGGAAATATCCGCGACTGACCGGCGGTGCGATCTGGGACTGGATCAGCCCGGGAATTGAAACGCCACATTGGATCGTTCCAGATCTGTCGGAAGCTAATAACGATGGGCAAATTATGGGACGACCGGTTTTTCAGGAAGGCAAAAATGGTTGGGGATTGGAATTCTCAGGGCACGACGACTGGGTGGAGTTTTACCGCGATCCGAGCCTCGATATTAGAGGGAATCAGCTTACTATTTCGTTTTGGGTGAAACCATTCGAAATACCACAACCCAATACTTTTCTGGCAAAAGGCTGGCATGGCTATGGAATCAGGATGGAAGATGCCCAAACATTGGAGTTCTACATCAACAGCGGGAAACGAGTTTCGGCTAAAGCAAAAGTAGGCGACGATTTTTACGGCAAGTGGCACCACATTGCAGGAATTTACAATGGCAGCAGTCTTCAACTTTATATCGATAATAAGCGGGTGGCAACAACAAATTTCAATGGAAATATTAGTTCAACTCCATTCCCGCTTTGCATAGGTCGCGAGGCCGAATCACAGGATCAGGGCGAGTATTCAGGCAGGCTATCAAAAATGGTGATCGACGAGGTGAAAATCATTCCAAAAGCCATGAATATCGATGTGCTTGAAACCTCAAGCGACGGTGCCGTTTTGAACCTCGATTTTGAAAAGGATACCATTGTCGGCAGTTTTTATTCGGTTGGTTTGGGAGGACGAACTTATGGCATTATTTGGCCCGATCGGAGTGTACAGCCCGAAATTCATCAGATCAAAAAATCGGGGCAGCCGGTAAAAATTGAAGCGATAGATATCGAAAATGGAAGATTCAAAATCATAAATCGTCACCATTTTAAAAATCTGAAAGTCTTTGATGGATTTTGGGGAATTGAAGTGGATGGAAAACCTTCGCAAGATGGTCTTTTTGAATGCGATCTGGCACCCGGCGATACTACCGAAATTTCAATCGATTACCGTCGTTTGCGCATCGATTCACGGCAGGAAGCAATAATGACCGTCGGTTTTATGCTGAAGGAAGATAAGGATTGGGCACTAAAAGGACACGAGATTGCCTGGGAACAGTTCAAAGTTCCAACCGATTTATTTTTTGTGGAAGATGTTGAGGATGATAAGGAAGTAAATTATTCAGAAGATGAAAATCAATTAATCGTTTCAGGAACAAACTTTCGATATGTGCTAAACAAGAATACGGGAGAACTGACATCGCTGCAATTCAAGGGAACTGAATATTTGAAAAGCGGTCCGGTTTTCAATGTTTGGCGGGCACCAACCGCCAACGATATTGATCCATGGGGAAATATCATGTTCAGCCAGAGTTACCGGACACCGGGTTACGGACGAAGCATCGTTAACCAGTTACGGACGCTGGGAATGCGCGATCTGAAAACACAGGTTGATGAAGTGGAAGTGATTCAGCTAAAAGAAGATGAAGTAAAAGTTAGTATGAAAGTATTTTCCAATTCGTCGCTGTCTCCCAATCGCCGGTTTAGCTGGTTGGGTTACTTTTCAGCATTCGAACGAAATGAAACATGGACATTTTCTGCTGACGGGAAGATTGAGTTGGAGCAGGAGATCATTCCAAATGGGCCGATGCCCGATATGTTGCAGAAACTTGGGCTTCAGTTTGAATTGCCTAAATCGTTCAATACGGTTGAATATTATGGTCGCGGACCTTTCGAAAATTACCCGGACAGAAAAACCGGAGCAAAAGTAAGCCGCTACCATTCAACAGTCGATTCGATGTATGTACCCTACATTATCCCGCAGGAATACGGTAACCGCTGCGATATGCGTTGGTTACAGGTTCAAAACGATGAGGGTAAAGGACTACTAATAAAAGGTGACGATCTGCTGAATTTCAGCTTGCATAAATATAGCACCGATAACCTATCGCGGGCCATGTACACCTACCAGTTGCAGGAAGCACCAAATACAATTTTGAATGTAGATTACGAAGTGTCAGGAGTTGGTGGTACCGCAATTCGTCAACTACAGAGATACCGTGTTCGGCCAGGTATCAGGACGTTCAAAATATCGATTACTCCGTTTTAATGTATTTCCCTATTTCCCGGGTTCCGGAACCTTTCGCCAGGCCAATGTTCAGATCACCCAATTCGGTGCGGGCTGCCTCTGCAACTTTCATCAGTTCGGCAGCTTTTTCAGGGTAGTAATCAATTACGTTGTATTGTTCGCCGGGATCGCGCATCATATTGTACAATTCAGGCTGTTCAACTTTCATAGGTATCCGCCGACCTCCGTGACCATCCTTCCCCGGTTGGGTATCGTACGACATCCAGGTGTGAGGCAACACGAGTTTCCAGTTGCCTTTTCGAACTCCGTTCAGGTTATTTTTTCCGTAGTAAAACAAAATGGTTTCGCGTGGTTCTGCTTCGGTATTTCCTTTCCAGAGTTCAACTACACTGGTTCCGTCAATCTGAAGTTCCGGTAGCGGAGCGCTTGTAATTTCTGCAAAACTCGGCAACAGATCAATCGCGCATGCCAGTTTGTTGCATATGGTACCTTCGGGTGTTCTTTCGGGCCATTTTATAATAAATGGAACGCGCTGACCACCTTCCCAGCTGGTTGTTTTCCCTTCACGCAATCCACCTGCCGAACCGGCGTGGTTCCCATAATTCAGCCAGGGGCCATTATCAGTAGTAAAAATAAAAATCGTATTATCTGCAATGTGGTTTGTTTCCAGCGCCTTTCCAATTTCGCCTACACTCCAGTCAATTTCCATCATTACATCACCATACATGCCCTGTTCGCTTTTTCCGCGGAATTTATCGGATACGCCTAAGGGGATATGTCCCATGGAATGTGGCATGTACAGGAAAAATGGTTGGTCGGCATGTCGATTGATATAGTCCACCGCTTTTTCGGTATAACGGGTAGTAAGTTGATTTTGTCCGGCGAGAGTAGTGATTAACTCTATGGTTTCATTACCTTCTATTAAAGGAAGGTCAGGATAAGTGTCCCATCTTTCTCCTGTTTTTCTGTTACCATCAACGTCGATTGGCCACATATCGTTGGAGTAAGGCAGTCCAAAGTATTCATCAAAACCATGTTGAAGTGGGAGGAATTTCTGCAGATGACCAAGATGCCACTTTCCGAAAATACCTGTTGCATAGCCTTTGGTTTTTAGCATTTCGGCAATGGTAGTTTCTTTGGGATTGATGCCTACTTCACTATCTGGAAAAAGAGCTCCAGAAAATCCGATCCGGTTGGGGTAGCAACCTGTAAGTAAACCTGCACGCGAAGCACTGCAAACCGGTTGAGCTGAATAAAAGTTGGTAAAACGCATTCCCTCTGCTGCCAGTTTATCGAGGTTGGGTGTAGTGTATCCCGTAGCTCCGTAACAACCCGCATCACCATATCCCATATCATCGATAAAAACGAGTACGATGTTGGGTAGCTTTTCTGTATTTTCTTCATTGGATTTATTTGAGCAGGAAATGCTTGCAAAAAGAATAAGAAAAACGGCGATGAGCTTTTTCATTTTGTTGGTTTTAGTTGGTTTTCGAAGTTAGTGATAAATTACCTGAACATTCAGTATTTATTCTTCCTTGTTTGACGCTAAAAATTTCAGGTTTCGTTGCAGTCCTTTAAATCCGGCTCGTTTGACTGCAGATTTTCTGAATAGTTCATTAAAAAGGGGGCGCTCCATATTTTGCCATTCTTCTTTTTTTAGTTGAAGGAGTTTGGGATGAGCTTCAAATCCCGGCTCCTTGTGTGGCTCCGATTTCAGGTTCCAGGGACACACATCCTGGCAAATATCACAGCCAAAAACGCGGTTTTCAAAATGTGCTTTTAACGATTCATCCAGTTCGCCTTTCACTTCAATAGTTTGGTACGAAATGCATTTTCGTGCATCCACCACACGGTCGGCCACAATCGCTTTGGTTGGGCAGGCGTCAATACATTTGGTGCAGCGCCCGCAGTGGTCGGTTACCGGCTTTGGTTTGTCGTAAGGCAATTCAATATCCACGATTAGTTCACCGATAAAAAAGAAACTGCCATGTTCGAGCGAGATCAGGTTGCTGCTTTTGCCTATCCAGCCTAATCCTGCTTTTCTGGCCCAGGCACGTTCGAGTACCGGTGCGGAATCCACAAACGGGCGTCCCGAACAGGGAGCAATTTCATCGTTTATAAATTGTAAGAGCTGTTTAAGTTTGTCCTTAAATACAAAGTGATAATCAGTACCATAAGCATATTTCGATAATACCGGTGCAGAATTGTCTTCCTGAGTATGATCGGGATAATAATTTTGAAGCACAACGATGATGCTTTTTGCATTTTCAATCAGCAATTCCGGATTAAGGCGCTTATCGCGGTTTCGAGCCATGTAGCCCATTTCGCCATGCATGTCATTAGCCAGCCAGTCATCCAGACGGGATTTGTCTTCAGTTAAAAACTCAACTGGCAAGATGGCACAATCCAGCAATCCTAATTCATTTGCTTTTCCTTTTATTATATCGGATATTTGTTTTGGTATCATCCAACTCAAATTTAAAAATAAACTTTCAATCTTCGCATTTATGCGCATTGCTGTTATCGACCTGGGAACCAACACCTGCAATCTCCTTGTTGCTGAAATGAGCAATAAAGACTTCAAAATCCTACATCAAAGCAAGCAACTGGTGAAACTGGGTGACGATAAAATTCGGGATAACGAGATCAGTCCGGCGGCAACAGAGCGTACAATTGATTCTTTTCGAATGCACAAAAACATCATCAAAGAATTTAATGTTGATGCGGTTCGCGTTATTGCTACTTCCGCAGTGCGTTCGGCGGACAATAAAGTGGAATACCTCGAAAAGTTGGGAGAAGAAAGTGGCTGGTTGGTAAAAGTTGTTAAAGGTGAAAAAGAGGCCGAATTAATTTTTGAAGGTGTATTGCTTGCGTTCAAAAAGCTTGAAACCACAGCAGTGATTCTCGATATCGGTGGCGGTAGTAACGAACTGATTCTGGCAAAAGATCAGGATTTACTCTGGAAAGAAAGTCAGCCAACGGGTATGGCTCGAATTATCAATCAATTTGAGTTGTCGGATCCGATTCAAAAGAATGAAATCGCAATATTGGAAAAGTATTTTGCGGAACAACATGTTAATACAATTATACGATGTAAAGAACAAGAGGTAAAAATGCTGGTTGGCTGTTCGGGGGCTTTTGATACCATTGCTGATATGATTGACGGAGTTGAGCCGGGCGAAAAACAGCGAACTACCCAGGAAATAAAGCTGAATGATTTTTATACGATCTATAACAAACTGATTACATCGACCCGTGAAGAACGAATAAAAATGAAAGGGATGGATCATGTTCGGTTGGATCTGATCGTTCCGGCGGTGATTTTGATTGAGACGCTTGTTAAAACTATCGGCATTAAAAAAATTGTACAAACCGATTTTGCTTTGCGCGAAGGTGTTCTCTACGAACTCATGCATAAAAATTAGTTCTCAACAGCTTCTTACGACAGTTTACTGCTTGATATCCAGTTTTCTGATTGTTCTTTTCAGAAATAGAAAAGCCATAATTCCCACACTGGTGTTAGCCGTGAATCCTGCCCAGAATACACCGTTTATACCCAGTAATTTTGACCCAAGCCACGCTAAGGGTACATACAAGATCATCATTCGGATAACTGAAAACACGGCGGAAGGCAGTGGTTTGTTAACGCCGTTAAAGCTTGAGGTACTTAGCATTACAAGCCCCTGAAAGCCATAGCTTGCACCGATGATATAGAAGTAGCTTTTGGTAATTTCAATCACATGAGTATCGTTTGTAAATAACGAAGCAACTGCCTGTCCAAAGAGGAGCAAAAGCAGAAAGATCAAAATCCCCCAGCTTATTGAAAAACGTGAAGAAACTTTTAATGCTTCAAATATTCGCTGAAATTTTTGTTTGCTCAAATTCTGACCAACAAAAATGATCAATACCGATCCTAAAGCAATAATGGTCATTAAGGCAAACATTTCAACCCGGGAAGCTACACCAAAAGCGGCAACAGCTTCTTTCCCAAAGCGGGATAAGATTTTGGTGATCAATCCGATGGAAACGGGTGTGATTAACAAGGTGAGCGAAGCCGGAACGGCAATGTAAAGCACATTTTTCCATGTTTTTACGATGTGTTTCACCGGTCCGAACTTTAGCGTGAGCAACTTTTCACGTTTCACCAAAATAAATAAAATGGCTACCAGTCCAACAGCTCGTGCTATTACAGTGGTAAGTGCTGCTCCGGCAATCCCCATTTCAGGGAATGGACCGATTCCAAAAATCAGCAGGGGATCGAGGATAATATTTGTGACAGCGCTAATCAGCATGATCATCCCCGGGGTAAAAGTATCGCCGGTAGCACGCACAATATTGTTTCCAATCATCGGAATAACAACAAATGGAGCTCCGAAGTACCAAATGCTCATGTAGTCGGAAACATAATTAAGTACGTCGTCTTGTGCGCCAAGTGCAGTAAATAATGGACGAATGGTTAGCAATCCGATGACGACAAAAATCAGCACGTTGATCACACCGAGCAATATTGCCCGGCTGGCCATCATCTTTACTTCACTGCGCTTGGCATGAATAATGTTTCTTGAGACAAGGGAACTGGTTCCAATACCAACACCTTGCGAAAGACTATTAAGGAACATTACAACCGGAAAACTGAAACTCATTGCGGCCAGTTGGTGTACTCCGAGTTTCCCGACAAAATAGGTATCAACCAAATTAAAAATAACCATCCCGATCATTCCCAGCAACATGGGCCAGGTAAGTCGCGAAAGTTGTCTTAAAATGTTCCCTTCAGTTAGATTTCTTTTTCCTTTTACCATTAATTCTGTACTATTTCAACTTTTTAAGTTGTTCAAGTTTGAATAGTGCATTAGCTTGCATTCTGTCGAGGTAACTAAATACTTCGGTTCTTTCTTCTTCGCTAAAACCATCCAGCAGAATTTCGGTCCACGAGGCAAACACCATTTTAAGCGATTCCAAAATCTTGTGGGTTTTATCGGTTAGCATTATCCGATGCATTCGGGCATCCTGTTCGGCCGTGAGACGTTTAATGTATCCGTTTCGTTCCAGGATGCTTAATTGAGAGGTGATCGATGATTTATCCAGGTTTAAGTTTTTTGATAGTTCGAGTTGTGAGATGCCTTCCTTTTCCGCTATAAAAAGCAAGGTCCTTATCTGCGCCGGACCTATCGAGTAGGTTTTGAATTCGCTTTTAAAATAAATGTGCGAAGTCTTCGATAACTCATTGATCAGCTTTCCGGCCGACTTGTAATGCTTCCCTCGATGCTCTTGCATGATGCAAAATTAGGTCAATTAGTTTGAATTCAAACTAAAATTCAGAAGTGTACAGAGATACTTAAAGATTTCTTTTAATCTGTTGTTTTAAGGATTGGATTTCGGTTTTAAGTTCCTTTACGGTTTGCATAATCACACTGATATCACTTTCCGGTTCAGGGATTTCAGTATTCAGGTAACAAACAAATTTCCAGATCTCTTTTATTTCAGATACAGGAACGTCGTAAGGCTTATATTCCGTGTTGAGTGAAATCAAACGCAAGGAGTGTTTTTCTGCAATTTCATTCTCTGCCATTTTGAAGACAATGCCTTCATCGCGGGTAAGTACAATGTATGCCTGTTCGTTTTTTACGTCGAAGAAATCCTGGACAAACTCACCAATTACAACTGATCCGCTAGGAATCGGTAACATGGAATCGCCACTGATGGTGAATGCCCGGTACTTTTTTTCTTTCGACAAGAAGGGGAGTTGAAAAACCGGGAGTTTGCCAATGTATTCGGGATCGGCAAAACTGGTGACGTAACCAGCCTGTGCTTTTTCGTTCACAAACTCAATGTTGTCGTTATTTCCCGGATCAACTGTTGTGGCAATCACCCTTAAGTTGGTGCCGCGTATAAAAACGTCAAAACCATTTTGCAGGTCGGTGAACTGCATTTCTGAAAGCCGGCTTAAATCGACATTGATCAGTGTGTCGATGGCAATGCCAAAGTGTTTCGAATACGCCTGTAACTGTGGTACCGTTGGTTGACTAATTGAATTTTCCAATGCATTTATGGTGGTGCGTTTCAGATTAAGCGCCAGAGCTATTTCGTTTTGTGTGCGCTTCTTTCTGCTTCGCAATAGTTTGATGTTGTTGCTGAAATGATTCATAAAATAGTATTGTTAAGGACTAAAGTCCTGTTCTCGAGCGATTTTATAACCCCAGGCTTAAGCCCGGGGCAAAAAAGAGAACCTATTCCCGGCTTTAGCCATTAATTTCTTTTATCAAAATTAGCAAATATTCTTGTCGGTTCAATAGAAATGATTAAATTATTATCGTCGAGATTGATAATGATATTATCAATTGGTCATGAAAACAATTTCCATTAATTCCTGTGGGCTTTGCCCAAACATTGAGGTTTCAGATCCCCGGTATTGACCGGGGATTTTTTCACTACAAAAATCCATTGCCATGAACGAAACAGTTGCCAAAAAACTTCAGATACTCTCCGATGCGGCCAAATACGATGTATCGTGCGCTTCGAGTGGAAGTAACCGGGCAAATCGTAGCAAAGGAATCGGGAATGGAGTGGCATGTGGTATTTGCCACAGCTTTACCGACGACGGACGTTGCGTAAGTCTGTTTAAGATATTGATGACCAACCACTGCATTTACGATTGTGCCTATTGCATAAACCGGCGAAGTAACGACCGGCCACGTGCTACTTTTACGCCGCAGGAAATCGTTGATCTGACCATTGGATTTTACCGCCGTAATTACATTGAGGGTTTGTTTCTGAGTTCGGGAGTAATAAAAAGTCCCGATCACACGATGGAGCGAATGGTGTCGATCGCCAAAAAGCTGCGCACCGAAGAAAACTACAACGGTTACATTCATTTAAAAGCCATTCCCGGAGCGAGTGGTATGTTGATTCATGAAGCCGGAATCTGGGCCGACCGTTTGAGTGTAAACATGGAAATACCGACCGAACCTAATCTGAAAAAGCTGGCACCCGAAAAAAATTACCCCGATATTATTTCACCTATGGGACAGATTCGCGATTCGATTCTTGTGGCAAAAGAAGAGCGGAAGAAATACCGGAAAGCGCCGCGTTTTGCACCGGCCGGACAAAGTACGCAGCTAATTGTTGGTGCTTCGCCCGAAACCGACAGGCAGATCATTTTACTATCGTCGGGATTGTATAAAAAACAAAACCTGAAACGCGTGTATTTCTCGGGCTACCTGCCGGTAAACGAGTACGACAAACGCTTGCCTGCCATTTCGAGGCCACCGCTGGTGCGAGAAAACCGACTTTATCAAAGCGACTGGCTGATGCGGTTTTATCGTTTCAAAGCCGAAGAAATCCTGGATGAAGATCAGCCCTTTCTCGACCTGGATGTCGATCCGAAACTGGGCTATGCACTTCGAAACATGCATTTATTCCCGGTTGATATCAACAAAGCAGATTATGAAATGATCTTGCGTGTTCCGGGAATCGGGGTACAGTCGGCACAAAAGATTATCCGGGCACGCAAACACCGCCGATTGACGATGCTGCATCTGAAAAAACTGGGGATTGTAATGAAACGTGCTAAATATTTTATAAGCACCAACGAGCTTCCGGCTTCGTGTTCCGACTGGGAGCCGCGACGATTGAAACATAAATTATTGAGTGAAATGAATGCTAAATTCAAAAAAACGGAGTACACGCAACTGAAACTTTTCACCGATTTTAAACCTGTGTTGCCAACGCTTCATTAGTTCAAAGTTTAGTGTTCAGAGTTTTAAAGTAGATGTTAATAGAATCAATTAATCAGTTTTACAATTTCACAATTTAGCCATTGAAACCGTTGATGAAGATATATACCTACGATAATAGTTTTGAGGGATTCTTGACGGCCGTGTTTGAGTGTTACCGTTGCAAAGACATTCCGGTTGATATTTGCTCGAGGGCAGGAGAACAGCGTTATCTTTTTGTCGAGAGTGTTGATATTGATACTGATCCGAAAAAAGCAGAGCGGGTTTGGAAGGGCATTCAGGATAAACTTTCGGGGAAAAATAAACAACTTCTCTTTTATGCTTTCCTGTCTGAAGAACAGGGCATCGAAATGAAGATCTATCGTTTTCTGCGACGTTTGTTTAGTGGTTACGTAAATCTTGAAACTGATTTAGGCGATTCGGATGTGCTATACCTGACACAAGCTTCACAAAAAGTAAAAAAGGAGGCCATGCGCATGTTGCAATTTGTAAGGTTTCAGCGCACCAAAGACGGCATGTATTTTTGTGGCATCGAACCCCGATACGATGTTATACCTCTAATTCTGAAACATTATCAAAAACGCTTTGCCGATCAAAAGTGGCTGATCTACGATGTTCAGCGAAATTATGGCATTTACTACAATAAGAATAAAGTGGAGGAGGTGGAAATTTCGAAGAAACAGTTTAATACCTATAACGGACAGGTAAAAAAGGCTTTGCTTGATGAAGGTGAAGACTTTTACCAGAAACTCTGGCGCTCATATTTTAAGCATATAAGCATTGAAGAGCGTAAAAATCTGCGTTTACAACGCCAGCACATGCCGCGGCGGTTTTGGCGGTATTTGCCGGAGAAACAGGAGGTGAAGTGAGTGTTCGGTAATACCCTGAAAATATCTTTTGCAGCCTTTTCCTGATGAAGTGATTAAGAACGCGTTAGCATGCTATAAGCTATTTTTTTATTTATATTCGCAACAGTCAGCATGCTGTCAACAAACCGTAAAATTAAATAACCTGAAAATGAAAAAAATCAATTCTTCATTCTGCCTGATTGTTTACTTAATGATCAGTCAATTTTCAATTGCTCAAACTATTTACCAGTGGCGCGGTGCTGATCGCGACGGCAAATACCAGGAATCCGGCCTGCTATCGGAATGGCCGGAAAATGGTCCGGAATTGTTGTGGACTAACGAAATGCTTGGTCCCGGTTATGCTGCTCCGGTGACCACTTCAGATAAATTACTAATTATGGGAGTTGAAGACGGAATTAGCACATTATTTGCTTTCGATTTAAATGGTAATTTGCAGTGGAAATCTCCAAACGGAAAATCATTTGTTGGGGATGGATTCTCGGCCAGATTTCCGGGGGCACGATCAACTCCGACAGTTGTGGGCGATATGGTGTATGCAACATCGGGCACGGGAAGGCTGGCCTGTTTTAGCCTGAATACCGGAAAAGAACTGTGGGCCGTCGACATGGTGAACGACCTAAAAGGTTATATGAATGAATTTAGCTATGCCGAATCGGTAGTTACTGACGATAATGCCGTTTACTGTTTTCCCGGCGGAAAAGAAATAAGTGTGGCTAAAATCGATCGTCAAACCGGAAAAACCATTTGGACATCGGAAGCAACCGGAGATACCACTCATTTTGTGTCACCAATTCTTGTGAATCTGCCATCGCGAAAAGTATTTGTTTCCACATCGAGGCACTATGTTTTTGGTGTTGATTGCGAAACCGGTGCATTGCTTTGGAAATACGACATTGCCATCCGCCACGATGGTGATCATGCCAATACTCCTGTTTATCAGGCTCCGTATTTGTATGTTATTACCAACGATGATAATGGAAAAGGGGCCATAAAACTGGAGCTTTTACCGGATGGTTCCGGGGTGAGGGAGGTATGGACCAATAAAGCTGTGAAGAATGATATGGGCGGTTATATTCTTCATGATAATAAATTGTTTGTTACTACCGAGAATAAAAAACTGAATGTTCTTGATCCGGAAACCGGAACTGTTCTTGAGGAAGCGAGATCAACGTTTGGCGGGACTATTTTTGCCGATAACAAATTTATTGTTTACGGTACAAATGGCGATGTAGTCCTGTTTAATTACGAAGACGATAAACTTACTCAGGGCGGATCGTTTAAAATTACAACGGGTAGTCAAGAGCATTTTGCACATCCGGTAGTTGACAACGGTGTGTTGTATATCCGACATGGAGAGGCACTTATGGCTTATAAGATAAAGTAAGAAGACGTACTGATTATAAAAAAAGGATCCGATCCTTTCGAGGGAACGGATCCTTCCTGCTAACTGAGACTAAATTCTGTTTACTTTTCTTCTTTGGTTTTTGGAAGCAACAGGTTCAGAATAATTCCAACGGTGGCTGCCAAACCGATTCCTGCCAGCGAGAAATGTCCGTAAGTAACAACGGCTCCGCCAATACCAACGGTAAGTACCACTGAAACGATAACCTGATTTCTGGTTTCGCCCATATCGGCTTTTGAATCAACCAGTGTTTTTATACCTATGGAAGCAATCATTCCGAACAGCAAAAGCATAATACCGCCAAGAATAGCCTGAGGAATAGTTTCAAGAAAACCACTGATTTTACCTACCAGTGCAAAAACAATAGCGGTGACTGCTGCAATGCGTAAAATGAAAGGATTGGTTACTTTAGTAAGCGTTATTGCACCGGTAACTTCGGAGTAAGTGGTATTTGGTACACCACCGAAAAATCCGGCAAGTGCTGTTGCTATACCATCGCCAAGCAATGTGCGGTGCAAGCCCGGTTTTTCAATAAAATTCTTTTCGCAAACACCACCAATAGTATACATGTCGCCAACGTGTTCGATAACCGGAGCGATGGCCACAGGAACCATGTAAAGAATGGCCTGCCAACTGAATTGTGGAGTAGTGAATTCGGGCAGCGAAAACCAGGCTGCTTCCTGGATAGCCGAATAATCCACTTTCCCCCAGATGAGTGCCACAATGTATCCAACAGCAATACCAATAAAAATTGGAATCAGTTTGATCATTCTTTTTCCATAAATTACAACAGTAATTGCGGTAGCCAACGAAATAACTGCCAGCGCATAGTCGGTTTTAGCCATGTCCACTGCAGCAGAAGCCAGCGATAAACCAATGATCATGATCACAGGACCTACCACAACTGATGGAAATAATCGTTCAACAAAAGTAATCCCACGCAATTTTACCAGTGCCGAAACTACTCCGTAAACAACACCAACAGCAATTATTCCTGATAAGGTTCCCGACCAGCCATAAAGTCTTGTGGCTTCGATTATTGGAGCGATAAAGGCAAAACTACTTCCCAGAAAAACCGGAACCTGCCCTTTGGTAATCAGATGGAATAACAGGGTGCCTATTCCTGCTGTAAAAAGTGCAACTGCGGGATCGATACCGACAAGCAGCGGAACCAGTACCGTGGCTCCGAATGCTACAAATAAAAATTGTACGCCAAGAATAGTGTTTTTGAAGGTTAGCTGTTCTCGAAAGGTTTTTTCACTCATCGTTAAACTTTTAGGTTTGGTATTCTAAAAATAAACCCGTTCCTAAAAGAAACAGGTCTATGAAATATTCTATTGAAGGATTTCGGCAGGGATTTCCTTGATTGGCTTTATGCGAACCGAACGGATATAGAGATCGCCGCCTTCCGACTGGATCTGTATCTTTCCTGATTTTAAAGGTTGTATTTCGCCATCTTCGAAAATGCCGGTATTGGTATTTATCATTACAGTTTTGCCGTTAACGACATGTGCTGTTGTTCGGCCCACACTGTACAATTCCACAGTATTCCATTCGCCCAAAGCATTTTCGGCATCGCTTGCTTTTTTTATTCCGGGGCCGTTAAAGTCTTTTCCAAATTGGGTAAGATCTCCGTTGGGGCTGAACGTTAATCCTGCATCGGTTTTTATGGTTTTTGTTTCGCAAACCGTGTTGTTCATCAGGTAGGTGTCGCCCAGATTATCGTGCATCAACTGGCATTCGATGTTGGTCATCCAGGTGCCGATGGCTGCCCCAAATTCGCCAAAACTATGGTACAATAAACCACTGTTTCTTCGGGTGTACACCTGCTCACCCCATTTAAATACCAACTCGAGGTGATAGTTCGAAAAAGTATCAACGGTAGCCAGCGAGCCATTTACTTCACCTGAAATGTGAATGAGTTTTTCGCCATTTACCTCAACTACTTGGAATACTTTATCGGTGGTGTCAATGATAGCAGCGGCATGAAGGTCTTCGAATCCGTTTAATGGTGTTCCGATGTAGGTATCCCAACCTTCCAGGTTTTCGCCATTAAAAAGTTCCTGCCACGGTTTTTCGCATGCGCTCAGCAAAACAACACTTAGGGCCAGTACTAAGAAATGCGGAATTCTATTCATATCAATTAGGTTTAGTTTAAAATGAGTCATAAAAAAAACTGCCCCATAAATATAGGACAGTTTTTCAATATTTTATATTCTCTTCTGAATTGTTAAACTGCTGCTGAGTGCAATAATTCCTTCGCTCTATCCAGAATTGCCGTATCATCAAGGAGAACAATTCCGCCGTTTGGCCCCGGTTCCATATGGATTCCAACTGCTTTTCCGCTGGTGTAATTCGCACCTCCAAAATAATTCCTGACGGTTTGTTCTGATACTTCAAATTCTTGTGCCAATTGTTTAACTGAACCGTCAGGTAAGCTGTCTTTGATTTTTCTCAGCTCATTGAATGTTATTTTCTTTTCCATATCGCTGTGATATTATTTGATTAATATTATTGTAAAGAACGTTTCTCAGACACGTAAAGATAAAATTAAATGATTAATAATAAAAGCTTAACAGAGGTGTGAAAGCTTCACTGCAGGTCAGTAAGTAACATAATCACCGAATTGAAAAAATCGGCAAATTGTAAGTTATTGTTTTTTAGTAATAAAGGTTTTTGGGATATGTTGTATAACAGGAGTTTGAAATGCTTGCGTTAACATTTTTTAAGGCGGATTCATCTGGTTTCGATGCTGTTATAAATCGCCTGGTGCATGTCGGTTCGTATGTTGAACTGGTAGAGTCGTTGATTTTCGCGGGTAGGGTGTACCCGGTTCGACATAAAAATGAAAAGCAAGTTGTTTTCGGGATCGGCCCAGGCAAAAGTGCCCGTAAAACCACTGTGCCCAAAACTGCTTTTACTCGCAGACACAGCAGGGTAGGCATCTACAATCTCATTTTCCTCGTTATCAATAAGCGGTTTATCGAATCCAAGACCTCTTCGGTTTTCGTTTAGCGGATACTGAATGCGAGTGAATTCGTTTAAGGTTGCTTCTGAGATGTAGCGCCTGCCGCCGTAATATCCTTTTTGGAGGTACATTTGAAACATTTTTGCCAGGTCGATTGTCGATCCGAAAAGTCCGGCGTTCCCCGATACTCCTGCCATCATTGCAGCGCCTTCGTCATGCACAAAACCACAAAGTGTCTCTTTACGAAAAAAATCGTCGATCTCGGTCGGTACAATCTGTTTTAAAGGAAAATGCTTGTAAGCGTTATAGGTGATTGTTGTCGCTCCAAGTGGCCGGTAAAAGTTGTCTTTCAGATAGGTTTCATAATCGCTGCCGGTTAAATCCTCTATTATTTTTGGGTACAGGTAAAAGCTGAGTCCTGAATAAGTATATTTTTTTCGTGGCAGCAACTTCGATCGTGCCAGGGTGTCCATCATGATTGTATAATAATCGGGCGACATGTACAAATGATCGGAGACACGGACGTTAAACTGATCAGAAGGCTCGTGACGAAATACATGGCGGTCGAGTTCGCCGGTTTTTGTGCGGGTGGCCGTCCAGAATGAAATGTAGGGAGCCAGGCGTGCCTGGTGGGCGAGTACTTCTCTTAATACCAGGTTCTCTTTATTGGTCCCTTTGAACGCCGGCCAGTATTTGCTGAATTTGTCATCAACATTTATTTTCTTTTCATCCACCAGTTGCATAATCGCGGGTAGCGGCCCGGTAACTTTTGTAATGGATGCCCAATCGTAAATGTTGTTTTTCTGTACCGGAACTTCTTCATTATAAGTTAAGGTTCCAAAGCATTTGTGGTAAATCACTTTTCCATCTTTTGCGATGAGAACCTGGCAGCCGGGATAAGCTTTGTCTACAATACCATATTGAGCAATGGTATCGACCGCCAGTAGTTTTTGTGAATTTACACCGGCTTCTTCGGGTATGGTAAACGAGAAACTCCGGTTGCCTTCCAAGGTTAATCCATCATTTACTTTGAAACGCTGATCGACAGTCACCGGTAATTTCCCGTTGGCACCAAAAGCCCCGAAAATAAGCTGTGCGGAAAGTTCCTGTGTTAATTTGTTGCCTTGGTAGGCAACGATCAATCCATTGGCATGATGGATATTGTCGAAATGTTTTATTGCGTAAGCATTCCCGAAGAACACAAAAACCGAATTGCATTCGTTTACAATATCGGAAACTGCTTTTTGCTGAATTTCAGTAGTGCCGTAATTTCCCGATGGATAGCGATGGATTCCTTCAATTGTAGTGATGACCAGGTTGTAATTCTGAAGTTTTATACGAAGGTTTGCCCATTCTCGCTCCGATGCTTCTTTTGATAGCACAAAATGTTCAACTTCAGCATAGTTATCAAGCATATTTTGGAATGCTGAGTTTCGCTCACCACCCAGACTCACCGAGGCAATCTTTAGTTTCTCCAGGTTTTCAACTGGCAGGATATTGTTATTTTTAAGAATGGTCATCGATCCTTTGATCAGCTTCCGTTGTGTAACTTCAAATTTTGGCGCATTCAGGCGTTTCACCAGTTCGTTGGTGGGAGTGGGTGTATACTCATTTAAGTAAACCCATCGTTTTAAGGCCAGTACCGTGCGGCATTTATCGTTGATCTCCTCCAAACTCAGTTCATTGTTGTCAACCGCAAGTTTCACGGCAGAAATGGCTTTGTCCAGGTCGGGAACAAATTCAACAATGTCGTTTCCGGCAATCAGTGCTTCCACTTCTGCTCTCTCAGGCGCGGCCTGCACACCTTTCATGCCAATGGCATCGGTGACCACAAAACCTTTAAAACCGATTTCGTTTTTAAGGTATCCGGTAACAACTTTTTTCGAAAGCGATGAGGTTTTGCCTGAAGCATCGAGTGCAGGAACATTCAAATGGGCCGTCATAATTCCAGCTATTCCTTTTTCCGAGAGGTAACGGAAAGGATACGATTCGATGTTATCGAGCCGCTCTTTTGAGTGAGGAACCAGAGGAAGCGTTTGGTGCGAATCGGTTTTGGTATCGCCGTGTCCGGGAAAATGTTTCGCTACCGGAATGACATTGGCTTCCTGCATTCCTTTTGCAACCATCCATGCTTTTTCGGCCACATTTAGTTTGTCTTCGCCAAACGACCGGAAATTGATCACCGGATTGGCAGAATTGGTGTTCACATCGGCTACCGGGGCAAAATTCATTTGGATACCCAGCATTTTAAGTTGTTCTCCAAAATCTCTACCCATTTGTAGAACAAGGTTGGTATCCTGAATCGCACCCACAGCCTGTGCATATGGATAGTTGGTGGTGCTATCGATTCGCATGGCAGGTCCCCATTCGCCGTCAACTGCCACCAACAGCGGGATGGAACTGACGCTTTGAAATTCGTTGATCCACTTCGTTGTTTTAGTCGGATTACCTTTCATCACCAGGATTCCTCCCGGTTGATTTGCCTTAATTGCGGCAAGTGCTGCATTCTTACTGCTTTCGTTTTGTGTGGGGTAAACTGTGTAAATCATTAACTGGGCAATTTTTTGCTCCAGGGTTAAACTGTCGAGTTGCGCATTTACCCATCGGGCGTATTTATAAATCGAAAACGGTGGCTCGTTGGCTTCTACTTGCGTGAAACCCAGTAAACACCAAAGTACGAGAATATATAATGAGGGAATACGATTCATTTTCTGTTTAATGATTGCTTTCTAAAAAAATTAAAATCTATCTTAGTCCCTGCAAATGTAATGTTTTCATGACTATGTTCAGAATAAATCTAATGCTGTTTTTAACAGCGATTTTATTGTCGTGCAATACTCATGCCGAGCCAACGGAAATTGTTGTTGGAGCTACCCAAACAGATAAGTATTTTCCGCTACTCGAAGGCAAAACGGTGGGATTGGTCGTTAATAATACTTCACGGGTTAACAAGCTTCATCTGGTTGATTTTTTGGTGAAAAATGAGATTGATGTGAAAAAGATTTTTGCTCCGGAACATGGTTTCAGGGGCGATGTATCGGCAGGAGGGAAGGTGGAAGACGGTGTAGATACGCAAACCGGCCTGCCTGTTTTTTCCCTTTACGGTGAAACGCGAAAACCAACGCCCGAACACTTAGATGGACTGGATGCAATGATTTTTGATATACAGGATGTGGGGTGCCGGTTTTATACCTACATATCGACTTTGCATTTGGTTTTGGAAGCTTGTGCCGAATATGATGTGCCGCTTATTGTTTTAGATCGTCCGAATCCAAACGGCGATTATGTAGCAGGTCCGGTTCGAAAAGAAGGTTTTGAATCATTTGTCAGCATGGACCCGATTCCCATTGTTCACGGTTGCACGGTAGGCGAGCTGGCAAAAATGATAAACGGAGAACATTGGCACAAAGCCGGTAAAGCTTGCAATTTAACGATTGTGCCCGTTTTAAATTACAACCACACCATGATGTATTCTCTGCCGGAGCGTCCTTCTCCAAATCTGCCCAACGATTTGTCTGTGCGTTTGTATCCATCGCTTTGTTTTTTCGAAGCCACAAGTGTAAGCGTGGGGCGTGGAACTGATTTTCCGTTTCAGGTTCTGGGTGGCTTGAATGAAAACCTTGGAGAGTTTGAATTTACACCACGAAGTATTCCCGGAGTGGCCATTAATCCGCTTAATAAAGATAAAAAGTGTTACGGGATTGATCTGCGGGAATTAGAAGAAGCACCAAAGTTTACCCTGAAGTATTTTATCGATTTTTATCACAAATATGAAAACGAAAGTGAATTTCTTACCCGCGAACGTTGGCTGAATCTGCTGGCCGGAACTGATGATCTGATCATGCAGATCAGAGAGGGAAAAAACGAAGCGCAAATTCTGGAAAGTTGGCAAGCGGAATTGGAGCAGTATAAAAAGCTCCGCAAAAAGTATTTATTATACCCCGACTTTGAATAAGTAATAATTATGAGTCCATACCTCGTTCTGGGAATTGTTTTAGGATATTTTTTTGTTTTGATTGGCATCTCGTGGCTGACATCGCGAAAAGCCGACACACAAACGTTTTTTACGGCCAACCGAAAATCGCCTTGGTACTTGGTTGCCTTTGGGATGGTGGGAGCAACGCTATCAGGAGTCACTTTTATTTCCGTCCCGGGCGAAGTTGGAAACTCGGCTTTTTCATACCTTCAGTTTGTATTTGGTAATGTAGTGGGTTACTGGCTGGTCGCCGGAATCTTGCTGCCGCTATACTACAAGCTGAACGTGGTTTCCATTTATTCCTTCCTCGATCAGCGTTTTGGTCCTAAATCCTATAAAACAGGATCTTTTTTCTTTTTGATCTCGAAATTGATCGGGGCGGCATTTCGCTTGTTTCTGGTAGCAGGAGTTTTACAGCTTGCTTTTTTCGATGCATATAATATTCCATTTTGTATTACGGTAATTGTTACCATTGCATTGATATGGGTTTATACTTTTCGTGGAGGAATAAAAACCATTGTATGGACCGATACCTTGCAAACCCTGTTTTTGGTAAGTGCAGTGATATTCACGATTGTTTCCATCTCCCGAAACCTTAACATGAATTTGTCAGAATTAGTTCAAACCGTATCAATTGATCAGCATTCGAAAATCTTTTTTTGGGATTGGCGATCGGGCAATCACTTTCTGAAGCAGTTTTTTGCGGGAATGTTTATCACCATCGTAATTACCGGGATGGATCAGGACATGATGCAAAAAAACCTTACCTGTAAAAATAAGTGGGAAGCTCAAAAAAATATGATTGTTTTTAGCGCTTCGTTCCTGATGACGGTATTGCTGTTTCTGAGTTTGGGGGTGATGTTGTATATTTTTGCTGAAAAAACGGGCATTACCATCCCCGAAAATTCAGATGATTTGTATCCGTTGCTGGCCTTGCAATACCTGGGATTACCTGTTGGAATCGCTTTCCTTTTGGGAATAACTGCGGCTGCCTATTCCAGTGCTGATTCAGCTCTAACCGCGCTAACCACTTCGTTTAGCATCGACTTCCTTAATATTGAATATTACGACGAAAGGAAACGCCAAAAAATAAAAAAACGTTCACATTTAATGTTTTCTGTATTGTTGATTGGTGTGATTCTGGCTTTTCAGACCATTAATAATCAAAGTATAGTAATGGCTGTGTTTACAGCAGCCGGTTACACGTATGGCCCTATTCTAGGAATGTTTGTTTTCGGCCTGTATACAAAGCGAAACGTAAAAGATAAGTGGGTGCCATTGATTGGTGTTTCAGCACCGCTAATTTCATATTTTATCTCGGCAAATTCAGAACAATGGTTGAACGGGTACAAGTTCGGATTTGAGCTTTTAATTTTAAATGGTGCACTTACAATGCTTGGGTTATTACTAATTTCTAAAAAAAGTACTTAAATCATTAATGATTGTAAATAATTGTTAAAATTTGTAAATTGAATTTTTATATTTGCATACTAAGATCTTAAACTAAAACGTTTAATTTTTAAACTTCTAATAATTTGGCCAAATATCTACTCCATATCTTTGCGGTAGCTGTTATCGTTATCTCTCTTTTCGCTTGCGAAGACGAAGGATATATGAATTCACCCGATGCGCAGTTAAGATTCTCGGTAGATACCATTACTTTCGACACTATTTTTACGACTATTGGCTCCACAACACGAAGGTTTACTGTTCAAAATCCTTACGAGGAGGATGTGTTGATTTCGCATATTCGTTTGGGTGGAGGTAACCAGTCGAATTTCAGATTGAACATTAACGGAGTTGTTGGAAATGAGATCTATGATGTTGAGGTGCCTGGTAAGGATAGTATTTTTATTTTTGTTGAAGTCACTGTCGATCCTACCGGTCAGAATCTGCCAATGGTCGTTCAGGATTCCATCGAGTTTTCTACCAATTCAAACTTGCAGGACATTAAACTGATTGCTTACGGGCAGGATTTCGTCCTTGTAAAAGGAGAAAACATTGAAACTACAACCTGGACCGCCGATAAACCCTATTTGGTTTATGATTATGCTTATGTCGACAGTTTGTCAACACTGACCATTGAAGCTGGTGCAAGGATACATTTTCACAAGGGAGCCGGCCTTTATGTAAGAGGACAGGTGATTGCTGATGGTACGGTTGAACAACCCATACAGTTCCTCTCGGACAGGCTGGAAGATTCATACAAGAATGTACCGGACCAGTGGAACAGCATTATCCTGTTTTCCGGCAGTCACAACAATTTGTTCAATCATGTCGTCATTAAAAATGCCAATATCGGGCTGCAGGTAGGAACGATTGAACATGAGGGATATGCTTCGGTTCAGCTAAGTAATTCGAAGATTGAGAATATGGCTTACGCCGGACTTTTTGCATTAAAATCGAAAATCTATGCATACAACGATGTTATTGCCAATTGCGGTTATTACGCGGCAGCTTTGTTGATTGGTGGAGAGTACGAGTTTTATCACACCACAATTGCCAATTATTGGGGGAATTATGGCAGCAGTGTTCGTTCAACGTCTTCGCTGGTATTGTCGAATGTGTTGGTTGTGGAAAGTGCAGACGGTAGTAAAACTTCGTACAATGGCGATTTGGTTGAAGCAACTTTCGCCAACAGCATTATTTACGGTAACATCAACAAAGAAGTGGAATTAGGCGATAACGGTGAGAGCCTGTTTAATTTCAAGTTTGATCATTGCATTATGCAAATACCCGATACCACCAATGTTTCGAATAAAGACCATTACAACCAGGTTTGGCTGGGAACGGAATATGATCCGGAGTTTGTTGATCCGTATGACGAGTACATTTACGAGTTGGATTCTTTGTCTCCTGCAATAGATTTAGGCTCAGATGAAATTGCAAAAGATTTTGCTACGGATATTCTGAATAAAAGTCGACTAAGCGACAACGCACCTGATTTAGGAGCTTACGAATACATTTCGAAGGATGATGAGGAATAAACTCATTCTTATATTTTTTACTTTCCTTTTTTTTGAACTCCATGCCCAGAACGAAAATGGATTTTCTGTTGTGTTTTACAATACTGAAAATTTATTCGACTGGAAAGATGATCCCCACTCCAATGACAACGAATTTACACCGGAAGGAGAGCGGCACTGGACCTACAACAGGTTTGAACAACGCATTCAGAATACCGGCAAGGTTTTAATAAATGCGCACGGCTGGGATACTCCTGCAATTATCGGATTGTGCGAAGTAGAAAACCGTGTAGTGCTGGAACGCTTGCTTGGAGAAACGCCCTTAAAACAGACGCCTTATAAAATCATTCATAAAGATTCACCCGACCCACGAGGTATCGATGTGGCCATGTTTTATAATTCCAATGTATTTTACCCCTTGACATATCGCTACATTCCTTTGCTGGAAGATGATGGCTCGGTGCGCAATACCCGCGAGATTTTGTATGCCAGCGGCGTGTTGGCAAAAACGGATACAATTCATTTTTTCGTCAATCACTGGCCATCGCGATATTCCGGCTTATTGAAAACACGACCCTTAAGAAATAGGGCAGCTGCATGGTTGCGGCATCACGTTGATTCCTTGTTTCAAATTGATGAGCAGGCAAAGATTATAATAATGGGTGATTTTAACGATCAGCCAAATGATGAAAGCATTCAGGAATATTTAAGGGTAGAGGAAGTTGCTTCTCCATTGAAGCCGCAGATTTTGTATAATCTTTCGTTGTCGTGGGCAGCACCCGATGTTGGTACCTTGAAATACCAGGCGCAGTGGTTTATTTTCGATCAGATCATTGTTTCGGATGCTTTACTTCGCAATACCGAAGGACTTTACGCACAGGCGGATTGGGCAACTATAATTGACCCCGACTTTCTGTTTGAAACGGATGAACGATACGGAGGGAGGAAATTAAAGCGGACTTATATTGGTTATAGTTACAATGGTGGATTCAGCGATCACCTGCCGGTAAAATTAAAAATCGGGAAACGCTAGTTCACGGGTTTCAGCCCCAGTTCCACCGCTTTTTTCAACATAAATTCAAAAGCCTCTTCGTAGTTGTTGTGAATTTCGCCATCGAGGATAGCATCTTTAATCGCATCTTTAATCAGACCAACTTCGCGACAGGGTTGCAGGTCGAATGTTTTCATAATGAGTCCGCCATCGACCGGTGGCTGGAAATTGCGAACAGCATCCTTCTCTTCGATCTCTTTCAGCTTTTTGCGCACCAACTTAAAATTCTTCATGTAGCGCTTTGCTTTTGCCTCGTTTTTCGATGTAATGTCGGCTTCGCACAAAGTCATCAGGTCGTCGATATCATCACCGGCCTCAAAAAGTAATCGCCGCACAGCCGAATCGGTGACAACGTCCTCCGAAAGCACAATCGGACGCATGTGCAGTTGTACCATTTTCTGAACGTATTTCATCTTTTCGTTCAGCGGTAATTTCATTCTTCTGAATATTTTGGGAATCATTTTAACACCCACAAAATTGTGCGCATGAAAAGTCCATCCCTGGCCTTCCACAAATTTTTTTGTAGCAGGTTTTGCAATGTCGTGAAGCAGTGCCGACCAACGCAGCCATAAATTATCTGTATTGGGTACAATCCGGTCTAATACCTCAAGGGTGTGGTAAAAATTATCTTTGTGACCAATTCCTTTTACCACTTCAATCCCTTTCATTTTTTGCAACTCGGGAAATATGAGCTCGAGGATCCCTGTTTCTTCCAAAAGTTTAAAGCCAGTGGACGGTTTGGAAGCCATCACTATTTTATTGAGTTCATCGATGATGCGTTCGGCTGAAACAATTTTTATCCGCTTTTTATTCTTTGCGATGGATTGAAAAGTGTTGGCTTCAATTTCAAAATTCAGCTGAGTAGCAAAACGAATGGCTCGCATCATGCGTAAAGGATCATCCGAAAAGGTGATATCAGGATCGAGTGGTGTTCTGATTACTTTGTTGTGCAGATCGTCGAGCCCGTTGAAAGGATCCAATAATTCTCCAAAGCGTTCGGCATTCAAACAAATGGCGAGTGCGTTAATGGTAAAATCGCGTCGATTTTGATCATCCTGAAGGCTTCCGTCCTCAACTATTGGTTTACGCGAATCGCGCTGGTACGATTCTTTACGTGCCCCGACAAATTCAATTTCCAGGTCGTTGTATTTAAGCATGGCCGTACCGAAATTCTTGAAGTAATTTACATTGGGAGCCGGTTTCAGGCTTATAGCAACAGCTTTGGCCAATTCTATACCACTGCCCACCGTAACAACATCAATATCCTTCGAAGGACGTTCTAAATACAGGTCGCGAACGTATCCACCAATAACATAAGTTTCTACATTTAACTGATCAGCTACTGCCGACAATTGCTGAAATATACTGTCTTTCAGTTTCTTCATTCAATCAAAATTCCATGGCTCCATGTTAAGCGAATATGAAATCTTTTTGCTTAACGGAACAGTAATTCCTCAATAATAACGGCTGTAATAACTGTCAAAACTGTTGAAAAGTTCAGACCTTACTGCCATTTCTGTTAAAATCGTGACAAAATTACAATTATTTAGTTGAATAATAGTGGTATATTGTTGATTGACTGGATGGCATTATATTTGTATCGATATATGTAAATAAATAGATATTAATAAATAAAGTAAAACAATAGTATCATGTTAGAACATTTAACCATGGAAACTTTCAAAGAGAAAGTTTTTGATTTTGAAGCAAATAAAGAGTGGAAGTACGAAGGTTCGGTGCCTTGTATGATTGATTTTTATGCCGATTGGTGTGGTCCGTGTAAAATGGTTGCACCGGTTTTGGAAGAACTACAAAAAGAATACGGTGACAGTATCGTAATTTATAAAGTGAATACTGAAGAGCAGCAACAGTTGGCAGGAATGTTTGGTATTCAAAGTATACCATCGTTGTTGTTTGTACCTGCAGACGGACAACCACAAATGGCTATGGGAGCCCTGCCAAAGCCAACTTTCGAGAAAGCAATTGCAGATGTGCTGAAAGTTGAAAAACCTGCCGTTAATTAAGAAATTCGAGTACTTTTTCGAGCTTTACACCACGGGAACCTTTTATTAAAATGTTCCCGTTTTTTATTGGCTTTTTTTCAAGGTAACTACACAGTTCGTCAACATTATTAAAGGCCTCAAACCCAAATCCTGAGCTTACTTTTAGAAACTCGCTGCCTACCAGAAAAACATTTTCGAAACTTTTTTCTTTAATCAGTCTCAGCATCTCAAAATGTTCCTGTTTTGAAAATTCTCCCAGTTCCAGCATGTCGCCTAAAATCAGATAGCTGTCTTCCTTATGGTTGTTAGTAGCAAAACTGGTAATGGATGCTTTCATACTCGTTGGATTGGCATTGTAGGCATCCATAATAATTCGAACTCCTTCTTTTTGAATGAGCTGCGAACGATTGTTGGATGGCGCATAGTTTTTTATGGCCTCCTGTATTTTTAAAGGATCAATCTCAAAATAATTACCTATGCAGGCCGCCGCAAGTATGTTCTCGAAATTAAAATCGCCAATGAGCTTTGAATTCAGGTAAAGAACGCCTTTTTCGAAATTGGTTTTTACATGGATATATGGAGGCGATTTAATGGGCTCACCATTAAAATCGGCACCCAATGTTCCGAAAGAAACTCGCTTTGTTAAACTTTTACCAAGATCCTCCAGAATGAAATTATCGCTATTATAAAAAACGACTCCATTCTTTTTTCCCAGGTAATCATACAATTCTCCTTTTGTTTTTATTACGCCTTCGAACGATCCAAAACCTTCGAGGTGCGCTTTTCCGATGTTGGTAATGATTCCAAAATCAGGATCAGCAATCTCGCACAACATTTTAATTTCTCCCGGATGATTTGCACCCATCTCAACAACACCAAATTCGGTTGATTTATCCATGCCAAGCAGGGTAATCGGAACACCAATGTGATTGTTTAAATTTCCCTGCGTGAAAGCAACTTTGAATTTTTTTGATAACACGGCTGCTATCAGTTCCTTGGTAGTGGTTTTACCGTTAGAGCCGGTAATTCCAAGTATTGGTAGTTTTAATTCTTTTCGGTGATGATGAGCCAGATCCTGGAGACATTTCAAAACATCATCTACCAAAATCGTTTTTTCTGAAGTCGCAAATTCTGCTTCGTCAACAATGGCATATGCAGCCCCTTTTTTTAAGGCATCAGCAGCATATTTATTCCCGTTAAAATTTTCTCCCTTAAGTGCAAAAAACAAACAACCTTCAATGATTTTGCGACTATCGGTCGAAACCTTTCCGGTTTTGTTGAAGATTTGATATAAATTTTCCAGTTTTGTCATTCATCAAAAATAGTTACTATTCGACATAAAAAAAGCTTCATTTTCATAAATGAAGCTTTTTTTGAAGTGCAAATATTCTTATAATCCCTGTGGACTTCCTACTCTTGTCATTGCACAGCGGAAACCCAGGTCTCTTTGTGCTTTCGTTTGTTCGAGGTAACGTCGTGTTCCCGGAACCAGCCAGTATGGACGATCTTCCCACGAGCCTCCTTTGTAAACCCTAACTTCATCGTCGATCAGTGAAGAGAAGGATCCCGGACGATCATCCTGAATGTACATTCCCTCCGTACCGCGGTCCTGAACTTCATTCCAGTTATTTCCTTCAATAACTTGTGAGTTAACGTCTCCGTCCTCAAAATTACGGTAGTCCATTCCCGGAATAGTATCTTTAACTAGTCGTCCGTATTCGTCTCTCATCATTTGTCCGTTAGCATCATGACGATATTCGGTAATGACATTACCACGATATGGGCTAAACTCTTCAACATCTTGTAACGAAAGTGGGCGGTAAACATCAGATACCCACTCATTCACATTACCCGCCATACAGTAAAGGCCGTAATCGTTTGGTGAATATGAAAATACAGGCGCAGCAATATCGGCGTTATCATTAAGTGCGCCGGCCATACCCATCATGTCACCACGTCCACGAACAAAGTTGGCGTTCATTTGACCTTTGTCTTTCTTTTTATCGTCACGCAAATATGCGCCATTCCAAGGATATATTTTTCGATCGGTCAACAACTCGCCGTCGGTATTTCCAATCAACCCGTATGCTGCATATTCCCACTCAGCTTCAGTAGGTAATCGGTATTCCGGCATCAAAACGCCATCTTCCCATTTTACTCGACGCGTTGTTCCGTCGCTATTCTCGATTTGTTCTTCACCTGCGGTACCATCGTACATACCGGCCAGGTATGTTTTGGTCGTGTACACATTCTGTCCCGACTGTGAAGGATCATGAGTGAGCATTTCTTTATCAACAAGTACTTGTTCATTAACCCTGTCAGTACGCCACTTGCAATAGGCCTCGGCCTGTTCCCAGGTGACTCCTACCACCGGATATTCAGCATATGCCGGGTGACGGAAGTAGTTTTCTACGTAAGGCTCGTTGTAGGCCAATTCGCTTCTCCATACACTCGAGTCAGGGGTAACCGATTTTAGCTTTTCACTGTCATTAGGGTAAACCCTTGAAGTCCAGTGCGTAAATTCACGATAGTCCTGGTTTGAAACTTCTGTCTCATCCATGTAGAAAGAAGGAACAGTGACCCTTCTCGGAAAGTTATCATTGCGGTACATCACATCTTGCTCAACGCGTCCCATGGTGAAGGTACCACCTTGTACGAAAACAAGACCTGGTCCTGCTTCCTGTTCATAGCCTGATACATTAGGGATATTCCCTGTTTCATCTTCGTTATAAGCCCAGCCAGTGGTTCTTGAGGTTTCTTTACTGCCTCCAAATAAGCCACAGCCGGAAACTAAAGCGGCCAGAATGAAAATGAATAATGGTTTTAGTTTCATCAAACTCATTTTTTGCATTTATTTTTCGTATCGACACAAATATAACTAAATAGTTCAATTCTTATTGTTCAGGGTTTTCAATATTTTCATCAAGTTTTCAAGGATGTTAATATCTTTGTCGCGCTTGTGAAAGGATGGCATATGTATTTGCGAGCATTGTAAGGTGCAATATTTAAAGGCAAAACACGTTTTTTGAGGTACACTGATGAAGATCGTTTTATGAGAAAGTTTTTATTCCTGTTGTTTGTGGTGCTGGTCGGTTTTTCGGTTGACGATGTGCAACGAGAATCGGTTATGCTGGACTGGACGTCCGAAACCTCAAGTTTTAATGATGATGCAGGCGTGGTGGCCTGGTTTATTAATCCCGGCTTAACTGCAAATGCTGAAGAACTTCCTGTGTATACCAGACTCTATACTGTATATGGTGTTGGAAATCAGTTTAAATTTATCGTTGAAAACACGGAGTTTGAGTTGATCGATAAGGATATTCCGGAAGAACTGCTTAAACGCTTGAGTGACGATATTCAGGTAAAAACAACGTTATCAAAGTCGGGGAATGAATACAGGAGTGAACTGCAAATTGTTCCTCTCAAATATGAAAACGATCAACTTTATCGTCTTACTTCTTTTCAAGTAAAACGAATACCCGTTGCCTTCGAAAAGAGTGCTACCCGAACAGCGCAGTGGAAATCATCTTCAGTATTAAGTTCCGGGAAGTGGATTAAAATTAGTGCGAGCACCAAAGGAATTTATAAAATTCCCTTCAGTACTTTAAGCAGCTGGGGATTTAATCAACCTTCGGAAGTTCGGGTTTTTGGTTCCGGAGGGATTTCTTTATCTGAAGATCCCGGTGAAATTGCTTACGACGATTTAGAACAGTGTACAATTTGGCACGATATTAATGATAACGAACAATGCCTGTTTTTTTATTCACCGGGAGTTACGGAATGGAGTTGGAACGGAAGTCAGTTTACACATGAAAACAACGATTACTCCAGCAAAGCCTATTTTTTCTTAAGTGAAACTGCAGGCGAGGGGAAAATGCTTGAAACTCTGGATGAAATAAATGATTCGCCTACACACAGCATTTCAGCATTTGATGAATCTGCTTTTTTTGAACAGGAGAAATACAACTTGTTGCCGCTGGGATCGGGAAAGCAGTGGTATGGTGATAAATTTGGCAACGGATCACGCAGAACCTATTCTTTTTCATTAACCGATCCGATTACTTCTGAAACAGCCGAATTAACAGTTAGTGCGGCGGCACGGAGTTATGAGTCGTCAAAACTTAAAGTGGAAGCGAATGAAGAAAACATTGGCGAGGTCAGTTTTTCGCGTGTGGATACCGACGATAGTTACAGTATTTATGCCAAGCACAGATATACAAATTTTCAGACTGTGCTTTCAGGAAATTCACTTTCGATTCGACTCACTTTCAATCCGTCGAATTCGAATGCGGAAGCCTGGCTCGATTACCTTGAACTAAATTACCGCCGACTTTTAAAGGTGGGCGACGAACCCGTGTTTTTCAGAGATGCGGAGTCGGCAGGTGCCGGTAATGTTTTAGAGTTTTCGATTAACAATGCCGGTGCTGAAACCAAAATTCTGGATGTAACTGCCATTAACGAGGTTAATCAGGTTCCGGCAAATCTGTCGGGGAACAAACTGGTTGCTGTGCGTCCCGCCGATGAATTGCACGAATATGTTGTTTTCAACCCTTCAGGTAACTTCAATGTACCCGAGATGATTAGTGAGGTGGAAAATCAAAACCTTCACGGATTAAGTACGCCTCAATTTCTGATCATTTCGCATCCCGATTTTATGGCGTCGGCTGAAGAGTTGGCAGTATTTCATCGCGAATTCGACGGGATGGATGTTGAAGTGGTGGATGTAAATAAGGTGTACAACGAATTTAGTTCGGGCAGTAAAAATGCTACCGGTATCCGAAATTTCATTAAAATGTTTTACGACCGGAATGAACAATTAAAATATGTATTGCTTTTTGGCGACGGCAGTTACGATAATAAAGGTGTGGATCCCGAAAGCAATAATTTCATCCCTACTTATCAGTCTGATAATTCGTTAACTGCAACTTCGTCGTTTGTAACCGATGATTATTTTGTGATTCTCGATGCCGGAGAAAATGTTTATTCAGGGGCCATTGATCTTGGTATTGGCCGCATTCCCGCCTCGACAAATTACGAAGCACAACTGGTTGTTGATAAGGTAAAAAGGTATTACACACCCGAAACACTGGGAAGTTGGCGCAACCGTATTAGTTTTATTGGCGACGACGAAGATTCAGGATTACACATGCGGCAGGCAGAAGAACTGAGCGATTCGGTAAATGAAAACTACGGAGGATTTATAACAGACAAAATTTATTTCGATGCTTTTGTTGAAGAATCAACACCATCGGGAGATCGCTACCCGGGTGTAAAAGCAGCCATCAACGAACGGGTGGAAGACGGTGTTTTGATCCTGAACTACACAGGGCATGCTAACGAGCGTTTCTTGGCTCATGAACGTGTACTCGACGTTAGTGACATCAATTCGTGGACCAACAAAAACAAACTTCCCATTTTTGTAACAGCAACGTGTGAGTTCAGCCGTTTCGACGGAGATGAAACGTCGGCCGGTGAATATATTTTACTCAATGCGAACGGAGGCGGAATAGGCTTATTCTCAACCACTCGTGTGGTTTATGCTTCTGCCAATTTTAGACTGAGTAAAAGTTTTTACAATTTTATTTTTGAGAACGACAGCAACGGCGAGCACTACCGAATGGGAGATGTAATGCGCCTGGCAAAAGTAAATATTGGGAGTTCGGTAAATAAGCGAAACTTTTCACTTCTTGCCGATCCGGCCTTAAAACTCTCTTATCCAAAATACCAGATCAGAACAACAAGCATTAATCAAGAAGATGCAAATGCCGAAAGCGAAACCATTGGTGCCTTACAGAAAGTAACCATTATCGGTTATGTGTCGGACGCATTTGGGGATAAAATTGACGATTTCAATGGCGAGTTGATCCCAACGGTCTACGATAAGCAGGTAACAATGCGAACGCTGGGCAACGGAGGACAAACTCCTGTGAATTTTAAGGTACGCGAGAACATTATCTACAAAGGGAAATCGAGTGTAAGTAATGGCGATTTCAGCTTTAGCTTTGTGGTGCCAAAAGACATTTCGTACAGCCTGGGCGAAGGGAAAATTGTGTATTATGCCGATAACGGAACAGAAGATGCGACCGGCGCCTTTACCAATTTCGAAATTGGTGGTTCGGGCTCCGAAATTACCGATAACGACGGCCCGGATATCGAACTGTTCCTTGATTCACACGATTTTCAGTCGGGCGATGAAACCGGCAAAAGCCCTTTGTTACTGGCTAATCTTAGTGATGAGAACGGCATAAATACGGTTGGTACCGGAGTTGGCCACGATATTATAGCGGTTATCGACGATGATTATTCCAACACCATCGTACTCAATAATTATTACCAGGCCAATGCCGACGATTATACCAGTGGTAGCATCGCTTTTCCGTTAAGCAATCTTTCGGTGGGGCTACACACCTTGAAATTAAAAGCCTGGGATGTTGCCAATAATTCTTCCGAGGTGGAGGTGGAATTTATGGTTACAGGCGATTTTATTATTTCCGGTGTAAGTGCATATCCCAATCCAGCAAGCGATTACACCTACTTTGTTCTGGAGCATAACCAGGCAGGAGCATCGCTGGATGTAATTATAGATATTTACGACATTAACGGGCGTTCGATCGATCGTTTTCAAACCACTGTGGGGTCAAGTGGTTCAACAACCAATCCCATTCGTTGGGATTTGGCTGAATTGAAAATACCGGCTACTCCGGGCATTTATATTTACCGGGCCATGGTACAAAATCGCGAGGGCTTAATTGCTTCAAAATCAGGAAAGATTACGATTGCACGATAAAAAATTTCATCTCGTAAAATTTTTCTGTGAATGTTCCGTTCAGATATTAGTTAAAAATATGGTAGCGTAAACATTTGTTTTATCTTTGCACGCTCAATTTTAGTAAAATTATGATGAAGATTTTTCGTTTATTATTTATTCTGACACTGATAGTTATTGCAACCGAAACTGTTGTGGCTCAAGGAACTTTATCGGGAGCAAATACAATTACAACAGGTGTTCCCTTTCTCGGAATTACCCCCGATTCAAGAGCGGGAGGTATGGGTGATGTTGGGGTAGGAACAACTGCCGATATCAATTCGCAACACTGGAACCCTGCAAAATATGTTTTTATGGAAAGCGACATGGGAGTTGGACTTTCATACTCACCATGGTTGCGTAATCTGGTCGACGATATTAACCTGGCTTATTTGGTAGGCTATAAACGTCTGGATGATGTTCAGGCCCTGAGTGCTTCGTTGCGCTACTTTGCATTGGGCGACATTGTTTTTACCAGCGATCAGGGAGAACTAATGGGACAACAGAGCCCGAATGAATTTGCCATCGATTTTGGTTATTCACGCCTTTTATCCGAAACCTGGTCGGGTGCTGTGGCGGTTCGCTACATTCGTTCCGATTTAACCGGAGGACAGCTGGTAAATGGTGTAGAAACCCACGCCGGTAACTCCTTTGCTGCCGATGTAGCTTTTTATTATTACAACGAATTCAGAAGAAGCCGAAGAGACAATAGTTTTTCTGCCGGTATCAACATTCAAAATATTGGTTCGAAGATTTCGTATACTGATGGAGAAGTCAAAGATTTTATTCCGACTACTTTGAAATTGGGAGCTTCTTATACCATGGAACTTGACGATTACAACAGTTTTTCATTTTCTGCTGAAGCCGGAAAATTACTGGTTCCTACCCCTCCGGCCGATTCAACGGAATATGGCGATGGCGACGTAATTTTTTCGGGCGGTATCAATTCAGACATTGGTGTTATCGAAGGTATTTTTAAATCGTTTGGCGACGCTCCCGGTGGTTTTAAGGAAGAGTTTCAGGAAATTACCTGGGCAGCCGGTGTTGAATATTGGTACAACAAGCAATTTGCCATTCGTGCCGGATATTTCTACGAGCACGAAAATAAAGGTAACCGTAAATATTTTACCGCGGGTGCAGGTCTTAAAATGAACGTTTTTGCACTCGACTTTTCTTATCTTTTCCCTACGCAGCGAAACCACCCGCTGGAGAATACCCTGCGTTTCTCGTTGTCGTTCGATATCGATGCTTTTGGCAACCAACGATGAGTTTCAGAGTTGGTATAGGATATGATGTACACCGTCTGGCTGAAGGAGAAACCTTGTGGCTGGGCGGTATTTTAGTTCCGCACCATAAAGGTACTGTGGCGCATTCCGACGGCGATGTGCTTATACATGCCATTTGTGATGCTATGCTCGGAGCCTTGAAACTCCGGGACATTGGTACACATTTCCCTGATAATTCATCGGAATATAAAAATATCGACAGCAAACTTTTACTCAAACGTTCGTACGAACTCGTGAAAGAAAAAGGTTACTCGATCGTAAATATCGATTCGTCGATTAGTGCCCAGCAACCCAAGTTAAAGCCTTTTATTCCTGAAATGGAAAAAGTGATGGCCGAAGTTTTGGGTGTTGACGTCGATTGTATTTCGGTTAAAGCCACTACTACTGAAAAACTCGGTTTCGAAGGCCGCGAGGAAGGTATTTCGGTGAATGTTGTCGTACTATTGCAAAAATCATGACAAATAATAAAAAGACTTTAGTAATTGGTGCCAGCGAAAATCCGGCTCGTTATTCGAATCAGGCAATTCATTCGCTGCGAAATCGCGGCCACCACGTTGTGGCATTGGCGAAACGCATGGGGCAGGTTTCCGATGTAGCCATTCAAACTGAATTTCCTGAAGATCCAATTCACACGGTGAGTTTATATGTGGGGCCGCAGCGTCAACCGGAGTATTATTCAAAAGTACTGGGGCTTAATCCGCAACGTGTGATTTTTAATCCGGGCACCGAAAACCCTGAGTTTGAAGCTTTGTTGGAAGAAAACGGCATCGAAGCGATTCAGGCTTGCACACTGGTCATGTTAAGTATTGGAAATTATTAATTCTCCATGTACACCGAAATTAAGAATTTTGAAGAATTTGAAAGCCTGAAAAGCGAGCCGGCTTTGCTGGCTTATTTTTCCACCGAGGCCTGTAATGTATGCAAGGTGTTGAAACCAAAGGTTGTTCAGTTGCTTGAAGCCGAATTCCCTGAAATGAAAATGGCCTATGTAAAATCAGACGTTCTGCCCGATATCGCAGGACAAAACAGGATTTTTACTGCACCTACAATTCTTGTATTTTTCGATGGTCGTGAATACATTCGTAAAAGTCGAAATATCGGAATTGGCGAATTGCAGGAAGCTATTTCAAGGCCTTATAACATGATGTTTGGGGAATAGTTACATCCCGTATTTTGAGAAAATGGATGATATCTGTTTGAGAAGATGTCATCCTTTTTTGTTTATGTACCCTTGAATATTTAATCTGCTCAGTCTTTTATTAACCGGGGCAACGTAATGTTAAAACGGATGGCTACAATTCGAATGATAATGATCAATGCAACAGCAACGATTTCGCAGATTACTTCAGGTACATTAAGGTTGTATAGTAAAAGAAAGGCAAGTGCTCCGCCAATACAGGCTGTGGCATACACTTCGCGGTGTAATATTAAAGGAACTTCGTTACACAGAATATCGCGAATAACACCTCCTACTACCGCCGAGGAAAGTCCCATCAATACAGCCATGGAAGGATCGATATCCATCACCAAAGCCTTTTTTAAGCCGATAACGGTAAATGTGGCGATACCAATAGTATCGAATAGAAAAAGCGTTCGTTTGAGGTTCATCACTTGTTTTCTAAACAGTATAGTTACGACAACAGCTGCAAGTATCACCCAGAAATAAGTGGTGTTTCTCATCCATGCTACCGGCAAGTCGCCCAGCAGGATATCGCGTAAAGTACCTCCTCCAATGGCCGTAACGAAGCCAATTACGGTAGCTCCAAAAAAATCAAGTCGTTTCTCGGCAGCCGTCAACACGCCACTAATAGCAAACACAAATGTTCCAATGTAATCGAACAGTAACAGAAGATCCATGATGCAAAGAAATGAAAAATGAATGATCCGAATAGCGATAACGTGTCTTAAAACTGAGTTATATTAATTACTGAGCTATATTCATCAGGTTAACACCCAAAAGCTTTGAAGAAATTATCACGATTGACATTATTAACAACATGAAAAGTAAAAAGAATATCATGCCTCCAATGAATATGAACAAGGTTCCGAAAACCGAACCCAAAACGGAATTTTTAAAAATACTCTTGAAGGCAAAAGTAAAATAGATTATTGTGAGGCTAATGCTGATGACAGGATAAATATCGAGAACAGAAGGGAAGACAATGATAACGGGCGAAAACAGCACGGTGATTAGCGTGTTTTGTGCAAAAATAAAGGTATTAATTATCAGGTACTCTCCATAAAAAAGTTTTTGTTTGCGGTAGTACCATTTCGAAAAGAGGCTGGCAAAAGGGATCATTAGAATAGGCATAAAGTTTACGTATTTTTTTATGAACTCTACCCAGCGTGATTGTAATTCCAGTGCTTCAGGTGAAGTCTGCATCTGATCAGTTTGCAATAGCGAGTTGGTACTTGCGACGGTGCTGTCGAGAATATTGAGCGATAGCACTAAAAAAGCATAGGCACCGGCAATTATTAAAATGTAATTAAGGGGATTGATGTAAATTTTGGTTTTACCGTTTAAGTAATCGCTAACTACAGTTCCCGGATTGCGGAACATCCAGATCGCTGTATGAAGGAAACCTCGTTCGAAATTTATAGCGCTGCCAACTACTCCAAAAAATCCTTTTGTGGTAAATCGTTTTCGGTATATTCTCTGACCACAGTTACTGCAGTAATTGTCGATGTGTGTTGAATTGCAATTCGGACAATGTTCGATGGAAGGTCGATCGAGCATCTTTCTTGTTTTTTGTTAGGTCATCGTTTTGCTGATCGTAAGTTAGATTATTTTTAGCTGAAATAAAAAAAGGATCTGACATTGATTCAGATCCCCTTTCAAAAGTTTTTTTCTTTGTTTAAAATAAACCTTCAATCAGATTGTTGTCTGCCTCTTCAGGTAATGTGACTTTTAGTTTTGGATTTTCCTTCATAGCTTGCTCAATGGCAAATCGTGCCGGTTTGTTGCGTGCCCAGCTGCGGCGTGAAATTCCATTGTTCACATCCCAGTGCAACATCATGGTCAGGCGTTCTTCGGCTTCAGGTGTTCCGTCGATGGTCATTCCAAAACCACCGTTTATCACTTCGCCCCAACCAACGCCACCACCATTGTGCAACGAAACCCATGTGGCACCACGGAAAGCATCGCCCACAAAGTTCTGCACTGCCATATCGGCTGTAAACGATGAGCCGTCGTAAATGTTTGAAGTTTCGCGGTAAGGTGAATCCGTTCCTGAAACATCGTGGTGATCGCGTCCCAGAACAATTGGTGCCGAAATTCGTCCATCTCGAATAGCATCGTTAAATGCTTTGGCAATTTGAGTCCGGCCGATACAATCGGCATAAAGAATACGCGCCTGCGAACCTACCACTAGCTTGTTCTTTCCGGCTTCACTAATCCAGTGGATATTATCCTGCATTTGTTGTGTGATCTCGTCAGGTGAGCTTTTTGCCAGTTCCTCCAACACTTCAGCAGCAATTTTATCAGACACTTCCAGGTCCTCCTTCTTGGCCGAAGTGCACACCCAGCGGAAAGGACCAAAACCGTAATCGAAAAACAGGGGGCCCATAATATCCTGTACATAAGAAGGATAAATGAAATCACCTTTGTCATTGGTAATATCGGCGCCGGCACGGCTGGCTTCAAGTAGGAAAGCATTTCCGTAATCCCAGAAATACATGCCGTTTTGGGTGAGTTTATTAATGGCTGCCACATGGCGGCACAAGGATTCATATACTTTTTCACGAAACAATTCAGGCTGCTCGGCCATCATCTTGTTCGACTCCTCAAAACTCAATCCGGCAGGGTAATACCCTCCTGCAAACGGATTATGCAGTGAAGTTTGATCGGAACCGAGTTCAATTGGAATATTTTCTTTAGCCAGTTTTTCCCACAGATCGATCACATTGCCGTGATAAACCAGCGAAATCGCTTCTTTCTTTTCACGTGCCTTTAATGCCCGCGCCAGTAATTCATCCAGATTGGTGTAAACTTCATCTACCCAACCTTGGCTGTGACGCACCTCGACTGCTTTCGGGTTGATCTCAGCAACTATACAAACCATTCCTGCAATTACTGTTGCTTTGGGTTGTGCACCCGACATTCCGCCGAGTCCGCTGGTTACAAATATTTTTCCGCCAAAATCGCCCGGAGAATGGAGTCGTGCAGCATTCATAACCGTAATGGTAGTGCCGTGCACAATTCCCTGAGGACCAATATACATATACGATCCAGCAGTCATTTGTCCGTATTGCGAAACTCCCAGCGCATTCATTCGTTCGTAATCATCGCGGCCCGAGTAGTTGGGGATTACCATGCCGTTGGTGACCACTACCCGTGGTGCATTTTTATGCGACGGGTACAAGCCCATAGGGTGGCCCGAATACATTGCCAAAGTTTGCTCGTCGGTCATTTCGGCCAGGTATTTCATAGTGAGCAGGTATTGTGCCCAGTTCTGGAAAACTGCTCCGTTGCCTCCGTAAGTGATCAGTTCGTGCGGATGTTGCGCTACCGCCTTATCGAGGTTGTTCTGGATCATCAGCATAATGGATGCTGCCTGTTTCGATTTCGCCGGATATTTATCTATCGGCCGGGCATACATTTCGTAATCAGGACGAAAGCGGTACATATAAATCCGGCCAAACATTTCCAGTTCCTCTAAAAATTCAGGAGCAAGCACCTCGTGAAACTTTTGAGGAAAATACCTCAATGCATTTTTCAAGGCCAGCTTCTTTTCTCCCTTGTTCAAAATATTTTTGCGCTTTGGCGCGTGATTGATATTGTTTTCGTAGGGCTTGGGCAATGGTAATTGCTCAGGAATTCCAGCTAAAATGGCTGCTTTAAAATCCGAACTGTTCATGATCCTTTGCTTTATCTTACTATAATCTGAATACGGCGACAAAATATCGCCTTTCCCCGAAAATCGCGATGATATTTGACACTTTTTAGGAATATTTGTGGGTATCAATTAAATAGAATAAAAATGAAGAGACTAGGAATTGTATTGTTAGCGGTAGTAAGTGCTTTTTTGTTTTCCAGTTGCGGATACAATAAAATGGTAGAACTGGATGAGCAGGTAACTTCGTCATGGGCGCAGGTTGAAAATGTTTATCAGCGACGTGCTGATCTAATCCCAAACCTGGTGAATACTGTAAAAGGATACGCTGAGCACGAACAGGAAACCCTGGAAGGCGTGATCGAGGCCCGGTCGAAAGCTACTTCGGTGCAGGTAAATCCCGAGAATTTATCTCCACAAACGCTGCAGCAATTTAATCAAGCACAGGAAGGGCTTTCTTCCGCTTTAAGCCGATTGATGGTGGTTGTAGAGCGATATCCCGATCTGAAGGCCAATCAAAATTTCCTTGATTTGCAGGCTCAGCTTGAAGGGACGGAGAACCGAATTGCAATGGAACGCCGAAAATTCAATCAAACCACACAATCGTATAATGCCTACATTCGAAAATTTCCACGGGTGATTTATGCCGGTTGGTTTGGATTTGATAAGAAATCATACTTCGAAGCACAGCAAGGTGCTGAAACTGCCCCGGAGGTACAATTTTAAGGAAAGGTAGATTATGAGCGTACACAAATATTTTACGGAACAGGATAAGTTACAGATCACTAATGCCATTCGTGTGGCCGAAACCAACACCTCAGGTGAGATTCGGCTTCATATAGAGAACAAGTGTGCCGCCGATGTGCTTGACCGTGCGGCCTATCTCTTTGAGAAACTGGAGATGCACAAAACCGAACTTCGGAACGGTGTGCTTTTTTACCTCGCGGTTGAGGACCGAAAATTTGCCATTCTTGGTGATGCCGGCATCAACCAGAAAGTTGCTGAGGATTTTTGGGATAGCACCAAAGACAAAGTCATTGGACAATTGAAAGAAGGAAATATTGCAAAAGGTCTGGCCGATGGAATAATAATGGCCGGTGAACAGTTGAAAGCTCATTTCCCTTATCAGCAGGACGATGTGAACGAGCTCTCGGACGAAATATCATTTGGAAAATAATTAAATTAAACTTCCGCTTTTTCTCCCGTTTTAACGGAGGAGCCTGCGTAAGGAATGTGGGCGGATGGCAGAGGGATAAATAAAAAAGAAAATGAAAAAAATAATAATATTAGTATTTGCACTTGTAATTACAATTAACCTGATGGCCCAGATTCCCGATCGTCCCAATCCGCCGCGATTGGTGAATGACTTTGCCGGTCTTTTGGAACAGAGTGAATACAACAACATGGAGAGTGCGCTGGAGCAGTTTGCCCGGCAAACTTCAACACAGATTGTTGTGGTTACTGTTTCTGACCTTCAAGGTTATGATCCGTCGCAATATGCACCGGAGTTGGGAGAAAAGTGGGGGATTGGCCAAAAAGGCAACGATAACGGACTGGTAATTCTGGTGAAGCCCAAAACAAACGAAAGTAAAGGTCAGGTTTTTGTGGCTACCGGATATGGTTTGGAAGCTGTGTTACCGGATGCCATTGTGAACCGGGAAATTGTGGACAATGAAATGATCCCGCGTTTTAAACAAAACGACTATTACGGAGGTTTGGCGGCCGGGATCAATGTAATTATGGATATTACCCGCGGAGAATACACTGCCCAACAATACCAGGAAAAAGTAAGCAGAGGTGGTTCTGCAGGAATTCCGTTTGTTGTGATCATGTTTGTGATAATTTTTGTGCTGTTTGGTAGAAGTCGCAGAAGGCGATTTTACACCGGAGGCAGTAGTTTGCCATTCTGGCTTGCCATGGGCATGATGTCGGGGAGTCACCGTTCCTCGGGCTCATTTGGTAACTTTAGTTCCGGAGGTGGCAGCTTTAGCGGCGGAGGTAGTTTTGGTGGTGGCGGTGCCGGCGGAAGCTGGTAAAAAACAGTGTTCAGAGTTTTGAGTTCAGAGTTCAAAGTGAAGTAAAAAGAGATATCTTCAAAACAATGTTTAGGTAAGAACCGTTTCCTGATTTTTCGGGAGACGGTTTTTTTTATGAAATTAAAACTAAAAAGCCGATTCATCATTTGACGAACCGGCTTTCCAATAAATATCGTATTAGTTTATTCAGCTACGTCTTCAATCACATTGATGTTCTCGTCAACAAGAATACGTCCGCAATACTCGCAAACAATAATTTTCTTGCGGCTGGCAATATCAAGTTGGCGCTGTGGCGGGATCTTGTTAAAGCAACCACCGCAGGCATCGCGCTGAATGGTTACAACAGCCAATCCGTTATGCGCATTTTTGCGAATACGTTTAAAAGCGGTGAGCAAACGCGGATCAATAAAAGTTTCGATCTTTTCTGATTTTGCCTTCAGCTTTTCTTCCTCAATCTTTGTTTCCTCTGTAATTTCTTCCAGCTCTTTTTTCTTACGATCAAGGTCTTCTTCGCGTTCTTTCAACTGTTTTTTCGAATTGTCGATGGTTTCTTTTTTCTGCGTCATCTCGGCAGTGAACTCCTTAATTCGTTTTTCAGAAAGTTCGATTTCCAGGTTCTGGAATTCCATTTCTTTTGAAAGTGAGTCGAATTCACGGTTGTTACGAACGTTGTTTTGTTGTTCGGTGTATTTAGCAATCAACGCCTGAGAATCCTTGATCGCGATTTTCTTATTGTTGATGGCTGTATCCAGATTCTTGATCTCATCATCCAAATTCACCAGCCTGGTTTTCAAACCAGCGATATCGTCTTCAAGGTCCTGCACTTCCAGCGGAAGTTCGCCCCGCAATGTTTTAATTTTGTCAATGTCAGAAACTACACTTTGCAACTCGTGTAAAGCCCGTAGTTTTTCTTCAATAGAAATGTCTTTGTCTTCTTGCCTTGAATATGGTGCATTCATGCTGCTAATATTTAATTTTACTTTTTTCTGTTTTCAGGACAACACGGTGTGAGCATGATATGTTCGCTTTGTGCTGTAAATCCTGTATGTTCAAACCAAAAATCAGAAGTAAAAAACCGGGTTGGTATTCACCTCTGACAATTGGACTGCAAATTTAGGGAAATTTTTCGTAAGTAGCTCATAAAAAAGTTCTTTAGTAAACTGTTCGCTTTCGAAATGGCCAATATCGGCAATCACAATTTTATTTTCGGCATCAAAAAATTGGTGGTATTTGAAATCGCCGCTTACAAAAATGTCGGCTCCGGCCGCTTTTGCATGGTTCAGTAAAAATGATCCGGCTCCTCCGCAAACGGCCACCGTTTTTACTTTTTTATTGAGCAAAGCCGTGTGTCGAACAACATCGGTTTTAAACGTATCTTTAAGTTTTTTTAAAAAAGTCTTTTCGTTGATTTCCTTTGGAAGTGTGCCGATCATTCCCATTCCCACCTGGTTGAAATTGTTGTCGAGCGGGTAAATATCGTAAGCTACTTCTTCGTAAGGATGTGCATTTTCGAGCACCGAAATAACTTTTCGCTGCAAGTACGAAGGGAAGATGGTTTCGAAACGGATTTCGTTTTCGTAGTGCTGTTCGCCTTTTTCGCCAACGTACGGATTGGTTGTTTCATCGCCCCTGAAAGTACCTTGTCCGTGCGCGTTAAAACTGCACGAGTCGTAGTTGCCAATGTTCCCGGCACCGGCACTAAACACTGCGTTTCGTACCTGCTCTGCCTGATCTACGGGGATAAATGTCACCAGCTTTTTTAGCATGCCTTCGGCAGGTTGAAGAATGCGACAATTTTCGAGTCCGAGCTTTTCGCATATCTTTCCGTTTACACCACCTGTTACGCTGTCGAGATTGGTGTGTGCGGCATAAATAGCGATGTCGTTTTTAATGGCTTTTAGCAAGGTCCGCTCCACATAATTTTTCCCTGTTATTTTTTTAAGGCCCGAAAATACAATGGGGTGGTGAGCCACGATCAAACCGCATTTCTTTTGAATGGCCTCGTCTACAACATCTTCGGTAACATCGAGTGTGATCAGTCCCTTTTTAATTTCGGCATTTTTATCGCCCAGTATTAATCCTGCATTGTCGTACGATTCCTGCAAACGAAGCGGGGCAAAGCTTTCCAGAAAGTCGCTAATATCTTTAACTTTAGTCATGGTTGTTTAGTCCTTCTTTTAATTCGATCAGTTCTTGTTTTAAGTCCTGTAAGCGTTTTACAATCTCGTAATTGTTCAGGGTATCTTCCCGGTTATCTTTTAACTTTTTACGGGCGCCTTTTATGGTAAGTCCACGTTCCTTTACCAGGTGATTGATCAGTCGTATCGTTTCAATATCCTCTTTCGTAAATAGTCGGTTTCCCTTCTTGTTCTTAAAAGGTTTCAATGCCTCGAACTGCTGCTCCCAGTAACGTATGTGCGAAGGATTGAGTCCGAACATTTCGGAAACCTCTCCAACCGTATAGTAGATCTTTTCTATTTCAGGTTTTTTATAGGGCACCTTTTTTCAGATTTTTAACTACCAAGATAATTAGATTTTATTCGGAGGCAAAAAAACTTCCACCGGCAGTACCAATGGAAGTTTCCTGTATTGTTTTGAAATTCAATCTTAGTCAAGCGATTGCCCGATGTTCGACGAGATCGCGATCATTTTATCGTATTCCTGCGGAGTAAGATCCTGGAACACATAATAGGCAGGATTTACTTTGCGACCATTTTTATGTACTTCGTAATGTACGTGAGGTGCGGTTGATCCTCCCGAATTTCCAACATACCCGATAATATCGCCACGTTTCACTTTTTGTCCGCGTTTTATGTTGAATTCGTTCATGTGACCGTATACAGTTTCGTAGCCAAAACCATGATCGATTTTAATATGCAGTCCCAATCCAACCCGACTACGTTTCGAGCCTTTTACCTCGGTTACGGTTCCATCGCCAGTGGCATATATCGGAGTTCCTATCGGAGCTGTGAAATCTAGTCCCCAGTGCATTTTACGTACTTTGTAAATTGGGTGAATCCGGTAACCCCATCCGCTTGAAGTCCGTTTAAGGTCTTTGTTGGTAATGGGCTGAATAGCCGGCAAACTGGCCAGCATTTTTTCCTTGTTCAGCGCCATTTTCATTACATCGTCGTACGATTTCGACTGAATGTATGCCTGTTTTGAGATGACATCGAGTTTGCGCGCAGTGGCTATAATCAGCTCCGAGTTATTCATCCCCTCGAGGTGTGAGTATTTATTCACTCCACCAAAACCGGCATCGCGCACCGATGATGGAATGGGTTCCGCTTCAAAAATTACACGGTAAATATTATCGTCGCGTTGTTGCAGGTCGTTTAATACCAGTTCAACTTTATCCAAATCCTTCGACATCAACTCGTACTGCGAAAGCAACTGCTTATTTTCGCGCTTTAGTGCTTTTGTTTTTGGTGTTTCATAAAAATTCAGAAATACCACAATAAACACCAGTGCCAGTGCAAAGCTGCTCGACAAGTAGGTCAGAATCCGGTAAGCTTTTTCTTTCCAAGATAAACCTATACTTTCGTAGTTTAGGGTGTCTGGATTAAATTTATACTTCTTTCTGGCCATAAAGGCTGGTTTTTATTCCTGTTACAATCAAAATTAATTAAAACCTCTAACTTTGCAGGGTTTTAAAAAAACGTGATATTTTCACGGTGCAAATGTAAGTAAATAACTCATAACTAGGGATTTTATTTTATTTGTATTAAATAATATTAACAAAATCGTAAACATTTACAGACGATAACATGAAGACTTCTAAAGAGATACGTGCGGCATTCCTCGACTTTTTCAAAGAGAAAGGACATCAGGTTGTGAATTCTGCACCCATGGTGGTAAAAGGCGATCCTACACTGATGTTTACCAATGCGGGAATGAACCAGTTTAAAGATTGGTTTTTAGGAAACGAGCCCGTCAAATGGAATCGTGTTACCGATACTCAAAAATGTTTACGTGTTTCAGGAAAACACAACGATTTGGAGGAAGTCGGCCTCGATACTTATCACCACACCATGTTCGAAATGTTGGGCAACTGGTCGTTTGGCGATTATTTTAAAAAAGAAGCCGTTGATTGGGCCTGGGAATTTCTGGTTGAACGAATGGGCATTGATTCATGTCGGTTATATGCCACTGTGTTTGAAGGAAGCAGCGATGATAATTTAGCACGTGATGATGAAGCAGCCGGTTACTGGGAAAAATACCTTCCAAAAGATCGTGTGCTGAACGGAAATAAAAAAGACAATTTCTGGGAAATGGGAGATACCGGTCCTTGCGGTCCGTGCTCCGAAGTTCATGTTGATATTCGTCCGCAGGACGAAGTGGATAAATTACCCGGCCGCGAGTTGGTGAATAAAGACCATCCGCAGGTGATTGAGATCTGGAACCTGGTATTTATACAATACAATCGCAAATCGAATGGAGTTCTGGAGGAGTTACCCGCTAAACATGTGGATACCGGAATGGGATTCGAACGTTTGTGTATGGTTTTACAGGGTGTAACTTCCAACTACGATACCGATGTTTTTCAAGATACCATTGCTGAAATTGGTAAGCTAGCGGGCAAGAAATACAGTGAAGATGAGAAAACCGATATCGCTATGCGTGTGATTGCGGACCATTTGCGTGCAGTGGCTTTTGCAATTGCAGAAGGGCAGTTGCCATCGAACAACAAAGCCGGTTATGTAATCCGCCGTATTTTGCGACGTGCCGTGCGTTATGGTTATACCTTTCTGGGCTTTAAAGAAGCGAACATTTACCGTTTGATAGAGGTATTGAAAGAGACAATGGGCGAGGCTTTCCCCGAACTGGTAAGCCAGCAACAATTGATAGAAAAGGTGATCAAAGAAGAAGAGGAATCATTCCTGCGCACCCTTTCAACAGGTATTAAGTTACTGGATGATTTAATGAGCAAAGCTAAAGCTGAAGGCAAAAATGAAATTGCCGGAAAAGATGCATTTATTCTTTACGATACTTACGGTTTTCCACTCGACCTTACCGAGCTGATCACCCGCGAGAACGCATTGGCAGTGGATCAGAAAGGATTTGCTGTTGAAATGAAGGCTCAAAAAGAACGCTCGAGAAATGCAGCGGCACAGGAAACTGACGATTGGGTAGAATTGCGAAAGATTGATAAAACTGAATTCCTGGGCTATGACCGACTGGAAGCAGAAGTGCGCATTGCCCGTTATCGAAAAGTGAGTCAGAAAAAAAAGAGCTTTTATCAGCTGGTTTTCGATCAAACTCCATTTTATGGCGAATCGGGAGGACAAGTAGGCGACACCGGATACATCGAATTCGAAGGTGTTAAAACGCGTATCTTCGATACCCAAAAGGAAAACAACCTGATCGTTCACCTGGTTGAAAAACTACCCGAAAATCCTGCAGAATATTTTCGTGCTGTGGTGGATGAAAAACGCAGAATAAACATTGCCAATAATCATACTGCAACTCACCTATTACATGCTGCCCTTCGTGAAGTGCTGGGAACGCATGTCGAACAAAAAGGTTCGTTGGTGAATGCTGATCATTTACGTTTCGACTTTTCTCATTTTCAGAAAATGAGTGATGAGGAAATTGAAAAAGTGGAATTATTGGTGAATCAGAAAATTCGTCAAAATTCAATGCGGGAGGAAAACCGGGAAACGCCTATAGCAGATGCAAAAGCAGCCGGAGCGATGATGCTGTTTGGCGAGAAGTATGGCGAAACGGTTCGAACCATTCAGTTTGGCGAGTCGATTGAACTGTGTGGTGGTACACACGTCGATTCAACCGGACAGATCGGAATGCTTAAAATCGTTTCGGAAAGTGCCATTGCCGCCGGCGTGCGACGCATTGAAGCCATCACTGCCGATCATGCCGAGAAATACATTAATGAGCAACTTGGAATTCTGAAAGACATTCAGGACGTAATTAAAGGTTCGAAAGATGTGCTTGGACAGATTACCTCCTTAATGCAACAAAATACAGAATTATCGAAGCAGATCGAGAATTTCCAGCGCGAACAAATGAAAATTGCAAAGGCTAACCTGAAAAGCAAAGTGCTGCAGGAAGGTGGCATCAACATCATTGCTCATAAAGTTGAACTGGATAATGCTGCGGTTATCAAAGACTTGGCTTTCCAGTTAAAAGGCGAGGTAGATAACCTATTCCTGGTGCTGGGTGCCGAAATCAACGGCAAACCAAATCTTACGGTTATGATCTCGGAAAATATAGTGGAAGAAAAAGGATTAAATGCAGGTAAGATCGTTCGCGAAGCCGGTAAAGAAATTCAGGGCGGCGGTGGTGGTCAGCCATTTTACGCTACTGCCGGAGGTAGAAATGTAGCCGGCATAGAGGCGGCCATTGAAAAAGCACTTTCGTTTTTGCAATAAGAACATTTGGGTAAAATAAAACAGCAGCTATCACAACTGGTAGCTGCTGTTATTGTTTATGAGGAAAAACAATTTACTATTTGAAAGCAGGCAATAATTACTGACCGGCCACTACTTTATCTACAACTTCCCACAATTCTGATTTCACAAGTAATCTCGATTTATTTGTTTGTTCCATGAGTGCATCAGTGTCTTCGTTTGGATGAGCTTTTGATATAGCATCGTTGTAGTTCGCCGTTCCGATTTGAGCGAAATCAGAGAAATAATTTACGGTAACATATTGAAAATCGAGTCCGTAACCCGAAGGAAAGATTCTTCCCCAAAGCGACCAGCCCACTCGCGAACCTGCTTTTATAAATTCGTTATGTATAGGTTTCCACACCTCAACTTCAGCATTTACATATTCGCCATCGTGTCCCTGCTTTACCTTCATGTAGTCCAATTGTAGGTATTTAAAATCGCCGGGTCCGCCTTCAGGATAAACAGTCTCCATCCTGTTCATCAAGTTGCTGCTTACCAGGCTGCGCGTTTTCATGGTTTCTTCATATGCTTTATCAACTTCTGCTTCGCCGAGTATCTCCGCAGGATCAATGCCTTCCCAGGGATTTTCCAGTCTGTTTTTGTCGGTGAATAAGGTTACAGTAACGTAATTGTACGGATCGTCGGAAGCGGTGTAATGCACCCGGTAAAGGTACCACCCTGCAATAATTCCTTTGTCTACCCGGGCCTGATGTAATTTCTTCCAGACGGTCCTCTCCAGTTCAACATAATTGCCTTCGTTACCGGGAGTGGTTTTCATAAACTCCACCAGTCCGAACATTGGACTCGGGCTGTCTTGCCCCAATATTGTTAAAGGGGCAACTCCCAATAAAAAAAACACTACAGTGAATAAAGACACTGTTTTTCTTAAGTATTTGTACTTCATGTTCATAATTTAGTTTTTAGAATTAAAAATTAAGCAGATATAATTTACGATTATTTTTCCCAATAAAACACTAAAAAGTATTTTATTTATCTATTAGTGTGAATTTTAGTTGAAAAGCTGCAGAAAGTAAAATTGGACATATGTTTTCGAATAAATACTTTCAGGTCGGTTTTAGCGTTCTTTCTTTGATTTATTCTAAATAAGAATTATTTTCAGCCTCGTTAAAACTTCGGGCTTCAGATACTGACTTCCGATAAATATTCTGGAATGAAACGAGTCACGATGTTTCGGGACGAGTTAAATAAGTTGCGTTAAAACAAGCAATTATAAACGAATGAAAAAATTATATGTCTTTCTGACTTCCCTGCCTTTCATGTCCTTTATTTTTCTGGCATTAGCCTTTTCAATGGCCATTGCCACTTTTGTTGAAAGCAGTTACGGAACGCCAACTGCGCGGGCATTGGTTTATAATACGCGTTGGTTCGAAGTATTGTGGGGACTGTTCGCATTCAATTTGCTGAATAATATGTTCCGCTATCGGTTTTTTACTTCACGACGGTTCACGCTGGGATTGTTTCATGTTTCGTTTTTAGTAATGATCCTTGGAGCAGCTATTACCCGCTATTTTAGTTTCGAGGGCATGATGCACATTCGCGAGAATGAGAGCGCCAATTATATCCTCTCGACGGAAGACTATTTTTACGCTGGCTTCGACGGGCAGGAAAAGGAAAAGAATGTACGTTTTTCAGAAGTAACACCAAAACAGTTTCGGGCAAAATTTAATGTTAACGGTCTGAAAGTTAAAGTAAAGTCGACCGGTTTTATCGAGAATGCTGAACGTAAACCTGTTGCTTCCGATAGTGGTGAGCCGGTTATTGATTTTGTTTTTGCCACACCCGGCGGACAAGGCATGCAGTCGTATATGTTTCAGCTTGGCGATGTACTCGATTATCCCGGATTCACGGCCGGATTTAATGTACCCGATGAAAAGCTGATTAATTTCTTTCTTCAGGACGGTCAATTGTACCTGTCTTCGTTCGCTGAGTTGGAAGAAACGACAATGGCCAGCCAGGAAACGGTGGCATTTAATTCGGGAGATACGATTCCCGTTAAACCGATGTTCTTGTATGGTTTTGGCGATTACCGATTTTTAGTTCGAAATTATTATCCAAGTGCCACTTTTACAGCGGTTAAAAGTCAGGCTGAAACCAATGAAGATGCTGTTTTTATTGAAATTTCGGATGGAATAAAAAAGCAAACCGTACCGGTTTTTGGCCATTCAGGAATGGTGTCTGATACCGTGCGTGTTCCTCTGGGCGACGGAACTTTAAAGCTGGCTTACGGTGCTATGCCGCTTGTTGTTCCGTTTAGTATTTATCTCAAAGATTTTCAACTTGAGCGCTACCCGGGATCCGACTCGCCATCGTCGTTTGCATCGGAGGTGGTGCTGAAGGACCAGGAAAAAGGAATCACCGAAGACATCCGGATTTTTATGAATAATACGCTGAATCATCGCGGTTATAAATTCTTTCAGTCGTCGTACGATGTTGATGAGAAGGGAACCATTCTTTCGGTAAATTACGATTTCTGGGGAACCTGGATCTCCTACCTGGGATACTTTCTTTTGTTTGTCGGAATCATTACTTCTCTGGTCAACAAATACTCGTATTTCCGGTTTCTGACTCAAAAGCTTAAAAACAGTTCCGTAAAAGCTGTTTTACTATTTGCTGTTTTCGGAACGATGGCTTTGGGGGCTTCTGCACAAAGTGGAATGGGAGCAGGAATCCCGGAAATTGATGATGAGGTTGTGCAGGAATTTCGTGAACTGTGGGTGCAGGGAGTCGACGGCAGAATTGAACCCATATCGACTTTAACCAGCGAAATTGTGCGAAAGGTAAGTCGAAAATCTACACTTTACGGAAAATCTTCGGATGAGGTGGTTCTGAGTATGATGACTCATCCTGAGATCTGGCGTTCGATGCCCATTGTTCGGGTAGCAGAAAAGTCGCTGGCAGCTCAACTTGGCGCCATCGATAATAAATATCTAACCATTCAATCCTTGTTCGATGAACAGGGAAATTACCGGATTATGGAAGCTGTTCGGGCGGCGTATTCAAAAGCACCGGCCTTTCGTAACCGCATCGAAAAAGAATACATCTACCTCGATGAACGTGTGAATATTTGTTTCATGGTTTTTCAGGGCACGATGTTCAACCTTTATCCCCGTGAAAAAAGAGAGGACAGTTGGTATCCTCCGGGTGCAGTTGCTCAGGAATATTCCGATGGTGATTCGATTTTTATTAAGAGCGGATTTCAACTGTTTTTGCAATCGGTAGCCGAGAACAACACAAGCGATGCAGTTCAGGTGTTAAAGGCACTCGAAAATTTTCAGGTGAAATATGGTGGAGATCTTATTCCCGGTGAAACAAAACGCAACATTGAGATATTGTACAACGATATCAATCCGTTCAAACGTATTTTCCCGTTTTACCTCTTGTTCGGATTCCTGTTATTGTTTGTTCTTTTTGTAAATATTTTCAGGGAGAAGCCTTTACCACGTGTGCTTAAATATGGTTTTGCCGGTATGATTGCATTACTTTTCTTGGTACACACTGTTGGACTCGCTTTGCGCTGGTACATTTCGGGGCATGCACCATGGAGCAATGGTTTCGAATCGGTTGTTTATGTAGCTTGGGCAGCGATGCTTGCCGGACTTATTTTCGGACGAAAATATCCCATGGTGATTGGTACGGCTGCGTTCCTTTCGGGAATTGCATTGTTTGTTGCCCACTTGAGTTGGATGAATCCTGAGGTAACTCCGCTGGTACCTGTATTAAAATCTTACTGGCTTACCATACACGTTTCAATTATCACCGCCAGTTACGGATTTTTAGGACTAAGCACTTTTCTTGGTGTCATGGTGATGATATTGTTCGTGATCCGAAATAAAGCAAATGCATCACGGGTAAATGGCTTTGTGGAGCAACTCACCACCATTAACGAAATGTCGGCTACGGTTGGTTTATATGCGCTTACTTTCGGAACTTTCCTGGGTGGAGTATGGGCCAACGAAAGCTGGGGACGTTACTGGGGCTGGGATCCAAAAGAAACCTGGGCACTTATTACGGTTGTCATTTATTCCTTTATTGTTCATATGCGTTTAATACCTGCTTTAAAAGGGGTGTTCAACTATAACTTTGCTTCCATTCTGGGGTTTGCCTCGGTGCTGATGACTTATTTCGGAGTTAACTATTACCTCTCGGGATTACATTCGTATGGGAAGGGAGTAGCCGATGGAGTAAATCCTGCCGTACCTGTAAGTTTTGCGCTGTTGGCCGGACTTATTATCTGGGCTTATATTAAAGATTCAAATTACGAAAAAGCAAAATTGAAAAAGAACTAAATTATAAGGTTCTGAATACATTCATTTATTTTGTTTTATATCACATTGGTTAAAACATAAAGTAACCTTTTACTATTTTATTGAGTATAAATAGATGGTTAGCCATTCCGGCTAACTGTGTGTTTGGGGGTTAACATTTAGGAGGGCAGTTGATGAACTGCCCTCTCTTTTTTCGAATCCCTGACGTTGATTGTTCGAAAATTCAATTTTATCTGATTGCAAAAAAACACTCATTTTTATCTCTTTGTGCATCTGCTTTGCGTTTGTAAAATGTTGATTAACAGATGCGAATTAAACGTGATTATTTTATTTACAATCAATAAAAATAATGACAGTATGTTCATCCCATCCCGATTTTATAATCACGTGGCACGGCAAAACTGTTATATTGCGCCGATTATTAAAATATGGTTATGGGACAGACAGTTACTCGAACTTTTGACATCCTCGAACGCACACTAAACGAATTTCCAAGAGAAGATGCATTAGGCGGTAAAAAAGGGAGTGAGTGGTACACTTATTCCACTGCTGAGTACCATAAAAAATCGCATCAGTTTGCCATGGGTTTAATGGCGCTCGGACTTAAAAAGGGTGATAAATTAGCTACAGTAACTACCAATCGGCCTGAATGGAATTTTGCCGACATGGGAATGGCAATGACCGGAGTAGTTCATGTACCGATCTATCCAACTTTAGGAGAAGACGAATACCGTTATATTCTGAAGCATGCCGAAGTAAAAATGATCGTGGTTGGTGATGCCAAACTGTATAAAAGTATCCTGCCCCTTGCCAATTTGCTTGAGCTCGATCTGGTGTATACTTTCGAAGAAGTTGAAGGTGCAAAAAACTACCGGGAAGTGCTCGATCTGGGAGAATCGGGAAGAAAAGATTTTGAGAAAGAGCTGGAAGAAATCAAAGCGTCTGTTCAACCCTCTGATCTGGCTACCTTGATCTACACTTCGGGAACAACCGGTGTACCAAAAGGAGTAATGCTGACCCAGGAAAACCTGGTTTCCAATTTTGTATCGCATTCAGCAATGCACCACCTTGGTAAAGATCATCGGGTGATCAGCTTTTTACCGCTTTGCCACGTGTATGAGCGAAGTGTAAACTACCATTTTCAGTATAAAGGAATGGGCGTTTATTACGTGGGCAACCTTTCACAAATTGTAGGAGCAATCCGCGAGATTAAACCGCATATGTTTAACTCTGTTCCTCGTTTACTCGAAAAAGTTTACGATGGATTTGTAGCTAAGGGAAAAGAGCTTAGTGGTATAAAGAAAGCCCTCTATTTTTGGGCACTCAACCTGACTCAGCATTTTGAATACAATAAAAATTACGGACCGATTCTTAGTTTGAAAATCAAACTAGCCGACAAACTGATTTACTCAAAATGGAGGGAAGCACTCGGAGGTAATATCGTTTACATTGTTTCAGGAGGAGCAGCCTTACAACCACGTATTGCCCGGGTGCTGGGAATGGCCAAAATGTACAATCTCGAAGGTTACGGACTTACTGAAACTTCGCCGGTAATTGCGGTAAACAATCCGGCTAAAAATGAAATGAAAATCGGCACAGTAGGCCCTATTCTCGATGGCATGGAAGTAAAAATAGCCAGTGACGGTGAAATTCTCTGCAAGGGACCCGGTGTGATGAAAGGATACTACAAAGCTCCTGAACTAACTGATGAGGTAATTGATGAAAATGGCTGGTTTCACACCGGTGATATCGGGTTTTTGGAGGAAGGCAAATACCTGAAGATTACCGATCGCAAAAAAGAGATTTTTAAGTTATCGGGAGGGAAGTACATTGCGCCGCAAATGATCGAGAACAAATTGAAAACCTCAAACCTTATCGAACAGGTGATGGTAATCGGGGCTAACGAAAAATTTGCCAGTGCACTGATCTCACCAAATTTCCCGTTGTTGCACGATTGGGCTGCTCAAAGGAAATTGCATTACGAAGATAACAAAGCACTGATACAACTTCCCGAAGTGGTTTCAATGATACAGAAGGAAGTTTCAAAGATCAACAAAACACTGGGTAGCCACGAGCAGATCAGCCGCATCCGATTGGTTTGCGAAGAGTGGTCACCGGCTTCAGGTGAATTATCTCCGACATTAAAATTACGACGAAACATGGTAGCGGTTAAATACCGGCACCTTATCGACGATATTTATTCAGTAAAGAAACAAAACGAAGTGGCGTATTAAAAGCGCTGTCTGAACCAAACTTAGCGAAGGCTGTGGAAATTTCTGCAGCCTTTTTTTATTAAAACAACGGCCGATCCCAGGGAATGGCCATCAAAATAACCAGTAACGAAATCGTATAAAAAATGACTGCGGCACGATGTTTTTTCCATCCGACTATATCTTTTTTTGTCCGCGAACGACCTATGTGAACAAGTGCCAGAGCAATTACCATCATCAGAATGTGTTCCACTACATAAAATCGCAGTGTTGCATTTTTCATGGCCGCACCAAAATCGTTAAACGCTGCTTTAGTCATCGGACTTAAAAACACATACAACACCAGGCCAATTAAAAACTGAATGTCCATTAAAATCATCAGAATCAAACTGGTAGTTTTACCCGATTTTGTCCATTCGGCTCTTTTAGTCCATCCATAAACCGAAAGCACTATCGCCACTACTAAAACAATCAAAACCAACCAGCGAAATCCGCTGTGTGCATGCAATAATCCAGTATACATATATATTAATTTTACCAATCTAACAGCTATTTACAGTTTTGGTTGAAAATATTTTTAAAAAGATTTTGGAAAACCTTCGGGTATTGCCGAAAATTTTGAAACTTGACTAAAAATTTATTTCCATGAAGATTAGAAACCTGATTTATATGGTGGTCTTGGCGCTTTTGGTGGCCTGTAATACGGACAGCAAGAAAGCGCCCGAGAAAATGCGAATTATCATTGATACAGATGCCAATAACGAGCTTGATGATCAGCATGCTCTGGCTTACGCTTTTTTGAATCCCGAAGTTTTTGACGTGGTAGGTGTAACTGTAAATAATACCGATAATGGTTACGGCTTACAGGGGCAATACGACGAGGCTGAGCGGATACTAAAGCTGTTTGATCTCGAAGAGCAGATTCCATTACTGAAAGGCGCCGATAGCGATTACAAAAACATTGCCCCTCATATTTCCGAAGCAGGTTTTGATGGTGAACCGGCAGTTGATTTTATCATTTCGGAAGCCATGAAAACTACGGGCGAAAAGCTGATTTTGGCTCCTATAGGAAAACTAACCAATGTTGCACTGGCCATTTTGAAGGAACCCGGGATCGTGGATAAGATCAAGGTGGTTTGGCTGGGAGGGAATTATCCGTCGCCGGGTGAATACAACCTGGTAAATGATATTGATGCCATTAATCCGGTCATTGAATCCGGCGTTGAGTTTGAGATGGTAACCGTTCGTTACGGACAACCATCTGCCACCGATGCTGTGCGTGTCACTCCTGAAGAAGTACATGAACACCTTGCAGGGAAGGGACCTGTTTCGAAAAATACGATCACAGGCCGTCATGGCGGCACATTTAATCGTTTTGGCGACTATTCAAAAGATCTTTTTGATCATGCTAATATGCACAGTTATCCGCCGTCGCGTGCTTTGTTCGACATGGTGGTTTTGGCGATTCTTAAGAATCCCGACTGGGGAACCAAACACGAAATACCGGCCCCAAAACTGGTTGGACATGCCTGGGAAGATCAGCCCGAAAATCCAAATAAGATTATCTACTGGGACAATTTCGATCGTGATGGGATTGTGAATGACCTGTTTCAGAAAATGGAAGAGACGACACCTCAGAACTGATATCGTACTGAAATGCGCGAACTAAAAAAACAGCTGGAAGTTCTGCTCATTAATCATTTCAGGGATTCTTATGCCGAATTCCCAAGAGGAAGAATTGTGCTGGCTGAATCGCCCGATTTTGTGGTAAAGGTTCCTTCGAAACGACGGCTGGGAATTGAACTTACACGCTTAAGTCCGGAAACTTCTGTCGACGCTTTTGAAAGCCACATCAATGAAATTCAGCTTCGGATTATTGAACTGGCAAAAGAATTGTTTGAGCGCAATAATCCGCACAAGTTGTTTGTAAAGTTCCGGTTCTCAGGTGAATATCCGATTTCAGAAGTATCCGAACTTTCGCTTGCAGCCCGGCTGTCGGCTATAATTCGCCATGCTGTTCAATCCAAAAATCCACGAAGCAATTTTAGTTTAACAATCCACGCTAAACTTCCACACGAAATTGAACAGTTGCTATTAGTGCATCATCCGAACCTGAAAACAAATGTTTGGGAAGTAGCCAATAATCTTGGATTATCGGATAATGTAATTCATGATATTCAGACAGCTATTGACAAAAAAGAGGAGAAGCTTGAGCTTTACCGCCGAAAAAAATGCGACGAATACTGGTTACTGATCACTGCTGATTATCTCCGTGGAACGCGCAATTATCATGTACAAAACCAACTTCAAAATCACAATTTTCAGAGTGGATTCGATCGTGTATTTCTTATGGAATTGATTAACGAGCGCGTTTTTGAATTAAGTGTTTGAGAAATTAAGTCTTAATCAGGTGAACTTAGAACAAACCCGGCCGTAAAAACGTCATATTTGTAATCTTAAAATTATAATCATGTCATTATTCGATATTAAAGGAAAAGTTGCCGTTGTTACCGGCGGATCGGGAACGCTGGGTGGTAGTATCTCAAAATACCTCGCCAGAGAGGGAGTAAAAGTAGCCGTTGTTGGCCGCACTCAGGAAAATGTTGATCTGCGTCTTGGAAAAATTGAAAAATCCGGTGGTGCCGGCATGGGCTTAGTTGTCGATGTGCTGGATGTTGAAGGACTTAAACAGGCGCGCGATAAAGTGATGAACGAATGGGGTAGAATTGACGTGTTGGTAAATACTGCAGGAGGTAACATTCCCGGAGCTACCTTAACCGAACAACAAACGGTTTTCGACATGAAAATCAAGGATTTTAATAAGGTTACCGACTTGAACCTGAATGGTACTGTTTATCCGTCGCTGATTTTTGGAGAGGTGATGGGTGAGCAAAAAACGGGTTCTATCATTAATATTTCGAGTATGGCCACCATGTCGTCGATCACGCGCGTTCCGGGTTATTCCGTGGCAAAGTCGGGGGTTGAGATTTTTACCAAATGGCTGGCGATGGAAATGGCAACTAAGTTCAGCGAAAAAATACGTGTAAATGCCATTGCCCCGGGATTCTTTATCAGTACCCAAAATCAAAAAGTTCTCTTGAACGAAGACGGGTCTTTGACTGAACGTAGCCAGAAAGTGATTGCAAAAACGCCAATGGGGCGCTTTGGAAAAATTGATGAACTGAATGGTGCAGTACATTATCTGTCGTCGGATGCAGCAAGTTTTGTTACGGGCACCATTATTCCTGTGGATGGGGGATTTAGTTCCTTCTCGGGCATTTAAAACAGCAACTTTCTATCTGAAATTCTGATCAATGAAACTCATAAAATCGTGGCGGTGGTTTGGTGAAAATGATTCCGTAACGCTGAATTGGCTTAAAGAAAACGGGATTGAGGAAGTAGTGACCGCGCTGCACCATATTTCCAATGGCGAAGTGTGGCCAGAAGAAGAAATCCTTAAAGTTAAGTCGAAGATCGAAGCCGCCGGTTTAGGCTGGTCGGTTGTGGAAAGTCTGCCGGTTACCGAAGCCATTAAAACCGCTTCCGATCTGCGTGATCAGCACATTCAGAATTACAAAACCTCGTTGCGAAATTTAGCGGCCTGTGGAATTAAAACCGTTGTCTACAATTTTATGCCCGTGCTCGACTGGGCACGAACCGATCTGAATTACCAGATTCCCGGACTCGGTGAATCGATGTTATTCGATTATCCCACTTTTGCTGCTTTCGACATGTACATCCTGAAACGCCCGGGTGCAGAAAACGATTACCCGACCGAATTAAAGGTTGCAGCTAAACAGGCTTTTGAAAAAATGACCGCTGATGATGCTGAGCGGCTGGCGCACAATATCATTGTCGTGACCCAGGGGTTTATCGATGGCGTGATTGATCCGTCAATTGAAGATTACAAACAGGAATTTCTGAATCATCTGCAGCGTTACCAACACATTGATGATGTACAGTTGAGAGCCAACCTTACTTATTTTCTGAATGAAGTGATTCCGGTGGCAGAAGAAGTCGGCATCAACCTGGCTATTCACCCCGATGACCCGCCTTTCGCGGTGTTGGGACTGCCACGTATCTTCGGAAATATAAATGATATGGAATGGTTGGCAAACACCAATCCATCGCAAAATAACGGCATTGCATTTTGTGCGGGCTCTTTTTCAGCAAGGGCTGATAATGATGTTGTGGAGATGGCAGGAAAATACGCGCACCGCATTCATTTTGCTCACCTGCGAAACACCCAGACTTTGCCCGACGGAAGCTTTTACGAATCGGGACACATTAACGGGACAGTCGATATGAAAGCCTTGGTGAATGTATTCTTGAAGGAAATGAAGGAACGTTCAGCCCGAATTCCGATGCGGCCCGATCACGGCTTAAAAGGTGTTGAAGATGAAGGACTGACAGCAAATCCCGGTTACCCGCAGTTTGGCCGCTTAAAAGGACTTCGTGAGGTAGAACATCTGGAGGAGGAATTACTCCATCCGTAATAATATTTTCCAATTTCCACCGAAATAATTTAATCTGGAAATCTCGGCAACTATTTGGGAAGATCCGGCAAATTATCTTCCAAACAATCATCAACCTTTTGTGGCATTTTATCGTAACTCGTTAAAAACCACAAGTCATGGAGTCTGTTCCCCGTTTTTTCGATCGTCTGGACAAGAAACTTGAACACATCATCGATACAAAAAATCTTTCGCCAAGAGAAGAACTGGCTAAAAAATACATGATGATGCAGGGAATCTTTGCCATTTCCGGCCTTTCTATTATGCTGGTTGTTGCCTGGATCATCTCGGCCAAAATGATGGCTGAATTTAGTTTGGTTTATATTCCGTTTATTTCAGGAGTGGTGTACCTCTTGATGCGAACGAAGCACACCCTGAAAAAAATTTTCGCTTTTAAAATCGCGATGATTCTTATTTCATCCATTTACATTCTTCGAATGGGAGGCCTTTTTACCAGCGGTGGTCTTTTTCTGGTCTCCATACAGGCAGTTACCAGTACTGTCGTTGTGCGCGATTTTAAACGGATTCTTTCTGTTTTACTTACTTTTATAGTTGCGATGGTACTTCTGGTTGTTTTGGAGTCCTACTTCCCAACTCGTTATGCGCTCGATCCTTTGCAAAATATAATTTTACTTACTACGAACGTGATCTCGATGACCTTCTATATTTTCTTTTTTAGTTTATATGCCGTTAATCTGTATTCAAAATTGGAGCAGCGCGAAACCCAACGCCAGAAAGAACTGAACGATGCCAAAACCCGATTGTATACCAATATCACTCACGAATTCCGAACACCGCTTACCGTTATTCTCGGACTGGCTGATGCGGTTAGAAAAGGACAGCAAAATCATCTCGAAGCCAAAATGGACACGATAACAAGAAATGGTAAAAATCTGTTGCAATTGGTCGATCAGATGCTGGATTTGAGCAAGCTCGAATCCGGCAAACTTTCGGTGAATAAGATCCATGCCAATATCATCCCGTTTTTGAAATACATTTTTCAATTGCAGGAATTTTATGCGGAAGAAAAACGCATAAACATGGCTTTCTTTTCCGAAAGTCAGTCGTACGAACTTGATTTCGATCCCGAAAAAACAGCCGCTATTATTAGTAACTTGTTAAGTAATGCCATCAAGTTTACCGGCGAGGGTGGAACTGTTCGATTAAAGGTGTTCACGCGTTCCGATTCGCTATACATTGAAGTGCGTGATAATGGAATTGGTGTTTCTTCTGAAAAGCTGGATAAAATTTTCGACCGTTTTTACCAGGTGGATGGCGCAAATACACGCAAAGCCGGTGGCGCCGGAATTGGTTTGGCGCTTACCCGCGAAATGGTAAATCTGTTGAAAGGAACCATCCGGGTGGAAAGTGTACCGGGTGTGGAAACCATTTTTTCGGTGCGCTTGCCTGTTACTCATCAACATAAAAGAGAAGCACTTGAGTTTGCTGATCCGGAACAAAACGGAGCACAAGAAAAAGTGGAGTTAACTGACGATCACGATTACCCGCAAAATGGAAACAGGAGACATCTGTTGATTGTGGAAGATAATGCGGATGTAGTGGCCTACATGAAGGCATGTTACGAAACGCATTTCAATATTGAGGTGGCCAAGGATGGAATGGAAGGATACAAGCAGGCACTGGAAGATGTTCCCGATATCATTATCAGCGATGTGATGATGCCGGGCATGGATGGTTTTGAACTGTGCAAAAAACTGAAGGATGACTACCGCACCAGCCACATTCCGATAATTTTACTCACAGCTAAGGCTGATATTCCTTCGCGAATCGAGGGTCTGGAACAGGGTGCTGATGCTTATGTGGTAAAACCTTTCAACCAGCAGGAACTATTGGTGCGCATGCAAAAACTGCTGGAGTTGAGGCGGAATCTTTTTAAACGCTACAGCAACGGTAATGCGATGGAAACATCATCCGATCCGGTGGTTCAGAAAGAGGACCTGTTTATCCAACGGCTGAATGAATCGATCAATAAAAATCTGGGCGACGAGAATTACGATATCCATAAGCTTTGCGAAGACATGGCCATGAGCAAATCGCAGCTGTACCGCAAATTCCGGGCGCTTACCAACGATTCGGCTGCCCGCTACATTCGCCGTCAACGGATGAAACGTGCCAAAGAACTGTTGCAGACTACAGAAATGAACATCACCGAAGTAGGTTACGAAGTGGGAATGAAAAGCCTTTCAACTTTCAGCCAGTTGTTTAAGGATGAATTTGGGGAGAGTCCCCGAGAGTATGTCAACCATTTACAGGAGAACCATCATTGATAAAAAAACAGTCGTTGATACCTGATCTACCACCTGAATGTATAAGTATATTTTAACAGTACAGTTCTTGCTGAGGTAAACGGGAGTTTAGGTTCAACGCGTGAACGGTCGGTGTTGAGATTTTCGTTGTACACAATATAAAAATCGTTTCCGTCGCGCGGATTGTACCTGAAACGGATATTTCCAATTATTCCGTTAATTGCTGAATTATACTGAATAAATGCCGATACTGAAGTTTTAGTTGTCAAGGTCATTAAGCCATTAAAGCGCACGATATGATTGGTGAATTCCATTGAACGTTCCGAAAATTCTACGAAATCAAGTTGATAATACAAACTCAGGTCGAAATCGCTGCCGATTTTTAAGCTTGGATAGGTGTTAAAAGACCATTTTCGACCATCGTAAAAGTCACCTGCGGTTGCATTAAAAAAAGCTGTAAGCGCATGTCTGTTCGATGTAGTATAATTAAGGCTAAAATCGGTGAATGAATATTCACCGGCCGGGACACTGGCCTGGTTGTATCCTATAATAAGTTTGTCGTAAAGATTTTCCAGGTGTCGATTAACTGCGGCGTACCATTTTATCCCCTTTTTGGTTTCAAAATCCCATTGGAGTGTAGCGGTAGTTGTTTCATGTTTGCCGGTTTCTGTACTCCACCATCGGTAACCTTTAAGTGATAGTTTATGGTAGCGAAGCACAGCGTCTTTCCCGGGCAGCCAGCCATACTGAAAGGTAGCATGTGGCCCCTGAAAATTTTGTCGCTCTTCAAATCCGATACCGGGATTAAACGTTTTTCCTGACCAGGTATATATCAGGTCGTAAGCAAAACCGGTATCGTTCCTTCTTTGCCATTCAAAAATAAAACGTGAAGGTTCCGTACTAAACGCGTCATTGTTCAAATCGTTTTGAAAAGTTTGTGCCCATTTCAGCGACAGGTATTCATCGCCGACAACTCGGAACAGTCCGTCGAAACCAGAGGCCACGTTGTAGTTGCCGTTCATTCCCAGCCGGCTGGTAACCATGGTTCCGATAAACGAATTGGAATTTAAAACTGAACGCTTTAATCTGAGTGTACCGAAATTCTCAGAAGGATTCTCTTGGAAATCTTCCGTTTGCATATCCAGGAAACCAATATCCCAATTGCCAACTCTTCCGGTCAATCGGGCGCCACCGTAAATTGTAACGGGATTACCCTGGTAAAGTCCAATGTTTCGACTGTAAAACAGATTACTGTTACCAAGTAAGGAAAAATTGAAAACGTCTTCTTTTTCCAGGAAGAAATTTCTTTTCTCCGGAAAATACAGGGATAATCTCGAGAGGTTAATTTGCTGAGCATCGGCTTCAGCCTGTGCAAAATCGGTGTTCACTGTGAGATCGGCTATCAGGTTATTGGTCAGGTTGTATTTTACATCGAGCCCGGCATCGCCTTTCCATTTTGTATTTAAATCGTAGCCTGTTTTCGGTTCGTTTAATATGTTTTTATTTTCAAAACCACCAATAATATAAGGTGTTACGTATAACGGTTTCTTCGGATTCAGGTTTTCAAATTCCACCTCTGCTGTTAGTGACGCTTTCCATGCGGGGAATGGGAAATTGGGTGAAAGTACTGGCCACGAGACTGACTCATAGGTCGCTGCCATTGTGCGCATCACTGCTATCCCCATTTTAGTTATTCCGTTTGAAGACTGAAACCGTAAACTTGAAAAGGGAATCCGGATCTCAGCTGTCCAGCCATTTTCCATTCTTACGGTTTTGGCATCCCAGAAAGTGTTCCAGTTAAAATTAATATCCTCCCAAACTAACATATCATTTTTAATTGCCCCGTCTATACGGGCTCCATTTGGATTTACTGCAAAATTGAAGGCATTTTCCCTGTCATTATAAGAATCGATTGTAATTGCCAGCCTATCAGGAGCAAAAGATAAATAATCCCGCTTTTTACCGATTGCACGTATATCTTTCGGGTTTTTGTAGAATAGCATACCCGACAGGTATAAAAAATCATTGTCGTAAGCCAGTTTTATAATTGATTCTTCGGTGGGTGGAGCGCCAAAGTTGGGCCGGTACATGGTCATTTGTAAAGTGTCTACTGTTTGCCAGGCAGCTTCATCGGGAATACCGTCGAAATTAATACCGGATATTCTTGAGACTTTATAAACGGATTGCTTCATTTCCGGATCTCTGTTTTGTCCGGATGCACGAATTGTTAATGTGATTAAAAAAGTGAATATAACCAGGAATGATATTAACCTTTTCATGAGTTGAGTTTTTAGTAAAACCACGTTCATCTGGCTTTTTCACATCAGGATTTTATATCATAATTTCGTATTATTTTTGTTTAATCCGTTCAGACATCTTCCTTTTCAGGTTCTATAAATCCCTTCTCAATAAATAACTGCTTTGTCTTTTCCCTTTCAGTACCGAAGTGAGATAATATCTGCTGATAGTATTTCAGAAATTGTTGATCCTTTTCCAGATCTTGAACACGTTTCAAATAATTTATTTGAGAGATTGTTTCACCTGGCATAGTTTCCAATTGTGAAATTTTATCAATACAAAGCAGTACCGAATCTTTTTGGTTTAGTAAAGAATAGGCAAGTGCAAGCTGAATACAGTTTCTGGATTTCATTGGAGTTGCTATCGTATCGATTAATGCACTACGGTTTTCCAGCGTTTTTTGTATATGCCACATGCTTTTCTTTTCTTCTCCAAAGTATTTATAAATACAGGCCATATAAATGTTGGGATCCAGGTACCTGTTTTGTTTTTTGAAAAGATCAACACGTTTTTTTAAAAAGAAGTATGCAGAATCCATATAGGCTATCCCGGAAAATACACTGGGATCATATAATAAATAGCAGTTCATAAGGAAATTAACAAATGGAATTTCGGAGGTATCCAAATGATAATACTTGTACAACATCTCCATATATAGTTTTGGCCCTCTTGGCGACGTTGCAGGTATCAGTGAGTATTTGTAATAAGCCGAATCCAATGTCTTTTCCAGAGCCGAGTGTACAAACTTATCACAAACATCAGGGAATCCAACACCCGCTGCAACTGCATTCAGGTAATGTAGGTCACTTATTTCTTCTAATTCTATATCCGGTAAATTTTCTTCAAATTTCAGCCAGCTTTTTATCGCGTTATAATAGTCTTCTTTTATATAAGCCAGATAGCCGCAATAACGGTAATATTCACTTGTGTTTTGTGGATTTTTTGCCAGTTCCGAATCTTCAAATTTAGCAGTACTGTTGAGTGAGTGGATGAACATCTTCAGCGCGTCATTGCCTTTGCCATATTTCTCCGCATTATTTATCGCAATTCTTGCAGAATCAAGATGATTATGAAAGGTGTTCAGGTTTAAAAATTCTGAAATATACCTGTTGGGCAACATTCGGTACGAATAAATTTCAGCCAGTTTTAACCAGGCTTCGGCAAAAGTGGAATCAATCTCAATGGCAGCTTTAAATTCTTTTATTACTCTGTGCCATTCAGGTGAAAATTTATGGTTTTTTGCATATTCCGATAAACCAATTCCCATGTTATAATGACGAAGTGCTGCTTTATTTTCAGTCAGTAAAACAGATATCTTCTCTTTTTCTTCTTTTGTGGGGCTGATTCTTAATTCCTTCGCCACATCTAAGGTTATTTGATTGGAGATTTCATCCACGTTTTCTCCGTCAGGATTCAAGCTGTATGTGTTTCCCGAGATTTGTTTTCCCGTTTTTGTATTGTCCAGAAGGGTATTTAATTCCAGTTTATTACCGACCTTCCCCACACTGATTGAAATAACAACATCAGCCCTGAGATCTTTATTGATCTGATTCAGGTCCGGGAGAACCGACAGGTTTTTGTATTTGTCAGTCTCCAGTTTTGAAATAACATCCAGGTTCTCAAGATTACCCAAGTCGCCATGCAAATGAATCCGTAAAGCACTTAAAGCACTGTAAGTATTTTCTGTGGAATTCATCTCACTCAGAGGAAGGATAGCAATGGACAGTTTCGAATCTCCAAACCTTCTGTTTTTAGTTGAGAAATAAAGGAGGAGAAGTACAATGATAAACGCAGTAATGACGACTCCGCTTAGGATGGTTCGCTTATTTGTTTTCTTCTCCTTTACCTGCTCTTCTTCAATTTCATGATTTCCTTTTAGTACATCTCCCGGAGGGAAACCATAAAAATCATGAAAACATTTGGTAAAATAGGTAGTACTGCTAAAACCAACCTGGTAGGCAATTTCGGCCACGGTACCACTTTTATTCTGAAGCAATTCAATAGATCTTTTTAATCGGGTTTCGCGAATAAAAGTGCTCACTGATTTTTTGATCACCTGTTTTACTTTTCGGTGAAGGGTGGTGCGGCTCATCCCCAACTCGGCGGCCAGCTCGTTTACACCAAAGTTTTCATCGGCCAAATGTTCGTCGATAGCCCGGGTCAGTTTCTGCAGAAATTGTTCATCCATTGAAGGTCGTGCCGACATCTGAAAGACTTTTGGTTTTTACTCAAATTGAAATGATACTATAAGTTACTAATAATTAGAACGTCAAACAATGTTTTATCGAATGTCACTAGTGCCTAGTAGTTTTCATTTTTCTAGTACTGAAACATGATTTAAGCTTTTGAAACGAGGTTTAAATCATTTGAAACACAGCTGTTTTTGCTTGTCAGTTATTTGCAGGAACTTGCTAATTGAGAAATTCAGTGTTTAACCAAAAATCAAAAAGTCATGAAACTAATTAAATTTTTAATGATCGGCATTTTTATTATGGCCACTTCCTGTACCGAAACTTTTATAGAAGAACCGGATCCGGTACTGAAGAGCGGAGTGAACAACCCTCTGGAATTTGAAACTGTATTTAGCACAATCCTAATTTCCCAAACTGATTTTTACCCATGGGGAGACGAAGGTTGGTGGGCATTCGATCTCGTTTATGAAGGCAGCGGTATCGCAAAACATATGGGTAATACCGAATTGCTAAAATATATGAAGGTTACAGGTTTAGGTATGCAATTCCCATTTTACACCAACGCCAATACGGCATACATTTCAGCAAATAAAGACACACTCTGGTTTATAACCAGTTCGGAAGTTTATCCTGACCCTGAATTAGGGTGGCCAAACAAGATTTTTGAAAATTTTCAATCAGAGTTTCTTTACGGCACCGGTAGATTTGCCAAAGCAACAGATGGTGAGGTTACAAGAATTGCAACCACTGCGGATCCTGATACAGGTGAGGGAACAATGACAGAAAGAGTGATCGTCTACTTTTAGGAGTTGAATTAAATACTGGCGCGCGTTTTCGAACGCGTGCCATTGCTAAAGAAAGTCTAATCATTAACACAAAAAGTCATGAAACGATTTTATTTACTTCTAATAGTCTTTATTTGTCTGCCGGGCTTATTAATGTCACAAACTTCCGTTGGCGATGAATTTACGGTTGACGGTATCAGATACGAAGTAAGCGGCATAAATAAGGTACAGGTTACCAGTGGGGAAGATTATATCGGTGAAGTTACAGTGCCTCCCGAAGTTGCTTATCAAGGAGTAGATTACAGTGTGACGGGAATTGGCGACGGTGCTTTTTCTGATAGTGACACCTTGGTGAGAGTTAATATTCCCACTTCGATAGTTTCGATTGGTAAACAGGCATTTAAAAGTTGTATTGCGCTGGTGGAAATTGATCTTCCTTCTTCCGTAACTTCCATTGGAGATAGGGCTTTTAACGATTGTATCAGTTTAAAAAGTATCTACATTCCCGAATTTGTTTCTTCAATCGGTGTTGGTGCCCTTGAAATATGTTCTGATGTATTTGCCTCAAGTGTGCGTGCTGCATTAACTATTGATGTTGATACGAACAATATTGCCTTTATGAGTGAAGACAACGTCGTCTACAATAAACAGAAAACAAAACTTGTATTTTGCTCTGCATTAAATGCCGGAAGTTTTGAAATACCTGAAACGATTACAGAAATAGGACAAGAAGCATTTGGCTTATGTATGAACCTTAAAAGCATCGATATTCCAGCTTCAGTAAAATCTGTAGGATCTTTTGCTTTTGCAGCATGCAGGGGGCTGAACGAGATATATGTTCACAGCTTCACACCACCACTATTAGTCGCCGTTGAAGAATTTCCCGGCAATAGCACTTTTGCATTTATCAATATCTCGCAGTGTACACTTCATGTTCCTGCCGGCTCAAAAAGTGCTTATCAGGCTGAAGAAGGATGGAAGGATTTTAATATCGTGGATATGAAGACAGATTCTAAGTTGTTGACAGGAGTTTCTGATGAAAGATCAATTATGCCATTGTATATCAAACTGTTTAACAAATCTCTGCAAATCTCAAATAACGAAACACCGGTGACATTGGCACTGTTTGATCTTTCAGGCAGATTGATTTATAAATCTTCAATTTCGGCTTACGAGTCTATCACCACACCCGAATTGCTTACAGGAATTTACATTGTAAAAGCCTCCTCTTCGAATGGAATATATGCACGGAAAATAGTGATTCAATAATTTGATATCGTTCGCGTTTTAGTCTGAAAAATTCCAATTTGTTTGTTGAAGGAAGTTTGGGAAGTTTTGGCAAACATCAGGGAAAATCCGGGAAGTCGTTTTATGTTTTTGGTGATAAATTGGCTTTAAAATCAAATCAATTGAAATTATCAAGCCATGAAACGAATTCTACTTTTAATTGTAACGATAAGCCTGTTTAGTGTCCTACAGGCGCAGGAAAATACCTGGAATGTCTACCTCCGGGGACAGGCAGTAAAGTCAGTAGCCTTTGAGAACGATTCTATTTGGGCACTAACCGATAGTTTTCTGGTAAGGCTGGATAAAAACGATTCCGGCACCACTCGTTATCCTTACCTGGAAATACCGGAACTTGCAGAAAATACTTTCTATAATTTGAAAATAAGTAACAAAGGTACAAAATGGATTTCCTTCGGGAATATTATACCGGATGTAAACAGACTTTATAGTTTTGATGAAGGAGAGTGGAAAAAATATAATCTCCCCTATGATTTTTGGGTGCCTTCTTCAATAGAAACCGATAAAAATAGCTGTTTATGGCTTACCTCTGCCGGATTGGGGAAAAGCTATATTTACAAATATGATGGTGCTCATTTTAAGAAGTATACATCTGATAACTCCGGAATGGCCTACAACTACGTTTACGCAGTAACTTCCGATCTGAGTGGAAATATCTGGTTCGGAAATACCTATCGGAATCGGATTGATTACGGTGGTAGTTTGCCCGACATGTCCCTAATGAAGTACGATGGAGAAGCTTGGTCTTCTTTTCCCGGACCATCATGCTATTATGCAAAGGTAGTATTCGATAACTCAGATCATTTATACATTCAGGGTTACATCTATAAATCCACTAACGAACTGTTTAAGTGGAATCTGGAAGACAATTCGTGGACGGAATATTTAAGTTTGAATGAAACCTTTTCGTTGCAGGCAATTGACGGTCAGAATAAAATCTGGTTCACAATTGGCAGTAAAGGCATCGCGCATTTTAACGGAATGGATTGGACGTATTACACGACATCAAATTCTTCATTACCTTCCAATAACGTGAACCAGATTGCCATTGATGCTGACGGAACCAAATGGATTGCCACTGAAAATGGACTGGCATCATTGAAATTGGCAGCAGCTGTCAGTTCGGAATTGTCAACAGAACAAAAGTCATTTTCTTTTTATCCAAATCCGGCACACGATTTTATAAGTCTAAAAATACCTAGTGATTTTCAAAGTTCAACGGTCGATATAATAAACTTAAACGGACAGGTGCTGCTAACTTTCAACATTAATAACAAACTAAATCGACTTGACGTCAGTAAAATCCCAGCCGGTGTTTATCTGCTAAGAATTCAGTGGCAGGATAACCAAAGCCTGAAAAAATTCGTAAAGCAATAAACCGGCCGGGTGACTGTGAGATCAAACAACTAGTCACCCGGTGAATTATTCGGCAACTAACTTTAAAACTGCCATGAATACCATCCCAATACCACCGCGAATTAAAGCCAGACTAAACTATTTTCTGTATGATCGATTTGATACAGAAGAGAAAGACATGAGAAAATACCATGTCTGGAGTCAAATGATTACTCTGGGTTTTATGCTTTCTCTTCTGGTGCCTTTGCTTGGCAATGTTGCTATTGTTAAAGCATTTGGATTGACAGGTTTGTGTCTTTGGTCAGTTTTGGCTATCAGCTATATTTTTGTAAAAAGGATTAAGTATTTATTGCTGGCTGCCAAAATTGGAATGGAAGCTATTGTATTTTATTTCGTGTATCATACCGGAGGAATTTTAACCAGTGGTGGAATCATTTTGGTAGGAGCTGCACCGGTTCTGTTCTCTCTTATATTTAAAAATTTCCGATGGATGCTTCTGGTTTTTTCTATCTATTTTATTTCAGTAAGTACCTTAATGGTAATGGACAACCATCTTCCCGGGAAGGATTTAATACCGCCGGATGTAAATGTGCAGCTTTTTGGAATAACATTTATTGCTATTACGTCATATGTTTTTGCTTTTGCTTTATACGCACAACGGATTTATACCAACCTGGAACGCAGGGAGACTGAGCGCCAAAAAGAAATCAGCAATGCCAAAACCAGGCTTTACACCAATATCACGCACGAATTCCGTACTCCACTGACGGTTATTTTGGGGCTGGCAGATTCTTTAAAAAATAACGGGCAGAATAACATTCCCGGTAAATCGGATACCATTATTAAAAACGGCAAAAACCTGCTTCAACTGGTTGACCAGATGCTGGATTTGAGCAAGCTCGAATCGGGCCGGATGTCGGTGAATAAAATAAGCGCTAACATCATTCCTTTTCTGAAATATGTTTTTCAACTGCAGGAGTTTTATGCCGAGGAGAAAAATATCTCCATGCAATTTTCTTCCGAAAGCCAGTCCTATGAGCTTGAATTTGATCCGGAAAAGCTGGCATCGATTGTTTCCAACCTGCTAAGCAACGCCATAAAGTTTTCACCCGATGGTGGACAAATCAGCATGAAAGTTTACCAGAAAGATCAGAACATCTGTTTTGAAATTAAGGACAATGGTATTGGAATTCCGCAGGAGAAACAGGATACTATTTTCGACAGGTTTTACCAGGTTGATGGAGAAAACACCCGCAAAGAAGGCGGCGCCGGAATTGGACTGGCCATAACCCGGGAATTAGTGCACCTGTTGGATGGTTCTATAAACGTTCAAAGTAGTCCAGGAATTGGTACCATTTTTACAGTAAAACTGCCCTATATTACTGTTACAAAAAAATCAGTTGGATTTGCAGATCTGTATGACGAAGCTGTATCCCTGGAAGATAAAACGGATCTGGATGATTTAATGCCAATCAGTTCCAACGGTCATCAACGACTGTTGATTGTTGAGGATAATCCCGATGTGGTGGGTTATCTGACAGCCTGTTATCAAAATCATTTTTCAATTCATATCGCACAAGATGGGAAAGAAGGTTTTGAACTGGCGGTGGAAGAAATTCCCGATATCATTATCAGCGATGTGATGATGCCTGAAATGGATGGTTTTGAATTGTGTACGAAGTTGAAGGAAGATTTCCGAACCAGTCATATTCCTGTCATCCTGTTAACAGCAAAAGCCGATATTCCTTCCCGGATTGAAGGTTTGGAAACTGGGGCCGATGCGTACATTGTAAAACCGTTCAACCAGCGCGAGTTGCTGGTGCGCATGCAAAAGCTCCTGGAATTGCGCAGAAAACTCTTCCGCCGATACAGCAACGGAAATACACATGAAGTTTCTAATGATCCGGTCATTCAGAAAGAGGACAAATTCTTTCAAAAATTGAACGAAATTGTTCAACGAAACCTGGGAGATGAATTCTTTAATATCCAGGTTCTGTGCGATGAAATGGCCATGAGTAAATCGCAGTTGTACCGTAAATTCAGTGCGCTTACCAATCAGTCGGCTGCAAAATACATTCGTACCTTGCGCATGAAAAAAGCCAAAGAACTCTTGCTGACCACATCAATGAACATCACTGAGGTGGGTTATGAAGTGGGAATGAAAAGTGTGTCAGCATTCAGTCAGCTTTTTAAAGATGAGTATGGCGAAAGTCCGCGGGAGTTTCAAAGTCAGCAACAAATCAATGAGAATGTGAAGTCTAATTAAAGTTGGGAAGTTTCATAAAAACATCAGGAAGAACCATAAACACCTTTCTTTGTTTTGGGGCTAAATTGCTTTAAAAATCGGTGTTTAACTTTAAAATGAAAAATCATGAAAATCTTCAAAACTTTTTTAATCGGCTTTGCCCTTTTGGGTATGTTAACCTTTAGTGCTAATGCTCAGGGAGTATCCTCAAGAATGGAACAGGTTCCTATGGTATTTTGGTGTGGTTGTGCCGGAGAATATGTAGGAGGAACGCTTAGTGTACAGGTGGTTATGAATGATAATCTCGTGCATTACAACATTAAAACAGAAAAACTTGTGGGTTTGTATGTGGACGAATCAACCGGGGAATTTATCGAATCAGGTAATGAATACACTTTCACAAGAGTAATGAATTACAAGCCTGAGTCGGGCGATCTGGTTTTAAATATGAGAAATATACGCACGGTTGGCGATGTATTGGGACTTGTTACCAACTTTCAGGCACACGGACCGGCCGAGATGGATGGAGTGAATTTCATACCCCTGGAAGGAGCCAAAGTAAGTTTGGTTTGCCATTAGTTTGATACTGAGGGAAAGACTTTCAATTCGATTTCTCTTTTCTAAAGTAGCAACAATCGGCAATTTTTTTAGGAAACCAGGGAAATGAGCCTCTTGGTTTTCCCATAATTTACATTCAATTTAAAACCAAAAATCATGAAACGAATTATTTTTATATTAATCGGATTCCTGATTCTAAGCGTAGCTTGTCAGGATGAGTTTGTCGAACCTGAAAACGATGTGTCAGTTGTTACAAAAAGTGCGATTGTTATTCCTGATGGATTAACAGAAGGCACGGTAATAACGACACAGTTCTACAGCCCGTCTTTGGAGGGGAATTTGCTCGGCGATCCGGCCTTGCGCAATGTGAACATTTATCTTCCACAGTCCTATTTCAGCTGTCCGGATAAAAGATTCCCGGTTATTTATTACCTGCACGGAATTCCGGCGTCGGAAAACGCATTACTGACTCCCGTGCCCTACATGATCCTTGAACAAATAGCCTTATTACAAGCTCCCGTCGATTTTCCACAGGAAGGTTTCACGCAATGGATCAACAACCTGATGAACTCCGGCGAGGTAAAAGAAGCCATTATTGTCATGCCTGACGCATCTACGAAATATGGTCACTCAGGGTATGCCAATTCGCCCGTTCAAGGCAGTTACGAAGATTATATCGTTCAGGACCTGGTCCCTTTTATCGATGAAAATTTGCGTACAATTGCGCATTTTAACTGGAGAGCAGTAGTCGGTCATTCTGCCGGAGGAGCCGGAGCTTTGAAACTGGGGATGAAATACCCGCATGTATTTCGTCATGTTGCAGCATCATCACCCGGGATGGGAGGTTCTGCGGGTATTCTGTTTATGGCCCCGTATATGCTATGGGAAAAAGACTTATGGGACGGAACACTCCTCCCCACAACTCCTTACAACCCGATGCAGCCCTACAAGTTTGTTACAAATACAATCTATTCTACGGCTGCTGCTAAACTTCCCAATCCCGACAATCCGCCGCTCTATGTTGATCTCCCCTTTACCTTTAGTGCTACAGGGGAAGTCATTCCGAACGAAGCTTTGATGCAGAAACTGGATGCCCAAAGTCTTTTCGCACTTTCTGCGACATATCAACTCGGTCTGAAAAAACTAAAAACTATTTTTATTGATGTCGGATCGAATGATGATTTGCTTGCTTACGAGCCTAACGTTTATTACCACAACTACTTAACCCAGCTAAAGATCAAGCACGAGTTTGAAATACACGACGGAACTCACTTTAGTCACTTGTTCGCTAGTCTGGGCAAAGCACTCGGTAAAGTTACCTATGCTTTCCCTGATCACGACGACTAACGATTTTTTAAAAGGTGGTGCAGAAAGTCCCGGCGGCTTCTGCCCGCCTTTTTCACTTCCTGATTTAAGATTCGGGAAGAATAATAAAAAAAGAAAGTTGAACCTAAAAAACAAAAGTTATGAAACGAATTATTTTTCTACTATTCGGGATTTTCATCTTTGCTTTCGGATGCAATGAAGATATCCTCCCTGCAGATCCTTTATTGGAAAATGAAACCTTGAAAAAAGCTGAAGTCAAGATGGTACCATCAATAGGTGAAGTGTTTAATTATTATAATGAAGAGCATCCTGACTGGGGAACAATATCTGGCTTTCTTTCGCATTTTGGAAAACTGGATGAGACGAAAAGTACCTGGGAATTTGTGAGTAGTGATATGTCTCAATTTCCCCCACTAATTACTTCTATTCATGATATTGTATTTTGCGCTGCTAATGGAGATTTGGCATATGGAACATTTACCGGAACTGTGGATGTAACAACTTTTGAAGTTAATGGCACCCTGGTTCTTGAAGGTGGTACCGGTAGATTTGAAAATGTATCCGGACAATCGACTGTGAATGGTTATGTTGTGTTCGATGAGGAAGGGAATAGACTTGGAATGTATTTAGCAGGTGAAGGTGAAATCTCCAATGTAGGAAGCAGTAAATAATTGCTGCTCTGCCTGTAAATTCATGTGCGTGAAACGAAGTAGTTGCATTGCAAATCGATCTCCAGTTTTAAATGGAGAAAAATGAAAATCCTCTGGAATTCGACTTTCCGATTTAAAATCCGATAGAATATCGGAATGGGTTGGACGATGTTTTCGAATGATTTTCACGAATACGAGGATTAATGAGATTTGTTAGACCCGGACATATTTAAAAGAACTGATAACAGGGAGGCTGCGGCTTTCCTGTTTTTTTATGCTTATCAGTAATTGATTATTAGTACACAACTTGGATCAAGAAAACAGCTCACGTTTACTTATTTATCTGATTCGTATTTTGTAACTTAGTTAGAATAAAAACTTTGTGAACGAACGAGTTAACTAATCGAATTCTAAATGTCACTCCGGTTTAGTAATTATATTACCTGGCTTGAAAAATTCTTTCTGGGAGAAGATGAAGACGACAAGCACAGAAAAAGAAAATCAGTTCTGTTGACTGCTTCTTTCGTGTTTATGAGCTACACGCTCGTCGTTACAATTTCAGTATTGATCCTGAGACAGCGCATAATTTCTTACTACGGGATTTCCATGTTCCTGACCTATTTCCTGTTTTTTAGTTTTGTCAAAATAACAAAAAACATCGACGTCGTTTTTTTCATAGAACTGATCGTAATTATTATTCATACAGCTTTATTTATCGTACTTCTGGGCGGTATTCCATATTCCGGTGGAATTGTATTGAGCGGATTGGTTGCTACTATTTTTTCCATACATTTCGAACGCATAAAATGGTCGTTAATCCTTTTTCTTCTATACTCTTTGTCCTTAATTATTGCCGGCATTTTGCAACCAATTGTAAAAATTGAGCCACAAATGCCACCAACTGTTAACCTGATTCTGTTCATCATATTTTCAGTCTTTCTTTGTGGGTTGACCACCTTGTTTATTGCCGACGTTGTAAATGAAAGAATCCGTATCCAGGAGTTCATGGTAAATAAACTCCGGGAACTCGATACTACAAAAACCAACCTGTACACCAATATTACCCACGAATTCCGCACCCCCATAACCGTCATCCTGGGCATCACCGAAATCTTAAGTGATCAGTTGGATAGCAGGCAAAAGGAAGATCTTTCGCTGATCTCGAGAAATGGAGAAAAGTTACTGAAGCTGGTGAATCAAATGCTTGATCTCGCAAAACTGGACTCAGGAACCATTGAACTGGATAAGATCAATGGAAACATAATCGAATTGCTGGACTATGTAGTCGCTTCATTTGAAAGTATCTCGAAACAAAAAAATACACGCTTACATAAGTTGTATGATACTCCTGAAATATTCATGGATTTTGATCCTGAGAAGATGGAGTCAATTCTCACGAACCTTTTGGACAACGCACTCAAAAATACCGAAAACGGGGACATTTATATTATGATTTCGCCTGAAAAGGAACACAACAATTTGATCATAAAAATCAAAGATACAGGCTCCGGTATTCCCGCTGAGCTGGCAAGTAAAATTTTTGATCGTTTCTTCCAGGTTGAAAAATCCGAGTCGGGGCTAAGCGGTGGAACTGGAATTGGCCTGGCCATTGTAAAGGAATACATACAGTTGATGGGAGGTGAAATAAGTGTGAAAAGTGAAATCGATAAGGGGACGGAATTTACAATTCAAATCCCGGTAATCAATGAGCTCACTACGACCGATGTTCCCCTCAGAAAGCGAATTGCCGGACATCAAAACACCGTTGAAGAATCCATTCGGCCAAAAGACAAAAAGGATTTGCCGGTTTTACTGATCATTGAAGACAATCAGGATTTAACACGTTTTCTGATAAAAATGTTGAATGACGAATTTGAAATTGTAGCGGCAAATAATGGAAAAGAAGGTGTTGATAAAGCGCTGGAACACATACCTGATATTATTATTTCTGATGTTATGATGCCTGAGATGAATGGGTTTGAAGTGACCGACCGATTAAAAAATGATTTGAGAACCAGCCACATTCCGGTGCTTCTTTTAACTGCAAAAGCCGATGAAAAATCAAAACTGGCGGGATTATCAAAAGGTGCTGATGCCTACATGGTGAAACCGTTTAATAAAAAGGAATTAATTGTAAGGCTCGAAAATCTGGTTGATTTGCGAAGAAAATTGAAGTCGAGGTATAAATATTACATCCCCGAATTGATTCAAAGCGGAAAAGGGACTTCACTCGACGAAGTTTTTCTGAAGAAGGTAAAGAATGATCTGGAAAAGAATTACTCGGATGAAAATTACAATACCGAACAACTTTGCCAAAACATAGGAATGAGTCGGGTACAATTATTCAGAAAGTTAAAAGCGCTGACGGGGAAAGTACCATCGCTGATGATACGTTCTTACCGCCTTGAAAAAGCACGAAACCTGATCGTATCGACCGACCGTCAGATTGCCGAAATTGCTTACAATTGCGGATTTGGAAATGCAGCTTATTTCACACAGGTGTTCAGCGAAATTTACGGTGTTTCGCCTACTCAAATGCGAAACTCAGAGTTCGATTCTGTAACCTGAACAACAGTAATGTAACCCAGTCAACATTCCATTCAAAACCATTTGAAACCACACTTAAACTTGGTCAGGTAAGAAAAAGCTAATTTGATTATCACAATTAACCTTAAAAATGATAATCATGAAACGAGTATTTTTTTTACTGATCGGAATCCTGATTTTATGCGTAGCCTGTCAGGATGATTTTGTTGAACCTGAAAACGCACCTTCCACCAAAAGTGCGAAGTACGAAAAAACCAAAACCTTTGAACTTCGGGGCCATGTCAGCTCCATTCCTGATTTCAACGGTCCTATTGTTTCCTGTTTGCCCGAAGGCAGCGATTTGGCACTGGCCGAAACCGGTTGGATTAGCGGTCAGGCAAATATCCTGGGAAAGTTAGTGCAGGAGAAAAGTACCTACCATGGAGTCCAATGTGGTATGGAAATGACCAATGGGGTGCCAACGGTGTTTATAACAGCCGATGTTGAACTTGTAAGAAACAACGGAGATAAAATTATTCTTGTGAGCCACATGGTACTGGATCCTCTGACCAACGAAATCAGCGGATACAATGAATATACCGATGGCACCGGAAGATTTGAGGGAATTACGGGAGAATGCGATATATTAAATGGTGTGCTTGATCCCGCAACAGGAATCGCCAGCTGGGATGAAGTGGGAGAAATAACCCTGATTCTTAAAGAGTAAAAGCTCTTGAGTTGATGGATTTTTCTGCTGGGACGTATCAACAAAACTCCGGGAAAATTCATCAACTCGTTTCATCGTTTTCAAATTAATTTAGTCTTATAAGTGAAATCAATTAAAACCGAAAGTCATGAAACACACTTTACTTTTAGTATTAACCATCTGCCTGCTTGGTTTTGTTAAGGCACAGGAAAATACCTGGGAGGTCTATCTGCAGGGAGAGGCTGTAAAATCTATTGCATTTGAAAAAGAAAATGTTTGGCTTGCCACTGGCAGCCACTTAGTCAGGTTAAATAAGTTGGATAAAAGCACTACTTATTATTCGTATCCTTACCTTGATGAGAAAGGAAGTTCGTATAAAGTAAAAGCCGATAAATACGGCGTAATATGGCTTGCTCGTTCTGAATACTTGCCAAGTGGCGGAAGTATTTATGAAAATTATAACAGCAGCATATATAGTTTCGATGGGAAACAGTGGAGAAAAATTACCACTTTAGGTTACGGCGAAATAAGCTCCCTGGCAATTGATAAAAACAATAACAAATGGATAGCTAAAGCAGGCAGCGATGGTTTGTATAAAATAATTCAGGATTCTTGTATCCAATTTACGCCTCAAAATTCAGAGTTGGTCTATGATCATGTAGATCAAGTTGTTTCAGATAACGAGGGGAACATCTGGGTAGCTAATTCCGGTAATTATAGTGGTCTGATTAGTGCTGACCTGGTACTGATGAAAATTGATGGCGATAACTGGGATGTACATTTTTCGGGAACAGGAACCTGGGCTTTACTGAACATCGGTATTGATAGCCATGAAAGTTTGTGGGTTCAACAACTTTTTGCCTTGAATAAACTAGATACTGTTAGTGATTCATGGACAGAGCAAATTAATATAGGCAGTTTGGATGCACAAGAATATCCTCATTTCTATGCAGTTGAGGGAGAGAGAAAAATCTGGTGTTCAAGAAGATTAAAGTTGCAAGAAAAAGGCATTGCTGTTTATGAGAATTCGAATTGGATTTACTATACAACTTCAAATTCAGAATTACCTTCTAATACGGTCAATCAAATTGCCATCGATGCTGACGGGACAAAGTGGATTGCCACCGAAAATGGGCTGGCATCGTTGAAATTGGCAACATCTCTGAGTATGGAATTGTCAGCGGAAGAACAGTCATTTTCGTTTTATCCCAATCCTACAAATGATTTTTTAATCCTAAAAATACCTCAGAAAATGCAAAACTATACTGTTGAGATTGTAAACATTAATGGTCAGGTGTTGCAGTCTTATAACTTGAATAGTAATGAAAAAAGATTGAATGTGAGTAATTTAACTGTGGGGGTCTATTTGCTAAGAATTCAATCGGATGAACATCAAGTCCTGAAAAAATTTGTAAAGCAATAAACGATTTTGCTTCCATGAAAATTTCACCAAAATATCGGGAATATCAATTTACTCTTACCCGGATTTTGGCTGTAAGTTAGAATAAACAATGAAATCAATTTAAAACCGAAAGTCATGAAAAGAATTCTACTAATACTTGTGAGCATCACTTTTTGCGGTTTTCTTACTGCGCAAGACAATAACTGGGAGGTTTATCTCTGTGAACAAACGGTGACATCTGTTGCCCTTGAAGATGATTTTATCTGGGCAGCGACTGACAGCTTTTTAGTCCGGCTAAATAAGGCGGATAAAAGCACCAACTATTATCCTTATCCTAATATTCTGGCACATACAACCTGCACTTTAAAAATCGATGGAAATGGAGTAAAGTGGATCGTTTGTTCTGCAAAACCGGGGCCTGAAGTCGAGGACAAGGATGTGATAACCACCATTTATCGGTTCGATGGAGAAACGTGGGATAAAGTGGAATATAACAAATCTACACCCATAAATTCATTAGCCATCGACAGAGACAATACGGTTTGGATAACTACAGGCACTAATCTGTATAAGATGGATGAAGGAATTTTTAAGCAAATAACACCTGAAAATTCCAAGCTCGTTTTTGATTATGTGGCCAATGTAACTACCGACAAGAATGGAAATATCTGGTTGACCAACATTGGTAATTTTGGAGAACTCGTTACGGCTGATCTGGTATTACTAAAAATAGAAGGGGATAATTGGCGTTCCTATTTGTCGGATAGTAGATTGATTTATGTTACTATGTATATTGATGATATGGGAAATCCATGGGTTCAGCAATTTTTAGGTATAAGGAAACTGGATGTAACCCAAAATACATGGACTTCACAGTTAATAATGAGTATAGATAATCATCATATTTTACACACGATGGAAGGAGTGAATAAATATTGGTTTATTGATCCGGATAACGGTATTGCTAGTTTTGATGGCGCATATTGGAATTATTATACCAAATCAAATTCATCATTGCCATCAGACAGAGTGTATCAAATTAAAGTTGAAACAGACGGTACAAAATGGATTGCTACGGGTAGCGGGCTCGCAGTTCTCAATGAAAATGGCTTAACAAGTTCAATTCGTCACGATCAAAAATTGTTGGATGAGATTGTCATTTATCCAAATCCTACTCATGACTTTATAAGCCTAAAAATGCCTCAGAAAGTACAAAACTCTACTGCAGAGATTGTAACCTTAAACGGACAGGTGCTGCAATCTTACAAGGTAAATAATAATCAAACACGTCTGGATGTCAGTCAAATTCCAGCCGGAGTTTACCTGCTCAGAATTCGAATGCAAGATAACCAAAGCCTGAAAAAGTTCGTAAAGAAATAAACTGATAATATTCACCGGGTGACTATGAAATAAAATAGATAGACTCCCCGGGAATTGTTCGGTAACTAACTTTAAAAAGTCGCCATGAGTTCTGTCCCAATCCATAATAATCTTAAAGCCCGGCTAAACTATTGGCTCTTCGACAGATTTGATGCCGCAGAGCGTGAAATGAGAAAATTTCATTTTGTGCTTCAAATAGTTTTTATCGGCGGGATGATGATTTGCGTTATCGAGTCGCTTATCGGCAAAATTCCTGTTTTGGGCTATCTTGGATTAACCGGAATTGCATTTGCTTTAGGATTGCTGGTTGTTTTCTTTTTTGCAAAAAAAGTAAAGTATGTTATACTCACAAAAGAACTAGGATTACTGCTGATCGTTTTTTATTTCACCCGTCGCATGGGTGGTTTGCTAACCTCCGGGGGAATCATTTTGATCGGGATAGTACCTGTTATCATTGCTTTAAGTTTTAAAAGTTCCCGGCTTATACTATTAATTTTCTCCCTTTATTTTATTTCGGTGCTTTACCTGGCCATTGCCGATAAAAACCTTCCCGGGAAGGATCTGCTCCCGCCTGAGTGGAACCTGATTCTTTTTGCCTCAACAGTGCTGGCGTGTACCCTGGCTTTTTTTAGTTCGGCCTTATTGGCGCAAAAGGTTTATACCAACTTGGAACGTCGTGAAACCGAACATCAAAAAGAAATAAATGATGCCAAAACCAGGCTGTACACCAACATCACACATGAATTCCGCACTCCGCTAACGGTAATTCTGGGGCTGGCTGATTCGGCCAAAAACAACGGTCATTCAAATGTTCCCGGTAAAATGGATACAATCATAAAAAACGGGAAAAACCTGCTTCAGCTTGTCGATCAGATGCTGGATTTGAGCAAATTGGAATCGGGAAGAATGTCGGTAAATAAAATAAGTGCCAACATTATTCCTTTCCTGAAATATGTTTTCCAATTGCAGGAATTTTATGCCGAAGAGAAAAATATTTCGATGCGCTTTTCTTCCGAAAGTCAGTCGTATGAAATTGAATTCGATCCTGAAAAACTGGCGTCAATTGTTTCCAATCTGCTAAGCAATGCCCTGAAATTCACCCCCGATGGCGGGCAGATCAGCATGAAAGTGTATCGACACGATGAGAATATTTGTTTCGAAGTTAAAGACAATGGCATTGGAATTCCTCCTGAAAAACAGAATACCATTTTCGACCGCTTTTACCAGGTAGAAGGCGAAAGTACCCGCAAAGAGGGTGGTGCTGGAATTGGGCTGGCGATCACACGCGAACTGGTGCAACTATTGGAGGGGGCGATACAAGTTAGAAGCAATCCCGGAGTCGGCACCGTTTTTACGGTGTGTTTGCCTTATATTCCTGCAAGCGAAAAATCAGTTGTGGTGACGGATGCGGATGAAGAAGCTGAGTTGTGGACTGAGCAGACTGATTATGAGGAGATGCCGCAGATTGCTAATAACAGTCATCATCGTTTGCTGATCATCGAAGATAACACCGATGTAATAGGATACCTGAAAGCCTGTTATCAAAACCATTTTTCAATTCATGTGGCACATGATGGGAAAGAAGGTTTTGAATTGGCGGTAGATGAAATCCCCGACATCATTATTAGCGATGTAATGATGCCCGGTATGGATGGTTTTGAATTGTGTAAAACGCTGAAAGATGACTACCGGACCAGTCATATTCCAATTATTCTGCTTACCGCGAAAGCCGATATTCCATCACGGATCGAGGGACTGGAAAAAGGAGCCGACGCCTACATTGTAAAACCGTTCAATCAACGCGAATTACTGGTGCGTATGCAAAAATTGCTCGAATTGCGCCGAAAACTTTTTCAAAGGTATAACAACGGGAACAGCCTGGAATTATCCGACGATCCTGTCGTGCGGAAAGAAGATCAATTTTTTCAAAAGCTTAATGAGGTTATCTTAAAAAACCTGGGAGATGAGTTCTTTACGATCCAGGTGCTTTGCGATGAAATGGCCATGAGTAAATCGCAATTGTATCGTAAATTCAGTGCGCTTACAAATATTTCTGCCGCAAAATACATTCGAACATTGCGCATGAAAAAAGCAAAAGAACTGCTCCAGACCACTTCGATGAACATCACCGAAGTGGGCTACGAAGTGGGCATGAAAAGTGTATCCGTCTTCAGTAAAGTATTTAAAGAAGAGTTTGGTTACAGTCCTACCGATTTTGTGCATCAAAGTTTAAAAACCAATGAGGTGATTTAGAATCGATTAAACAGCAAGCTCCCAAATATTTCTAAAGTTCATACTATTTACCTCAATTTTCATTTGAGATATATCGACAAACTTCTGAGAAAAATCAACAACCCGAAGACAAGCATACTCCATAATTTTGATGAAGGAAATCAATGTTTAACCTAAAATTGGAAAATTATGAAACGAGTATTTTTTTTACTGATCGGAATCCTGATTATGTGCGTAGCATGTCAGGATGATTTTGTTGAATCTGAAAATGCGGTTGCTACCAAGAGTTCTAAATTCGAGAAAACAAAAACTCACCAAATTAAAGGCTGGATGCAAATTATTCCCGATGAGGCAGCGGGGAGATTTCAGTGTGAAACGTTTGGCCCCCCTTATGACATGTGCGCCAGCGGTTGGGAGGCTGGGCATGTTAATATCCTGGGAAAGTTTATTCAGGAACAAAGTACGTATACAAAACTGTATTGCGAACTGATGATGACACCCGAAGGACCGGTAGTTTATAACGAAGTAAGCTTGGATCTTCTGCTGGCAACCGGTGAGAGAGTCTATATGTTGGGCTTTGCTTGGATAAATCCTGCAACCGGAGAGGTAACGGGCCACGGCGATTACACTGGTGGAACCGGACGTTTTGAAGGAATTACCGGGACAGCTCAAATTCTGAATGGCGTCGTTTTACCCGAAGGGGGATTGTACTGGGATGCGGAAGGCTTTATTACACTGGAGATCAAGTAGCTGCTTGTGTAAATTAATTGTTTAGCACCGAATTCGTATCGAATCCGGTGCTAAAATACTAAAAATAAATACCATGAAACGAATTTTACTTTTAGCTTTAACCATTAGCCTTTTGGGCTACGTTACGGCACAGAACAATACCTGGGATGTGTATCTTCAGGGACAGGCAATAAAATCAATTGCCTTTGAAAACGAAAATGTCTGGGCTGCTACCGATAGCTTTTTAGTCAGTTTAAATACGTCGGATTTGAGTACCACGTATTACCCCTATCCTGATATCGTCAGGGACATGACAGCTTTTTTTATAATTGATAAAAACGGAGTTAAATGGATTGTCCGTTCTGTTTGGAATTTTGATGATGAACCTATTATTATAGACAATATTTATAGCTTTGATGGAAAAACATGGGATAAAATTGAATACAACGGGAATGGGCCAATCAATTCATTAGTCGTCGATAGAAAAAACAATAAATGGATAACAAATGGTGGTTTTTTCCCTCATTTACATAAACTGGAACAGGGAAGTAGTATTCAATTCACATCAGAAAGCTCAGGGATGATGTGTTATTCAGTATGGCAAACCGCTTCAGATAATCAAGGGAATATCTGGCTTGGAAATACCGATTGCAATCCTATCGATTACGCTGGTTATTTTCCCGAAATGTACCTTGTGAGGTACGATGGGGAAAACTGGACTTCCTTTCCCGGACCTTCAAGTTACTATAGTAAAATTGTTTCAGACGACTCGGGTTACTTATGGATTCAAAGTACCAATAATCACGAATTAGTTAAATGGGATTTGAGCGACAATTCCTGGACAAATTATTTAACCTTGAATGGGGAGTATGTGCTGGAAGCAATTGATGGAGAGAATAACTTATGGTTCACGAACAGCGATAACGGCATTGTAAGTTATGATGGAAAAGATTGGAGTTTCTTTACAATGTCAAATTCAGAATTACCATCCAATACAGTTTATCAAATTACCATCGATTCTGAGGGTACTAAATGGATTGGTACCGACAATGGTTTGGTTTCGATAGAATTGAAAGAGGGTAGAAACCTAATTTTGGAAGTGAAAAATGAAAACGCGAATCGATTTGCACTTTACCCTAATCCGGCTCACGATTTCATAACACTAAAAATGCCTGAAAAATTACAAAACTCAACAGCGGATATTATAAACATTGACGGACAGGTAATTCAATCTTACAACTTAAATAGTAATCAATATAGATTAGATTTAAGTCAATTCCCAGCCGGGGTTTACCTGCTCAGAATTCAATCCATGGAAAACCAAATCATTAAAAAGTTCGTAAAGCAATAAACTGATAATATTCACCGGGTGACTATGAAATATAATAGATAGACTCCCCAGGAATTGTTCGGTAACTAACTTTAAAAAGTCGCCATGAGTTCTGTCCCAAAACATCAGAATTTTAAAACCAGACTAAATTATTGGCTCTTCGACAGATTTGATGCTGCAGAGCGTGATATGAGAAAATTCCATTTTGTGCTTCAAATAGTTTTTATCGGTGGGATGATGATTCCCGTTATCGAGTCACTTATCGGCAATATTCCAATTGTTGGATATCTTGGACTCTCAGGAATCGCTTTTGCCTTAGTCTTACTGCTTTTCTTCTTTTTTACCCCAAAAGTGAAGTACGTGATACTCACAAAAGAACTCGGATTACTGCTTATCGTTTTTTATTTCACCTATCGAATGGGTGGTTTACTAACTTCCGGGGGAATCATTTTGATCGGGATAGTACCCGTTATTATTGCTTTGAGTTTTAAAAGTTCCCGGCTGATTATACTGATTTTCTTCCTTTATTTTATTTCGGTGCTTTACCTGGCCATTGCCGACAAAAACCTTCCCGGAAAGGATTTGATCCCGCCGGAATGGAATCTGATTCTTTTTGCCTCCACAGTGCTAGCGTGTACCCTGGCTTTCTTTGTTTCTGCCTTATTGGCGCAACGAATTTATACCAATCTGGAACGTCGGGAAACCGAACATCAAAAAGAAATCAATGATGCAAAAACAAGGTTGTATACCAACATTACGCATGAATTCAGAACACCGCTGACGGTTATTCTCGGATTGGCTGATTCGGCAAAAAACAACGGGCAAAACAACAATCCCGGGAAAATGGATACCATCATCAAAAACGGGAAGAACCTGCTTCAACTCGTCGATCAGATGCTGGATCTGAGCAAGCTTGAATCGGGTCGGATGTCGATAAATAAAATAAGCGCCAACATTATTCCTTTCCTGAAATATGTTTTTCAGTTGCAGGAATTTTATGCCGAGGAGAAAAATATCTCCATGCATTTTTCTTCCGAAAGCCAGTCGTACGAGGTCGAATTCGATCCTGAAAAACTGGCGTCAATTGTTTCCAATCTGCTAAGCAACGCCATAAAATTCACACCCGATGGTGGTCAGATTTATATGAAGGTATTTCGGATGAATGAAAACATTTGTATGGAAATTAAGGATAATGGCATTGGAATTCCACCCGAAAAACAAGAGACTATTTTCGACCGTTTCTACCAGGTTGACGGTGATACTACACGCAAAGAAGGCGGCGCCGGAATTGGATTGGCGATAACACACGAATTGGTGCAACTGTTGGATGGTACAATTGAAGTAAAAAGCAATACAGGCGTGGGCACTGTTTTTACAGTGAATTTGCCTTATATTCCGGTAAGCGGAAATTCTGCGATCCTTACCGATTTTGAGAATGAAACTGCTTTGGAAGAAAACAATTTCGAAACGGATGATTTCGATTCAAATCAATCAAAAAGAAATCAACGACTGCTGATTATTGAAGATAATCCCGATGTGGTTGGCTACATGAAAGCCTGTTATCAGAATCATTTCTCCATTCATGTGGCAAAAGACGGAAAAGAAGGTTTTAAATTGGCAACAGAAGAAATCCCGGATATCGTTATCAGCGATGTGATGATGCCCGAAATGGATGGTTTTGAATTGTGCATAAGACTAAAAGAAGACATTCGAACCAGTCATATTCCAATCATTTTGCTTACTGCAAAAGCAGATATCCCGTCAAGAATTGAAGGTTTGGAAAAGGGTGCCGACGCATATATTGTAAAACCATTTAACCAGCGCGAGTTGTTGGTGCGAATGCAAAAACTGCTGGAACTGCGCAGAAAGCTCTTCCGCAGGTACAGCAACGGAAACAGCCTGGAGTTTTCCAGTGATCCGGTACTCCAAAAAGAAGACGTGTTTATTCAAAAGTTGAATGCGGTTATCCTAAAATATCTTGGAGATGATTTCTTTAATATACAGGTTCTCTGCAACGAAATGGCCATGAGCAGAGCGCAACTTTACCGTAAATTCAGTGCGCTTACCAATATTTCTGCCGCAAAATACATTCGTACGCTACGCATGAAAAAAGCCAAGGAGCTTTTGCAAACCACATCGTTGAACATCACCGAAGTGGGTTACGAAGTGGGCATGAAAAGTGTATCCGTTTTCAGCAAAGTATTTAAAGAAGAGTTTGGCTACAGTCCTACCGATTTTGTGCATCAAAGTTTAAAAACCAATGAGGTAATTGAGAACTAAATAAAGTTCATTCTCACCCATATTTATTTTCCAGGTAGCTTGTCAACCATACAAATGAACAACGTCATTCCGAATTTATTTCGGAATCTTATTTTATCTGAGATGCTGAAATGAATTCAGCATGACGTATAAATATGGTTTGACACGCTGCTTTTCCATTTGGGATGAATAGACAAAACTCAGGGAAAATCCGACAATTCCAAATCGTGCGTTCGTCCTAATTTTGACAGTAATAATCAATGTTTAACCTTAAAAATTAAAATCATGAAACGTGTATTTTTTTTATTGATCGGAATCCTGATTATGTGTGTAGCTTGTCAGGATGATTTTGTTGAACCAGAAAACGCACCAATTAACAAAAGTGCAAAGTATGAAAAAACCAAAACCCACCACGTTAAAGGCTGGACCCAGGTAATTCCCGATGAAGCAGCAGGAAGGTTTCAATGCGAAACATTTGGCCCTCCGTTTGACATGTGTGCTGCCGGTTGGATGGCCGGACATTTGAACATTATTGGAAAGATCATTCAGGAAGAAAGCACCTATCAAAAACTGTATTGCGAACTGCAACTGATAGCAGGAGAACCTGTAGTTTACAATGAAGTAAGTACTGAATTGCAGTTGGCAACCGGCGAGAAAGTAAATGTGTTGGGATTTGTATCGATCAACACGGTAACAGGAGCGGTAAGCGGACATGCTGATTTTGTTGGCGGCACCGGCCGTTTTGACGGTATTACCGGCACATTGCAGGTTGTAAATGGCGTGGTATTACCCGAAGGAGGATTGTACTGGGATACGGAAGGCGAAATTACGCTGATGATCAAAGATTGAATGCGTAACTAATAAAGTGTTCCGGGAAATCATGTCAAGTATTGGGAAAATTCCACAACTTTCCGGGAATTTCAAATAAGCCAAACGGCCGGCATTGGATTAACTTCGTAAGCAGTTAACCAATAAAATCAATAGCAATGAAAACCAAAATTTTACTGGCAGTGCTGGCGTCGGTAATTTTCTTCGCAGCCTGTGAAAAAGATTATCTGGCTGATGATAATGATCCGGTTCCCAACCCAAAAGCAGCCGTAATAGGCGAGGGAACGATCGTTTCAGAAATGATGCATGTGAATGCGCTGGAAGGAAACTTGTTGGGCGATCCGGCCGACCGGATGATCCGTATTTATTTGCCAAAAAGTTACTATGCTTGCCCGGAGAAACATTTCCCGGTGATTTATTTTTTGCACGGTACTCCTGCATGGGGAGGTATGTTAATGGACCCGGAGCCATTCGAATATTTTTACCAGATGGCACAGTTACAGGCTCGTGTTGATTTTCCCTCGGATGGATTTCTCGATTGGGTAAACGACCTGATCGACAACAAGGGGATGAAAGAGGTAATCATCGTTATGCCCGATGCCAAAACGAAGTATGGCCCGAGTCTCTATTTAAATTCTCCGGTTCAGGGGAATTATGAAGATTACATCTCCGATGAACTGGTTGCTTACATCGATGGAAACTACCGCACCATTCCTCATTTTAACTGGCGCGCCATCAGTGGTCATTGTGCAGGAGCCTATGGAGCGTTGAATGCGGCGATGAAACATCCCAAGACCTTCCGTTATGTCGGTGTTTTGTCTCCGTCTCATTTTCCGGCTCCTTTGGTTTCGATGATTGCCGGATTCATGCCGGTAGAAGATCAGATGTGGGGAATGGAGGGACCGGTCGACTATTATCCTTGGGCTCCGTTTAAATTTGCCAATAATTCAGCTTATGCATTGGCACAGGCGTGGTTGCCGAATCCAGATCAGCCATTTTTTTGCGACCTCCCTTTTGAATACTTGGATGGTCAGCCTGTGATCATTCCCGAACTAATGGAAAAATGGGATGCCCAAAACCTGATGGCCTTGGTTCAGCAAAACCGAATTGGATTGAAACAGCTAAAAACCGTGTATTTTGATTGTGGCACAAACGATGACCTGGGAATGTATCAATCGAATGTAATGCTGAATGAGCAACTTGATGCCATGCATGTCAGGCATCAGTTCGAGAATTATTCCAATCCGGGAACCCACATCAGCAATTTGTATGAGCGACTTGGAAAAGTGTGGATAATGCTTTCGAATGATTTTCCCGAATACGACGATTAGTTCCCGAATTTGTTGATCGTGAAACACGCATCAATTTTAAGAACAGGAAGGCCGGCGGCTTTCCTGTTTTTTCTGCATATATAGCGAGAATTTTTAAGCAGGATATCAATTTATTCTCAGTACTCACCCTGATTGTGCCTTCGACACAATCGTCCCTCTCGTTGAAAAGAGAGGGAATGAGGGAGAGTTATTGCCTTGGTTGAGTGCTTTTGTAGTTAGTCGAAAACACTAATGTTTTAACTTAATCTGCCATATTCTGCAATTCCTGTTTTCTTCGAAATTCATTTGGAGTACATCCGTTCATTTCCTTGAACTTCCGGTTAAAATTCGAAAGGTTGCCAAAGCCTACCCGGTAGCATATTTCCGAAATACTAACATCCTCCTGTTGCAGCAATTTGCAGGCCTGCCCGATTCGGTATTCTGTAAGGAAATTCACATAGGTTTTTCGCGTGCGGGTTTTAAAGTAGCGGCAAAAAGAGTTCACCGTCATGTTCGAAACATCGGCAACTTCTTCCAGACTTATCGGCCGGTGAAATTCATTCAAAGTAAAACGGAACACGGCATCCAGTCGTTTTTCATCGGTCTCATTCATCTTATTGTAGGTTCCCTCGGTAGCCAGAATGTTTTCGTTTTCCGATTTCGAAAGCCGGGAAAGAAGTTCCAAAACTAAAATCATCCGTGTTACTTCTTTTTCTGATGAAATGGCCTCAATAAGTTTTGCTTCTTCCGGATGAAATGCCGCCTGATAATAGATAGCACGCCCCGCTTTGCGTATATATTCTTTCAGCGATCTGGTTTCCGGCAGGTTCCAAAATGATTCACCAAATACTTCAGTTTCAAAATAAATGGAGATGGCATGTGCAATCAGATCACTGTTGTTCCGGTAGTACTCGGGGTCGTTTCGAAGCGCGTGCGGAAGACCTGATCCAAAAACAAATATATCGCCGGGTTGAAAGCTGATGATTTGATTTCCCGCGACAACATTCCCTGTGCTTTTTTTTATCAAAGTGATTTGAAATTCCACATGCTGGTGCAAAATATCGTAGAGATGAGCAAGTAATTCATTCTGCACCCAAACCGACTGATCAACAGGTTTGGCAATTTTAAATGGAAGAATTTTCATAGTTGCAAGGGATTCATATCATAAATACATAATAGGTAATATTCCTTTAAAATGTTCTGAATTCAATAACATGGATAAGATAGTATTAGTTCAGGGTAAGATTAAGATATTTATGTCTTTTATTGTGTTTTAGTTTTGTAGTAAAGATTTAAAAGTCTTTTACTTCGAACAATTTGAATTAATAATTATAAAAAATAAAGATCATGAATTTTGAATGGAAAGGGATTTTTCCGGCAGTAACGACCAAGTTTACTGCAAACGATGAGTTGGATTTTGAGGCCTTTGATGTCAATCTGGAAGCACAGATCGAAGCCGGAGTAGATGGAATTATTTTGGGCGGTTCGCTTGGTGAAGCAAGTACGCTGGTTCAGGATGAAAAGGATGCACTGCTAAAGCACGTGAAAGGCGCCGCGAACGGACGTGTTCCTGTACTGATGAACGTTGCCGAGGCATCGACAAAACTGGGCGTTGAAGCTGCTTTACGTGCCCGCGATAACGGCGCCGATGGTTTGATGTTGTTGCCGCCGATGCGTTATACTTCTGATGACCGCGAAACGGTTACTTTTTTGCGTGAAGTTGCCACAGCCACTGAATTGCCTATTATTTTATATAATAACCCGGCCGATTACAAGATCTGGATCTCACCGGATATGTTCCGTCAGTTGGAGGACCTTCCAACCATTCAGGCGGTAAAAGAGTCGACTCGCGACATTTCAAATGTTACCCGAATGAAAAATGAATTTGGCGATCGCTTTGCCGTACTCACCGGAGTGGATACACTGGGAATGGAAAGCTTACTGATGGGTGCTGATGGTTGGGTGGCCGGACTGGTTTGTGCCTTCCCAAAAGAGACTGTAGCCATTTACCGACTGATTAAAGCCGGAAGAATTGCTGAAGCACTCGAAATTTATCGCTGGTTCCTGCCGGTGTTGGAACTCGATGTTTCAACAAAACTGGTTCAGAATATTAAACTGGCAGAAAGCATGACCGGAATTGGTAACGAGATTGTACGTGCTCCCCGCTTGCCTCTGGTTGGAGAAGAACGAGAGCGTGTGTTGTCAATTTTGAATAAAGCCCTTGAAGTTCGTCCGGAACTACCGGATTATTTGAACCTGGAAAAAGTGTTGATATGATCCACGGGAAAAACAATATAGGTAAGAGTTTATCAGCAAAAGGAGAGTTAAGTTTTCAGACATTTAGTCCGCTGACGTTGGAGCAGTTGCCCGAAAAATTTGTTCAGGCAACAAGCGAAGAATTAGAAGACGCTGTGCAAAAAGCAGTGAGTGCTTATGCCGTTTACAAAAGGAAACCGGGGAAAGAACGTGCCGTATTTTTACGTGCCGTTGCCGATGAAATCGAGGCAGTTGGTCCCGAATTGATTGAGCGTGCCTGTGCAGAAAGTGGTTTGCCTGAAGGTAGAATTACAGGTGAACGCGGTCGTACAACAAACCAGTTGCGCATGTTTGCCAAAGTTTTGGAAGATGGCGATTGGGTAGAGGCTTCCATCGATCCGGCTATGCCCGACAGAAAACCGTTGCCTCGAGCCGATATCCGTAAAATGTTGCAGCCGGTTGGTCCTGTTGTGGTGTTTACGGCCAGCAACTTTCCGCTGGCATTTTCAACGGCAGGAGGTGATACCGCCTCGGCGTTGGCAGCCGGAAATCCGGTGATCGTAAAATCGCACCCTTACCACGCCGGAACCAACGAACTGGTTTCGGGAGCTATTGTGAAAGCGGCACAAAAAACAGGAATGCCCGACGGTGTGTTTTCATCGCTCAATGCAACCGATTTTTCAATTGGTCAGGGGCTGGTGATGCACCCAAAGGTTAAATCAGTTGCTTTTACCGGTTCATTTAACGGCGGAAAAAGTTTGTATGATCTGGCTCAAAAACGCGATGAACCAATTCCTGTTTTTGCTGAAATGGGAAGCGTAAATCCGGTGTTGTTACTACCCGGGAAAATCAAACAAAACACGGCCGGACTTGGAGCGACTATCGCTTCTTCAATCAACCTTGGAGCTGGACAGTTTTGTACAAATCCGGGTGTGCTGGTAGCTGTAAAAGGAGGAGAAACAGAAGCGTTTAAAAGCGAACTGGCAGCAAATGTAGCAAAACTGATGCCTGAAAAAATGCTGCATAAAAACATCATCAGCAACTTCGAGCAGAAAACAAAGAGCTTTTTCGAAAACGGGATCGTTACTAAACTCGCCGAATCGGAAAATGAACCGGCCCAATTAACCGGAAAACCGATTGTTGCGGTGGTAAAGGGAAGCGATTTTGTAAAAAATCCTGATTTGGCTGAAGAAATATTCGGGCCGTTTTCATTGCTCATTGAGTGCGATGGTAAAGCAGAACTCGAATCAGTTATGGGGGCTTTCGAAGGCCAGCTTACTGCTTCTGTTTTTTGTACTGCTGACGATGTGGAAACGTATTCGCCGGCCATCGAAATCCTTCAGGAAGTTGTGGGGCGATTGATTTTTAATGGTGTTCCAACCGGCGTTGAAGTGGGCTATTCCATGCAGCACGGTGGACCGTTCCCGGCTTCCACCGACGGACGTTTTACCTCGGTGGGTGTTGATGCCATCAAGCGTTTTGTGCGCCCTGTAGCATTTCAGGATGCGCCGGATGCTTATTTGCCCGACGAATTAAAAGACGCCAATCCACTTGAAATCTGGCGTCGTGTGGATGGAAAATTAACAAAAGATGTGATTAATTAATATTAAAAAATGGCTGCCAAAACCTTTTTTTGTGTTGATGCGCACACTTGCGGAAATCCCGTGAGAGTGGTGGCCGGCGGTGGTCCCGTTTTAAAAGGGAAAGATATGTTCGAACGCCGCCTGCATTTTTTGAAGGAGTATGACTGGATCAGGAAAGGATTGATGTTTGAGCCTCGCGGGCACGATATGATGTCGGGAAGCATCATTTTTCCTCCGGTCGATCCGGCAAATGACATGGGAATTTTGTTTATCGAAACCAGTGGCTGTTTGCCCATGTGTGGTCACGGTACTATCGGAACTGTAACGGTTGCTATTGAACAGGGGCTGGTAACACCCAAAACTCCGGGAGAGTTGATGGTGGAAGTTCCGGCGGGCCTGATTAAAGTGGAGTACCAAATGACCGGTAAAAAAGTGAGTTCGGTGAAACTAACGAATGTGGCTTCCTACCTGGCTGGCGAAAACCTTGAAATAGAATCGCCGCATCTTGGCAAACTCACTTTCGATGTGGCCTATGGCGGAAACTTTTATGCCATCATCGATCCGCAGGAAACTTTTAAAGGCATGGAACATTATTCTGCGGATGAACTGATTGCGATAAGTCGTCCACTGCGAAAGCTGATCAACGAGAAATATACCTTTCACCATCCTGAGAATAACGAGATTCAGGGCGTAACACACATCGAATGGACAGGTGCAACTATTTCGCCTGAAGCTGATGGAAGAAATGCGGTTTTCTACGGCGATAAAGCGATTGACCGCTCACCTTGCGGAACCGGAACATCGGCGCGAATGGCACAGCTGGCAGCACACGGAAAGTTACATCAGGGCGATAAGTTTTTGCACGAAAGCATTATCGGCAGCAAGTTTCTTGGGCGTGTTGAAGGCACAACAAAAGTGGGGGAGCACAAAGCCATTATTCCAAGTATCGAAGGTTGGGCAAAGATCATTTCATTCAATAATATTTTTATCGATGATGAGGATGATCCCTACGCCCACGGTTTCCAGGTATTATAACCTTTATTGATTTCAATACTATGAGCAAAGTAGTTCTTGTTGGAGGTGGAGTAGTAGGTCTGTTTTCTGCCTGGTATTTGCAGAAAAAAGGCTTCCAGGTAACCGTGATTGACCGGGACGATTTTACCGATGGATGCTCGCATTTTAATGCAGGACTGATTGTTCCAAGTCACGTAGTTCCGCTGGCTTCACCGGGTATGTTGCGAAAAGGCATTAAAAACCTGTTCAAATCAAAATCAGCTGTTGGCTTTCGTCTTGCACCCGAAAAAGATCTGTTACGCTGGTACCTGAAATTTACTTCTGTTGCAAACGCACGTCACGTAAATCAGTCAATCAATGTATTGCGTGATTTGAGTTTACTGAGCAAAGACCTTTTTACTGATCTTAAGGTGAGCGGGGAACTTGATTTCCCTCTCTGGCAAAACGGTTTGCTAATGTTGTATCAGGCTGAAAAAGCAGGTGAAGACTTGCGTGAAGAAGCCGAAATTGCTAAAGATGCCGGTTTGGATGTTAAGGAATTGTCGCAGGCTGATGTCCGGAAACTGGAACCTAATACTCAGGCTAACTTGGCCGGTGGATTTCACTATCACTGTGATAATCATTTAAATCCTTCGGTTTTGATGAAAGCACTTTATGCTTCGCTTGAAAAAAAAGGCGTTCAGTTTGTGAAAAATTGTACGGTAACCGCTATTCAAACGTCGAAGAAAAAAGCAACTGCACTGGAAACCAATAAAGGTAATTTCGAATTTGATGAATTGGTGATCACTGCCGGAATGTGGAGTTCGCAATTGCTGAAAAAACTGAAGGTTAAAATTGATGTGCAGCCCGGCAAAGGCTACAGTTTTATGACGAATGAATCCGGCATAAATTATCCGGCCCTTTTAGCCGATGCGAATGTTGCTGTTACACCTCTCGGAAGCGGATTGACGCAATTTGCAGGGGGGATGGAAATCGCTTATTCTGGATACAAGATTACACCTTCGCGTGTTCAGAATATCATTAACGGCGTCAATTCTGTTTATTATCTGAAGAATGAAATTTATGTGGAGGAAAGCGAAATCTGGCAGGGACACCGCCCCTGTTCGTTTGATGGATTGCCTTATATCGGCAGGATTCCGGAGTTTCAAAATATCCATGTTGGAACCGGACATTCGATGATGGGGGTGACACTTGGACCGGTAACCGGTTTACTGCTTAGTGAATCCATTGCCGGAGAAAAAACAAGTCTGGATTTAAATCCTTTCAGGGTTGGACGATAAAGGAAAGTTCTTCGTGTTTCTCGGTTTTGCTTTCTATTTTTGAGGAACAACAAAAACGATCATGATGAAATTTTCTTTTTTACTGCTTATTCCCGCGCTTCTGCTTGGATGTCAAAATAATCCTATTTCTGTACAAGCCGAATTTATCGGGCTGGAAACCAACTCGGAGGCCAGTCTTCGTGGTTTGTTTGTAGTTGATGAGAATGTGATATGGGCAAGCGGGTCGGGAGGTACTGTTTTGCTCTCCACCGATTCAGGAGAGAGTTGGAAGGAGATGAAAGTTCCGGGCGCCGGGAAAAATGATTTCAGAAGCATAAATGCACAGGATGAAGATCATGCCATCGTTTTTGGAATTGCCGGACCTGATTTTGGCTATTCTACCACTAACGGAGGCAAAAGCTGGGAAGTGGTTTATCGCGACACAACTGCAGGATTGTTCTTCAATTCATTAAAATTTGCTGATGATGTCCACGGTCTTGCAGTTAGCGATCCGATCGACGGGAAGTTTTTTGTGATAAGAACAGAAGATGGCGGCGACAGTTGGCAAAGAGTTGAATCGCTGCCTCCGGTTGAAGAAGGTGAAGCGAATTTTGCTGCTTCAAATACCTGCATCGAATTTTTACCTTCGGGGAAAGCGTGGATTGGCAGTGGCGGAAAAGCTGCCCGGGTTTTTTATTCCGAAGATTTTGGTAAAACATGGAATGTCGCCAAAACACCTATGATCCGCGGAACAGCCTCGTCAGGAATATTTTCGGTGGCTTTTCAGAATGATAAAGCCGGAGCTGTTGTGGGTGGCAATTATGATCAACCCGAAGTAAATACAAACATTGCAGCATATACCGTTGACGGAGGTAAGAATTGGTTATCGGCTGAGACTATGCCAGCAGAATACCGATCATGTGTTCAACCTGTAAAATCGGGCAGGTATTCGTTTTTGTTTGCTATTGGTAAAACCGGGTGCGATGTTTCAGTGGATGGTGGACAAAATTGGAAATTTATTTCCGAAGTCGGTTACTATACTTTCCGGGCAGTTCCGGGGCAGTTAACAGGTTTTGCTGCCGGAAGCGACGGTCGTATTGCAAGAGTGGAATTTCAATAAAAAAAAAACGGGCTACAATCCTGTACCCCGTTTCTGTTCTATCTTATTTTTAATTTATTCTTCCCACGGAACAAGTGCCGACTTGTAATAATCGATTCCCAAAGCTTCGAAACGTTTGCCGTGTTTCGCCAAACGAGTTTTGTATTCGTCCCAGTTTCTTTCGGCAGGTGCAGTCCAGCCAATTTCAGCATAACCGGGCAGGCGCGGGAAAACCAGGTACTCTGCTTCGTCGATATTTGAAACGGTTTCTGACCAAAGCGGAGCTTCAATTCCAATAATATTATCTTTTGTAACTCCTTCAACCAAAGTTGCCGGATCCCAGTTGTAACCATGATCCACTTCAATGTAACCGGCCCAGTGTAAGCCAAACTGCGAGGTTGAATCGTACTGCATATCGAGGTAAGCTCGGGCTGCAGGCGACATAAGTACTTTGGCACCTTCTTCAATGCCCATTGTAGTGTTTTCAACATCTGACCAAAACTGGACTGTGACATCATCAATCAGTTCTGCATTGGCAATCTCGTCCCAACCGATTACTTTCTTTCCGTATTTCTCCACAATTTTTTGTACACGGTTTACAAAATACACGTAATCGTCGTGTTTGGTTACATGCGATTCGTCGCCACCAATATGAATGTACGGACCGGGAGTGATTGCAGACAGTTCCCTGATTACATCATCCACAAACTGGTAAGTAACTTCTTTATCGGTACAAAGTGTACTGAAGCCAACTTCAATTCCGGTATACAGTTCGCGGGCCTTCCCGTCGCAGTTAAGTTCGGCATACGATGCGAGTGCTGCATTAGTGTGTCCCGGCATATCAATTTCAGGAATGATAATGATCTGACGATCAGCAGCATATTGAACCAGTTCCTTGTATTGTTCCTGGGTGTAAAATCCACCTTCTCCACCGCCAACTTCGGTTTGTGCACCTATCTCAGTAAGCTTTGGCCAAGATTTAATTTCAATCCGCCAACCCTGATCGTCCGACAAATGCAGGTGAAGTGCGTTCATTTTGTACATGGCCAGAAAATCGATGTATTGTTTCACTTCTTCTACACTAAAAAAATGACGGGCAACATCGAGCATGGCACCACGGTAGGCATATTCAGGAGCATCCTTAATTATTCCAGTGGGGAAATATAAAGGTTGGCTTTTATCTGCATTTACGGGTGCTGTTTGCATCAACGTTTGAATGCCATAAAAACATCCGGCAGCATCGGCTCCTGTTATAGTTATAAGCTTTTTATCAATTTTTAATTCGTATCCTTCCTCGCCAATGTTTTTTGTTTTGTCAATGGTTAAATAGATTCCTTTTGAAGGAATTTTATCCGTAAGTTCGGATGTTAGCGAATGTCCTCTTACACTTTGAATGCTGGAAATAAGCTGTAAGGCAATGTCCTGTAATTCATTATTATTCTCGTTGATATAGATTTTTTCCAGCCCCTTTAACGTAAAGGCATCATCACCGGCTGCAATACTCACAGGTTTTGGGATAAATGCGGTTTTTGTAAGGTTGGTTTCAATTTTTTCAGAGCATGCCTGAAGAAGCATCAGTAAACCAATTACAATGGTTAGAACGACTATTTTTTTCATGAATTAGCTTTTAATAATATTTAATGGATGCGTAAATATAGAGAATAAATAAACTATTAAGGAGGTAGACATTTTAATTCGTTTCGCTTACTCTGAAGGCAGAAAAATTGCTGATTTGCGGTTGTCCATCCGACTCTTCTATTACCAGTCTTAATTTATTGCAACTTACGGGATCAAAATGTTGTATCCGTTTGTGCCCGATTGCAGTTCCGCCACAAATTGTTTCCCATTTACCTTGAGTTTTCACCTCAATTCGGTATTTCCGTACACGTTCACCCAATTCAATATTTTCTTGAATAATTACATGGTTCACTTCCTGTTCAGCATCTAAATCCAACTCCAGTTTATTTTCTGCTCCCGAAGTTTTTGCAAGTGGTTTAGCGAATCTTCTTTCGATTTCATCGCCCCATTCTTTCAGGCGCTGAACATCAGGCTCAGGAAGCAAACCGTCAGGATCGGGAGTAAGTCCCATAATAAGTGTTGAATTACGCCCGACCGAACCGTAATACATGTTCATCAGATTTTTCAATGGAAAAATGTGTTCTTCGTCGCCGGGTTCCCAAAACCACTCGTGGCGACCGTTGTAGCCTCTTAAAGGCGCATCGCTCATCGCAGGCACCCAGTATTCTCCTTCAGGATCACCGGTTTTTAGCAGTTGAAAATTGTTAACACTTATCGCTTGATGAGCTGATTCTCCTGAACCTGTTGTTGGATATGGAAAAGTAGACCAGCATGGATAACTTACCGTTCCCGATTCAGAGCCTCCCCAGCGTGCTTCGGCGAGTTGTTTGTTGTGGTAAAAAAGACAGTTGGGCTGGTATTGCTGAACAATGGGTAGTACATCAGGTGCACCGTTTGCCGGATGATCGGCGCCGCCGTCAAACCAGATTTCGAACAATTCGCCATAGTTGGTACAAAGTTCTTTTACCATACCTTCTACCATGTGGTTGTAATATTTCTGGCGCTGATCGCGGAAATCACCAGTACCATTCACTTTAAAGTCGTGAACACCAAAAAATGAGTTCCAGCGAATGCCTAAATAAATGCCGGGTTTGATACCATATTTCCTGCACGAATTTACAAAGTCGCGTACAATGTCAGCTTTACCATCCTGAAATTTCAGGGCTTTCATACAGTACGGATTAACCTCAGACTGGTAAAGTGCGAAACCCGTTTCGTGAGTTGCAGTAAGAATAGCAAATTTAAAGCCGGCATCAGCAATGCTTTTTATCCACTGGTCGGTATCGAGTTTTTTGGGATTGAAGATCTGGTAATCCATAACTGGATCAATCCGGTTGTTTCCCTGCCCGTATTTCTCGCCATCAAAAACGTGAAGATCGTAATGAAACACTGCACCTAGTTCGGCCTCCTGCCAGGCCAATTGTCTTTTGTTTGGAAGCGGACGTTCTTTTTCTTCTACAGGAATAAAAACAATGTAAGCGTCATCACCCTGTTTAACCGCCAGCGAAAGCACTTGTGGTTCGTCATCCTCAACATAAACAAAAGGACGTTCCAGACGGTCGGGTTTCATTTTACCTTCCGGCGTTTGCAAGGTTTTGTCCATGAGGACAAATTCCGTTGCCTTTTCCCAGTTCGTTCCATCCCCCGAACTCACCATACCGATAAACGAATTGGCATGAAACACACCATAATAGTAATCACGTTTAGCATCGTACCAAAGCGACATATCTTCAGTGTCGAGGTAATCGATTACCGGTTTTTCCATCATTTTAAAAGGTCCGGTGGGGGAATCTGAAATAGCAATCGCCTGGTTTCGGATAAAACGTGTTTCGTTCGGTTTATCGCCTTTAACAATCAGGTAGTATTTTCCGTCTTTTCCTTGAGTAATGGCCGGATTCACGGTAAGCGTTGTGATTGGCCCGGATGGCTCGATAAGCGGATGATCCAATCGTTCCCATGGACCATTGAGCGAAGCCGCAATAGCCACACCGGTTCGTTGATTGGGTCGCAGGTATTTTTTCCAGCTGGGATGAATATAACCAACCTTTGCGATTTCAATCAATTCTTCCTCCGTATAATCCTGATCGCCCAGGTTTGTGGAAACATAGTAGAGGTAATATTTGTCGCCAAACTTTTTGATTTTGGGATTGTGAAAAGTTATTGCATCCCAGTGTCCTTTGCCGTGGCTTTGTATTACTGTTTCCTTGTATGTCCACGGACCGCCTGGTGAATCGGCAGTGGCATGGGCGACTTCAGAATGCGTCAGCCAACTCAGAAATCCGTATTTTTTAGGCCAGCGCGAATAGAACAGATGATATTTGCCGTCGTCTCCTTTGATGATTGATGAACACCAATTATAATAATCTGCCGATTTGAAAACATTGTCCTCGGAAAGCGTTTCTGTCAGTCGATCCTTGAAAAACAACTGATCGTATTTGGACTGAGCTATAACGATTCCTGCACAAAGCATCAGCAATAGAAAAAGGAATTTCTTCATTTTGAGTGAAAATTATTTGATGCCAATGATAGTGAATACTGCCTTAACAGAGCATGAAAACAATCATGGCCGGCAACTATTTGTACCCAAACTACCTGATCAGCTTATAGGCTTTTACCTGATTTTTAAAGAAAGTTGGTACATAAAGAATCTGGTCTTTAGTGCTGTAGGCAGCATCAGCTGTATTTTCTCCCTGTTCCTGAGTGTCGAGCAAGGTAGTAACTTCACCATCGTTATCAACATAAAAAATAGTCCCCGACCAGGCGGTCGTGATGTAACTTCCATCGCCAAGACCACAAATGGCATCACCGTCACCCATATTTCCCGAAATTACTTTAGGTTCCATGGTGTTCCACGGAATGGCCATGAATTCCGAGCTTGCACTTGTTATGAGCATCATCCGGTCTTTTTCCCAGAACAATCCGTTAAAGCGTTCGTCTCCTTTACCCTCGTACACGATCGATAAAATCCCCTTTTCGAGTTTATAGATTTTGCTGGTTCCAGAGGCCGAAACATAAACGTTTCCGTCATCACCAACAGCAACATCATTCAGTTGTGCATCATCCGTGGCCGGATATCGGGCACTTATCATTCCCGACTCCACATCGATTTCAACTAATTCGTCAATGTTGGCAGCAAAAAGCTTGTTCCCAAGTAGTCCCATTCCTTTCGGGGCACTCATATCTTCCACCCATTTTAACTCCAGAATATTTCCCTCTTTGTCCATTTTCGAGATAAAACCATTGCCGTCTTTTTCCCAGGGATTCATATTTACGTTCGACACATAAAGTATATCATTATTGGGATCGATCAGAACCGATTCCGGAGTTCTCAGCAGCGTGTCCGATTCCCAAAGTAATTCCAATTTTGGAGATGTGGAAGCCGTTGCAGCTTTCTCTTTAGCTTGTTTTGGTTTGCTGTTGCAGGAAGCTAAAATCAGGATCGCGAGAATATAAAATGCACCTTTCATTTCAGTATAATTTTGTTTTGAGTAATAAATGTACTACACCTGAGATGAAAAATCAAGTAGCAAGAGAGTGTTTAAGTAGAGAATGCTTTCGGTTTAAAGTGAACTTTCCTGATTTTCCCACTCCACCGGCTCGGGATGAATAGTAGTAGTGTAACCAAATTCCCGATCGATCACCTCCTCTATTTTCGTGCAAATTTCGTGGGCTTTTTCAAGCGATGTGCTTGGCGGAAGTTTAATATGACAAATCATTTCGGTATGGTGCCCATAATTATGCAGGTGAATCTGATGAATATGAAGCGGTTGATCAAAATTCTTTTGTGCTGTTTCGCGAATCGAAAGCAAAAGTTCATCCGACGGACTTTCACCCAACAGCGATTTGATTTCCTTTGAAAGGATCTCGTAACTAGCATAAGCAATCATTATGGCCACGATAATTCCCAGAACAGCATCGGTAAACCAAAAGTACCTGCCCAGCGCGATACCCACCAAAATAACAACCGATGAAAGGGCATCGGTTCGGTGATGCCAGCCATCGGCTTTAAGAATCGAAGAGTTGGTGCGTCGGTAAGCCCAGAATGCATATTGAGCCAGTGCTTCCTTTACTACAATTGAAACAATAACCGCTATCCATGCGAGGGTGCCAAATACAGTTTGCTCGCGGCTGGAAAACTTATCGATCGAACTCAGAATAAAATCGAAGGCTACAATGGCCAGCAATACCCCAATAATTATCGCGGCAATATGTTCGGCACGACCGTGACCAAAGGGGTGATCGGCATCGGCAGGTTTACGCGAGATTTTGCCTCCAATCAGAACAATCACAGACGAAACGGAGTCGGTAAGTGTGTGCCAGGCATCTGCTATCAGTGCAATGGATCCGGTGACTACACCAGCCCAGTATTTCAGGGCAAATAATGCCAGGTTGGCAATAATCGATATCCAGCCTTCTCGGCGAATGTATATACTTTTACGATCCATGAATAAAGGAGTAAAAATCAAAAATACCAAAAAAGCTGAAACCGTGAAACGATTAAAGTTTCCCCATTAAATCGTTCAGTTGCATTTTGTAATTCCTCCCCACAGAAAGTTTCTTTTTATTGATTTCAACAAAGCCTGGACCGACCGATTCAATCTTTTGTATGGAAACAATGAAGCTGCGGTGAATTTGAATAAAATGATCGGTAGGAAGCACTTCGGCCAGGTGACTGATCCGTTCTTTGGAAACGATTTTTTGGTCGGCAGTGTAAGTAATTACATAATCGCCAAGACTTTCGATGTAGAGAATATCGGCTAGGTTTACCTTGTAGTGTTTTTTGTCGGCCTTCAAGAAAATAAAATCCCGCTCCTGATTGGAGGTAGAATTCTCCTGATTGGGCGGTGTTGGTTTATCCTGTATCAGAAAATGCTGAATGGCTTTAGCAAAGCGTTCGAAAGAAATGGGCTTTAATAAGTAATCCACCACATGCAACTCGAAAGCATCAACGGCATAATCGCGGTAGGCGGTGGTAAAAATTACCTTCGGCGGGTGGGTAAGTGTTCGAACAAAATCAACGCCGGTGAGCTGGGGCATCTGGATATCGCAAAACATAAGATCGATTTTTTCTTTCGATAGCACCGTTATGGCTTCCAGGGCATTATTGCACTCGGCCACCACCTCAAAATCCTTAAATGAGGCCAGGTGATTCCGGATCACCCGGATGGCAATCGGTTCATCATCGATGATCAGACAGCGGTACATCTTATTCCTCCAGTTTAAGCATTAAATTTACAGAAAAAGTTTCATCCTTTTCTTCCACTTCCAGCATGTATTTGCCGGGATACAGCAAATCGAGACGGCGTTGCACATTGGCCATCCCAATACCTCCCGATTTGTCTTCGCCTTTTTTTACCATTGGATTCCGAGAATTTTCAATCTGAAAGGACAAGTTCTTTCCGGAAAGAGAAAGCTTGATTTGTACAAAGGCAATTCCGGGAAAATGACTGACCCCGTGCTTAAAAGCGTTTTCAATATAAGGCAGCAAAATCAGCGGGGCTATTTTGAGCTTTCCGGTGTCTTCCGGAAATTCAGCATTTAATTCCAGTTTTTGGGAATAACGTATTTTCTCTATTTCGATGTAATTCTTCAGGTTATTTAAATCTTCTGAAAGAGGAACCTGAGGAGCATCGCACCGGTAAAGTATATAATCGAGAATTTCTGACAACTGCAGCACCAGTTTGGGTGCTTCGTCCGATTTCTCGAGGGTGAGTCCGTAAAGGTTGTTTAAGGTATTGAACAGAAAATGCGGATGAACCTGGGCTTTCAACAGTTTAAGTTCAGCTTCTTTTAGTTTAAGTTTTGTGGTCAGCTGTGCTTTTTCCAGTTCATTTTTTTCCTGTTGCATATAAAAAGCGCGTTTCACCTGCTTGATGGCGATGGCAAGAAATACGATAAAGTTCAGCGAGATCACTTGCAATTCAGGATGAAGAACGGCCGGTTCGAGCGAGGCTTCTGTGTTCAGAATATTTATTAAAGCATAAAAAACAATAAGAAAAGAAAGCCAGGTGGAACCCAGTATGGTGAACAGGCTAAAATAGGTAAACCTGAAATATTTCTGATTTGAGAGGTACTTCGGGATTAGCAAGTAGTTGAAAAGGTACGTTTCGAAGATGGCAACGGGCAGCAGTCCAAGCGTAAAAATGAGCGAAACCTTTGGAAATTCGCTGTTCAATCGGAACACGAAATAATAAAAGTAACCAACGATCAGCCAAAAAAACACGTGCAAAGTGATTCTTGATTTTTGAGATTTGCTGAGCATCAATATAATATGTTGAAGTTTTTCCGACATTTACAATAAAAACTGAAAATTAAGGATGAATTTTATGAAACGGAAATTCAATCGTTAAAAGGTTAAAAATTGTGGCTGAACAACCAAAAGTTGGCGTAAACGGTAATTCGCTTCTGAAATGTAACCGAACCGTGGTTTTGTGTTGTTCAACGATTAAAGTACGATGGAATGGGATATCGGGCGTAGCTTGCAGTAAGAACTTTAAAAACAAAAGAAATGATTGAATTGGATGAAGCACAAACAGGATTTGGATACATGATGGCAGCCTACAGATACGGCGGACCATTTATGCATCTGATAACAATTTTAGGACTTCTGGCACTTGGAATCACCGTTTGGAAGGTCGTTGAAATTGTTGGGAAAAAAGACATGAACACACGCTTGCTCGACCTGATAAAAATGTCGGGATCATTGGCACTGGCCATTGGTTTTTTATCGCAAGTTGTTGGAATTGTTCAGGCGCTTGAGGCCATAAGAGCTGCCGCCGATGTATCGCCGCAAATTGTAATGCGGGGAGCCATCGTAAGTTTTTACGCTCCCATCTGGGGATTGATCATATTCGTTTTCTCCATGCTTTTTTATTACGTACTGAAGGTCGTAATCAAAGCCAAAAAGCCGGAAAATAATTAAACAGTGTAAAAAAATCCCGGATCCAGGTTGGATTCCGGGATTTGCATTTGGGAAATAATTTTTTTGCTGAAATAGTATTCAAGCTATAGCATAACACCAATAAGTTGCATAAATGTATTCCAGTCCCAATAGTCTTTGTTCCATATAATTTTTCCGTCTTCAATTTCCATAACTGAAGCTCCCAGCATCTCGAAATATTTATCGGTAGGCGGAATTCCCATGTACGGCCAACCCACTGTATTTGTTGCTTTCCAAATCCACACTACTGCAGCATATTGTTCGTTGGCTACAACTGAAACAATATCAAACTGGGAGTCGGGTACTCCGCTGACTGTTCCATTAATATACATTGCAAGGTCGACTTTATTGGTAAAAGTGCGGCCCGATGTTACTTCGGTGTACACAAAATCATCTGCAAACAACGAATTGAGCATGTCGGCATCATGGGCATTAAATGCATCTATAAAGGCTTCGGCAATTGCTTCATTCTGAGTTGCCAGTTCAGATTCATTACCATGGCTGCAACCCACATTTGAAATCATACCATCCATGTGCATGTACATCGAAGTAATGTTCATAGGATCGTCGGCATAGCCTGTAAATTCGGCAGTTCCACCGGCTTGACTAAATCTGCCGGTACCACCATTAAAATCAATGTGGCCGCTTATTTCATTATCAAGAATACTAAAAGATCCTGACAGGATATATTTCAGCAGATCTCCGTTAGCCGCACAAACGGCACCAAACATTTCCCACGAAATGGTCCAGGTTTGTTCATCCATTTCAACCGATATGGTGTACCAGGTACTTTCATCAATATCCAGTTTTCCCAAATGAGAAATCGTGCCGGATAAAGTTCCAAATACAGGAATACCATTTAACGATTCGGTGACATGAGATTGAGCATCGCCTTTAATTGGAACCATTTTTAGTTGGGCAGATTTAAGTTCGTTGTCGATTTCCGATTTGGGGAGTAGTGAGTTGTTTACGTCGCAACCTGTAAATACCAGACTAAGAATAAACATGAATAGAAATATGAGATTTTTCATAACATAAAATTTAAAGGGTTATAAATAAGTTGTTTCCAACTAATTTATGTTAAAGGTGGGAGCACAGCATTGGTATTTTTCTCAAATGTTTTGGAATTTGTATCAGGGGAGATTTTCAGGTTTTATTTTTATTGACTTCGCTCGGAGAACAACCAAATTCTTCGTGGAATACAGCACTAAAATGAGAAAGGTTTTTAAATCCGGTGGCGAATGCCGCTTCGGTAACGTTTATTCCTTCTGATGCCAATAGTTGTTTTGCTTTCTGAAGTCGATACGAACGGACATATTTTCCAACAGAAGTGTTGGTAAGGGCTTTAAATTTCCGGTACAACTGTGGGCGGCTCATGTTAAATGCCAAACAAATATCGGGTACGCCAAAATCTTCGTTTTCAATATTTTTTTCGAGCAGAGCGTTCAGTTTCCCCATAAACTTTAATTCCTGTCGGTATTCCTGTTTTCCGTCCGGGACAACCTGAGCGACTCCGAGCTTTAACTGCATTTTCCGGCGGATTTCAAGCAGGTTATGCAGTTTTAAAACTAATTCCTGTTTGTTAAAAGGTTTTACAAGGTAATGATCGGCACCAATTTCCAGACCCGATATTTTTGAGTCAAAATCGCCGCGTGCAGTCAGAACAATTACAGGAATATGATCAGTACGAATATCACTTTTTAAATGATCTATCATCTCAAAACCATCCATTTCAGGCATCATTACATCGGTTAAAATAAGGTCCGGGATATGTGAAATTGCCTTCTCCAGTCCTTGTTTTCCATTCAGAGCCAGTTCGAGTTGGTAGTTGCTTTCCAAAACCGAAACCAAATATTCCAACACATCTTCATTGTCCTCCACAATTAAGAGTAAAGGTTTATCAGGTTGATAATTTTGAAGTTTTTCAACTGCACTTTCTTTGTGAATAAAAGTGACAAGTTGCTCATCGACACTTTTAATGTTCGAAAATCCATCATCCTCGGCGATGGATGCTGTCTTTTTTATGGGAAGACTTACTGTAAAAATCGAGCCTTTGCCGGGATCACTGCTAACCGTAATTTTTCCTTTCATTAATTCAACTAACTCGTGTGTAACTGCCAGCCCAAGACCGGTTCCCGGAGTTTGGGAATCATTTTCCCTTACCCGATAAAATCGATCGAAAATATGAGGTAGTTCTTTTTCTGGAATTCCACATCCGGTATCGGTTACCAGGATCAGAACGCAAGGCCCGTCGTCGGTTCTTTTTTCTGAAACAGAAACGGAAATACTTCCTCCCGGTTTAGTGAATTTAATGGCATTTGAAAGCAGATTGGCTAAGACTTCCATCAATTTCTCAGGATCGTAATCAGTGAAAATATTTTCATCGATCGATTGAATTTTTAATTCAACTCTATTTGTTTCGGCAAGACTCTCGAACTGTGAGGTTATGTATTGAATGTATTTTCCAATGTTACCGTGAATTTCATTCAATTGAATACCTTTCGCCTGAATCTTTGAGATATCAAGCATTTGTTTTATAAGCCGAAGCAGAATGTTACTTTGGATTTTAATTTTTTGTGCTTCGTTTTTGTTTTGATTGCCGGGCCTTTCAGTCATTTGTTCCGCTATTCCGTTAATAATGGTCAGAGGTGTTCTGAATTCGTGTGAAACATTGGTGTAAAGAAGTGTTTTTGCTTCATCCAGTTTTTTAAGTTTTTCCGCTTCGGCTTTTTCATAGCGGCTTTTATCTTTCATGAACAGCACGACTAAAAAAAGAATGCATGCATTGATCCAGACAGCGAGAAAAACAAATGCCCGTGTGTTAACTTCGGCTGTAATATAATCCGGAGTATGGAGGTACGGTTCAGCAATACCTAAAGCAATAATGGTGGAACAGTACAACACGAACATGGCTATTGTCCAGCGAAGATTGCCTGCCAAAACTGAACCCATGGCACAGTTAATACCAACGAATACTAACCCAAGAGAATTGCTTAAACCTCCCGTTTGCAGCATGGCTAAGAATACTATAATTGTGAAAAAGGAGAATGTGATATTAATGACAAGGTCGAAACGACGAACACGAGTGTAAAGGATAAGTGCTACTATATAACCAACAAGAAAACCCAAGCCAGACCAGGTGATAGGCCAAAGATTAAGAAAGAAAAGAAAGTAGACGATAGAGGCAATAACTCCTAAAAGTGTCGATAATATCCAAATCCAGGCCCAGCGTTTCCTAAGTTGTTCTTCAGGGCTTAGTCTGGCATCGGCAAGGTGTCGATCGATTTTTTCAAGCAGTATTGCGGTATTGAGTTTCAATTTCAGTCCTCCCGGAATTTGTATTCAGGTTTTATGAAACTTTAGTACTTACAATTTACTAAAAAATGACACAAGGTACTGTAACCCAGACAGGTTTTATAACAGGTTAAGTCATTCGAAATAGAGTTTTACGGTTGATTTTAAACGACGTCCTTATTTTATTTTATCCGAAACTTTTCCGATAAGTTTATTCAGAACCGGAATTTTATTGAGCCGGGTAAAAAGGCTGCCTTTGCCAAAATGCAGCAGAATGTTTCGCAAATAGATAAAAAGTCCGAGGCTGTGTGCAGCGAATAATACAGGATCGAGGCGTGTGATGGAATAGGTAAAAATCATCAGTGAACCGGCGGTGCTTATGATCCAGAATCCAAGAGGGAGTATCGATTCTTTTTCCTTTTCGGAATAAATCCACTGGTAAAAAAAACGGGAAATGAAAACGATTTGTGCCACGGTTCCCCACACCATCCAGAATAAAGTTACATCCTCGTTTTTTACAATCGAGTTCAGTCCGCCATAAAAAATTAGCCAGGCAAGGTAAGCCAGTGGAACAATGACAGCGAGACTTTTTGATACCCAGTGCATTTTTTGCCAGGCCTTCTTTAACTGAAGGTTTCTGATGTAAATGCTGTAAACTAAAAACTGGCCTACTACAATGGCAAAGTCGCCACGAAGTATCCCATAGGTAAGCATAAGTACAGAGCCTACCAAACTGATCTGCCAATAGATTACCGGGGAAATCACTTCGCCTTCCTGCTCCGATTTGAACCATTGGGCAATGGTACGAAAGAAAAACAGGCCCTGCGCCAGGAATCCAATACCTATGATCAGAATATTATCCATGTGACTTTTTTATGTGGGCGCAAAATTAAAAAGATTAAGGTAGCAAGAGTATATGATCCCTATAATTTGTCGATCTTTTCGAGTGTGACGCGTGCAGCGTTCTGGTGGGCTTCTTTTTTCGAACTCCCCGTACCGGTTCCCACCTTTTCGTTGTCGATTTTTACTACAGCGGTAAACTTCGGCTGTTTCATGTTGTCGTCGGTTTCTTCGGTGGTTTCAAATTCCAGCTCGCGTTTGGTTTTTTGACTCCATTCGATCAACTGGCTTTTAAAGTTCGAGTCTTCCTGTTCAATTTCGTTGAGATCAACAAATTGCGGGAGAATTTTTTTTGTCACAAAGAATTTGGCTGCCTGGTAGTCGCGATCAAGGTAAATGGCGCCGATAAGGGCTTCCAGAGCATCGCCGAAAATGTGGCTTTTATCAATTTTTTTAGTGGTATTCGATTCGATAAAAACATGCAGCCCCATGTCGTGAGTAAGTTGGGTAAGAATAGCCCGGTTGACCAGTTTTGATCGGGTTTTGGTAAGAAAACCCTCGTCTTCATGTGGAAATCGGTTGTACAGGAAATCGGCAATAATGGCACCTAAAATGGCATCGCCAAGGTACTCGAGGCGTTCGTTGTTTACCAGGTTGCCTTGCGAATCGACAACCGATGCCGATTTGTGAATAAAAGCGAGGTCGTACAACCGAAGGTTTTGGGGATAAAAACCCAGCAGGTCTTTTAAAAACAAATAAAACTCTTTCCGTTCAGACGAAAAGAGTTTTACTCGTTGTACTATTTTTCTAACCACGGTTTCCTATAGTTTTTTGAAAACCACAGTAGCGTTGTGTCCACCAAACCCAAATGTATTGCTGATTGCAATATTTAAATCCTTCTCTTTAGCAGTGTTGAATGTGAAATCCATTCTGCTGTCAATTTCAGGATCGTCGGTGAAGTGGTTAATAGTCGGTGGTACGATATTGTTTCTCAATGCCAAAATGCTGGCCAGTCCTTCCACTGCTCCGGCCGCACCAAGGAGGTGACCGGTCATTGATTTGGTTGCACTGATGCTAACATTGTAAGCATGATCGCCAAATGCCTTAATAATGGCTTTGGGTTCGGCAATATCGCCAAGAGGTGTCGATGTTCCATGAACATTAATGTAATCCACATCTTCAGGTTTGATTCCGGCATCTTCCAATGCCCACTTCATAACCAGGTAAGCTCCACGACCGTCTGGATCGGGTGCTGTCATGTGGAACGCATCAGCCGACATTCCTCCACCGGCTAACTCGGCATAAATGGTGGCGCCTCGTTTAACTGCCAACTCGTATTCTTCGAGTACAAATGCAGCGGATCCTTCGCCCATAACAAAACCATCGCGGTCTTTATCGAATGGGCGTGAGGCAGTAAGCGGATCATCGTTACGAGTCGAAATGGCCCGCATCGAATTGAACCCTGCAATACCGGCTTCGTTAACACCTGCTTCAGAACCACCTGTAACCATAATATCAGCTTTACCCATACGAATCATGTTAAAAGCATCTATCATGGCGTGCGATGCCGAAGCGCAGGCACTAACCGTGGTATAGTTTGGTCCTCTGAATCCGTATTTGATAGAGATTAAACCACCAGCTATGTTCGCAATCATTTTTGGAATGAAAAACGGAGAGAAGCGCGGGCGGTCCTCGCTGAAGGCTCTTACTTCCCGGTGGAAAGTTTCAAGGCCTCCAATTCCAGCCCCCCAAATAACGCCAACCCTGTCACCGTCAACTTTTTCCAAATCTAGTCCACTGTCTTTTACAGCCTGGGCCGAACTTGCAAAAGCATACAATGTGTACGGATCGTGTTTACGAACCTCCTTTTTTTCAACGTATTCAAGTGGGTCGAAATTTTTTACTTCACAAGCAAACCTGGTGGTAAAATTGGAAGCATCGAAGTGAGTAATAGGCGCAGCGCCACTCAATCCATTTTTTAAATTCGCCCAGAATTCCTGAACGGAGTTTCCCAAAGGATTAACGGTTCCAACACCCGTTATTACTACCCGTTTTAATTCCATAAAATGAAAAATATGAGAAGTTTACTTTACTGCAGATTCAATGTGTGCGACGGCTTCGCCTACTGTAGAGATTTTTTCAGCCTCGTCATCAGGGATGGCCAGGTCGAACTCTTTTTCGAATTCCATGATTAATTCTACAGTGTCAAGTGAATCGGCACCTAAATCGTTAGTGAAAGATGCTTCTGGAGTAACTTCACTTTCGTCAACGCCAAGTTTATCAACGATTATCGCTTTTACTTTTGCTGCAACGTCAGACATAATTCTTAATTTTAATTAATACTAAATTTTGTTTTAAATAATTCGCTGCAAAGTAATACATTTACGGTTTAAACTTCCAAGAAAATTCTTAAAAAAGATATAAACGGTTGAACTAGCTAATATTCTAAATAGCTAAATTTGAATTGTTTGTTTAAAAGTTCGAAAAAGGAAAATGAAGCAGAAAATGAAGGAAAAGAGAATAGCAATATTTGCATCGGGTTCGGGAACAAATGCCGAAAATATATTTACTTATTTTTCGGATAATGAGCAGGTTGCTATCGATTCGCTGTGGTCGAACAAAGCTGGTGCATATGCACTCGAGCGGGCACGTAAATTTGGGGTGGAAAGCTTTGTGTTTAACCGGAGTGAATTTTATAATACCGACCAAATTGTTGAAACTTTAAGAAAACGTAAAGTCGATTTAATTGTACTGGCGGGTTTTCTTTGGCTGATTCCGGAAAACCTCATACGAAACTTCACAATAGTTAATATTCACCCGGCTTTATTGCCCAAATACGGTGGTAAAGGTATGTATGGAATGAATGTGCATAAAGCAGTGGTGGAAAATGGCGATAAGGAATCGGGCATTTCTATTCATTATGTAAATGAAAACTACGATGAAGGAAAAATGATTTTCCAGGCCACCTGCCCGGTTTTGCCCGGCGATACTCCCGAAGAAGTGGCTCGAAAAGTGCACGCACTGGAATACGAACATTTCCCCAAAGTGATTGAGAAGGTGCTTTCTGAAGCATAGTTTGGCATTTCGTTTGCACGCTGCAGGTTAATAAGTTTTACATTTGCACATATCCTGTTAAATAATGTTAAGCTGGTTTCACACGGCATAGCATTAAAATTATCTTTGAAGCATGAGTCGTAAGATGTTGATATCATTAATCGTATTGATGGCCATTGTACTGTCGGGGTTGATACTGGTACAAACATCAATGATTAAATCAGCTTCCGATATTCGTGAGGAACAGTTTGACCAATTGGTTCGTAACGTGCTCGTTTTTGTTGCCGACCAACTTGAGCAGGAAGAGGAACGACTGGCGAGAATAAGTGCTCAGCGAGGAGAATTACCAGGTTTTGATAATCCAATAGAAGGTTTTGGGAATGTCTTCCCGCGTGGCAGTTATGATGGAACACCGGGGATGATGAGTTTAAGTTTTAGTTATTCGCAGCAAGGACCCACCGGGATTTACAAAGAAGAATTAAAAATTTCTGCGCTGGATACTTCTCAGACAAAATCTTTGATTGGCGGTCTGAAGGGGTTTATGGAACAAAGCATGGAGCAACAGGAGCGTAGAAAACAATGGCTTAGGAATACGGATTGGAAAAGCTACAAAATACTATTGGAGGACCGTCCCATTGAAAGGCGAATCGATTCCACACGTTTGGTTCAGTTTCTTGAAACAGGTTTAAAGGCTACCGAAATTAATTTGCCCTATAAATTTTCGATTACCAATTCGAATTTGGGTAGACAGTCTGTTATTATGGGCGATAAGGATTTCGATTTACGGAATTCCGACATATCATCTCAAACTCTGTTTCAAAACGATTACGACGGACCAAAACCCAATTACCTGAATATCTATTTTCCACACCGAAAAAGGTATTTGCTGAAACAAACGGGACTGACAATCATACCGACTATAATATTAACCGGTTTACTGATTGCCATTTTTGCTTACGCCATCATGGTGATTTTCCGTCAGAAGAAGTTGTCGATGGTTAAGAACGACTTTATTAATAATATGACCCACGAGTTGAAAACGCCGATTTCAACCATTTCACTTGCAAGCCAAATGTTGCAGGATGGAAGTATATCGAATACACCTACTACGATCGAGCATGTTTCGAAAGTGATTAATCAGGAAAGTAAACGCTTGAGTTTTCAGGTGGAAAAAGTGCTTCAGATGGCTGTTTTTAATGAGGGACGCCTGAAGCTAAAAATGAAGGACTTCGATATTAATAAGATGGTTGGAACCGTGGCTGCCAACTTCGAATTAAGGGTAAAAAATAAAAACGGCACCTTAACAACAGAGATTAAGGCAGAAAATGCAATTGTTAAGGGGGATGAGGTACATATTACAAATGTTATTTTTAACTTGCTTGATAATGCCATGAAGTACAGCAAAGATGTACCACATATAAAAGTAACTACTGAAAGCCGCAAAGATCAGGTGATGATTTCGGTGGAGGATAACGGAATTGGAATTGCAAAAGAACATCACAATCAGATTTTTGACCGTTTTTTCAGGGTACCAACCGGCAATGTTCACGATGTAAAAGGATTTGGATTAGGATTGAGTTATGTGAAAAAGATTGTGGACTTGCACAATGGATTGATAAAAGTTGAAAGTGCTATAAATAAAGGGACCAAGTTTAAACTTTATTTCCCGCAAATAAATTATTAACCATGGAACAAAAAACAAAACTATTACTGGCCGAAGATGATGAAAACCTTGGACTATTGTTAAAAGAATATTTAGTTGCCAAAGGTTTTGACGCCGATCTTTATCCTGACGGTGAAGCTGCCTACAAAGGATTTATGAAAGAGCATTACGATATTTGCATTCTGGATGTAATGATGCCCAAAAAAGACGGTTTTACACTGGCCAAAGATATCCGCATTGTTAATGCTGATATTCCTGTACTTTTTCTGACGGCCAAAAACATGAAAGATGACGTGTTGGAAGGGTTTAAACTGGGTGCCGATGATTATATCACCAAGCCGTTTAGCATGGAAGAGCTGATCATGCGTATTGAAGCCATTCTGCGGCGAACTTCGCAGGAAGGCCAGTCAAGCTCGCAGCAGGTTTTTACGCTGGGCAAATATACCTTCGATACACGAAAGCAAACACTGTCGGAAGGCGATGATTCGGTGAAGCTAACCACAAAAGAGTCGGAGTTGTTGAAACTGTTATGTCAGAATGCTAACAAGGTTTTGGAACGAAATTATGCTTTGAAATCGATCTGGATCGACGATAATTATTTTAATGCACGCAGTATGGATGTTTACATTACAAAATTGCGTAAACACTTAAAAGATGAAGAATCGGTTGAGATTATTAATGTACACGGTAAAGGCTACAAATTAATTGTTTAATAATTATTCAAATAAATGAAAAATGCCCGGCTACTGCCGGGCATTTTTGTTATGGTATTTTTTTGTTTAATCCAGTTTCAGAACAGCTAAGAACGCCTTTTGCGGCACTTCAACATTTCCCACCTGTTTCATTCTTTTTTTACCTTTCTTTTGCTTCTCGAGCAGTTTACGCTTACGCGTAATATCGCCGCCATAACACTTGGCTGTTACATCCTTTCGTACGGCTTTTACGGTTTCGCGTGCAATAATTTTGGCTCCGATTGCCGCCTGAATAGCAATATCGAATTGCTGTCTTGGAATCAGTTCCTTCAACTTCTCACACATTCTTCGTCCAAAAGGATAAGCATTATCAAAGTGAATAAGCGTTGAAAGGGCATCAACCATCTCGCCGTTTAGTAAGGTATCCAGACGTACCAACTTGGCCGGTTTGTAACCATTCATGTGGTAATCGAACGATGCATAACCTTTCGAGATACTCTTTAGTTTATCGTAAAAATCAAAAACAATTTCACCTAGAGGAATATTGAAAACAAGCTCGGCGCGTTCTGATGTGAGATAATTCTGGCTGACCAATTCGCCACGTTTGTCGAGGCAAAGATTCATTACCGGCCCAATAAATTCAGAGGCAGTAATAATATTAGCCCGAATATACGGTTCAAAAATCTCGTCGATTGTTGTTGAAGATGGCATCCCCGACGGATTGTAAACGGTTGTAGTGGTGCCATCGGTTAATTGAACCTGGTACGAAACGTTAGGAACGGTAGTAATCACGTTCATATCAAATTCCCGCTCTAGTCGTTCCTGTATAATTTCCATGTGCAATAAGCCCAGGAATCCACAGCGAAATCCAAAACCCAAGGCAGCTGACGATTCGGGCTCAAAAGTTAGCGAGGCATCATTCAGCTGAAGTTTATCCATTGCGGCTCTAAGGTCTTCGTAATCTTCGGCATCAATCGGGTAAACACCGGCAAAAACCATGGGTTTTACTTCCTCGAAACCTTCGATGGCAGCACCCGCCTTCTCGACGTGTGTAATAGTATCTCCGACTTTTACTTCTTTTGCGGTCTTAATTCCGGAGATGATATAACCTACATCACCCGGCCCCAGCACATTGCGTGGCTGCAATCCAAGTTTCAGAACGCCAATCTCATCGGCATCGTATTTCCTTCCGGTCGCCACAAATTTTACGAGGTCTTTTTTCCGGATCTGGCCATTCAAAATTTTAAAGTAGGCAATAATCCCACGAAAGGAATTAAATACCGAATCGAATATAAGTGCCTGTAAAGGTGCCTCAGGATTTCCTGTCGGATGAGGTATTTTATGAATAATATGATCAAGAATCTCCTCCACACCTTCGCCGGTTTTTCCACTGGCGCGAATAATGTCTTCCTTTTTGCACCCGATCAGATCAATGATCTGATCTTCCACCACCTCAGGCATGGCGTTGGGCAGGTCCATTTTATTTAATACCGGAATAATTTCCAGGTCGTGTTCAATAGCCAGGTAAAGGTTAGAAATGGTTTGTGCCTGAATTCCCTGGGTGGAATCGATAATCAACAAGGCTCCCTCGCAGGCTGCAATCGATCTTGAAACTTCGTAAGAAAAGTCAACGTGTCCGGGAGTATCAATAAGGTTCAGTTTATATTCTTTTCCATTGTGCACATAATCCATTTGGATGGCGTGACTTTTAATGGTAATACCACGTTCCTGTTCAAGTTCCATACTATCCAGAACCTGGTCGTGCATTTCGCGTTCACCTACCGTTTTTGTGTGCTCAAGCAGGCGATCGGCTAATGTACTTTTACCATGATCGATGTGCGCAATTATGCAAAAATTTCTAATGTTTTCCATTTACCAATCCTTAACAACCATTCAACAAAATGGTTCCTTTAATTTTTCGCAAAGATATTTAAATTTTTAATCTGTGATAGCTTAAAAAAATAAAGCATAAAGGCTTTCATATGTTTCAGAAATGAAGGCCGAAAATGGATGTTTTCTGCTTGTTTATGAGTTTATTGAATTGTTGTTGCTGATCGCATCAATCAGATCAGAAATAATCTGATATGCTGCAGTTGCACTACCCGGTACTTCGCTTTCTCGTGGACCAGCAATATTTAATATTTTTATCTTATTCAGATACATCCAAATCAGAATATTTTTGACAGGTGTTTCAGCAGTTATTTTACGCAGTGGCTTTTTCAAACGGCATGCAATATCGGCAGTAAGTTCTGTACCTGCCGAATGGGCGGATTCGAACATTATAATGGTGCCATCAGCATCTTCAACATTTCTGCGCGTACGGACTGAATATTCCTTTTCTTTTGTTTCTGTAAGCGGATACTTTGTAAGTATAACGCCGTCTTCGGCACGTCGGCCTTTCGGGCACCAACCGCCACAAGGGAATTTTTTATCCAGACATGCATCCAAAATTCCACGATCGACACCAGTTTGTCCTCCGGAAATGATTTTTTGGCACAGTATTTGTAAATTATTTTTTACCATGAAAACAATTGAACGTTTGGAAACAGAAAACGGTTTTTTATGTTTAAATAGTAGAGACAAGAAAATACTTCACAGCAATTTGCTGTTTTTTCATAAGTTTGGTTTAGTTAGGTTTAGTTTTGATCCCGGGGTGTTGACCCCGGGATTTTCTTTTTATACTTCTTTATTTTTAAAATATTCTACTTTCCCGGTTAATGCAATGTCTTTTACCTTATCAACCAGGGCTTCTCTTTCCGATTCAGTGAGTTTCGAAAATGATCGTGCGAGGGCAATTTTTTCGCGCATGAAGGTGGCATTTTCGTTTCCCGAAATTAGCACACTCACGGGAAGCGACCAAACAAAATGCATGGCTTCCTTAATGCTCAGGTAGTTCGGAATTATTGGATCTTCCGATGTCCAGTTGGCTTCTTTCTTGCTCGCAAAGAATCGGCCATCGGCCAACGACTTAATCGACAAAACACCCATATTTCTTTCCAACGCCAGCGGAAATACATTCTTTGTAAAGCTAAAATACACCTGATCCAATACATTCACCGGCATTAAAACCGTATCAAAAATATCACTCTCTTTTGTACGTTCAAGCATCCTGGTATGAGTGAAGGGATTTTGGTGACCGGTAAATCCCAGGTACTTTATTTTTCCGTCTTGTTGGGCTTTCAGCAAAACATCGAGTACTCCATTGGCAATTCGGTCATCAACATCTTTGGGCGTTCGAATTGAATGCACCTGGTATAGATCGAGCTGATCTGTTTTCAACCTTTTTAATGTTCCTTCCAGGTGATTACGCACAGTTTGTGCATCTCCTCCTGTAGATTTGCTCATAATAAAAACCAAATCGCGGTATTTTGGTGTCAGGTATTTGCCGTAACGTTCTTCGCTGCGTCCATTCGAGTAACTTTCAGCAGTATCGAAAAAACGTACACCCCCTTCCAAAGCTGCTTCAATAACTTCCTGGGCATCGCGCTCGGTGGTCCATCCAATGTGGTAACCTCCCGTTCCGAGCATGGTAACCTGTTCTCCTGTTCTGCCCAGTTTACGCATGGGAAGTACTTCTCCAAGGCGGTCGGATGTTGAGTTCTGTGCGAAGCCTGTTGAGGCTAAACTTATTCCGGCAGTGGCGCCGGCAAGCGATTTTAAAAATGTTCGTCTGTTGGCCATTTGGTCTGATTTTTACTGAAATTATTTCAGGTTATGTTAGTTACATATAAAGTTACAAAAAGGAAACGAAATTCAACAATCGAAATAATTAGGTGCTTCAATTCTCCAACCTTTTCAAATTGTGTATCTTCGGATGTTTTATCAAACTCAGTAAAATCAAACCATAATTAATATGAAAAAGCTAATCTTATTCGGACTGGTGCTTTTCCTGGCACACACCCAATTCTATGCACAAACAAAGTCGGCACAAAGATCATCGCAGTTGGAAGAGGCTTCCTGCCAAAGTGTTGGATTATCTCCGGAACGTGTAGCTCGAATCGATAAAATGTGTAAAGAGGAAGTTCAGAAAGGTAATCTTCCCGGCGCTGTTTCGCTGCTTTCGCGGAATGGTAAAATAGTGCATTGGAAAGCATATGGAAGTGCTACGGCCGACGGTCGTGAGATGAAGCGCGACGACATATTCAGAATTGCTTCACAAAGCAAGGCCATTACATCCACCGCAGTTATGATACTGTGGGAAGAAGGAAAATTTCAACTGGATGATCCCATTTCGAAATACATACCTGAATTCAAAGGGCAGCAGGTACTTAAGACTTTTCAGTACAGCGACACTTCCTGGACCGGCGAACCGGTGAAAAACGAAATTACGATAAGGAATTTGTTAACACATACTTCGGGAATCGGTTACGGGGTGATCGATTCGGATGAACGTTTTAAGATGCTTTATCAGAAGGCGGGAGTTACCGATTTATTTACTACTGAAGATATTACCATTGAGGAGAGTGTGAAAAAGTTGGCCAAACTTCCTTTACATCACCAACCGGGAGAAAAGTTTACCTACAGCGAGGGACTTGATGTGCTGGGGTATTTTATTGAAGTAGTTTCAGGAATGCCGTTCGACGAATTCCTGAAGACCCATATTTTCGATCCTCTTGGAATGGATGATACACGTTTTTACCAGCCCGAATCAAAGGCGGAACGGCTGGTTGATGTTCAGCATAAAGTCAATGGTACATGGAAAAAATATCCGGTTACCTTTTACGATACGGACTATCCGATTAAGGGAGCCAAATCATTCTTCTCGGGTGGTGCCGGTCTTTCGAGCACAGCCAAAGATTATGCTGTTTTCCTGCAAATGTATTTGAACGGTGGCGAATACAATGGTATTCGATTACTTAGCCGCAAAACTGTAAATGTTATTCTGAGCAATCAGATCGGCGATATTTGGGGCGAGAATTCTGACAACAAATTTGGCCTTGCTTTTGAACTGGTTACCGAGACGGGCCAAAACAAAGGAGGAAACGGAAGTATGGGAACATTTAGCTGGGGAGGCTATTTCAATACCCAGTATTTTGCCGATCCCGAAGAAAATATCATCGGCATTATCATGAAGCAAACACAAGGAACGGTGCACGATGCTACCGGATGGAAATTCAAGCAGCTCGTATTTCAAACACTCGACGATTAAAAACAATTTTGAATTAAAAGTATTTCATGACTTATGAAAATTGAACTCAGAAAAGCGACAGATAAAGATATCCCAGCCATTTTTGGCTTGATCCGCGAACTCGCAATTTATGAAGACGGACTGGATAGGGTGACTAACTCCGAAGAACAAATGCAGGCCGAAAAAGATTTTTATAACTGCTATCTGGCTGAACATGACGGTAAAATTATTGGAATGGCACTGTACTATTTTGCCTATTATACTTGGGTGGGTAAATCACTTTACCTCGACGACCTTTTTGTGAAGGAAGAATACCGGGGTAAAAAAATCGGTTCGCAACTGATGCAAAAGATGATGGATGTGGCTCGTGAAGAAAAGTGTTCGCGACTGCGCTTACAGGTATTGAACTGGAATTCTTCAGCCATCGAATTTTACAAAAAGAGCGGCTTTATGATCGATCAGGAATGGTACAATTGCGACTATATCGATTTCTAACTATAAGGATTTTTTTGCAAGGCATCGGTTAATCTGTTAGCAACATTTGTTTTACGTTTTCGGTGTTGTCATCATTTGCGGCCGGTTTCAGTTTCAAAATTTCAGCAAACAGGTTGTAAAGGTTCACATTCTCAAAAGTGGTGCTCAAAGTCTTTTTTGAAGGCCAGGCCACTGGCGTACAAAATGGCATGCAACAGCATTAAAATGATTGACTTCTTCACTACTATTTTCCTAAAGCTTCTTTTATTGCTTCTACTGTTTTTGGCGAGTTTCCAACATACAATTGTCCATCGATTTCAAAAACCGGTCGTTTCAAAAATGTGTAATCCATTATTAGCACTTTTTTGAAATCTGTATCTGAATTAACCGGGTGTTTTTCCAACACAGCTTTTTATTTACGGGCGCGCGTTTGTTGATCAGTGCTTCGTAACTCTCTGTGAACGTGTGAGAATGTTCGGCCTGTTCAGCGCTTATCGGCTCAGATTTAATGCCCTGCAGTTCAAACTATCGTCCACCTCAACTTCTTTCATAATACGTCGGCAGGTGTCGCAGGTGGATAGAAAATATACTTTGCGCATTGTTATCTATTAAAATGCGAAGATATTGAAAGTGCATTAAAATTCAATGTCGTAAAGTCCTTCGCCGTCCAATTCAAAATTTTTAACACTGATGTCAGTCATCGGGTGCTTGATCAGTTGCATCAGCAAATCGGGACTTATTGTGGCAGAATGGGCACGCTTCATACTTACACGATAAATCTGGTCGACCGTTTTGAAGCTGGCTGCCAGCACTTTAGTGTCGAGTTTATATTCGATAATATTTTGGGCAATATCGCTCACCACATCAATTCCGTGCGATGAGATATTGTCGAGGCGGCTGACGTAAGGTGCCACAAAATCGGCACCGGCTTTGGCAGCCACAAGTGCCTGTTGCTGGGTGAAAATTGCAGTTGCTGTTACATTAATTCCGGCGTCTTTAAGTATCGACATGGCTTTGTAACCTTGCGGAGTTATCGGGATTTTGGTGTAATAATTGTCCCCCAGGTCAAAGTAGGTTTTGTATTTTTTGGCTTCGCGAACAATATCATCGGCATTCGCACTCATTACCTGAATGTGAATCATGCCATCGCCAATAATTTTCTTTATTTCATCGATGGCTTTCGACAATGTAAGTCCCGATTGTTTTAAAATAGTTGGATTGGTTGTTATTCCTTCAAGTGGAAAGAAATCGTATAATTCCTTTAAGGCTGTTAAGTCAGCCGAATCTGCCATGTAAATCATTTTCTTGTCTTTTGTGTTTCTGATTGTTCTCCGGTTCAGCGAAATTGAACAGTGCAAAGGTCAGCATTCTTTGCCGAACGAGGGGTAAAAACCGAATCTAACGGTAAAAATTTACCTTTTCTTCAGATGCGCAGAGTACATTATTCTTTTACGACTTCTGTTCCATCGGAAAAGTGGGCAAAGCGTTTTTTTGTTTTTTCGAACACCTGGTCGGGACGCGGCCACGGCCAGCCACCAAACTCGGTTTGTCGATATTCCTGAAAAGCCTGCTGAATTTCCGCTTCGGAATTCATCACGAATGGTCCGTATTGAACGACTCTTTCCTGAATGGGTTTTCCCTGAAGGATTAGACAACGACATTGTTTTGCCCCATTTATAATTTCAATGGTTTCCGAAGCTTCAAGTTCTATCGCATTTCCGGGGAGAAAGGTTTCATTTTCAACCTGGATAGAATCTCCTTCAAAAAAGTAAAGCATTCGGTTCACACCCTGGCTGGCAGCAGGAATTTGCCAGCTTGCATTTTCTTCCATACGCACTTGCCAAATGGCAACTTCATTTTCCGGATTAGCTGCCCAGCTATCGGGCGTACATTCCTGTGCGTGCACATCGCCAATCGATCCGGCAACAACATCAACGGTAGTTTTTCGCTGATTCTGATCGGTAAAAACCGGTGCCGGAATATTTTCATCCCAAAGCATTTTATACGAAGGATCGACCATTTTCTTGTTGGCCGGCAAATTCAGCCAAATCTGAAAAAGCTCTGTAGTATTTGGTTTTTCATCGTCGAGCAGGGGGAACATTTCAGAATGCTGCAAGCCACTTCCGGCAGTCATCCACTGAACATCACGGTTGCCATATCTTCCGGCTCCTCCTGCCGAATCTGCATGATCTACCATTCCCTGCATCACAAAGGTCACGGTTTCGAAACCTCGGTGCGGGTGCGCCGGAAATCCCGGAACTTTGTCGCCATGGTACATTCGCCAACCGTCTTTTATAACAAAGTCGTTGCCAATGTTGCGGCCTTGCAGCGAGGCGTCAGGTCCCATCTTTCCATTGGCATTTGGGAAATGATCGAGGTGATGAACACAAAATAAAAAGGGATCGAGCGTGATCCACGGAAAACCGAGTTTATGTTGCTTTATAATTTTATCTGACATGATTTTGAATTTCTTTGAGATTGTATTTACTCAATTGTAGCCTGTGTGAGTTGAACGCGAATCTGACTATATTGTTTGTTTGGTAATTAAACTTTTAAAATTATGTTTTTGCAATTCGTGGCGTAATTATAATGTTAGTTCATCACGGTTCCACTAAGTTCTGATTGTTCTAAAGGCTTGTGGGGAGGGGTGAAATGATTTTTTCTGTAAGTTCGATTTGTTGACTACTCCTTAAAACAAACCCAAAATTCAGCATAAAATCTTTTCTTAAACTAGTTTATGGTAATTGAGATACAAGAGTCTTAATTTTGTGCCTGAAGAAAAAAGTAAAGGTGTTGAAGTCTGATATTCAGAACATCATACAACAATATTTTGTAATATAAGTAGAAACAAATTAAAACAAAGAACATGAAAATTGCAGTAACAGGAGCAACAGGACAATTAGGACGTCTTGTTGTTGAACAGCTTAAAAGTAGAGTATCAACAGAGAATATTATCGCATTGGTACGTAGTCCCGAAAAGGCTACGGATTTGGGTGTCGAGGCGCGCAAGTTTGATTACAGTGAGGCAGGAGAACTGGAAGGTGCCCTTGCCGGAATTGATTCTTTAGTATTAATCTCGGGAAGTGAAGTAGGACTGCGTGCCACTCAACATTCCAATGTTATCGATGCGGCAAAAGCGGCAGGCGTTAAGTGGATTGTTTATACCAGTTTGTTGCACGCCAATTCGTCGACACTGAGTTTGGCAGGTGAGCACATAGCCACCGAGCAAAAACTAAAAGAGTCGGGTATTGAACATACGATTTTGCGCAACGGTTGGTACACTGAAAATTATACGGGATCAATTGAAGGAGCCTTAGCGGGTGGAGCATTTATCGGAAGTGCCGGAGAAGGAAAAATTTCATCGGCAGCCAGAGCCGATTATGCGGAAGCAGCAGCGGTTGCAGTTAGCGACGAAAGTCACAAAAGAAAGACCTATGAACTGGCCGGCGATGAGTTTTACACCCTGACCGGTCTTGCAGCTGAGATTTCTAAGCAGTCAGGTAAAGATATTCCGTACAAAAATTTACTGGAAGAAGATTATGCCAGTGCACTAAAAAGTTTTGGAATTCCGGATGCATTTGCAGGAGCCATAGCAAGTTGGGACGTTAGCGCGTCGAAAGGAGATTTGTTTGACGATTCAAAAGAGTTATCAAAACTTATTGGCCGGGCAACTACACCAATGGCAGAAACAGTAAAAGCAGCCTTGAAATAATATTTAGTAAAGAGATGTAAATGAAAAAGGAGCCCGCAGGCTCCTTTTTTTATTTCTTGTCTTTAATATCCAGTTTCAGGTTAAGCTCATTTAGTTGCTTTTCGGAAATGGTGGATGGTGAATCGATCATCACATCGCGGCCTGCATTGTTTTTCGGAAATGCAATCACATCCCGGATGGTATCCAGTCCGGCAAACATTGAAACCAGGCGGTCGAAACCAAAGGCAATTCCGGCATGTGGTGGTGCACCATATTTAAAGGCATTCATCAGGAATCCAAATTGTGCTTTGGCTTCTTCAGGAGTAAAACCGAGCTTGTCGAACATTTTTGCCTGAAGATCGGCATCATAAATACGCACCGAACCTCCACCAATTTCAACACCGTTTATTACCAAGTCGTAGGCATTGGCACGCACTTTACCCGGATCGTTATCAAGCAGTGCAATATCCTCAGGTTTTGGCGCAGTGAAAGGGTGGTGCATAGCATAAAAACGCTTTGTATCTTCGTCCCATTCCAGCAGCGGAAAATCAACTACCCAAAGTGGTTTATATACATTTTTATCGCGTAGGTCAAGCTGATTGGCCATTTCCAAACGGAGTTCACCCAGTGCATCGAGCATGTGGTTTTTATCGCCCGACATCACCAGGATCAGGTCGCCGGCTTTAGCGCCAACTTTTTCGGCCCAAAGTTTAAGATCTTCCTGTCTGTAAAATTTATCAACCGAAGATTTAAATGAACCATCGGCATTACATTTTACATACACCAGACCTTTTGCACCAATCTGTGGACGCTTAACCCAGTTGGTCAGTCCGTCGAGTTGTTTGCGCGAATATTCAGCACAACCTTTAGCACAAATGGCACCAATGTACTCCGCCGAATCAAACACCACAAAATCATTTCCTTTTACGGTTTCAGTAATGTTGCTGATCAGCATTTCGAAACGGGTATCGGGTTTATCGGAACCATATTTTTCCATGGCCTCGGAATAAGGCATCCACGGAAATTCGTCCACCTCAACATCGAGCACTTCCTTAAACATGTAGCGGGTAAGTCCTTCGAACATCTCCAGCACATCTTTTTGTTCCACAAACGACATTTCGCAGTCGATCTGAGTAAACTCCGGCTGACGGTCGGCACGCAGGTCTTCGTCGCGGAAACACTTCACAATCTGGTAGTATCGGTCGAAACCGGCGACCATCAGTAACTGTTTAAAAGTTTGTGGCGACTGTGGAAGCGCGTAAAATTCGCCTTCATTCATGCGCGAAGGAACCACAAAATCGCGTGCACCTTCGGGAGTCGATTTGATCAGCACCGGTGTTTCGGTTTCAATAAAATCTTTTGAATTCAGGTAACTGCGAACAGCATGGGCCATCTTTGCACGCAAGATCAAATTCTCGCGCACCGGGTTACGACGCAAATCGAGGTAACGGTATTTCATCCGCAAATCGTCGCCGCCATCGGTATCATCTTGGATAGTGAACGGCGGAAGTTCAGCCGAACTCAGTACTTTAATCTCAGTTAAGGCAATTTCGATTTCACCTGTAGAAATATTCTTATTCTTACTTGAGCGCTCGCGAACTACTCCTTTAACCTGCAGAACAAATTCACGTCCCAGTTTATCCAACTGATCAGCTATTGCTTTGTCTGTATTTTCGTCTACAACCAACTGTGTAATCCCGTATCGATCACGAAGATCGATGAAAGACATGGCGCCTAAATCGCGGATGCGTTGCACCCATCCCGATAAAGTTACCTCGGTATTTACATGTTCAATTCGAAGCTCGCCGCAAGTATGAGTTCTGTACATAATCTGTTTCTTTGATTTCAGTTGCGAAAATAAGAAGATTTTACCAATTTTGGCCGTGATATTTCAAAGCTTTTCAGGGATTTAAATTGCTGATTACCGAAAATTGTACGGGCCATAACATTTGGGGTGAGGATTGGAAATGGAAACCATTCTAAAATTTTAAGACTATTTCTATTCAATTGGATTTGTGGAATGAAATTTGAATCCGGATGGACTAAACAACAAAATGAAATTAATCGTGACTATTGGGATTCTTATTTTATTCACCTCGTGTGCGTCCATAAGGTTTGAATCCGCTGGTGTAGAAACTTCTCAATTTGGAAATTCAAATTGGAAGAGTTTGGTTTTGGATGAAAAAGGAAATGTAATTGTCAGGTCTGGTTCAAATCGTGATTATCGCAAGGGTTACTATTTTGATTCGAAAGAAGGCGTTTGCAAAGAAGTATGGTATTCAACTGGTTCCGGATGTGTACCACCACCCTTTAAAACAGTAGAAGAGTGTAAATCATGTCGAGGAGTGATAATTTCTTCTCAAAAATGAAAAACAAACTTGCTTTTAGAATTGCAAAATAATGTAAAGATTTATTTATTTCGTGGTAATTATTCCGTGTCATGATCGAACCATTTAACGATGAATATTTTATGAAAAAAGCTTTTTCGGAAGCTTTGCAGGCATACGAAGAAGGAGAAATTCCTGTGGGAGCTGTTGTTGTTTCAAATGGTCAAATCATTGCACGCGCGCACAATCTTACCGAAACTTTGAATGATGTTACAGCGCATGCCGAAATGCAGGCGATAACTGCAGCCGCCAATCTGCTGGGTGGAAAGTATCTGAATGACTGTACGCTGTATGTTACGCTCGAACCCTGTGTAATGTGCGCCGGGGCGCTGGGTTGGTCACAAATTGCGAAGATCGTTTTTGGTGCCTACGACGAAAAACGTGGTTACAACAAATTTGCGAATAAGGCTCTACATCCAAAAACAAAAGTAGTGGGAGGAGTACTTGAAACCGAATGTCGCGAATTGATGCAGGAATTTTTCCGCAAGAAAAGATAAACAACAAAATAAGATATCAACTAAACTGATTCAATAATGGGTGAATTTAAACGACTGATCTCTCTTGATGCTTTCAGGGGCTTTACTATTGCCGCTATGATTATGGTGAATAATCCGGCAACCTGGAGCCACATTTATCCGCCATTGCGCCATGCAGAATGGAACGGACTTACACCAACCGACCTGATCTTTCCATTCTTTATTTTTATTGTTGGTGTTTCAGTCGCTCTAGCCTATACCAAGCGTCTTGAGGCCGGAATTCCAAAAGGCCCCATGTACAGAAAGATCGTAATAAGAACGATAAAGATATTTGCTGTTGGAATCTTACTTTGGCTTTTCCCAAAATTCGATTTTGAAAATGTGCGGATTGCCGGTGTTTTACAGCGAATTGCCATTGTATTTCTGGTCAGTGCCCTGTTATTTTTAAATACACGATGGAAAACACAGGCGATCGTTGCTGCAATTTTATTAGTGGGTTACTGGCTGGTTATGGTTTTGATACCTACACCCGGTTACGATAAAGTAATGCTGGAGCCGGGAGCAAATATTGCCGCCTGGATCGACAGCAAGTTTTTACCCGGCTATTTGTGGCAGAAAACCTGGGATCCGGAAGGGATATTAAGTACACTTCCGGCCATCGCTACTGGAATTAGCGGGATGTTAGCGGGCCACCTCATTTTAAGTAATAAGTCGCAGGAACGTAAGGTGATTTACCTGTTTACTTTATCATTTTTTGCTTTTGTAGTGGGATTTTTCTGGTCGTATATTTTTCCGGTAAATAAAAGTATCTGGACCAGTTCTTTTGTTTTGGTTACTTCGGGACTTGCGGGAATGACACTGGCCGCCAGCATTTTTGTGGTAGATATACTCGGACGTACCCGTTTTACAAAACCCGGAATCATATTTGGTTCGAATGCGATTGCAGTTTATGTGTTATCAGATGTGTGGCGGTTACCGTTTTATACCTGGAAGTTTGGTGGAGAAAGTCTGAATGTACACTGGATGAACATGTTTGAAAGCCTTGACTGGAGTTTAAATCTTGGAAGCTTTACCTACGCAGTGATATTTATCGCGTTCAACTTCATTCCGGCGTGGATACTCTATAAGAAGAGAATATTTATCAAATTGTAGCAGCTCCCGAAACAAGTTAGGATTGAAGCTTTATTCTGTAATGCTGAAACCTACTTTTTTCAGGTCTTCCCAGAAATTGGGGTAAGATTTGGTTATCACCATCGGATCATCGATTCGCATGGGCAACTCGGCCAGCGCCATTGGTGCAAATGCCAGTGCCATACGGTGGTCGTGATAGGTGTTTATTAGTGGCAGATCGTCTTTCATTTCCATATCCAGTTTTCCGTCCCATGCCAATTCACCATCAGCCGGCTCGCTGAGTTGCGCACCAAACTTTGCCAGTTCGTTTTGTAAGGCTGCAATACGATCTGTTTCTTTAATTTTCAATGTCTTCAATCCCGAAAAATGAAACGGGATTCCTTTGGCAACGCACAAGCATGCCATGGTTTGCGCTAAATCAGGGTTTTCAATAAAATTGAGCAGGAGTTTTTGCGGGTGATAGTTTTTGGTCTTTTTTAGCAGAACACCATTTTCCTTTTGAACCGATTCCACGCCAAAGGGAACAAACCATTCTGCAATGTTGGCATCGCCTTGCAAACTTTTTAGTTCGAGGTTTTCAAGTAGAATTTCGCCTTCATCGGCCAGTGCCATGATCTGGTACCAGTATGATGCCCCCGACCAGTCGGCTTCGATAGTAAAATCCTGTGGAAAATAATGCTGCTCGGGCACAACAATTGTGTTGCCGTTCCACTGATACTGAATGCCAAATTTAGCCATCAATTCGAGCGTGAGTTTGATGTACGAACGCGAGGTGATATCGCCTTTTAACTCAAGTGTTAAACCTCCTTCAATGGTTGGTGCAATCAATAACAGGGCCGTAATATACTGGCTCGAAATACTTCCGTCGAGTTCCAGTTTTTGTCCTTTTAAATGCGAACCAAAAATTTTCAGCGGCGGGTAACCGTCGTCTTTTAGATATTCAATTTTTGCTCCAAGTTGAATGAGCGCATCAACCAATATTTTTATGGGGCGCTGCTGCATGCGTTCCGAACCTGTGATTTCCCATTCGCCGACAATTTTAGCCAGGAAAGCCGTTAAAAAACGCATTGCAGTACCGGCATGACCAATATCGAATTTGTTGCTGTTCGAAAAAAGTGCAGCTTCCAGTACCTTTGTATCATCACTGTCGGAAAGATTGCGAATGGGGTAGGGACTGTAGCAAAGTGCGCTGATAATCAGCGCCCGGTTACTAATACTTTTCGAGGCTGGAAGACAAATGCTTCCGTTTATGTTTTTATGCGTTGCCGAAACTTTGTAAATCATAAGTTATGGATATGGAAAGGATTTGTTACAGGTTCCTGTAGTAATCCAAGGTTTCAAAAATCAGTTCTTTGCTGCGATTTTGATTGATCTCAATTTTCCCGATTTCAGGTAACAAAGTAAAGTTGATACGACCCGAATCGTTTTTCTTGTCGTGGGTCATCAGCTTATACAACGTTTCGAAATCCGATGTTGAAATTTCAAGTTTACTGTAAATCTTAAGCAGCCAGTCCACCAGTTCTTTCAGTTCTTTTTCAGGAAAATTACAGGTTTTGGCCGAAAGGTAAAGTTCGGCAATCATACCGTAAGCAACAGCATAACCGTGCAAAACCGGGCGACCCTGTTTCATGGCCATGCTTTCAAAGGCGTGACCAACGGTATGTCCGAAATTCAGGGCTTTTCTGATGTTGTTTTCAGTAAGGTCGTTAGCAACAAAATGCGTTTTTACTACCACCGAGTGACGAATGATCTCCTGAAGTTCATCGTAATCGATGTTCTCAAAATCAAACGTTTTCAGTTCCTCTAAATGCTCCGGGCTTTGGATCAGTCCGTGTTTTATCATTTCAGCAAAGCCGGAAACAAAATTGGACTGATCAATGGTTTTCAAAAAATCGGTATTAATAATCACCGCTATCGGCTCCTTAAATGTACCTACCTCGTTTTTCAAACCACTGAAATTGATTCCTGTTTTTCCTCCTACTGAAGCATCAACTTGCGATAGCAGGGTAGTAGGCACATTCAGAAAATCGATACCGCGTTTGAAAGTAGTGGCGGCAAAACCTGCCAGATCGGTTAGCATTCCTCCGCCAATATTGATCAGCAATGATTTCCGATCGCCTCCGTTTTTAGAAAGAAACTCCCAGATTTTGCCAACTGACTCAATTTTTTTGTTCTGTTCACCGGCCGGGATCTTTACTTTCTTCACTCCCAGTTCGTTAAAAAAGTCATCGAATTTCGAAATCCACAACTCATCAACCGTATTTTCGGTGGCCAAAAACACTTTGCCGTTAGGATAGTCTTTTATGATCGGGCGGAGTGTATTTTCTAGTGCCCGGCTGTAAAATATTTTGGAATAAATCTTTGAATTTCCCATATGTAGCTGCTAAATTGCGTAAAGTTACAATAAAAATGGTATTCGGATTTTTTTAACCGAATTTACCTTTTACAGTTTGATATTTAATAACGAATGCAAATCTCGAATAAAAACAGGGCGATAAAATTTAAACGCCTTTTCTTTTTGGTAAGTATTGCCATTGCAATTAGCACACTGTTGCTCTTTTTGACTGATCTTACACTTTATGGAATTGCCGGTGTTGGCGTATTTTCGCTATGGTATTTGTATTTCCATGTTGCGGATTATCAGTTTATTGAATATTCAGATGATAACGAAAGGATTGTTTTACGCTTTTATAAAGCGGTGAGTCTTGGTTCGAAGTCCTATCATTCAATTGAATTTCCGCAGAATATTTTGCAAAATGCCCATTTCGAAAATTCGGTTTTCGGAAAATTGTCGGACATCACTTTTATTGTACGTACTAAACGTGGAATCGCTGAATATCCTTCGGTAAGTTTATCTGCCCTAATTTATGAAGATCGGAAAAGAATGCAGGAAAGCTTATTTAAAATCTTGCAGCGATAACTTACACTTGTTAACCCTTCAGAATGAGTGAAAATCTAAAGTATAAAATTGCCTTGTCGATGTTGCCCGGAATTGGAGGAGTTCTGGCCCGTAACCTTGTGGCTTACGTCGGAAATGTTGAAGATGTGTTTAAGACCTCGCTGCATTCATTGCAGAAAATTCCGGGAATTGGCGAATACAATGCCCGTCGTATAAAGAATGCGAATGTTTTGGATCGAGCTGAAAAGGAAATCGAATTCCTGGAGAAAAATAATATTAAGGCCCGTTTTTATACCGATGCCGATTTCCCGAGACGACTAAAAACTTGTATTGATGCTCCGACGATAATTTATACAAAGGGGAATATGAAACTCGACGAGCAGCGTGTGATCAGTATTGTAGGTACGCGGAATGCTACAGATTACGGGAAAACCGTGGTAGATGATCTTTTAAAATCGTTTTCCGGACGCAATTATGAAATCCTTGTAGTTAGCGGGTTGGCTTATGGAATAGATATTTGCGCACACCGAATCGCGTTGAAATACAACATTCCAACGGTAGGAGTTGTGGCTCACGGTTTGGATAAACTGTATCCCGCATTGCACCGAAAAACAGCGGAAAGTATGATGGAACTGGGTGGTTTACTCAGCGATTTCCCAAGCGAAACCAAGATCGATCCGCAGAATTTTATCAAACGTAATCGCATTATTGCTGGACTGGCCGATGCCACGATTGTTGTTGAATCGGCGCTTAAAGGGGGTGCGCTGATAACCGCCGATATTGCTTCATCTTATAACCGTGATGTGTTTGCATTTCCGGGGCGTGCAGGCGATACCTATTCAAAAGGTTGTAATCAGCTTATCCGAAACAGCGGCGCCAACCTGATCGAGGAAATCGATGATCTGGAGTATTTCATGGGCTGGGAAAAGCAAGAAAAACAACAATCTGTTCAGTCAAGTCTTTTTGTGGAATTATCGCCTGATGAGCAACAAATTGTTGACTTATTAAAAGAAAACGGGGAATTGTTTATCGATCAGATTGCTTCGGAAGTTCAATTGCCGGTGAGCCGGATCTCTACAGTATTGATCAACCTTGAGTTTAAAAATGTAGTGAACGCACTTCCCGGGAAAATGTATAAGCTCCGTTAATGTACTAAATTGCTTCAAATCAGTTATCTTTTCTATTTTTGCAGCATGAATAAAACGTTTGAGCAGCTTAAAGTAGCAAAATCGATATTAAAATCGCTGGATGAGATTGGGTTCAATGAACCGACTCCTATTCAACAGAAGGCCATTCCCAGGATCAGTTCCGGGGTGAACCTTGTTGGAGTTGCGCAAACCGGAACAGGGAAAACAGCGGCTTATCTTATGCCACTGTTAACGCGTTTACAAAAGCCCAAAGGGAATGATCCTCGTGTAGTGATTTTGGTGCCCACGCGGGAGCTAGCAATTCAGGTGGGCGAAGACATCGCAGAGTTAACTACTTACTCCGATCTTAGGCATGCAGCTGTTTTTGGCGGTATAGGATGGACTAAACATGCCGAATTGGTGGAACCTGGAATTGATATTTTGGTGGCTACTCCGGGGCGACTTTGGGATTTGTACCAGGCAGGTGTTTTGCGCTTGAAAAAAGTAAAGCATCTGGTAATCGACGAAGCCGACCGAATGCTCGACATGGGATTTATGCCTCAGCTCAGGCAGTTACAGGAAATTATTCCTCCACGCCGACAAAATCTGTTATTCTCGGCAACCTTTTCGGAGGCGATTGAAAAGCTGGCCGAAGAATTTATCGATTACTACGAAAAATTGGAAGTGGCACCGTCGGCAACCCCCGTAAATCTGGTAACTCAGAAAGCATATAAAGTTCCTAACTATCGGACCAAACTGAACCTGATAAAATACTTGTTGGATGACGAGGAGAAATTTACCCGGGTGGTGATCTTTGTAAAAACCAAGGAACATGCCGAAGGCGTTTTTAAAGTGATCCAGCGAAAAGCGGAAGGGGAGAAGCGAATTCTTCATTCTAATAAAGCGCAGAACTCACGAATTAATTCGATCCAGGCTTTTAAAAAAGGTGAAGTTCGAATCTTGATTACTACCGATGTTTCTGCACGTGGAATGGATGTTAGCCAGGTGAGTCATGTTATAAACTTTGACCTGCCACGTGATTACGACGATTATGTGCATCGTATTGGGCGAACCGCACGCGCCGGAAACAAAGGAGATGCTATAACACTGATCGATCCCTCCGATGAATGGCACTGGAAAAAAATTCAAAAGCTGATCAGAAAGGATATAAAGCTATTGTCGTTGCCGACGGAGGTTGAGGTAGTGGAAACAGAATTTGCAGAAAATCAGGATCAGTTGCGCGAGATCGACCGACAGCGAAAAATTGATGATCCAACGTATCAGGGCGCTTTTCATCAAAAGAAAAGGAAAGGATCGGCGAAACGTTCGTTCAACGATAAGTTTTCGCGAACAAAGGAACGGCAAAAACGAAAAAAGAGAAGGAGATTATAGACTACTGGAAAATAAAAAAGGGAAGCATTGCTTCCCTTTTTTATTGATTATCGTTGATAGAATCTATCGTTCAACTTTTTGTCTTGATGAATAATTGATGTTCAACGCGGCCGACTTACGCAATTCCTGCTTTACGTCCTGCACGATTCCCATCTTAGTGTTTTCATCAATTTTTAGCGACGTTACCATAAAAGGCTGTTCTTCTTCGGCTCTTGCTTCACGTTCAGCAATAACGAAGTCTTGTACAGCTCCTACCGGTTCAAATTGATCGTTCAACTGAATACGCGGTGCTTTACCAAATGTTTTTTGATACATTGGTAACGGTTCACCAATATAGATGTAACTTACCAGCGATTTTTTCTCCAACTTACTCAGCTCAGTTGCTTGAGGAAGTTGCATTTTCACTTTGTAAGTTACCTCGCGCATTGTTGTACTTACCATGAAAAAGAATAAAAGCATGAACACGATATCCGGCAGCGATGCTGTAGATATAGGAGGTAATTCTTTACCATCGTCTTTTCTAAATTTGCTCATAATTTATTCCTTTATATTTTACCTTTTGGTTCGGCTTCCGAGATTTTCTGAGGATAGATCGTTCGGATGGCTTTTTGTTGCTCATCGTCTAAATCGTCATAAGCTTTTCCCCACTTCTCTTTTGCCAGTTCGTCTCTTAACTCATTAATGGCAGCAACCAGTTCGTTTTGAACAGCGAGATACGTTCCGTATTTTGTATCGAGGTCGTTTCGCAGCGAAATTACACCTTTGGTGACCATTACTTCGCCGAAGTATGGTATTTCCATTGGTTCTTTTTCAGGAAGGTCTTCATCGTTGTATGGGTTTTCCATAAACTCTTTAGTCCTTTCGCGCAGGTTCTCAATACGTTCGTAGTCTCCTTCTACTAACAGGTCGTTGTTTTTATTTACCAGAACAACGAAGACGTTTCGCTCGTTAATTTGCTGATCGTCTTCAAGCTCTTCCGGATCGACCCATTGCGGTAATTTTCTTCGTAAACCGCTGTCAACGTCCATCGTGGTTGTTACCAGGAAAAAGATCAGCAACATAAATGCAATGTCTGCTAACGATGCCGAAGGTATTTCGGGTATTTTCTTAGCCATAATTTTCCTGTTTTATTTTACCACGATTATTATTATCTAAACAAACGGAATACTGAAGATGATGCAATCGACAAAATTGCCAGTGCCAGCAATATGTATGTTGCATACAATCCAGTGTCTACCATTTTTGCTACACTCTCATTCAGGGTTCCGTCGGCGATGAACTTATCCACTCCAACAAATTGTGGAATTTCAGGCGATGCCAGAAGATAAGCAATCAAGGCCACGGCTCCGAGAAACAATATGGAAATAATTCCATTCTTTGCAGCATTTTTATCGGTGAACATATGCAGCAATCCAGAAATAATTGCTACACCGGCACCAATAGCTACAAGTATATAGCCCCATACGAGGTTGGTATTAATCCAACTTCCCATTGAAGGATCGGTATCTACTTCACTTATGTTTACAAATAATGAAACAAGAAGAATGGCAGAAACGATGATTAGGGCCCATAGTATTATAGTAACTATTTTTCCTGTTTTACCCATTTTTCAAGCTCCTATTTTTTTAGGTTATGTTTTACCAACAAGTCTAATAACGAGATAGATGCATCTTCCATGTTGTTGATGATACTATCGATTTTAGCTACACAATAGTTATAGAAAATCTGAAGGATAATAGCAACAACAAGACCTGTTACGGTTGTAATCAAAGCCACTTTAATACCACCTGCAACGAGTGAGGGAGAAATGTCTCCTGCAATCTCAATGGCATCGAAAGCACCAATCATACCAATTACTGTACCCATGAAACCAAGCATCGGTGCCAGAGCAATAAAAAGTGCGATCCAGCTTAAACCTTTTTCCAACAATCCAGCTTGAACACTACCATAAGAAATAACGGTTTTCTCAACTACGTCAATTCCATGGTCAAAACGGTCAAGACCCTGGAAAAAAATACTGGCAACTGGTCCACGAGTGTTACGGCAAACGTCTTTTGCTGCTTCAATACCACCACTTTCAAGAGCTTCTTCAACGTTGGAAAGCAATTTTTTAGTGTTGCTGGTTGCCAGGTTAAGGTAAAGAACTCTTTCAATGGAAAAAGCCAAACCTAAAATAAGTGCAATTAATACAAATGACATGAAAGCAGGGTTACCTTCAATAAATTTTTGTTTCAACTGGCTGTGCAGAGATTTTCCTTGTTCTTCAGTAGCTGCAGCTTCTTCCTCAGCATCAGCAGTCATGTCTACTTGTTCTTCCTGAACAGCAGGTTCTGTTGCAGCTGCCTCGTCTTCCTGAGCAAGCGCTACATTCGATGCCGTGAACAACAGCATCCCAAATACGGCTATTAACGCGAATAGTCTTTTCATAATTGATTTGAATTTTTAATTAATAATCTTTTTTTTGATTTTTATTTTCTCTTGAATCTTTGATTAACTCATTCAATGCTACAAAAAATGTGCCTTCATTCGTTCTTTTTCCACTCAACTTGAAAGAACTCCTCTAATTTCAGCGGAGAGAGGGGGATTCGAACCCCCGGTACCGTTTCGCGGTACACACGCTTTCCAGGCGTGCCAGTTAAGCCACTCCTGCACCTCTCCAGTATTATAATACTGGCTCCCCCTAAAAATGAGGGCTGCAAATTAATAAAAAATTGCGAAAAAAAAACAGCGCTATTCACTAATTTCGCCCCTCATACTTTTATTGAGATACATTTTGATTTCTTCTTGTTTTAAGTCCTGCCCGAGCAGGAACATCAACTTTGTGATGGCAGCTTCTGTGGTCATATCCTTTCCTGAAATTACTCCGGCATTCAAGAGTTCCAGGCTGGTTTGATACTGCCCCATAACAACGCGGCCTCCCTCGCACTGGGTGACATTTAGAATAATCACGCCGTTTTTTATGGCCCGTTTTATGCAATTGGTCAACCAGCGCGAAGTGGGTACATTGCCCGATCCAAAAGTTTCAAGGATTACTCCTTTTAAACCGGGAGTGTTCAATACCGATTGCATAACGTTCTGGTTGATGCCCGGAAACATCTTTAATATCACCACATTATCATCAAAGTTTGTATTGACCTTCAATATTCCGTGGTTATTTGAACTGAATATATATTCTGTATTGTACTTAATATCAGTACCAGCCACTGCAAGCTCCGGGTAATTTACAGACCGAAAGGCACTGAATAATTCAGCATCGCGTTTTAAGGTGCGATTACCTCTGTACAATTTAAAATCGAAATAAATGCAAACCTCCGGCACAATGCTGACACCATCTTTTTTTGCTGCAGCAATTTCAACGGCTGTAATCAGGTTTTCTTTGCCATCGGTGCGAATCATACCAATAGGAAGCTGCGAACCGGTAAGAATAATCGGTTTATTCAGGTTTTCGAACATGAAACTAAGTGCCGAAGCTGTGTACGACATAGTATCGGTACCGTGAAGCACAACAAAACCATCGTATTTATGGTAATTTCTCTCGATGGTCTTGGCAATTTTAATCCAGGTGATAGGATTCATATTCGATGAATCAAGTGCCGGATTAAAGGTAATTGTCTTAATTATGAAATTGTACTTTTTTAACTCGGGCACCACTTCCTGAATTTTTTCGAACCGAACGGGCACCAAAGTCTTGTTCTGAGGGTGTTGTACCATACCGATTGTTCCACCGGTATAAATAATCAGGATGGAAGTTTTTTTTTCGGTTTTAATTTTCATTGCGCTCTAGAAATACAGGCTGCAAGTTATCAAATTTCGAATATTTTGCGTGCATTGGCCGTTGTAATTTCTGCTACTTCGTCGAGTGGAAGGCCGTAAATATCTGCCACTTTTTGCGCCACGTAAGTTAGATAGGCACTTTCGTTACGTTTCCCTCTTTTGGGTTCGGGCGATAAATATGGTGAGTCGGTTTCAAGAACCAGGTTTTTGATGTCAACTTTTTTCAGTACATCCGAAAGGTTGCTGTTTTTGAATGTAAGTACACCGCCAACTCCGAGGAACATACCCAGTTCGACCACTTTTTTTGCTTCTTTTTTACTGCCGGTAAAACAATGAAAGATACCTCTTAGCGAGCCATCTTGTTCTTCTTTTACAACTTTGTAAGTTTCGTCGAACGAATTTCGAACATGAATTACTACTGGCAGGTTTTTGCTTTTTGCCAGTTTTAATTGATGACGGAAAGCATTGATCTGCTCGTTTTTGAATTTTCTCTCCCAATACAGATCTATCCCAATTTCGCCTATCCCGTAAAATTTTCGCTTTTCAAGCCAGTATTCAACAGCAAGAAGTTCTTCTTCGTAATCTTCATCAACCGATGTAGGATGTAGTCCCATTAAAGGGTAACAAAAATGAGGGTAGGCATCTGATAAATCCAGCATGTGGCGGATTGAACCCGAATCGATATTCGGCAACACAATTTTTTTGACACCACTGTCGTATGCCCGCTGCAGAGCTTCGTCGCGGTCTTGTGTAAAATCTTCCGAATATATATGCGAGTGCGTATCTATCAACATCTTCAATAATTTTGGACAAATGTAGAAAAGTGTAAATATCAAGTGCTGCTTTTTATATTATTAGATATTTAAATTTGACATTTGGGTAATAAAGTTTAAAAAAAGAGCATAAAAAAATCCGCAGTTTAGACTACGGATTTTCATTGTCTTTAAAGCATTTTATTTTAAACAACTCCCTGAGCAAGCATAGCTTCCGCCACTTTCACAAAGCCACCAACATTAGCACCTTTCACGTAGTTTACTTTGCTGCCGTTTTTACCGTAGGCAACGCATGTTTCGTGAATGTTATTCATAATTCCTTTTAAACGGTGATCGACCTCTTCGCGTGGCCAGTTAATGCGCATACTGTTTTGCGACATTTCTAGACCAGAGACTGCGACACCACCTGCGTTTACAGCCTTACCCGGAGCATAGTCGAGGTTCGCCTGCAGGTAGTCTACTGCTTCGGCAGTACAGCCCATGTTTGATGCTTCTGCCAGAAGCAGACAGCCATTTTTCACCAGTGCTTTGGCGTCATCAAGATGAACTTCGTTCTCGGTAGCGCAAGGAATGGCCAGATTTACCGGCACTTCCCATGGCCGTTTATTGGCGTAAAATTCCGCGTTGAACTCATCGGCATAAGGCTCAACCACATCATTGTTGGTAGCACGAAGTTCGAGCAGGTAATCCAGTTTCTCTCCGCTGATTCCATCTTTGTCGTGGATAAATCCGTCGGGGCCAGAAATGGTTACAACTTTTCCGCCCAGTTCATTAATTTTCGAAATGGCTCCCCAAGCCACGTTCCCAAAACCCGAAACGGCCACCGATTGACCTTCAATGTCTTTACCAATGCGTTTTAACATGTGCTGGGCAAAATATACCGCTCCAAATCCGGTTGCTTCGGGGCGGATAAGACTTCCACCCCAGGTAAGCCCTTTCCCGGTAAGAACGCCGGTGAATTCATTCTTCAGACGCTTATACTGTCCAAATAAATAGCCAATTTCGCGTCCGCCTACACCAATATCACCTGCCGGAACATCGGTATTCGGGCCAATATGGCGATAGAGTTCTGTCATAAACGATTGACAAAAGCGCATGATCTCGCCATCGGTTTTTCCTTTTGGGCTGAAATCGGATCCTCCTTTTCCTCCCCCCATCGGCAGGGTAGTCAGACTGTTTTTAAAGGTTTGTTCAAAACCCAGAAATTTTAGAATGCTCAGCGTAACGCTGGCATGAAAGCGCAATCCTCCTTTGTAGGGGCCAAGTGCCGAGTTAAATTCAACACGGTACCCGCGGTTGATTTGTACGTCGCCACGATCGTCGACCCAGGGAACGCGGAACATGATCACCCGTTCAGGTTCACACATTCTTTCGAGTATTTTGGCTTTTTGATAACGCGGATTTTTTTTATAGAAATCCCAAACAGAGGTAATCACCTCTTCAACTGCCTGGTGAAATTCATTTTCGCCCGGAGTTTTTTTCTCCAAATTCACTATGAATTCATTGATATCTGCATTCATCAGCTTTTTAAATTTAAATTGATCAGTATGACAATTTGAACCGAATTCGGCTTTTGAAGTATCAATACTGATCAAATAGATTAACGGGGTAAAGGTAGCCAACTAAGAAATGAAAAAACAAATTTTGATTTAAGTTTGGAGGATGTGTAAGTATCATAAAATCAGTAATATGAAAACGAAAATAAGATGTTAAAGAACACTGTGTGACGATTGTCAGGATTTTGGGCACAAAAAAAGCTCTTGCGACAAACGAAAGAGCTTTGTATAATAGGATAGGAAATTTTTACATCATTCCGCCCATTCCACCCATTCCGGGAGCGCCTCCACCCATTGGAGGTGCAGGATTTTCTTCTTCCTCTTCAACAATAACTGTTTCAGTAGTTAAGAACATTCCTGAAATAGAAGCTGCATTTTCAAGAGCAACGCGCGTTACTTTTGCAGGATCGATAACTCCCACTTCCAGCAGGTTCTGGAATTCGTTGGTACGAGCGTTGTATCCAAAGTCTTTCTCTCCGTCTTTTACTTTCTGCACCACAACAGCGCCTTCTTTACCTGCGTTGTTAACAATTTGGCGAAGCGGCTCTTCAATGGCACGTTTGATGATTTCGATTCCGGTAGTTTCGTCGTCATTGTCACCTTTAATGTTCTCCAGAGCTGCAATTGCACGGATGTAAGCTACACCGCCACCAGGAACAATTCCTTCTTCAACAGCAGCACGGGTTGCATGCAATGCATCGTCAACACGGTCTTTTTTCTCTTTCATTTCAACTTCAGAAGCAGCTCCAACGTAGATTACTGCTACACCACCGGCCAGTTTAGCCAGGCGTTCCTGTAGTTTTTCCTTGTCGTAATCTGAGGTGGTAGTATCCATCTGGGTTTTGATTTGAGCAACACGGGCAGCAATGGCTTCCTGGTCACCTGAACCATTAACGATGGTTGTATTTTCTTTATCAACTGAAATTTTCTCGGCCTGACCAAGCATGTCGATAGTAGCTTGTTCCAGTTTCATCCCTTTTTCTTCGGTAATTACCGTACCTCCGGTAAGGATGGCAATGTCTTCTAGCATTTCTTTTCTGCGATCGCCAAAACCCGGAGCTTTAACGGCGCATACTTTTAACGAACCACGCAAGCGGTTAACTACCAAAGTAGCCAATGCTTCGCCGTCAACATCTTCAGCGATGATCATCAACGGACGACCTGATTGTGCTGTGGCTTCCAGTACCGGAAGGAGATCTTTCATGGTACTGATTTTTTTATCGTGGATCAGGATATACGGATTATCGAGATCCGCTTCCATTTTTTCGGCGTTGGTTACAAAGTAGGGTGAAATGTATCCACGGTCGAATTGCATACCTTCAACAACGTCAACGTATGTGTCGGTACCTTTCGATTCTTCGATGGTGATCACACCTTCTTTCTGAACTTTTTTCATGGCTTCAGCAATCAGCGAACCAATAACTGAATCGTTGTTGGCCGAGATTTTGGCTACTGATTCGATTTTAGCATAGTCGTCACCTATGGTTTCTGCCTGATCGGCAATGCTTTTTACGACAGCTTCAACAGCTTTGTCGATACCGCGTTTCAAATCCATTGGATTTGCACCGGCGGTTACGTTTTTCAAACCAACGTTCACGATTGACTGTGCCAATACAGTTGCAGTTGTTGTTCCGTCTCCGGCATCATCTCCGGTTTTCGAAGCAACTTCTTTTACCATTTGTGCACCCAGGTTTTCGTAAGCATTGCTCAATTCAATTTCTTTAGCAACAGTAACACCGTCTTTTGTAATTTGTGGTGCTCCAAATTTTTTCTCGATAACAACGTTTCTTCCTTTTGGCCCCAGTGTTACTTTCACTGCATCAGCCAATTGGTCGACACCACTTTTCAGCAGGTCGCGCGCTTCAATATCAAATTTAATTTCTTTAGCCATCTTTTATAATTTTTTAGTTCTGTTTAAACAATGTACAAAACGTCGCTTTGCGACATTAATAAATAATCGGTACCATCAATGTTCAATTCAGTTCCGGAGTATTTTCCGTAGAAAACAACATCACCTGCTTTCAGTTCCATTGGTTCATCCTTTTTTGCTGATCCAACCAATACAACTTTACCAACCTGTGGTTTTTCTTTTGCTGAATCAGGAATGATGATTCCACTAGAAGTTTTTGTTTCAGCTTCCTGTGGCTCTACCAAAATTTTGCCTGCCAGGATTTTACCTTTTAATTCTGCCATTGTAGTTACAATTTATTTATTAAACATTATTTTATTTCGACATCGTGGGTTTATCACATTTTGTGCCAAGCGAAATTTGCGCAGTTTTGGAATATTCTCAGGGACAAAATTACATTCATAAAATACTGATTTATTTGTCTGATAGAGGTAAGTATCAGTAAATGAGATTTTTATGGGCGTCGGCGTTTTCCCTGACAAGCTGGCATGCTGTTGTGCAATGTTTACAAATATTTACTATATTGGTGTCACCATAACTGGTGCTCACCCAATTAGTGTTACAGTAATCACTGCTGTAACGATAAATCTTTCCCGGTTAAGTTTGAGAGTAAAGCCATGGCATAACCACTTAATGCTAATTATATGTCGGAATTCAAGGGAGAGAAAACAAACCAACGGGAACATGTTTTAAACAGAATCATTACGAAACAGGTAAATGGTTCGCCGCAGTCGTTCAGTTTTACGGCGCAAGGAGTTACATACTGGTTCGATAAGCAGGGGAAAAAGGCATTTTGCCTGGTTGAAATACCCGATGTTGAAAACATTAAATTGCTTCACGAGAAAGTTTTCGGATCAGTTCCGCTAAAGATCGTGGAATCCGACAGTGATATTGCTGCGCAATTAATCGAACAGCTTCGGAAGCCCGATTACCTGGATGATGGAGTGTTTGAAGAGAATGACTATTATTTTATTCTTTCGCGCAAATTAAGTCCCGAGAAAATTAAAGTGGAAGACCGAAAACTGGTAAAGGAACTTATTCAGGACTTTCACGTGAAAACTACAAAAACCGTGATTCAACATGAGGGCAAGATCATTCGTTTTTTCGAAGATTATTTAATGGTATCTTTTGCACAGCCAAAGGATGCAATAGATTGTGCACTTCAGCTCAAGCATGAATTTAATGCCTGCCAAAAGAAAATTCCGTATTGTAAGGTTTCAATGAAAATGGGCATTTGCACGAGTACCAGTGCTAACTGGCAGATTGATGCACTTGATAATGCCCTGAAACAAGCCCGAAGGATGTCGTATATTGCCGATAACCAGATTTTGGTGACGATGTTGCTTAAAACGCAGTTCGATTACGAATCATACGAAAAGTTAAGTGAAGATGAAATAAGAGTATTGTCGAATCAGGATCAGGAATTTATTAGCAGTTTGATGGATTGTCTGGAAGTAAAATGGAAGGATGAGAATTTGCATGTTAATGATTTGGCGAAATCGCTGAACTACAGCAAATCGAAGATTTACCGAAAAATGATGGAACTCACCGGCAAATCACCCAACAGGTTTATAAAGGATTACCGCCTCGATCGTTCCATCGATCTTATCCGTGTTCGCCACGGAAACATTTCGGAAGTGGCTTTTGAATCGGGCTTTGGCAGCCCCTCGTATTTCACCAAGTGTTTTCAAAAACGTTTCGGCCTGAATCCAACGGAATACATTCAAACCATCGAACTATAAGCTTCAGATTTATTGTGTTATTCTTCAGCATTTAGCGCGAATAAAGATAAAAAGAAAAAAAGATCCAAAAATGCAATAAATTGAATCAAAATTGCTATACATGCCCTTCATTCTTGCCGTACATTTGAAACTAAAGAACAGCGTTCTAAGGCGAAAATTCTTCATACCGCCGTTAAAATGATGAAAAAGATGTTATCGAAGTGTAGCGTCAGTACAAAATACAACTTGAATGGTCCGTTGGTAATCCATTAAAATAGTATAGTTTTTTTATTGTCTTAAAAAATGCCAACCTTGGTTCAGTTAGAAACTTAGGATATAACACTTGAATAAGACAGTCCCTCAAAGTCCATTGCATGAAAACATTACTCATCTTGTCCCGTCTTTAACCATTAATGATTACCGATAGGGCCATTCAAGCTTAAAATTTTCGAATAATCCGGCCCTGGAATATTGACTTTTTAGTCTTTTTTTTGTAATTTAAGGTTAGTCGACGCTACCCAATTCTGATCAAAATGCGACTTTACGGTCAGCGCATTTCAATGAGAAAAATTCGAGCCCGAAAACACGGGTGTTGTCAATAACAGAAAACATTATATGTCATGAAACTTAGAAAACTTTTTTGGATGGGTATCTTGCTGATACCTTTATTGGCCTGCGAAGATGTGAATGAAAGCACTGAAACCAGCGCCGAATTAGATGTTCCTATTCCTCTTGAAGCCGTTATGATTGAAAGTGCGGCAAGTCCAATGGATCTTTATTCTTTTGACGGAAGCGCAGCATTTTGCCTGGGCAATAAAGATAATGTAAAAGATTGTCCGGGAATGATTATGGGCGTTGTTCCGGGCTCCGGTGCCAAACTTCATTTCGATGGTATTGGTGAATTTGAAGAAATTCATTCGCTTGCACTGGAGTGGGGATATGGTAAGTTTGGCTCCACAGAGTTTGAGATGCAGCCTTCGGTTGATCTGTTAAAAGACGGAGAAGTATTAACTTCTTCGAACATTACCATAGACATTGACGAGGTGCTCGTTCCTGTGATTCAAGAAATGGATAGTAATCCGAGAATATTTGTTTTTATTCGGCTGTCAGGCTGGTCAAACTTCGATGTATCGTTTGATGCACGAATGAAGGTTCCTATTGTTGTTGAGTCAGAGGAATTATCGCCGCGTTTTACCTTGTAAAAGGAGTAACAGTTGCTTTAAAAAATGTTGGATACAAATGTTATTGTTATCCGAAAGACAAATAAAAAAAGAGCCATGTGTTTTAAACACATGGCTCTTTCTGTAAGAAATCTTTTTCTTAGTTCTCTCCGTCTTCATCGTTATTGTTAGCCGGAGTTGCATTGTTGTTTGTTGCCGGAGTTGCATCGTTTGTTGCAGGCGGTGCAGTGGGGAATGTTGGAACCTGAGTTGGATCAACTGCAGTTTCAATCTGATCCTGTACACGCGACTGATTGGCATCAATTTCATCGCGAGGAATAAAACCGGCGCCAACAACCGATAAGAATAGTAATGCACCAGCAAGTACCCACGTACCTTTTTCAAGGAAATCGGTGGTTTTACGCACACCCATTACCTGACCTGATGACTGAAAGTTGCTTGCTAAACCTCCGCCTTTTGAATTTTGTACCAATACAATCAATACCAAAAGGATGCAAACAATAAAAAGTAATACGGTAATTAAAATATACATCTTGCTAAGTATTATTCTTTATAACTTCAATTTCTTTAATTCGGCTTGCAAAGTAAATACTTTTTTCCGGATATTTCAAACTTAATTTTTCATAGGCGACCAAAGCTTTTTCGTAATTTTTTTGCTCAAAGTAAATGTTGGCCAGAGTCTCTGTAATTAAGTCATCACTTTCTTCTACGCTTTTTTTAATAATGTGGTTATTTCTTGTGTCTTCCGTAGCATTTTCAGGACCTTTCTTTTGTCGAATACCGGGGCCTGAACTTAAAAAACGATCGATTAAAGAGTCACCCGCAGATACGTTTTGTCCATCGAGGTGATAGTCGTGATGATTGGTGTCGCCTAAACCTGACGTTTCGGAAAGCTTAATTTCGTTGTTTAGAAATTTATAAAGTTGCCTGCGATCGGGCACTAAAATGGCTACTTTCTTCAGAACCGATTCAAAATCAGGCGAATTCAATATTTTCAGGTTTTTTAAATACAGCATCCAACCTGCCTGAAACCATGGTAAATCGGTTATTAATCTATGTAACTGATCCAGCGATTCTTCTGTAAAGGGCAATTCATGGCGTAAGTATTTCTTAAGCTGTTCTTTATCCATAATTACCAGTTTGCAATGGTAGCATTAAAAATATCTTCGGTCAATTTTTCGATAATGGCAGTCGTAAGTTCATCTTCAACTGAGCTGATGGGTAAACTGCTGTCAAAATCTTCGTAAGCTGTAAAGTTGGTCTCAAAATCGTCTTCAGGAACTTTGTGATTGGTATATTTCACTTTTATGGTGATCGTTAATCGCGTTTGCGATGACAGGTCGTCTTTTTGAACAGCCATTGGCCTGAACTCGTAACCCGTAATTTGTCCTTCAAATTCAATGTCCCCGTTTTCCGACATTTCATTCAGCGATGTTTGCCTTTGCAGTTTTTCGCGCAGTTGTTCGGTAAAACTCTGGCTTAATGTTGGATTTACCAGTCGTGCGCGGTTCGGAAAATAATAAACGGCAAAAGTTTTAACCTCGGGTGAAAGATTGGCACCCGTAAAGGAATAACTTATTTTACACGATTGCGAGATGCTTCCAATGATCATGGCCAACATGCTAACCAATAAAATTTTTCTCCACATAAAACTATCCCTTAATGTCGTATTCTTTAATTTTCCGGTAAAGCGTTCTTTCGGAGATTCCGAGTTCCTGGGCGGCATATTTTCGTTTTCCACGGTGCTTTTCCAGAGCTTTTTTAATCAGTTCTATCTCCTTGTCGGCCAAAGAAAGCGATTCTTCAACAAATTCTTCTGTATCCTGAATATTTTCTTTATCGACATGCGAAATATGAATCGGATTGTGCGCAGGTTCCTTTGGTAAATGACTGTCTTCGTCGTGGTACAAATTACGGATGATCTTCGCCTGATCGCCTGAAATTGGTGCCTCGCGATTTTCCATTAAATCGAGTACCAGCTTTTTCAGGTCGTTCATATCGTTTTTCATATCGAAAAGCACTTTGTAAAGGATCTCGCGCTCGTTGGCAAACGATTGGTTACTTTCGGTACGTGCAAATATAGCTGGCAGGTTGGCACCTCCTTCATTAGGCAAATAATGACGCAAAACATCGCCCGGAATTTCGCGATCCTGTTCAATAATTGAAATCTGCTCGGTGACATTCTTTAGCTGTCGAATGTTTCCCGGCCAGCGGTAATTGTTGAGCAGAGTTCGGGCATCGTCGGTAAGTCGAACCGGCGGCATGCGGTATTTTTCGGCAAAATCGCGTGCAAATTTCCTGAATAGCAAATTTATATCGTCCGAACGTTCGCGAAGCGGCAAAACGTTTATGGGCACCGTATTTAAACGGTAATAAAGATCTTCCCGAAACTGTCCTTCTTCAATAGCTTTCGGAATGTTTACGTTGGTTGCAGCAATAACACGAACATTGGTTTTAATTACTTTTGAAGAACCAACCCGGATAAATTCACCCGATTCAAGTACCCTTAAAAGTCGTACCTGGGTTGAAAGCGGCAACTCTCCAATTTCATCTAAAAAAATAGTTCCGCTATCTGCCTCCTGAAAATAACCCTTACGATCGGAAAGTGCTCCGGTAAAGGCTCCTTTTTCGTGTCCAAAGAGTTCGGAATCGATGGTTCCTTCCGGAATGGCACCACAGTTAACCGCGATGTATTTACCGTGTTTGCGGCTTGAGAACTGGTGAATGATCTGCGGAAAAATTTCTTTACCCACACCGCTCTCTCCTGTAATCAGAACCGAAAGATCAGTGGGTGCAACCTGCACTGCCACTTCAATGGCCCGGTTTAATCCCGCAGAATTACCTATAATTTCGAAACGTTGCTTTATCGTTTGTAAATCCATGTCGTAAAAAATAATCGTCTTTCTGTTTCATTTTGCAGAAACAAAATGCTTTAGCTATGAATTCTCCGTGGGTTGAAATTTCCGCGGGAATTACAAAGCGCAAATTTACAATTTTTCGGCGGCTTTATAATTTGGATCCAATCAATTAAGCTTTTTTAGTTTTTCGCATTCTTTTTTAAGGCACGATTAACGCGTGCAATTCTCAGGCATCACTATCTTTGCTTCTCAGCAAAACGTTGAATTAAATATGTCATTTATGAAATTTGCAGGCATTATCCCGGCTCGTTATCAGTCGACACGTTTCCCCGGAAAACCTTTGGCGATGATCAAGGACAAACCAATGATTCAGTGGGTGTATGAGAATGCATCAAAAGCATTGGATTTGGTTTGGGTGGCTACCGACGACGACCGGATTATTGAGGCCATTGAGGCCTTTGGCGGAAAGGTGGTGAAAACGCTGCCAACGCATCAAAGTGGTACCGATCGCTGTGCCGAAGCTGCCCGTATTGTTGGCGAAAATGCCGAATTCGATGTCGTGATCAACATTCAGGGCGACGAGCCTTTTATTAAACCCGAACAAATCGAAGTGCTGAAAAACTGTTTTCAAGATGGTGATGTTGAGCTGGCTACCTTGGTGAAAAAAATTGAATCGGAGGAAGAACTTTTGAATCCCAATCGGCCAAAGGTTGTCGTGGACAATAAACAGAATGCACTGTATTTTAGCCGTTCGCCAATACCTTATTTTAGAGGAGAGAATAACGCTGAATGGCACTTAAAGCATTCGTTTTGGGCACACATTGGGTTGTATGCTTTTCGTGTCCAAACACTTCAGGAACTTACTCAGCTAAAACAAACTCCGCTTGAACTGGCCGAATCGCTCGAGCAATTGCGCTGGCTCGAAAACGGGTATAAAATTAAAACGGCTGAAACTACTTTCCGAACCATTGGTATAGATACACCCGAAGATCTTGACGCTGCATTGCAACTATTTTAATGTTTTGCTGTCGGTATTAATAAAGGCATGTTATTTGCATTACATGTTTTAAGTCATTAAAATTAGAATTCATGAAACAGTTAATACTTGCATTATTCATATTTATAGTTCCATTTCAGTTGCTGGCCAACACAGGGTGGGAGGATAGCTTTTCTTCCAATGAAGAACTTAAGTCTGATCTCAAAGTTTATCCAAATCCTGTGAAGAACAACCAGGTAACCATCGATTTTCAAACAAAAAGAATGGTTGAAGTTCGGCTGGTGAATATTACCGGGGAAGAGGTTTTGAGAAAGCAATTTGATTTTCCGGAACAAAAGAAAACTATAAAACTTAATTCCATCCCCAACGGAATCTACATTCTTCAAATTAAAACATCGGAAGAAAAGTTGATCTCGAAAAAGCTGATGATCTCGAGAAATTAAAGGTATTTTAAATTAAAACACTTGAAAATTTATACTTTCGGGTCTTTAATTTAAAAATCCATGAGACGATCTTTATTATTTCTTTTATTATCAGCGTTAACGCTTTTTGCCAGTGCACAAACTAAAATTGGCGATGCAAGAAATCAAAGTGTTGGAAGTGTTGTAACGGTTTCAGGAATTATTACCAACGGTGATGAATTGGGAGCGATTCGATACATGCAGGATGAAACCGGAGGAATCGGTGTTTATGATTATCAACTTTCAGATGTAAATCCCGGTGATTCAATAACCGTTACAGGTGCTCTGGATGACTACAGAAATTTACTGGAAATAAATCCTGTTTCTTCGTTCTCTGTTCATAAAAGTGGTCTCGATTTACCAGACCCAATAGAACTTACGATTGATCAAATTGGAGAAGACTATGAAGGACAATTAATTACTGTACATCATATTTCGATGGTGGATGTTGGCGGTACATTTGCCGGCAATAGGAATTATGGATTTACTGATGGTGGCCTAACGGGAGAACTTCGTGTAAATTCTGCCAGTCCGATTGTTGGCCAACCAATTCCAACCGAGGAATTTTCCTTAGTGGCAATTTGTTCTCAGTTTTCAACTGTATCAAATGATACCAGAAGCGGATATCAATTGTTGCCGCGAACCATGGATGACTTTATTACGGAGAGCCCCATTAATTTTCTGACGCCGGTTAAGGTGATCAGTTTATCACAAAATTCGGTTCTTCTGGGTTGGGAGACCGATTCGGGTGGTACACCTTTTGTTCGATACGGAAGTTCCGTTAATACCCTAACAAATATTAAGCAAGGCGATTCAACCACATCTGACGAGCATAATTATCATATTGCTGAAATTACCGGATTAAACCCGTCGGAAATTGTTTATGCGCAGCCGTTTATGGTGTTGGGGAACGACACTGTTTCCGGTACTGTTGGAATTTACATCACCGAGTCGAATTCAACAGGTAAAGTACATGTTTATTTTAATACAGATGTTGATGAAACACTGGCTGCCGAAACAATGGCAAATTACATTGGAAGTTACATGGAAGATACGCTGGCGGCCTATATCAATCGTGCTGAACAAGCTATCGATTTAAGCATCTACAATTTCGATAATAATACTGTAAAAAATGCCTTAAATGCGGCTAAACAACGTGGAGTGCAAATCAGAGTAATTACCTGCGAATCGACAACGCATGCCAGTATTTACGATTTGTCGGATGAAATTCCGGTACTGGAACGACCTGAAATCCAAGGAGAACAAAGCGGAATTATGCATAACAAATTTGCCGTCATCGATGCGAATCATGCCAATGCCGGTAAAGCGTGGGTGTGGTCGGGGTCTACAAATTTGACTCCGGGGCAACTATACTCCGATGCTAATAATATGATCTTCATCCAGGATCAGTCCTTGGCTAAAACCTACAAAATGGAGTTTGAAGAAATGTGGGGAAGCAATACCAATCAACCCAATGCTTTAAAAGCTTTGTTTGGCGAAGATAAATCAGATAATACACCTCACGAGCTTGTGATTGGCGGCAATCGGGTGGAATGTTATTTTAGTCCTTCCGATCATACCAACCAAAAAATAATCGATGCCATTGGTACCGCAGACTTCAATCTCTATGTGGAAACCATGTTGATCACCCGCTCCGATTTGGCCGGTTCTATTACAGATGCATATCAGCGCGGTGTAAAAGTGCATGTGTTAAACGATGAGGAAAATTCGAACGTTGATTACGTGAACGATGCCCTGACTAACACACTTCCGGCAGGAAAATTTGTTTTTGATGATACTGCCCCGGGATTACTGCACCACAAGTTGGCCATTATCGATGCGAACAATCCGTCTTCCGATGCTCAGGTAATTACCGGAAGCCACAACTGGAGTAATTCGGCCGATGAACGCAACGACGAAAATACACTGATAATTCATGATCCGGATGTTGCCAACCAGTACCTTCAGCAATTTGCTTATCGGTTCGAACAAAACAGTGGCGATTTTCTGGTATCAACACCTGTATTTGAAAATCCGGAATTAGAAGTTTATCCCAATCCGAGCGCAGGAAAAATCACTGTAAGTTCTGATCGCGTCATAAAAAATGTTCAGCTTTTCGATCTGAATGGCTCCTTAATTCAACAATGGCAGGGAAATGCAGGAAAACGCTTAACTATCTCACTTCCTTCTAAACTGCACGGAGTATTTTTATTCAAAGTTGAGCAGGACAACGGATCGCTTGGGATTCATAAAATAGTGAAATATTAATTCAGCAGTCGAGCTAGTTGCAGATCTGAAAATAAGGTTGAATAAATTATTAAGAATAATAACAATTCACGTAAAGATTGTTATAGAAGCAAAACGGTCCTTCTTCTATTTATTGTTTATTCCGAATCAAATTCATTTAAAACGGGCAGGGCTTTATTGTTGAAATCGAAAAGGGCCAGGTTTTCCCAGGGCGATGCGTCGGTGCCTTCGGGACCTTTCCAGGCAATTTGCTCGCCACCCCAATACGAAAATCCCAATCCATGTTCCACATTTTCCCACGAAATGGTTCGTATTGCGCGAATAAATTCCTGTTGTCCTATTGAAGTTGCCGGATAATCGGGTAATATCAACTGATCTTCAGTGCCAATGATGTTGTTGGTCCAGTCGTTCCATTCGAACGTAAACGGATAAGAAGTTTCTGCAACAATTATATCCTTGTCGTAGCTTGTACTTAACTGCTTCATAGTCGATTCCAGTTTCGAAATATCTTTTCCGTGCCACCAAGGGTAGTAGGAGAGTCCGATAATATCAAAATCAAGGTCTTTGAGTTTGTTGTAAAAAAGGCTGGCACCGTTAAATCCGGCATAATGCAACATTATTTTTGTTGTTGAATTTGTGTTGCGCACTGCTTCAATTCCGGCATCGAGTAGGGCTTTAAACTGATCGAAGTTGTTGCTGTTTCCTATAGGATGCATAAACCCCGAGTTGATCTCGTTACCGATCTGGATAAAATCGGGCGACATTTCTTCCACTACTTTTGTGGTATAAGCGCTCATGCTGTCCATTAAATTCGGATAATCCAGGTTTTGCCAGCGTGCCGGCGTTTCCTGCTTTCCCGGATCGGCCCAGGTATCGGAGTAATGCACGGTGAGCCAGGTTTTAAATCCTTTGCTGTGCAGTGTTTGCGAAAATTGTTTTACTTCCGCAAAACCTGCATGTCCATCAGCCGGATCGATCCACAATTTCAAGCGGATCGTATTTACCCCGCTTTCTTTCAGGATGGTCAACATGTCCTTCTCCCGGTTATTTTGATCGTAAAAAACAGGATCGCTCAACATGATTTCGGGGTACCGTGAAATATCAACCGAAGAAATAAAAGTCTTTTCATTTTCCGGTGGTTCGGGATCGGGAGTTTCATCTTTACTACAGCCCCCGGCCAACATAAAAAGCAGTATGCCGGCAATCAGTAGATTATTAATGTTTGAATTCATAATCGTTTTCTAAATTGGGAGTTGCTTGTCAAAATTTATGCCTTAATCAAGGTATCGAGTTTTGCATACAATTCTTTTTTCAACTCCATAATCTTGTGGTATTCTTTTTTGTTGAATATCCACAGGTTGAGCAAGTTTCCTCTGCCCCAGGTTTTGCGAAGCAATATAAACCAGTTGAAGGCAATTTTTCCTGCAAATGGCAGCGAAACCAGGAACAATAATTTCAACCAGGTTCCGGGTATTAAACCCGAAACAGCCCAAATTTCGAGCAGATAAATAATCGGGAAAAGTATTATTCCCAACAACAGCGAAAAAGTACTCCAGAATGCCACATCTTTGATTTTTGCACGTACAATTTTGTCGATGGCAAAAAATGGAATGGCGTTAAAAGTGAAGCCAAATAAAAAGAACGGTAGACCGATTATGAGAACCAGTTTATTGACAACAATTTTCAATGCATTATTTTCGGGCTTATCAAGCAGCCAGTTTCTAAGGTGTCGCTTTCTTAATGTTTTCTGGTACTTGCGGGCAGAATGGGCCAGGTCTTTTATTTTTTCCGGCGCTTCATTTTCCAGAATATCCAGTTGCCGGCTCAGTTTTTGGTCGGAATAAAACAGGTTGACCGGGGTATTTTTAATGCCCTGACGCTTCAGGAATTCTTTTCCATAATACTCTCTGATAAGTTCGATATCGTGGTAATGATCCTTACTTCTTATGTTGATCGTTAGTTTATCAATTTCCTCGTAGAGCTTTTCGCGCAAAGCCATGGTGGCCGCATTCGAATTGTTCTGGTATTCTTCCAGGTAATTGTTCACCAGTACCGGATCCCCAAAATTAACAAGAACGCTGCGGTTAAATTTCCAGTAACTACTATAGTAAATCCCGGTAGGTATAATGTGAATATCGATGTTTTCATCCGATTTTTCTTCGGCCATAAAAACGATTCGCGGCACAGCTTTCTTATGTGCCAGCATTTGACGTTTTCCCGAGTGTGCTGCTTCAGGAAAAAGTGCGAGGGCACCGTTGCTTTTCAAAACTTTTATGGAGTTGTTGAAGGTGGTATCGTTATTAGCCATCTGATCTTTCCCGTCGCGGATGCGATACACCGGCATAATTTTCATGAAACGCAAAATAGCAGCGGCGATCTTGTTTTTGAAAATATCGGCACGGGCCAGCCACACCGGCTGGTACGGGGTATATAACAAAACGGCCATCGGATCGCTAAGAGCATTCTGATGATTTGGCGCAAACAGGATCGGTTTGTCCCTCGGAATCTTTTCCTTCCCGTTTATTGTAATTCTTTTATGAATGATCAGGTCGGCAAAGCGTACAATATTTTTTAATACCCAATAACCCGGCGACCACTTTTCGTATTTCATTTGTTGCTGAATTTATACTTTAAACGACTTGCTGAGGTGATAACGCGACATGAGGTACGCGACACCAAAACCACTTAATATGTGCCAAACTCCCCACCAGGCTGCAATAATTGTCATGCCGCCAAGTTCAAGTTCGGGAGGAAATATTTTGGGATTGAACATTAATACCAGAGCCAATCCTGAATTCTGAATGCCGGTTTCAATCGTAATCGTTCTTCGGTCGATACGTGGCAGACGCGCCAGTGAACTTATTGAATATCCCGAAAGCAATGCCAGTGCATTATGAATAAGAACAATCAGGAAAACCAGGTGAATAAATCTTCGGAAATGATCGAAATTAGCGCTTAATAGAATAATTACAAAAGCTATAAAAATAAGTATGGAAAGTTGCCTGATTGGCTTTCTTATTTTTGCTGTTAGTTTGGGTAAATATTGCGAAAACAGCAGTCCGACAACTACTGGTATTCCTAATAATATCACTACGGTTTGCACCATTTGCACAAATTCAATTTTTATAGGGACGAGTAGATCTGTAGCCCCGCTGCTGTTGTAAAAATTGATGTAAAATTTTCCCCAGAGCGCAAAATTTATGGGTGTCATGAATGTGGCTGCCAGCGTTGCTATGGCTGTTAAACTAACCGAAAGTGCCAGGTTACCTTTCGCCATGGCACTCATGAAGTTGGATATATTACCACCCGGACAAGCGGATATCAAAATCATTCCCAGGGCAACCGTTGGTGTTGGATTTAAAACCAGAATAAACAGAAACGTAACGGCCGGTAACAGGAAAAACTGTGAAATTACTCCAACCAGAACAGCTTTGGGGCGCATGGCCAGTTCTTTAAAATGCTCGAACTTAATGTCAAGCGCTACACCAAACATGATAAACGCGATGGTAACATTAAGTGCAAATAGTCCGGTAGGAGAGAAATTTAATCTGATATGATCTAATACCTCAAGCGCTTCTTTCATCGATTTGATTTGGTAGAAATTCGGTGGCAAGATAAAAAACTATGGTTAATTTTCATAAAAAAGACCGGAACCAAGCGTAACTCAGATTCCGGTCGTCTTTAATCTACTTTATTTCTTTATTGCCCCAAAAGCAACGATTTCATTTTTTTATATAAATCGGTATTATCCATAATACCTGTAAACTCTTCTGCACCCGGACCATATGCAAATACCGGAACCATAACACCGGTATGTCCTTTCGAAGTAAATTCTCCTTTCACCATTCCGGAGTTCATATCGCCACCGGCAATGGCCAGCCCTCCTGTTTCGTGGTCGGCAGTCACAACAATTAATGTTTCACCGTCGTTGGCAGCAAAGTCTAAAGCTTTACCAATGGTTTTATCAAAATCGAGCATGTCTTCCACAATATAAATGCTGCTGTTGGCATGGCCGCCCCAGTCAACCTGCGAGCCTTCTACCATTAAAAAGAATCCTTTATCGTTGTTATCCAGAATATTCAGTGCAGTATTTGTAGCAACGGGAAGCATATCACCGCGTTCAGCCACACGGCCGTTATGGATACCGGCAGTTAAACCTACCAGCTTACCTGATTTTACCATGGCAATTTTATCCATGTCATGTTCCACCTGATAATCTTTTGCTTCAAGTTCACTTAGCAGATTTCTTTTGTCTTGACGCTTTGTAAAATGGTCGTTACCACCACCAATAAACACATCGATATCGGTGTTCAGGAAATCGGCAGCAATGGCCTCGTACATTCCCCGGCTGGGTTCGTGTGCAATAAACGAAGCCGGTGTGGCGTGCGTAATTGCCGAGGTTGAAACCAGACCGGTTGACAGGCCTACTTCTTCTGCTTCTTCCAAAATAGTTTTAACAGCTACTGTGTCGGTATTCACGCCAATGGCTCCGTTGTATGTTTTTACACCGCATGAAATGGCAGTACCTCCGGCAGCTGAGTCGGTTATGTAATCGTCGGCAGATTGCGTTTTCGAAAAACCAATGTGTTTAAAATTGCTCAGGAAAAGGTTTCCGTGGTTGGCAGTAAGTCCGGCAAATACCTGCGATACTCCCATCCCGTCACCAATCATCAGGATGATGTTTTTGGGTTTCTCCGCTTTAAAATTCTGCTTGTAAGTTTTTACTTTGTAAGCCTCGCCGCCCAAATACGTTTTTTCTTTTGCTTCTGCACTGGCATCCATGTAGGCATCCTGCGCCCGTGAATTGCATCCCGCTGAAACGAGAACAAATAGTATTAAAAGATATCTTGTCATTTTTTTAAATTAATTGAACAGTCAAAAGTATTTAATTCTTTGTGTTTGTCTCACATATTAACAATAAAATTCTGCTAAGATTTTATTAATATCCTGTCAAGAAAATTTGTCCAGTTCGTTTCGGTCAAAATCCTCATTCAAACTAAAAAGAGTCCCTTCTTCGCCGGTGTGAATCCGAATAATATCAATGACCACAAAATTACTGAGTATCTCGGTGGCTTTTTTTCTTGTGATTTCAGCCAGTCGCATAAATTTTGAAAATGAAACGTAAGGATAATTCTGCAGGTAATTGATCAGAAAACGCTCGTCGTCGGAGTAAGTAAAACAAATTCCCTTGCTGCTTTTTTGTTTTTTCCAGGCTTCGATCTGGATGCGGTGAGTCAGGAAATTTTCGTCGGCTACCCGTATATACGCGAGCCACTTTCCGTTTTCATCTCTGGCAAAATAGGGTTTTTCTTCGCCCGGTTCAATGCCTATTTCAAGTACTGTTTTCCCTTCCACCTTCCACTGGCGTGTTGTAAAATCGATGGCAGGCTTGCTGTAAATTTTAGCCGCCGATTCGATCATGTAATATTCTTCGTCGCTGCTGATCCCGGCAATTTTACCATTGTCTTTTACGCCAATCAGTAACCTGCCACCATCAGTATTTGCGAAAGCAACAAGCGATTTTGCGATTTTTTTCGAATCGTTGATGCAATACTTAAAATCTTGCTGCTGATGCTCGCCGCGGGCAATTAATTTATGTAGATACGTGCTCAATATTTCTATACTTCAATACCAAAAACAATACGTGCCAGGTAACCAAGTCCAAACGAAATTAATCCTACTACTGTACTCAGTGTAACCATTTCAACAAATCGTTTGCGGAATGGTTGTTCGTTGGCCACCGAAATGTAAAATGTAAACAGAAATACCACAAAAATGGAATCGATTACCGCGACGGCCAAACTGGTAAAAGGCGATCCGAAAATAAAATAAGGAACAACCAGGAAGACTACGGCAAAAACATAGGCGAGTCCTGTGAAAATGGCTGATTTTACGGCGCCCTCAACCTTCCCTTCTGATTTGTTGGAAAGGTATTCCGAAGAGGACATTGAAAGTGCTCCGGCAATTCCGGTAATAATGCCTGCCAGTGCAACCAATTTGTTGTTTTGAAGTGCAAAAGTTAGTCCGGCCAACGTTCCGAGGATCTCAACCAAAGCATCGTTCAGCCCCAAAACAATCGAGCCAATGTATTTCAACTGGTCTTCATCAATCATGGCGATCAATTCCTGTTCATGCTTATTTTCGTCGTGGCTGATGGTTAATGCTTCGGGGATTTCTTTTCCAATTTCATTGTAATTGATCTGGGCACGTTCTTCTCCACGTTCCATAATCTTCAATCCAAATGTCAATCCAAAAATGCGCGAAATCCAGTAGTATTTTTTGATGTCCCATTTGCTGGGAGCTACTTCTCGTTTGCTGTAGTCTTTCCAAATGTTGTAGTGCCACAGCTCATCGTCGGCAATTTTGTCGAGAATGATTTTATTGGTCTCTTTTTTTGTTCGTTTTGCGAGACGCTTGTAAATGTGATACTCGGTTATTTCGGCCCTTTGCGCTTTAATGATCTGGTCGCGCACCAGAGGAGTCAGCGATTTCATAAGTAGTGAATTTCAATGTTTTTTACGATTTTGACGGCAAAATTTCCTGATTTTCCGAATTAAATTGCTGCCCTGTCGATCCTCGTTATTTAATTATTTCAACCACTCAAACGTAATATAGTGGTCCTGGTTCATCCCGAGGTTTTCGTAGGTTTTGTGGGCAGCCAGGTTCGATTTGTCGGCGTACAGGCGAATTCCCATTAAATTGTCGGAACTGAGTACCAAACTTTTAATGTGTGAATACATGTTACGGTAAACGCCACGTCGGCGGTACTGTGGCATTACATAAACCGACTGAATCCAAAGTACAGTACCATTTCTCCAGTCGCTCCATTCGTAAGTTGTAAGCAGCGAACTAACCACTTTCTTATTGACTTCGGCAACATAGTAGATCCCTTTTGAAGGATCTTCAAGTACTGCCTTTACACCTTTTTCCAGCGGATCGATACGCAATTCAATTCCTTCGGTTTCACGGGCCATTGCCTGCTGAAAATTTACAATCGATTCATAATCTTTTATGGTAGCTTTCCGTACTTTCATGTTCTAGTGATTTATACTGACGAAAATAGTAAATCCGTTTCATAAACAAAGTGATAAATGTTTGCCCGTTTTCAGAGGCAATCAATAATTTCTTTTGATTGAAAAATGCCTATTTTCAGAAAAAATAAAAGTGTATGAAAGTATGTGTGGCTTCGGCAAATCCGGTAAAAATAAATGCAACAAAAAGTGGATTTGAAACCTATTTTAGTGATGTCGATGTTCAGGGAATGACTGTGGATTCAGGTGTTTCAGATCAGCCCATGAGCGACACCGAGACTTTGGAAGGTGCGCGTAACCGGGCAGCAAAAATCAGAAAATTGTTTCCGGCGGCCGATTACTGGGTTGGCATCGAAGGGGGAGTTGAACGAGACTATAAAAATTTGTCGGCTTTTGCATGGATAGTGGTGTTGAGTCGCAATGGGAAAGGTGAATCGCGGACAACGACGTTTTATTTACCGCCGCAAGTGAGCGAATTAATTGACAGTGGCTACGAATTGGGCACAGCCAACGATTGGATATTTAAAAAGCACAATTCGAAACAAAAGTCGGGGGCAGTTGGGCTTTTAACACAGGATAAATTAACGCGAACAGAATTGTATACGCAAGCCGTTCAACTGGCACTGATCCCGATCATCAACCGGGAAATGTATCGTCCTACTGCTCGCTGATACGATCCATGATCTCTTCGATCTTTATTCGCTCTTCGTGCAGCAACACCAGTTGTAGTTTTTCTTTTTCAAGTTTTTTGCTCACCATTGGGCCCACCTCGCCCGTTATAATTGTTGTTACACCTTGTTTCTGAAGGAATTCTACCAGCTTTATTCCACTGTGTTCCTGCTCCACAAAAGTGTTTTCCTGGATGGAAAAAACATTTTTAACCGGATCGAAAAGAACAATGTTGGCACATTTGCCAAAACGCAAATCAAGAAAGGATTTTTCGGTTTTACCCGATGAAGTTATCGCAAAAAGTTTATTCATTTTTTACTGTTTAATCGACTATTGATAACAAATAAATCTGGAAAAAGATCACTGAAAATTACGAATTGCATAATTCTTCCCAGTATTCCACCGCTCTTCGTGTGTGTGGAATAACAATGGTTCCGCCTACTAAATTGGCAACACCAAACAACTCAAATATTTCTTCGGTTGTGACACCTTGTTCGTAACATTTTTCAAGGTGGTATTTTACACAGTCGTCGCAGCGTAAAACCATCGAGGTAGCAAGGCCCAGCATTTCTTTTACCCTGGTGCTTAAGGCGCCTTCCTGATAGGTCAGCGTGTCGAGGCTGTAAATACGTTTCATTACTTTGTTGTCCGAAGCCAGGATCCTATCATTCATTTTGGCCCGGTAAGCATTAAACTCTTCAACAAGTTTTCCCATGATGTTGCTTTAAAATATTAACTTTCAAACTTCGTTAGTTTAAGTATAGCGGCACCAAAGTTATTACTTATTACCGATGTAAAAAATGAATTCAACTTATGCTTTAAATTTGCTATTTTACCCAAAGATTAACGCTAGGTACTTGTTACCGCTAGTATGCTTGTTTTATATGTTTTTGATATATATTTGCACCTTCAAGAGATGAACTAATGAAGATTCTTTTTCTCTTTTTTATTGGATGTTTTGCTGTTCAGTTAGCAGTGGCTCAGGAGTTTGGCGGGGAGGATGTACAGCAGGATTCATTGCAGGTTTCTATGCTGAACGACTTGCAGGTAGAACGCGACGCGCGCCTTGATAAAATGGTGAGGTGGCACATCGAGAAAAATGAAGAGCGAGAAGGAATGGAAGGCTACCGGGTGGAGATCTTTTTTAGCTCCAATCAAAATGCTTTAGATAAGGCCACGGAAACCAAGGTTGATTTCTTGTCGGAATTCCCAGATTACCCTGTTTATATTAGATTTGTGGCTCCAAATTTCAGGGTCCGGGTTGGTGATTTCAGAACAAAGAACGAAGCCTGGAAACTCTACAAAAAAATTGAAAAAGATTATCCGACTGCTTTTGTTGTGCCGGATATAATTAATTTTCCTCAGCTGAAAGCAAAGCAATATGAGTGATCAGATTAAACACGAGTGTGGAATAGCATTTATCAGGTTGTTAAAACCATTGTCGTATTACCAAGAAAAATACGGGACCTGGAAATACGGTATCAACAAACTGTATTTGCTGATGGAGAAACAGCACAACCGTGGTCAGGACGGTGCGGGAGTGGCTTGTTTGAAGACGAACCTGGGGCCCGGAAATCCATACATTAGCCGCATCCGGTCGGTGGATCCAAATCCAATTCAAAATGTTTTTGATAAGTTGAATAAACCGCTGAAGAAAGCGAAACGACATGATGCAGATATTAACGATCCGGAATGGGCAGAAAATAATTTCCCGTTTGCCGGATCGCTTTATTTAGGGCATTTGCGTTACGGTACTTTTGGCAAGAACAGTATCGAATTTACGCATCCTGTAATGCGTCAGAACAACTGGAAATCGAGAAACTTGGTTTTGGCCGGTAATTTCAACCTTACCAATACCGATGAACTGTTCGATGTACTGCTCGATTTGGGCCAGCACCCAAAGGCCTATACAGACACTGTTACAGCTCTTGAAAAAGTCGGGCACTTTCTGGATGAAGAGAATCAGTTGCTTTTCAGAAAATATAAAAACGAAGGATACAGCAATTCTGAAATATCACCATTGATCGAAGAGAACCTGGATATTCAGAATATCCTGGAACGCGCCTCAAAAGATTGGGATGGAGGTTATGCCATGGCAGGATTGATTGGTCATGGCGATGCTTTTGTTGTCCGCGATCCTTGGGGAATTCGTCCTGCTCATTATTATTACGATGATGAAATTGTGGTAATCGCTTCCGAACGGCCGGTTATTCAGACCGTAATGAATGTGCATCACTCGAAAGTGAACGAAGTAGCGCCCGGTGAAGCATTGATTGTAAAGAAAGATGGTACAATCAGTCGCGAAATGGTGCGTGTGCCACATAAACGCAAATCGTGTTCTTTCGAGCGTATCTATTTTTCGCGAGGTAGCGACAAGGCAATTTACGAAGAACGAAAAGAACTGGGTAGATTGATCACTCCAATCGTGCTTAAAGCGGTTGATTACGATTTCGAAAATACTGTTTTTTCCTACATTCCTAACACCGCAGAAACAGCTTTTTACGGAATGGTCGAGGGGATCAGACATCACCTGGTTGACTGGAAGATCGAGCAGATACAATCGAAAAACGGATCGCTTGACAATAAAGAGATCAAGCGCATTCTGTCGTTCGAGCCTCGGGTGGAAAAAATTGCCATTAAGGATGTTAAGCTGCGAACGTTTATTGCCGACGACGCCAGCCGTGATGACCTGGTGGCTCACGTTTATGATGTGACCTACGGAATCATTAAAAACGATAAGGATACGCTTGTTATCATCGACGATTCTATTGTACGCGGCACTACACTTAAAAACAGTATCCTTAAAATTCTGGATCGTCTGAATCCGAAAAAGATAATTGTGGTTTCTTCGGCACCACAAATTCGTTATCCTGATTGTTACGGAATTGACATGGCGCGGCTCGATAAATTCATTGCTTTTAATGCGGCGATTGAGTTGTTAAAAGACCATGGAAAAGAAGGGTTAATTAAGGATGTTTACAACAAGTGCAAGGAACAGGAGAACCTGCCCAAAGAAGAGATTGTAAATTACGTTCGCGAAATTTACAAACCGTTTACTGCTGAAGAGATCTCCGCTAAAATTGCTGAATTACTCAAGCCCGAGGATTGTAAAGCCGAGGTGGAGATTGTTTATCAGTCGATTGAGAACCTGCACAAAGCCTGTCCGAATGATTTGGGCGACTGGTATTTTACCGGAAACTTCCCGACTCCGGGTGGAAACAGGGTAGTGAATTCATCCTTCATCAACTATGTGGAAGGGAAAGACGAAAGAGCGTACTAGTTTCAAGTTCAGAGTTTAGAGTTCAAAGTTGAATCCCCTTTGCAGCAATTCCTCGTATTTTTCGGTGTTGAATTTGTAATAGAAAGCCCCCTTTTTTGAGGTTTCTTTTTCTTTCTCCTCGAGTTTATCGAGCAGACCCATGGCCAGCACCTTGCGGCGGAAATTACGTTTGTCGAAAGGTTTTTGGTAAATGGCCTCGTACAGGCGCTGCAATTGCGGGATGGTAAATTTCTCGGGTAACAATTCAAATCCGATAGGCTGTGTTCGTGCCCTGATCCTTAATTTGCGCAAAGCTTTTGTTACCATTTCACTGTGGTCAAAGATCAGTTCAGGTATTTCGGACAATGGTATCCAGTAAGCGCCGTGTTTCTTCACAAGTTCCCGGTCGTACTCGTTGATTTTTATCAGCGACACATACGAAACAGAAATAATCCGTCCGCCGGGATCGCGGTCTGGTTCTCCAAATGAGTAGAGTTGCTCCATGTAAACATCTTCAAGCCCGGTAAGGGTTTCAACAATACGTTGGGCCGCACTGTCAAGGCTTTCGTTAGGATTTACAAAGCCACCCATTAGCGACCAGCGGCCACGGGCAGGTTCAAATTTTCTTTTTAAGAGAAGAACTTTTAATTCGTAGTCGTTTTCGTTAAATCCAAATATTATGGAATCAACGGCAACAAGAATCCTCGGGTGTTTTGAGTAGTACTCTACCATTATTCAGGTGTCGGAAAATCGTTGTCTTCCTTGTCTTTTATGTAAGTTTCAATATGTCGGTCGACTTTTACTTCGTAAATATCGCTAATGGTAACGATGATTCCTGTTTCCAGGACATTACCAAATTTCTCATTCCTGATGGTGCCAAAGGTTTTCATCGATGGCGACAGGTTCATGTATGCATTGACGAGTGGTGGCACATTTTCGCCAAACTCGCGTACACTTTGAATCAAGATCTTATAGTCTTCAGAATAATTTTTCCCGTTGAAGAGATTGCTCATCGCTTCCATGTCGATGTCGAACTCAACAGGATTTTTCGGATAAACCAGGTTTTCCTTATCGCGGAAATATTTTTTAAAGAAATACTGAATCAGATTCCGGGCTTCGCTGTGAAAGTGCTCGTACATCGTGATCTTACCAAAGAAATATTTTATCTCGGGATGATCAACTGTTAATGCACCAAGTCCGTCCCACAAATTGTCGAGGGCAAAAAGTGCTTTAGCACCTGCTTTGCTCGATTGGTAGGACGGCTGTACGAATGAGCGGCCCAATTCTAGTGTATAGGGCAAATAATCTCTTTTGAATTCTTCCGAAAAATGAAAAACTCTTGATGTTGCCATTAGCACATCATTGTTTTCGTCGGTCGGTGCTTCCATGCAAAGCATGTATCGGTAGCCTCCAAGAATCTCTTTGGCGTCAGGGTCCCATACAATTAACTGTTTGTACGGTTTTTCCTGTGTATCGTAATTGTCAATGTCGCTTCCTTTTCCAGTTCCGCCACCCGCATCTCGAAAAGTTATTTCGCGCAATCGACCAAGCTCGTGCATTAAGGCCGGCGAATCGTGGGCGGTTACAATGTAAATTTCATTCCCTCCCTTATTCGTCTTTCTTAGAAGTTTTTCCGGAGTTAGCTCTCTATATAATTCTTCCCTCGGCAGAGGTTTTACAATATCTTTCATGTGCATTCTTTGTTTTATTTACAAAAACACTCAGATCTCAACAAACTGTTTCTGGCCGTTTCGAAATTCCCTCTTTTTGAAAAATGGAATACAAAATTAAAAAAATCCGTGTAAGCAAGACACTTTAAGTGTTTTAATTCGTTCAATATTTGTTGTTAACGCTAATACGCGACCGCCTTTTTAAGCAGGTAGTTCACAAGAAAAAAAATATTTTTCGCTGGAATAAGACTTCTCGTCTTTGTTTCATCTCTTCATTTTTACGGGTAATTCATAAACTTGTTCCTTTACCCACGCTGCCCATGCACTGTGGTTTTTGCCTGCATCGAAGGTTTTGTACGAAATGGGCTTGCCAAAATAAAGGTGAACATCGGTATTCCGGTGCCGGTAAGTTTCATCGGGCAGTAGAAACATTTCCAGGTTCCACTTTATGCGCAGAAACTTTCTGATTTTAGCAAATCGATAAAAGCGATTGGTGTTACTTCCGCTTATAAAAACGGGAATAACATCGCGCTTGTGCTGAATGGATTTTGTGATAAAATGTTTCTTCCATTCCAGATCGGTCACTTTCCCATTTACTTTTCGCGATGCCAGTCCATATGGAAAGATAAGCACCTGGGCTTCGGAATTGTATACTTCCGACAGCTTCCGTGCAGCCTCGCGGGCATGTGCTCCGTGTTTATTAACCGGTACAAAAACAGGGCTGAGCTGCGGAATATTTAGTAAAATATCGTTAGCCAGGAATTTGAATTCACCCAATTGATTTTCCACCGTTTTCATCAGTAACATACCATCGAAACCGCCAAGTGGATGATTGCTGGCAAATATGAACTTGCCTTCCCGGGGAATGTTTTCCAGTCCGTGCAAATGTTCCGTTACATTGAACATTTCAACTACGCTGTCCACGAATGCTGTTCCCTGCAGGTGACCATATTTTTCAATTATCTCGTTAATAAAATCGAGGTGAAGAATACGGTGCAGAAACCGGTAAATAAAACCCGGAATAAATCGGGCCAGCCCGGGACTCTTTTCGGCAAATACTTCCCTAATGTTTATGGGCTTAACCTTATTCTTTGTATTGTCTTTTTCCATTCCCGATTTCTTGATAAAGCAATTAAGTAAAAATCAGTCAGTCTGTAAAATTTTGATGGCACTTATCTGTAAATCGTTGGAGCTTCTACCTCTGATTAGGACGTAAGTGGCACACCATTCACAGGCCGGAATATTTTATTGAGCCCTGAATATGGAGTTATTAACGGTTGTTTGTAAAAATAACTACTCTTTTCTTGTTGTTGAAATTCAAATAATTAGGTGGATCATTGAAAGTAAATTAACCTGTTGTTAACAAGAAGTGAAAAGGTTATCAACAAAAAAGTGCAAAATTGAAGTGGAATGAATTGGAATAGAGTGGCATAAAATGGAATAAAATTGTATTTTTACGCTTAACTAAAAAGTGGAATCTCATAAATGGCAACTTTTGCAGGACAATACAATGCTACAATCGACGACAAAGGGCGTGTAGTTCTTCCGTCGGCTTTTAAGAAAGCCGTAGGCGAAATGCAGCTCGATTTTGTGGTTGTGGAGCGTAACCGCAGAAGTAAATGTCTGGATCTCCACACGGTTGACACCTGGAAAAAAGAGGTGGAAAGGTTCAGGGAGAAACTTAATCCCGAAACCAACCCAATGCACGACAAACTGCTCCAGCTCTATTTTCAGAATTTTGTACAAGTTGGTGTTGCTGCCAATGGAAGGATAAATATTCCGAACGAGTTTCTGGAATATGCCAACCTGAAAGACAAAGTGACTTTCATCGGGATGCAAACTTCAATCCGGCTTAGTGCAGCTGTTACTGCCTCTGATATGGAAGTATCTGATGCGGATTACCTGGAGCTTTTGAAACTTATTGATAAGAAGGAGGAATAGTTACTGCCCATGACCGAGGTATATCACATACCTGTTTTGGCCAGAGAGAGCATTGAGGCGCTCAGGTTAAACGACAACTACGATGTAATTGACGCAACGTACGGAGGTGGTGGGCACTCCCGGCTGATTCTGGATCAAATGAACGGAGGTAGACTTTTTGCCTTTGATCAGGATGAAGACGCTGCCGGGAATGCCATTGAGGATGACCGGCTTTTTTTTATCAGACATAATTTTCGTTACGCAAAAAATTTCTTGAAGCATTTTGGTGTCGACCAGGTGGATGCTGTTTTTGCAGATCTCGGTGTTTCGTCGCATGATTTTGATGTGGCTGAACGCGGCTTTTCGTTTCGTTTCGATGGTGATCTGGATATGCGGATGAATCGTGATGCTCAAAATGATGCCACGAAGGTGGTGAATGAATATGCGCAGGATGACTTGCAGCACATTTTTGGCATGTATGGCGAAATTAAAAATGCACGCCGGTTGGCAATTGAAATTGTAAAGGCAAGAAAAGATCAGGCGATAAAAACCACAACTCGGTTGAAAGAAATTGCTTCGACTTGCGCACCCAGGGCCACTGAGAATAAATACCTGGCGCAGGTTTTTCAGGCTTTGCGCATTGAGGTGAATGAAGAAATGGAGGCGCTGAAAGAGTTTCTCGAAGCCACACTCGATTTATTAAGGCCCGGCGGAATACTGGCGATAATCACTTACCACAGTCTGGAGGACCGGTTATGCAAAAACTTTATGAAAGCCGGGAATTTTGAAGGTAAAGTTGAAAAAGATTTTTACGGAAATGTGCAATCGCCTTTTAAAGTGATCACGCGAAAAGTGATTGTTCCGGGAAAAGAAGAACTGGAATCGAATCCACGTTCGCGAAGTGCGAAATTACGTGTGGCAGAAAAAATTTAAAAATGGCAGAGAAGAAAACAAATAACAGGAAAAGATCGGGGATGAAATCCCTTATCGGAGGAACGATCCTTACTGATGAGCGCATTTCGAAGCAATTCCCGTTTGTAGTAATGCTGGCGATGTTTGGACTGGCACTGATCATGAATCGCAATTGGTCGGAAAAAACCATTCGCCAGATCGGTGAAGAGCAAAAAGAACTGGAAGCACTGCGTGCCGAACATGCCTCCATTTCAGCGAAACTGATGGATGAAAGCCGTCCGTCAGAAGTGGCAAAAAGAGTTGAGGAAGCCGGAATCGGTTTGTCGGAATCGGTTAGGCCGCCTAAAAAATTAATTGTTGAAACTGAAGATTAGATCGTGGGAATTCGGAAAACCATATTGACCCGTTTTGCATTGGTGTATTTCATCCTCTTTCTTTTTGTGATGGTGGTGATCGTTAAATTGGTGTCTGTTCAGCAGATCAATAACGAACGCTGGCAGCAAATTGAAAAGAACCTGAATGAGAACACTGTAATTATTCCGCCAACACGCGGAAATATTTGTGCCGATGACGGAAGCATTCTGGCTTCGTCGGTACCGGGATTTTTTGTGCGCATGGATCTTGCTGCTCCGGGCGTTAAGAAAGTTTTCAAAAACGAAAGCGATTCGCTGGCCTGGCACCTATCCAATTTCTTTAAAGATGCCTCAAAATATGAATATCGTCGCCGTTTGAATTCTGCCTACAATGCGGGTAATCGCGGTTTCCTGATCACACCCCGGAAAGTGGACTACATGGAACTTCAGGAAATGAAGAAATTTCCCATTCTGCGTCGTGGGCGTTTTGGCGGTGGAATGATTGTTGAACAGGAAAACAAACGGATTAATCCTCTGGGACCGCTGGCATTACGAACAATCGGCAGTCTGAATAAAGGCGAATACGAAGAAATTAACGGACCGATCGGTTATACCGGTTTGGAGCGTGCTTACGAACCTTACCTGAAAGGACAAAACGGCATTAGCTACAAGCAAAACCTCTCCGGTCGCTGGGTGATCCGTACCGAGATCGAGCCGCGAGACGGTATGGATGTAATTACTACTATTAATGTGAAACTCCAGGATATTGTTGAAAGTTCGCTGTACAAACAATTGACCGAAGTAGGAGGCGACTGGGGAACGGCCATTTTAATGGAGGTTAAAACCGGTCAGATAAAAGCCATTGCCAATTTAGGTAAATCAGACGATGATTATTACGAAAAAGACAATTATGCCCTCGGGCATCGTGGCTGTTTTGAGCCGGGTTCGTCTTTTAAACTTATTTCATTGATGGCCGCCCTCGAGGATGGAGTAGTGGATACCAGTGATGTGGTTGATACCGGGAACGGTACCTGGCGAAATAATGGTCGTACTATCAGCGACAGTCATCACGGTGGTTATGGAGTGTTGACCGTTAAAGAGGTGTTTGAGAAATCGTCGAACATCGGTACTGCGAAGATCATCACCGGGCACTATGCCGACAATCCAAAAAAATACGTTGATCGCGTGTACAGTTTTGGCGTGAACAAGCCCCTTGGAATTGAGATTGAAGGTGAAGGGCGTCCTTATTTTAAATATCCAGGCGATGCCGACTGGTGGGGAACAACTTTAGGCAGTATGGCCTATGGTTACGATACCAAAATGACGCCATTGCAAATCCTTACTTTCTATAATGCAGTAGCCAATAACGGAAGAATGGTGAAGCCGCATTTGGTAAAAGAAATTCGCGATAAAGGGGCGCTGGTAAAACGCTTCGAACCTGAAGTGCTGAATCCGATGATCGCTTCGAAAGAAACAATTGGTAAAGCACAGGCCATGCTCGAAGGCGTTTGTGAGCGTGGAACAGGAACTCAAATTCAGGGCGAGTTCTTTAAACTGGCAGGGAAAACAGGAACAGCACGTATTGCCACCGGAAATACAGGATACACTGACGGAATGTACCTGGCTTCATTTACCGGTTACTTCCCGGCTGACGATCCGCAGTACTCGCTGATCGTAACCATGAACAATCCACGAAAAACATACTACGGTGCTTCGGCTGCAGGACCTGCCTACAAAGAAATTTCGGAGAGAGTATTTGCCAGTCAGATTTATGCCGACCTGGATGAAGAGAACCCGGAAACGCCGGAAACACCTCAGGAGATCAGGGGGCAAACAAAAGATATCCTTGAAGTGGCAGAAGTACTTGAATTCAAAAATATTCAGGGTAAACCTGAAACAACCATTGCACATGTTGAGGCCAGCGAAGATCAGCTGGTTTTGGCCGAAGAAGAAATACCGGTTGGCAAAGTGCCCAACGTGATTGGAATGGGAGCCAGCAATGCGGTTTTTGTTTTGGAAAACGCGGGTTTAAAAGTAGTGATAAACGGAGTAGGAAAAGTAAAGAAACAATCGTTGCGGGCGGGCGATAACTGCCGGCCCGGGCAAACGATTTACATAGCACTGGGATAATATGAATCTGAACCAGCTTATTGAAAATGTTGAAGTATTGGAGGTTCTGGGAGATGTATCTGCCGGAATTGATGGAATTGCATTCGATTCGCGAAAAGTAAAGCCCGGGACTGTCTTTGTTGCTCAGCGAGGCGTTCATGTCGATGGACATCGCTTTATTGAAAAAGCGGTTGAAAATGGAGCCTCCGCGATTTTCTGCGTGGAACTTCCGGAAAACGTTTCAGAAAATGTTTCATATGTAAAGGTGGCAGATACCAATCGTGTTTTGGGCGAGTTGGCTGCAGCCTTTTACGGCTATCCTGCCCAAAAAATGAAAGTGGTTGGCGTAACCGGAACCAACGGAAAAACGAGTATTGCTACTTTGTTACACCGGCTTTTTATGATGCAGGGCTACAGTGTAGGACTTATCTCAACGATTTCATTTAAAATAAATGAACACGAGGAAACAGCTTCGCATACTACACCCGACGCGCTGAAAATTCAGCAGCTGTTGGCCGAAATGGTGAACGAGGGATGCGAGTTCTGTTTTATGGAAGTGAGTTCGCATGCCATTCATCAGCAACGTATAGCTGGAATTGATTTTTCAGGGGGGATTTTTACCAACATCACACACGATCACCTAGACTACCACAAAACTTTTGCAGAATACATTAAGGCTAAAAAGGCATTTTTCGATGGGCTTTCAGATGAGGCTTTTGCTATTACCAATATCGACGATAAGAACGGGCTGGTAATGATACAAAATACAAAAGCCAGCAAGTTTACCTATTCGAACAGGGCAATGGCGGATTATCGTTGCAAGGTGCTTGAAAGTCATTTCGATGGCATGCTGCTGAACCTCGACGGACAGGAAGTTTGGACACGTTTTGTGGGGATGTTCAATGCCTCGAATTTATTGGCGGTTTATGCAACAGCCATTCAGTTGGGTCAGGATAAACAGGAAGTACTTGCCCATATTAGCGACCTGCAGTCAGTGCAGGGACGTTTCGAAACCATTCGGAGCCTCGATGGAAAATACGCCATCGTCGATTATGCACACACGCCCGATGCACTAAAAAATGTACTAACGGCAATCTCAGAAATAAGAACCCGAAACGAGCAGTTAATTACTGTGGTGGGTGCCGGTGGCGATCGCGATAAAACCAAACGCCCGGAAATGGCAAAGGAAGCTTTGCTGGCCAGCGATAAAGTGATCCTGACTTCGGATAATCCGCGAACTGAAGATCCGGCAGCGATCATCAAAGACATGGAAGACGGAGTAGAACCTCAATATAAAAGCAAAGTGGTCTCAATAGAAAATCGCCGTGAAGCGATAAAAACGGCCGCTTTGCTTGCTCAACCTGGCGATATAATTCTTATCGCGGGGAAAGGGCATGAGAATTATCAGGATGTCAACGGAGTAAAGCACCACTTTGACGATAAGGAAGAGATTAAAAAATGTTTTGGACTGGAAGACTAAACACTAAGATATGTTTTATTGGTTGTACACATTACTAGCAGATTACGATATCCCGGGATTGGGGATGCTACCCGGTATTACGTTTCGCTCGGCTGCGGCAATTATCCTTTCGCTGATCATTACTACCGTATTTGGAAAGAAAATGATTCGTCTTCTTCAGCAAAAACAGATTGATGAAGATATCCGCGATCTGGGGCTTGAAGGGCAGATGCAGAAAAAAGGCACGCCAACCATGGGCGGGATCATTATTTTGATGGGAATCATTATTCCAACTTTGTTGTTTGCCCGCCTCGATAATGTTTATATCCTGTTGATGCTGATCACCACTGCTTTTCTTGGCATGATCGGGTTTATCGACGATTACATTAAAGTTTTTAAAAAGAACAAACAGGGGCTGGCCGGTAAATTTAAAATTCTGGGACAGGTTTCATTGGGATTGTTGGTGGTAGCCACCCTCTTTTTTAGCGATGATGTAAAAGTACGCGAGCATGTTCGCGATGATAACGGCGAATTTGCAACCATGCAAACCATAGATCCTGAAACGGGAGAGGCCATTGAAGTTTTTGTTACAGAAGATGTAAAGTCGACCAAAACAACGATTCCATTTATTAAAAAGAATGAATTTGACTATGGCTGGTTGGTGCCTTTTGCAGGCGAAGCGGCACGCTGGTTAAAATGGGTGGTGTATGCTTTGGCCATCATTCTGATCATTACTGCGGTTTCCAATGCAGCCAACCTAACTGATGGAATCGACGGACTGGCAACAGGAACATCAGCCATTAGTGGGGCAACTTTAGGTATTCTCGCTTATGTAAGTGGTAACATTATTTATGCCGACTACCTGAACATCATGTACATCCCCAATATTGGTGAACTCACCATTTTTATTGCAGCATTTATTGGCGCCACCGTTGGATTTCTGTGGTACAATTCGTACCCGGCTCAGGTTTTTATGGGCGACACCGGAAGTCTGGCACTTGGAGGAATTCTGGCTGTATTCTCCATTATCATCCGCAAAGAAATTCTAATACCTCTGTTGTGTGGAATATTCCTTATCGAGAATCTTTCAGTGATCATTCAGGTGTCGTGGTTCAAGTTCACCAAACGCAAGTATGGCGAAGGACGCAGGGTGTTTTTAATGAGCCCGATCCACCACCATTTTCAGAAAAAAGGTTTCCCCGAGCCCAAAATTGTAACTCGGTTTTGGATTGTGGGAATTGTATTGGCGGTGGTAACGCTGGCAACTTTAAAAGTGCGCTAGTTTGATTGGGAAAGTAGCCATATTGGGAGCAGGTGAAAGCGGAGTGGGCGCGGCCATTCTGGCACAGAAAAAAGGATTTGAAGTTTTTGTTTCCGACACGGGAACAATAAAAGAAAAATACAAAGAAGTTCTTGGAAATTTTGAAATCGATTTTGAAGAAGGTCAACACACCGAAAACCGGATACTTGACGCAAAGCTGGTGGTAAAAAGCCCGGGAATTCCCGAAACGGCGCCCGTGGTGAATAAGCTGCACGGAAAAGGAATCCCGGTGATCTCGGAAATTGAATTTGCGGGAAGATTTACTTCAGCAAAAACAATTTGTATAACCGGAAGCAACGGCAAAACAACCACAACGCTGCTTACTTATCACATCCTGAAAAGCGCAGGATTGAACGTAGGAATGGCGGGAAACGTGGGGAAAAGCTTTGCCTGGCAGGTGGCCGAAGAAAATTTTGATGTGTACGTGATCGAGCTAAGTAGTTTTCAGCTCGACGGCATGTACGATTTCAGGGCCGATGTGGCAGTACTGATGAACATCACACCTGATCACTTGGACAGATACGGTTACGACATGCAAAACTATGTCGATTCCAAATTCAGGATTCTTCAAAATCAAACAAGCAACGATTACTTCATCTATTGCGACGACGATGAGGTGATCGTTAAAGAATTAGAAAAAAGAGAAGTTACTGCTGTTAAAATTCCTTTTGGGTTGGGAACGCCGGCAAATCCTGGGGCAGGAGTACAAGAGAATCGGATGATTATAAATATTAACGAAAACCAATTCAGCATGTCTATTCTGGATTTATCATTACAGGGAAAACACAACACCTACAACAGCCTGGCGGCAGGAATTGCCAGCATGGTGTTTCAAATTCGTAACGAACAGTTACGAGAAAGCATGACCGATTTTAAGGGCGTGGAACATCGTCTTGAACGCTTTTTAAAAGTACACGGTATCGAGTTTATCAACGACTCGAAAGCCACCAACGTAAATTCTACGTGGTACGCACTCGAAAGTGTTCATAAACCTATTGTCTGGATCGCCGGTGGCGTCGACAAAGGCAACGATTATTCCATGCTGCAGGGATTGGCCACAGAAAAAGTTAAGGCGATTGTTTGCCTCGGAAAAAACAATGCAAAAATTAAGGACGCTTTTGCTGACTGCGTGAGCGATATTGTTGAAACATCGAGTATGGAAGAGGCTGTAAAAGCAGCCTACTACCTGGCCCGAAATGGCGACACCGTTTTGCTTTCGCCCGCATGTGCCAGTTTCGACTTATTCAATAATTACGAAGATCGCGGTAATCAATTTAAAGAAGAAGTAAGAAATTTATAATGGAAGGTTCCGTTTCGAAAATATTTAGAGGCGACCGTGTTATTTGGGCGGTGTTGATCCTGTTATCGATGCTCTCGCTGTTGATCGTGTACAGTGCCACAGGTGCGCTGGCTTATCGTGTGGCGGGTGGCAAAACATGGATCTACCTTGTTCGGCATATGGTTTTTTTGGTGCTGGGTTTTGGTGTGATGTTGGTGATGGTAAACGTGTTGCCTGTTAAAATATATTCCATGTTTGCTACATTGGCACTCTACCTTAGTATTGCCTTGCTGATACTGGCGGTGGGATTAAAATTTGCAGGCATCATACACGGAAGCGGACGTACGTTACCATTGGGTCCCTTATCTTTCCAGCCGGCCGAAGTAGCCAAAATTTCACTGATTCTATACAGTGCGAAAGTGCTCGGCAAAAAGCAAAAAACAAAACGCGATCTCTACATCGCATTCCGAAGTATTATTATACCCACAGCTATGGTGTGTTTCCTAATTTCATTATCCGATTTCTCCACTTCGGCATTGCTTTTTGCAACCATCATGACCATGATGTTTATCGGTCGCATTCCTTTAAAATATATGTTCCTGATTCTGGCGGCCGGAATTGCCTTTGTGGCGCTCATGTATTTTGGAGCCAGCATGTTCGATGAGCCGCCGGCACGTGTGGCCACAATCAAAGGTCGTATCGATCGTTTTATTCATGGCGATCCGAATTCAGAAACAGGGATTACCCAGGCCGATTACGCCAAACTAGCCATTTATTCGGGCGGAATAATTGGTAAAGGACCCGGGCATTCCGATGTAAGTAATTATATGGCAGCGGCCTACAACGACTTTATATTCGCTATCATAGTTGAAGAATATGGGCTGGTTATAGGAATAACTGTGATCTTTTTATACCTGATCTTCTTTTTCAGGGGAATTACAATCGTGCGGCGGGCCACACGAACATTCCCGGCTTTTATGGTAGTGGGACTCACGATGATTTTGGTGTACCAGGCCATGATAAATATTGGAGTTTCGAGTGGCGCTTTGCCGGTTACCGGGCAACCGTTACCTTGGGTGAGTTATGGAGGTACTGCTATGCTGTTTACCGCCATTTCTTTCGGATGCATTTTAAGTGTGAGTTACCAGAACCAGGTGAATAAGGAAACTGTAGATCAGCCCGTGATGATTAAAGCGCCTGACGAAGATTATGAAATAGAAAACGATGACAAAAATAAATAAAGTCATATTAAGCGGAGGAGGTACCGGGGGGCATATTTTTCCGGCCCTGTCGATTGCCAACGAAATTAAGCGGCGCAATCCTGATGCCGACATTTTGTTTGTTGGCGCTTTGGGGCGCATGGAAATGGAAAAGGTGCCTGCTGCAGGTTATAAAATTATTGGCCTGCCGGTAATGGGATTTCCGCGGAAACCCAGCATGAAAATGTTTGCCTTCTTTAAAAAGCTACTGAAGAGTTCGTCGATGGCACGCAATATTGTTAAGGATTTTCAACCTGAAATTGCGATTGGAGTTGGCGGATATGCCAGCGGACCATTGCTGCGTGCTGCCGCAAAATTTAAGGTGCCCACGCTGATTCAGGAACAGAATTCATACGCCGGAATTACCAATAAGCTACTGAGCAAAAAGGTCGATTCAATTTGCGTAGCATACGATAAAATGGATCGCTTTTTCCCGAAAGAAAAGATTGTGTTCACAGGAAATCCGGTTCGTCAAAATCTGATGGAATCTGTCGATAAAAAGGCGGCCCTGGAATACTTCAAATTAAAAGAAAACGACAAGGTAATTCTCGTCGTCGGTGGCAGTTTGGGAGCGCGCTCGGTCAATCAAACAGTTCTAAAGAATATAAAAGAAATAGCCGAATCAGGTGTCAGAGTGATCTGGCAAACCGGGGCGATTTATTACGACAGAATTCAGGATGAGTTAAAAGAATCGAAGCCTGAAAACCTGCAGATCCACAAATTTATAAGCGAAATGGACAAAGCTTACGCAGTTGCCGATCTGGTGATCTCGCGTGCCGGAGCAGGAACCATTTCGGAGTTATGCCTGGTTGGAAAAGCTTCGATTTTGGTGCCTTCGCCAAATGTTGCTGAGGATCATCAGACGAAAAATGCCATGGCGCTCGTTGAAAAAGAAGCAGCTTTGATGGTGCGCGACGATGAGATCAACGAAAAACTTTTTCCACTGGCTTTCGAAGCTGTGGAGGATAAAAATAGATGTAGCGCTTTGTCCGAAAAAATTAAAGAGCTGGCAAAACCGGAAGCCACTAAAACAATTGTTGACGAAGTAGAGAAATTATTAAGATGAAGAGCATCGGGAAAATAAAGAATGTGTATTTCCTGGGGATCGGAGGAATTGGGATGAGTGCACTTGCCCGGTATTTTAAATACTCGGGTAAGAATGTGGCAGGTTACGATAAAACGCCGAGCGAGCTCACCGAAAAATTACAAAAAGAAGGGATTGAAATTCATTTTGAAGACGATATTCGCAAGATTCCGTCGAAGTGGAATCCGGCAGAAACGATAGCCGTTTATACTCCGGCTATTCCTGATGAGCACTCAGAACTGAACTGGTTTAAAAGTCAGCCCATTGGATTGTTTAAAAGGGCAAAAGTACTGGGAATGATCTCGAACGAAAAAAGCGGGATTGCCGTTGCCGGTACGCATGGAAAAACAACCACCAGCACCATGGTGGCTAATATGCTGAATAAAACCAAAGTGGGTTGCGGCGCTTTTTTGGGGGGGATTTCAAAGAATTTTGGAAGCAACCTGTTATTGCCCAAAGATGATTCGCCCTGGATTGTAGCCGAAGCCGATGAATTCGATCGGTCGTTTTTGCATCTTCAGCCTGAATTGGCATTAGTGACTTCGGTTGATGCCGATCACCTGGATATTTATGGCGATAAAAGCCACATTGTAGAATCGTTTGAGAAATTCATATCACAGATCAGAAAAAACGGGAAGCTGGTAATTAAAAAAGGAGTGGAACTGGACACTTCGAAAACACCCGCAAAAATTTATAGTTATTCGGTGAAAGAAAATACCGATTTCAGAGCAGTAAATCTAAAGCTGGATGAAGCGTCAGGATTTTATCGTTTCGATTTTAAAACACCCGAGGGAGTGATTGCCAACTGTGCGATGAATTATCCGGGGTTGGTGAATGTTGAAAATACGATTGGTGCTGCTGCTTTGGCCTGGTTGGCCGGTGTAAGTGCCAACGAGATAAAAGCCGGCATTGCCGACTATCAGGGTGTGGCCCGGCGTTTCGATTTCCGTTACAAATCGGAGGGCAAAATTTACATCGATGATTATGCACATCATCCCGAGGAGTTAAAAGCATTTATTCAGTCGGTAAAAGCACTTTATCCGGAGAGGAAAATTACAGGTATTTTTCAGCCCCATTTATATTCGCGAACTAAGGATTTTGCCGATGAATTTGCAGCCAGTCTCGATCTTTTGGATAAGGCAATATTACTTGCGTTGTATCCGGCACGTGAAGAACCTATCCCGGGCGTTTCGTCGGAAATTATATTCGATAAAATGAAACTCGAAGATAAAATGCTGCTCGAAAAAGAGGAATGTCTGGAACAAATTAAAACTGACGAGAACGAATTGTTGCTTACGATGGGGGCGGGCGATATCGACAGAATGGTAAAACCAATAGTTGAAACATTAAATACAAAATACGGTGTTTAAAAAATTGTCCAAAATAGCAGGGGTGTTGGCTTTGATTGCCTTTTTAGTGATCACACTGGCCTTTACGTCGATAAAGTATCACGATGCCACCTGTTCGAGCATCGAGATTGAATATGCCCCTGACGATATAATCGCACTGGATAAAGCCGTTATCAGAAAGATTATAACCGACGCGGACAAAGATATTTTTGGTAAAAAGTTCGACAGTATCAACACGGCAGCATTGGAGCAGGAATTGGAAAAACATGCAGCGGTTTTCAAAGCCGAGGTATTTGAAATGGTAGCTAAAGACAGCACAACTTACAAAGGAGTTTTGACCGTGCGGGTGAAACATCGCGAACCGTTCTTGCGCGTTATCAAAAGGACGGATTCGTATTACCTCGACGAGTTTGGCTTCAAGTTTCCGGTTTCAGGAAACTACCCGGCACACGTTTTAGTGGCAACGGGCAATATCGATGAGCAATTTGCAAAAGAAGAACTCTTGCCCTGTGTACGTTTTATTGAAAACGATGAGTTTTGGCGGGCGCAAATCGAACAGGTTTATGTGGAATCGGAGGATAATGTGATACTGACGCCCTTATTTGGAGATCAGCTCATTGAAATGGGCTCGCTGGAAAATTACCAGGAGAAACTTCGGAACTTGAAAACCTTCTACAAAAAAGTACTGGCTAAAAATAACTGGAATAAATATAAATCGATAAGTCTGAAATATAAGGATCAGATCGTTGCTAAAAGAAATTAATCATGGCTTCAAAACAAGAACTTTCAGTTGTAATCGACCTGGGTACATCAAAGATGGTGGCTCTTGCCGGAAAGCTGACGGAGCTGGGTAAAATTGACGTTAAAGGTCTCGTTCAACTTCCTTCGAAAGGAATAAAACGCGGTGTGGTTTTTAATATCGATGAAACCGCACAAGTGATAACTGAGCTTATTTCAAAATTGGAAGAGCAAGTTGAAGAAGAGGTGCAAACGGTAAATGTGACTATGGCCGGCTCGAAAATGCAGGCGATCGACTATCAGTGTTCAGCGATTACGTCGGGCGAAGGTTTTGTTACCGCACAGGATGTTCAGCGACTAATGGATGAAGCTCAGAATGTGGTGCTAAAGCAGGACTACAAAGTGGTGAAAGTGATTCCCACTTCTTACATTATCGATGATGAAAACGAAGTAGAAAATCCGGTGGGAAGCACGGGCCGGAAGATTGAAGCCAGTTTTAAACTGCTAGTTGTTCCACAGGAATACCTGAATACTATGAAACTGGTACTTGACAAAGCAGGAGTCGAACTTGGAGAACTGATCCATGCATCACTGGCTGTTTCTGAAGCCTCAGCCAATTCAGAAGAAAAGGAAGTAGGAGTTATTGTTGTCGATTTTGGAGCCGGTACAACAAACATGGCCGTGTACCAGGAGAATGTGCTGAAACATGCGGCAGTCATTCCTTTTGGCGGGCAGGTAATTACCAACGATATAAAAGAAGGCTGTTCGATATTTCTGAAAAAGGCAGAACTGCTGAAAGTAAAATACGGTCAGGCAATGGGCGATTTTGCCGACGACCAAAAAGTAGTGACCATTGCCGGAGAGAACGGCTGGGAGCCACGCGATATTTCATTTAAAAGCCTGGCATATATTATCCAGGCACGAATGGAAGAGATCATCGATATTGTAAACGACCAGATTAACAAATCAGGGATTGAGGAAAATCTTGGGTCCGGGATTGTGATTACAGGTGGAACCAGTCAACTGGATAATATTATTTCGTTGGTGAAGTTTAAAACCGGGATGGATGCCCGAAAAGCACATACTATTATTTATCCGGCAACACGAAAAGAGGAATTTCAAAATCCTGATTATCTGACTGCACTTGGGGGCTTAAAAATGATATTGAGCTCATCAGGTACTTCGGCAGGAAGTACACACGTTCGTAAATCAAAGAAAAAAGACAGGGGATTTGCCCCGCTGATTAAAGATGTGGTGCAGGGTGCACTCAATTTATTTGATACCGATCAATCAGATGTAGAATTAAATTAAAACAACACGATATGGCCGAAGAATTCGTAAACTTTCAATTTCCAAAAGCAACATCTTCCATTATCAAGGTAATTGGAACGGGAGGTGCCGGCTGCAACGCGGTCAATCACATGTTCGAAGAAGGAATTAAGGGGGTTGACTACATTATTTGTAATACCGATGCGCAGGCACTCGAAAACAGTAAGGTTCCTGTAAAACTGCAGCTTGGTGTAACATTAACCGAAGGCCGTGGTGCAGGGAATAAGCCCGAAATGGGCGAGCAGGCTGCCCGCGAAAATTACGAGGATTTAAAAAAGGTGTTGCAGGACAATACCAAAATGCTGTTTATTGCGGCAGGAATGGGGGGCGGTACCGGAACAGGTGCGGCGCCGGTTATTGCGGCACTGGCTCGCGAACTCGATATCCTTACCATTGCGGTAGTTACGATCCCGTCGAAAGCCGAGGGTAAAAAACGTTACGATCAGGCGCAGGAAGGGATTAATAAACTAAAAGAATCTGTCGACAGTATGCTGGTCATCAGCAACGATCGGCTTCATAACATTTATGGCGATCTTCCGGCAAGTCAGGCGTTTAAAATGGCCGATAATATTATTTCCACGGCGGTGAAAGGCGTGGCCGAAATCATCACTGTTCATGGAAATGTAAACATTGACTACACCGACGTTCATACCGTTATGCACAAAAGCGAAGTGTTTATTATGGGAACTGGTTTTGCCACCGGCGAAGGTCGTGCCATGGATGCTGTTCATGCTGCTCTGGAATCACCACTGCTCGACAGCAATGACATTTACGGAACAAAAAATATATTGCTGAATATCATTTCAGGCAGCGAAGAAATACGCATTGGAGAAATCGGTGAAATCATCGAGGAACTTCAGGAAAAAGCCGGACAGGAAGCTGATATTATTTGGGGTAATGGTTACGACGACCGCCTTGGGGACAAGATCAGTGTAACGATTCTGGCTACCGGCTTCGATACCAATCCGAACAGTATCCTTCAGCCCAAACCCGAAACCCAAAAATTTGAGTTGGAAGAAGAGCAGGAACCCGAAGTGGAAGAAGAGGTGATTTCCAGCTTCGAAGAAACAATAGAAGAAGAGGAAGTGAGTGTTGAAGTGGAGGAAGAAGAAACAATCATTATTTCGCCTCCACCGGTTGAGCATTCGCGACCTAAAATGGAGAAAAAGAAAAAACGTAAAAAAGAGAAGCGCAGAAAAGATGAGCCGGTTACCGAATCAAATGTCGACAACTGGTTCTTTAAGAACTTTGGTTTAGGGAAACTTTTTGATGAAGACGACCAAAGTATGGATTAAAACAATGAAACCCTGAAAATGGAAGAAAATGGACAATTTGGAGAATTTTGATTTTAATGATTCGTCTGGAGCACAGATAAAGATAGTAGGCGTTGGCGGAGGTGGAGGAAATGCGCTCAACCATATGTACATTCAGGGGATTCGCGATGTGGATTACCTGATTTGCAACACCGATGCACAAGCCATGCAGAACAGCCCGATTCGCAAGCACATTCAGCTTGGTGCAAAACTTACTGAGGGACGTGGCGCGGGGAATAAACCGGAAGTTGGCCGGCAGGCTGCGGAAGAAAATATCGAGGATGTTAAAAGTGCGCTGACTGAAAATACAAAAATGGTTTTTGTTACGGCCGGAATGGGCGGTGGAACAGGAACCGGAGGTGCACCGGTTATTGCAAAAGCTTGTCACGAGGAAGGCTATCTGACCGTGGCGATCGTAACCATTCCGTTTAGAAACGAAGGCCGTAGACGTGTGAAACAAGCGATAGAAGGGATTAAAGAATTGGAAAAATACGTCGATTCTTTGCTTGTAATCAACAACGAGAGGATTCGTGAAATGTATGGCGACTTTGGTATTTCTGAGGCTTTTTCGCGTGCCGATAATATTCTGGCAACAGCTGCCCGCGGAATTGCTGAAATTATTACCGTACCCGGTTATATAAATGTTGATTTTGCGGATGTGGAAACCGTGATGCGCAAAAGCGGTATGGCGATTATGGGAACAGGAGTTGCCACAGGCGAGAACCGTGCAGAAGAAGCCGTTGAACTCGCTCTGAATTCGCCGTTGTTGAATAACAATGACATCCGCGGAGCCAGAAATGTACTGGTTCACATTACTTCGGGCGATAAAGAAGTTACCATGGATGAAGTGGGCCGAATTACCGATTTTGTACAAAATAAAGCCGGTTTTGATGCCGACATGATCTGGGGAAACGGAATCGACGAGAACCTCGACGAAGAACTGTCTGTAACGGTTATTGCAACAGGCTTTCCGAGTAGCATTCTTTCCGGTTTTGGTGAAGGAAAACAGGAAAAGGAAAAGGTGGTTCTCGATATTACTTCGGGGCGAAGTGACGAGAATTCCTCGTCTGGAAATGGCAATATGGGACCCGGTCAAAAGACCATTGAATTTGATATCAGAAAGGAACGTGAGAAAGAGGACATGGAATTTGAAAGCCTTTATCCCAATACATCAAAACAGCGGACTGAAAGAGAGGACCACTATAACATGAACGACTTCTCGTCGATGAGCGATGAGGACATCGACGATCTGGATAAAGTTCCGGCTTACCGGCGCCGCAATATCAGAATGAACGACCCCAAATACCATAGAAAGAACTCGAAATATTCGGTCAACAAGAACAACCAAATCTCGGACAGAAACAGTTATTTACACGATAAAGTAGATTAAAACATCAAAACATTATGGCACTATTCGAACAGATCAACAACGATATTAAAGCGGCAATGAAAGCCCGCGAAAAGGAGAAACTGGAAGCATTACGCGGCATTAAAAAAGTTATGCTTGAAGCCAAAACCGCGAAAGGTGCCGGTGCCGAACTCACCGATGATGAGGCGCTGAAAATCATTTCCAAACTGGCAAAACAAGGAAACGATTCGGCTAACATTTATAAAGATCAGGGCCGCGAAGACTTGTACGAACAGGAAATGGTTCAGGTGAAAATATATGAATCGTACCTGCCCGAAAAAATGTCGGATGAAGCACTGGAAGCGGCAGTAAAAGCAATTATTGCCGAAACGGGAGCCAGTGGAATGAAAGACATGGGGAAGGTGATGGGAATTGCTTCGAAAAAGCTGGCCGGTCAGGCTGATGGAAGCGATATTGCTGCCAAAGTGAAATCGATGCTCACTTGAGAGAGTACAATGAATACAGGATTACAAAAGAAAAAGGCTTGCAAACGCAAGCCTTTTTTATGGATTGATTAATCGTCGTCTTCGTCGGTGAGTTTTTCAGCAATGTGATCTAAATCGGAATACTTGTCTTCGTACTCTTGTTTCACATCATCTTTCAGGAATCCCTCATCATCGTAATCATCGTCCTCGTCAACCAGTGCTACTGCTTCATTTTCTGTCATTCGCAGCATGTAATATTTGTCTTCGGTTTCAAAAGGAAGTACCGTAATTTTTATTCCGTTCCTATCAAAAAAATGGATCAGGTTTTCAGCGAAACCATCTGCATATATCAACTTAATCTGTTGTTGTAAATCCTTATCCAGTTTGTTGTAATCTTTAATTACCCTGGGTTTGCTGTTTGTCATCGTTTGTCAGTTAAATATTTGTATTCAGTTTTTGCATCGAGTAGTTGAATTTCAGCACAACAAAAAAACATTCTCGAATACGTGAAAATTCCTTCAACAAATAAATGTTATCAAATTGACATTTGCAATAGGGTCAATGTTATTTTTTTTGATGATGTTGGCGCGAGTATCTGGCAGCCTTTCTGGTAGCGCTTTTTATAGGATTTGCACCAGTTAATTATTGGTTTTTACGTAGAAATATTGATTTGTAAATGGCAGCGTTTTGAACAAAAAAAAGGATTTGCACTGCAAATCCTTTCCCTCTGGTTATCGCTAATTTTATTCTTCCGAAATAACAATTTTTTCAATCTCATCACCTTGTCGAATATCGTCGATCACATCGAGTCCTTCGTAAACTTTACCAAAGCAGGTATGATGCCCGTCGAGGTGCTGCGTGTTTTCGCGGTTATGACAGATAAAAAACTGAGAACCACCGGTATTTCTTCCTGCGTGAGCCATCGAAAGCACACCTTTATCGTGGTACTGGTTGTTTCCATCCAGCTCGCAATCGATGGTGTATCCCGGACCACCAGCTCCAGTTCCGTCGGGGCAACCGCCCTGGATCACAAAATCAGGAATTACACGATGAAACGTAAGTCCGTTATAAAACCCTTCATTCGAAAGCTTCACGAAATTTGCCACGGTTCCCGGTGCATCTTCTTCGTAAAACTTAACTTTCATAACCCCTTTATTAGTATGGATTTCTGCTGTTTTCATATTTATATACTTAAAATTCGGGACAAAAGTAGAAAAACTGTATAGATTTCATAATCCGGTATTCTGCTGCATTTTTTGATTTAACTTCTTTTAAGGAAACTTGATTGCTATTTAATTCCTTGTGGAGTTGGAAGAAATTGAAAAATGGCCTTCTAGCGAGAACAATCCGTTCAGGGAATTGCGAATTTGTTGAGCTGTGTGAAATTATTGGATCACATGAAATTTCAGGAGGAAAAGACTTTAAATTAAAAACACTTTTTACAAAGTGAGTATAGTTTTTGCCTTATTAGGCGGATTATACTCTTTGGCTTAGCCCAAAGAGTAGACAGAAAACCCAAGTTTGCGCCCGCTTCACTAAGAAAAGCTACGCGATGTCGACTAAAATTTCTGAAACTCGTCGTACCTCCTCAAACAGCAGTAATTTTTTAACATCATCACCGCTTGTTTTCTGGCTCACCGGCCGAGGCCAAAGCTCCGAAGTAGCTTTCAGTTTTCAAATACTCTGCTGAAGTGGTTCGGCCTCTTTTGGTCATTACCCGGAGTTGAAATAAAACCCTAGTAAGAGCGGGAAGCTCTCTAGAGGACTTGGGAAGGAGATCACCCGTCCTAACTTAGGTTTTATGAAAACGTAGGGAAAGGAGCAAAAGCAGCCTTGAACTTTGTGCTTACTATTTGGTTCAAGCCAAATAGTATGTCCACCGGAAGGCATCTAATTCAAGTAGTTTTAATGTTGTTATAAAATTGTAATCTAAGGGTTTTCAACCTGATCAAAATTAATCTATCTAAAACAGATTATTAGGTGAGTTAAGTGAAAGGTCTTGATAATGAAAGGGTATAAACGAAAAGAAGGAGACTCATCAGTCTCCTTCCTAAATGTTAACCCCCAAACACACAATATGGGATGAATCCCAAATGCACTGCAAATATAATTAAATATTAATACGTGTGAAAATGACTTTTATCAGTTTAACGATTTTAAATGTTTATTTGCATCTATTTACATGGTTGAATAATTGTGCAGGTTGATTTCGTTGATATATATTGTTAGAGATGAAACATTCTTTGGCTGATTTATTTTAACTTTATATCTTTAATTTGATCGCGATGAAACATAAACCGATAACATTATTAATCGTTCTATTTCTGTTTGTGGGGCAAGCTTTTGCCCAGTATCCCGATGTTGAAACAAAGCTCGACAAGAAAATTAAAAGTTTTCTGGAAGAGAACGTTAACAGCTGGCGGGACATGAATGTTCCTTTATCAGACGGTAAGTTTCTTTACGATATTATATTGGAACACGGCTATACACGTGCAGTTGAAATAGGAACTTCAACAGGACATTCGGCCATATGGATTGCATGGGCACTAAGCAAAACAGGTGGGAAATTGATTACCATTGAAATTGATAAGAACCGTTACCTGCAAGCCAAAGCTAATTTTAAAAAGGCCGGTGTTAGCAAATATATCGATGTACGATTGGCCGATGCACATGAACTCGTACCCGAACTCGAAGGTAAATATGATTTTGTGTTTTCCGATGCCGATAAATACTGGTATAAAAATTATTTCCTGGCCATGGAACCAAAACTCGAAGTTGGTGGTTGTTTTGTAGCTCACAATACAGGAATGAGGGTGAATGGAATTCGCGATTTTCTGGATTATGTAGAGGCGAACGAAAATTTCAAAACCACTTTCGAAAATAATAGCAGGGCAGGCATGTCAGTGAGTTATAAGCAGAAAGAAAAATAAACCAAGTTTGATGGATTCGCATCATAAACTTGAACGACAACTCAGTCTTTTCCCGGTTACCAATATCGTTATAGCAAATATTATTGGTGCTGGTATTTTTACCACCACCGGATACCTTATGGGCTTTCTTGGCAATCCCGTGTTAATGCTTTCGTTATGGGTTGTTGGTGGCATTATTGCCTTGTTGGGGTCCATTGCATTTGGCGAGTTGGGGGCTGCTTTCCCCGAAGCAGGAGGAGAATACCTTTTTATTTCAAAACTGTTCAATCCTATGCTGGGGTTTTTAAGCGGCTGGCTCTCGCTCATTGTCGGTTTTTCGGCACCCATTGCTGCGTCGGCAATCGGATTCAGCGCCTACTTTACCTGGGCTTTCCCCCATTTTCAAAACTGGTTAATGCTGAATTCGGTGATCACTGAGCAAAACTTTAACAGAGTGCTGGCCATTGCCATAATTTTAATATTTAGCCTGATTCACTCGCGGGGTGTGGTGCTGGGAGCCAGGATTCAGAACATCCTCACCATTCTTAAAGTGATGTTGGTAGCCGGATTGATCATCGCCGGTTTTACCCTGGGAGACGGAAGCTTTAATCATTTACAAACGGAGGCACCTTTACAATTTGAATTCGAAAACTGGAAGGCCATTGGCTTGTCGCTGATGTTTATAATGTTTGCATACAGCGGCTGGAATTCGGCAACTTACATTGGCTCCGAAATTAAAAATCCGGGAAAAGTGATTCCGCGGTCTTTGCTTATTTCAACTCTGATCGTAACCGTTTTATACCTGCTCCTGAATTTGTTTTTTGTGTATGCTGTCCCGATCGGACAAATGAAAAATGAGCCGGAGATAGGTGGACTGGCTGCCGGTTTTGCCTTTGGAGCAACCGCAGAGGTTGTTATTTCACTTCTGATCTCGTTTGCATTGTTTTCATCCCTTAGTGCTTTTATTTTGTTGGGGCCGCGTGTATATTATCAAATGGCCCGCGACGGGTACTTTTTTAAAAGTTTTGCAGCCATACATCTAAAACGCAAAGTGCCATCCAATGCCATTTACCTGCAGGCTGGCATCGCTATCGTTCTTGTTTTATCGGGCACTTTCGAACAGATATTAACATATATGGGATTTTCGTTGGGAATTTTTCCAATACTGGCTGTGGCCGGGGTGTTCAAGTTAAGGATACAGGGAAAAAGCCCATTGAAACTTCCCGGCTACCCCTTTATTCATATCGTATTTATAGTTACCAACGTGGCCATCCTGGTACTGGCTTACTTTCAGCGTCCGCTCGAATCAACCATCGCTGTAATAACAGCATTATCGGGAATCCCGGTTTTTTATTGGTTTCGGTTTCGCCAGAACATTCAAAAATCCTGAAGCGCTTCCAGCATAAGGTCGATTTTTTCTTTTACCTGTTCCTGTAAAACCTGGTAATTATCCGATGAAATGGGTTCGCCAAAATCAACGTTGGCCCGTGTTACCGGCTTTCCAAGTTGACGGAAAAAATGGCCAACAAAAGTATCGTCCTCTACCCAGGCGTCGTTCTTGTCTTTGAATTCAATGGCCATTGGAATAACCGGAATTTTTGTGTCAGCGGCAATTTTAAAGCTGCCATTTTTAAAATGCTTCGTTAGTGGTCCTTTAAAAGTTGTCCCCTCAGGAAAAAGTGTCACCGGAATGCCTTGCGAAACCGAATTTTTTATTTTAGCCATGGTTTGCAAAAGGCTACTTGTATTGTTACGATCTACCAGAATGGAATTCGATGCTTTTACAGCCATGCCAACAAAAGGCCATTTGCCAATCTCAGTTTTTCCCACCATTGCCGAAGGTGTTAATGCCGTTACGATAAAAATATCGATGTAGCTCCGGTGGTTGGGCATTAAAATAAAGTTCGATGATTTGGGAAGTTGGTACTTGTTCAGCGTAATGCCGCAGATGAACATGGCTGCTTTTCCCCAATTCCCCTGCATCCAGCGCTGCAGTTTTCTGCTAAATCCAAACAGCTTATACCACAGTGCTCCGGTAATAACAATATACGATGTTAGCAACAAGAGTAAAACCAGACGTATAAAAGCCAGGGGGGCAAATACAACGGTTCGGATCAGCTTCATATTTACAAATATGGTAAAAGAATTTTTTTGGTGATGAAAGTAATCGAGAATAATAGTTGCATCAGCAGAAATCAAAAAAGGCAGTCAATTTGACTGCCTCTTAGTAGAAGTTCCTGAGGTTCCTGGCGGAGTCGAACCGCCGTACACGGTTTTGCAGACCGCTGCCTAGCCACTCGGCCAAGGAACCATTTGTACGTTTCGGTCTGCAAAAATATAAATTTTTACAGTTCCTGCAACAGGAAAAACAACTGTATTATTTTCTCAGATTTTGCCAGTGAGCATTCACATGTGCTTCACCTGGTCCGGAGATACGCGGTTCGTTGTTGATTTTTGGATTTTTCCCCTCTTGTAATTCCCGTTTCCGACTGCCAAAACATTTATCGCGACAGCCACCTTCATTCAAATCATTCGTATTAAAAAACATCGTTTAATAGTTGTTATGGTTTTGTTTTCAAAAATACGAACAAAAAGTTTGAAAAATTTGATTAATGTCAGGATTGTACTGCTAATTAAATATTTAGTAACATGTTTTAAGGAATGAAGGACTCATGGATTGGAAAAAAATGCAATAATGTGCAAATGCCGGAATGCCTCAATGTTAAACTGTTGAATTATTATATAGAATTATTGTGAAATGGTAAAAAAAACCAAAGAATCTGCTCACTGAGACTGAATACTGAACACTGATTACCGTTCCAACGTCACACTGACTTTCTCTATTTCTCCGCCCATAGGAGGATTCATTTTCGAGATTTTCACGCGGGCGTGTTCAATTGCCGGGAATTTATCGTGCAACGCATCAAGAATTCGTTGAGCCACATTTTCGAGTAATGCTGATGGAATTTTCATTTCTTCTTTTATGCATTCATAAAGGGCCTGGTAGTTCAGTGCATCATCAAGATTATCACTGTTGGCTGCGTGGCTGCAGTCGGTTTCAATTTTTACATATACCTCAAAATTATTTCCAACCACTTTTTCGGCTTCAAAATGCCCGTGGTAGGCATAAAATTTCATTCCTTCAACTTCTATAACTCCCATGCGATGATTAAATATTGTCAACAAATGTAATAAATTGAAGTGGTGCTGGTCGTTCTCACAAATCATTTTTTAATTTTGTAGCTTCAACTAAAAGGGGTAAATTCTATACAATAATGACGGAGAAAAAAACAAATACTGCTGCTGAACCGCAAAAGAAATCAAACTTTATTCACATGCAGATCGAAGCCGACCTGGCTGCCGGTAAGAATGACGGAAGGGTACAAACCCGCTTTCCCCCGGAACCAAATGGTTACCTGCACATCGGACACGCAAAATCGATTTGTTTGAACTTTGGCCTGGCGCAAAAGTATGGTGGAAAAACCAATCTTCGTTTCGACGATACCAACCCTTCGAAAGAGGAAACGGAATATGTTGATTCGATTATGGAGGATGTTCACTGGTTAGGCTTTGATTGGGAAGACCGTTTGTATTATGCCTCCGATTTTTTCCCAAAACTGCATGCTTTTGCCATTCAGTTGATTAAGGAAGGCAAGGCGTATGTTGATGATCAGAATGCAGAAACCATCAGCAGCCAGAAAGGAACGCCCCAAAAACCCGGATTGGAAAGTCCGTTCAGAAACCGCACAGTAGAGGAGAACCTCGAGCTGTTTGAGCGAATGTCGGCCGGAGAATTTAAGGACGGAGAAAAAGTGCTGCGGGCCAAAATAAACATGGCCTCACCAAATATGCACATGCGCGATCCGATTATCTATCGCATCATGAAAGCGCATCACCACCGCACTGGTGATAAGTGGTGTGTTTACCCGATGTACGATTTTGCACACGGGCAGTGCGATTACTGGGAAGGAATTACGCATTCAATCTGTACCCTGGAGTTTGAAGTGCATCGTCCGCTTTACGATTGGTTCATCGACCAGTTGAAAGATTCGGATTACCGTCCTCGCCAGATTGAATTTGCGCGTTTGAACCTGACGTATACTGTGATGAGCAAACGGAAGTTGCTCGAATTGGTGAAAGATGGTCATGTAAAAGGTTGGGACGATCCAAGAATGCCCACCATTTCAGGACTTCGCCGCAGAGGTTATACCCCGGAATCCATTCGTAATTTCTCGGATAAAATTGGGGTAACCAAAGTTGATGGAATGATCGATGTGTCGCTGCTTGAATTCAGTGTTCGCGAACATCTTAACAAAACGGCACAACGTGTGATGGGGGTGCTTAATCCGCTTAAAGTAGTGATCACCAATTATCCTGAAGGTCAAAGTGAAGAACTGGATGCCGTAAATAACCCGGAAGACGAATCGATGGGTAAACGTAAAGTGCCGTTCTCAAAAGTATTGTATATCCAGCGCGATGACTTTATGGAAGATCCGCCACGTAAATTCTTCCGTTTAGGGCCCGGCCGCGAAGTGCGTTTGCGCTATGCCTACTTTATTACCTGTACCGATGTAATTAAAGATGCCGACGGGAATATTACCGAGTTACTTTGTACATACGATCCGGCTTCGAAAGGCGGCAATTCGCCCGATGGCAGAAAAGTTAAAGCAACACTGCACTGGGTTTCGGCCGAACATGCAGTAAAATCTGAAGTTCGTTTGTACGACCGTCTGTTCAATGACGAAGATCCTTCGGGACATAAAGATGTTGACTTTAAAGAGTTTATGAATCCGGATTCGTTAAAGGTACTTTCCGAATGTTATCTCGAACCGTTTATAAAGGATTCAAAACCATTCGATCATTTTCAGTTCGAGCGAATCGGTTACTTTAATATGGATCCGGATTCCACATGGGAAAAACCGGTGTTTAACCGGACGGTTGCCTTACGCGATTCATGGGCAAAAGCTCAAAACAAGAAATAAAATAGAAGCGGGAATACCTCCCGCTTTTTTTATTTTAAGTCATTTACCAGTGAAAATTCACGAGAAACATAGTCGCATTCACCGATTCATAACCTGAATTAACCGAATGTTAACTCCATATTTTTTCAAGCCTTACTACTTTTGAAGAAGTAATTCAAGAAGTGGGACAATGGAAAATAGAACTGCACAACAAAACAATTCAAGAAAAACCTTAGCGATCATTCTTATAGTGCTCGGTATTTTACTGATATTAAAAAAAAGTGGCGCATTTCTTCAATTTCCATTTTTTCATTTCAATAATATAGTCTTCCCCCTGCAGAATGCCTTTCACAGTGTTGGGCATTTCGTTTTTTCATGGCCCGTAATATTGCTGATCGTGGGGGCAGTTTTATTGGCAGGTCGTCGCTCAGGAGGTTGGGTGTTGATAGTAATTGGCGGTTTGTTTTTGCTGCCAAAACTTCTCATTTTATCGGGTGCTGCACTTGTAGTTCTGCTGCCACTAATACTGATTGGTGCGGGAATTGCCATTGTGGCACGATTGCTTTAAATGGTGCTTAACCGATAATTGAAGGAATCTTACCGAATAGAGATGCAACAAATAGTGGTTCAACGATAGATTTGAAACTTAAATTTGAAAAAAATGGATAAACCGGAAACATCAAATAAAAGAGTCTACTTCGGACTATTCCTGATCGTAGTTGGATCCTTATGGATCCTTGAACGTTTGAATCTGATTCCGGCGTTTTGGAACGATATTTTGATTTCGTGGCAAATGTTGCTTGTCGGAATAGGTGTTTTTTCAATTATAGGTGGAAATAAAACAACAGGTATAATTTTAATTGTTATCGGAAGTTTCTTTCTAATACCTGAACTTACTGATATACCCTACCAGTTGCGTCGGATTGGCTGGCCTGTATTAATTGTAGCAGTTGGTGTTATTTTACTTGTTACCCAGGGAAGCAGACACCACCGGCCTGAAATGCCGCCTAATTATTCTGCCGGAGATAAACAACAACCGACCGGTAGCGATTATTTCGATGATTTTGTGATTTTTGGCGGACGCGAAGTTTATGTCGATTCGCAAAACTTCCTTGGTGGAAAGACCACTTCGGTTTTTGGAGGTACCGAATTCGACTTGCGGCAAGCAAAACTTTCGGAGAATGGTGCAGTCATCGATTGCCTGGCTTTGTTTGGTGGTTGCGGATTTAAATTACCCCCCGACTGGACGGTTAAAAATGAAGTGACTGCCATTTTTGGAGGCTACACCGATAAACGCGGATCTTCGCTCAATCACATCGTTTCCGATCCTTCAAAGACACTTATCATTAAAGGTTTTGCAGCCTTTGGCGGAGTAGAAATCAAGTACATGTAAGCTGATGGATTTTCGTCATCCATTTATATCTAACTCAAAGCTTTTAATCGGATACGGAGCTTTTTGGCTGCTGGCATCGGCAACTCTCATTGGTATTGCAACGATCGTGAATGAGGTTCCCTTCAGTCTGGCATTTGTCGAGATTTTCACTTTTATTATTCTTTACGCACTCATTGGAGCAGCCATCTGGTATGTTATCAAATTCAGCACACTCGAGGAAAACAGCATCATTCGAATTATTTCGGCACATTTAATTGCAGCAACTATTATCGTGTTGTTGTGGATGTACCTGGGAGCTGTATTCACTAAAATATTTCACCCGTTGGCCGAACAGTGGCTCGAAAGAGCAGTTATAACCCGCGCTGTGGCCGGCTACATGTTGTACATCGGATTTGTAATTTTCTTTTATGCCGTGAACTATTATTACGCGTTCAAGGAAAAATCGAAAAACGAAACCCGCTTAAAAGCTTTGGTGAAAGAAGCGGAATTGCACGCACTGAAATCGCAGATAAATCCTCATTTCTTATTTAATAGTTTAAACAGTATTTCTTCGTTAACCATGACCGACCCGCAGCGCGCCCAGGAGATGGTGATTAATTTGTCGCAACTCATGCGCTATTCGCTAAAACACGATCAGGATGAGAAGGTTTCCTTTAAACAGGAACTTGAGAATAACAAGCTGTACCTAAGTATCGAAAAAGTACGTTTCGGAACAAAACTCAATCCGGTTTTTGCTATCGAGAAAGAATGTTTGGATGCCAAAATCCCTAACATGATTTTGCAACCTATTTACGAGAACGCAATAAAATACGGGGTTTACGAAGCTACTGAAACAGTGGATGTGATCACCCATTGTGGAAAACAGGGAGATGCGCTGGTTGTGACAGTCAGCAATGCTTATGATAAAAATGTGATCAGCAAAAAAGGAGAGGGGATCGGTCTACGGAATATACGCGACCGTTTGCAGGTTATTTATGGCAATCCGCATTTGCTGAAAGTTGTTGATAAAAACGATGAATTTACCGTAACTTTAACCATACCTCAAAATCTATAACAATGACTGAAAAACTACGAACGATTATCGTCGAGGATGAAGAACTGGCCCGGAATCTTATGAAATCATTTCTCTCAAAAATTGATGAAATAGAGTTGATTGCTGAATGCGAGAATGGTTTTGAAGGCGTAAAAATGATCAATGACTTAAAACCTGATCTGGTTTTTCTCGATATCCAAATGCCAAAAATTACCGGTTTCGAAATGCTGGAACTACTCGAACATAAACCACAGATTATTTTTGCAACGGCTTACGATCAGTATGCGTTGAAAGCCTTTGATTACAATGCAGCCGATTACCTGTTGAAACCTTATTCGCAGGATCGCTTGAAAGAGGCTGTTGAGAAAGTGTTGGAGCGCATACAGGCCGAAGGAAAAGAATCGGATGTGGCTGAAAAGATCAGCGATTTTCCGCGCGAAGAATACCTCGACAGGGTAGTGGTGAAAGATCGTCATAAAATTCATATTGCGCCCGTTGATGCCATTCGTTATATCGAATCGATGGATGACTACGTGATGATTTACACCACCGAAGGACGTTGGATGAAACAAAAAACTATGAAGTATTTCGAAAGTGCTTTAAATCCGCGGAATTTTGTGCGTATTCATCGTTCATACATCGTTAAAGTGGATGAGATTGCTGAAATTCAGCAGTACGAAAAAGAGTCGTATGTGGTTATTCTTCACGATAAAACTAAACTAAAAGTGAGTAAAACTGGTTATAAGAATTTAAAGGGGATATTGAACTTTTAAATAAATTGTAACAACATGGGTATATTCATTGCATTAACCATTATTTTTTTGTGGGGTGCACATTTGGTATATATTCTAGTTTTTTCCAACTTGGATTTTTCTTCCCCGTTTACCTACTTTCATGTTTTGCTGCAGACCTATCTTTTTACGGGTTTATTCATAACAGCGCACGATTCGATGCATGGAACCGTAGCTAAAAATCGACGTGTTAACAACACCATCGGGAGATTGTCGACATTGGCATACGCCTTTTTATCGTACAAAACCCTAACCAAGAAACATTACCTGCATCATCGTTTCCCGGCTACTGATCAGGATCCTGATTTTTCAAGCCGCAGCACTAACTTTTTTGTGTGGTGGTTCGACTTTATGAGAAGTTATGTGACCTGGTATCAACTTTTAGCCATGGCCATTACTTTTAATGTTCTTCTTATTTGGTTCACAGAGCTAAAATTGCTCTTGTATTGGGTATTACCGGCCATATTATCTACGCTTCAGTTGTTTTATTTTGGAACCTTTCTTCCTCACCGTCGACCATTTCACGATGAAATGCAACCTCATTATGCCAGAACCCAGAAGCGGAACCATTTGTGGGCGATGTTGTCGTGTTACTTTTTTGGTTATCACTGGGAACATCACGAATCGCCAACCACCCCATGGTGGAAACTTTATCAGATTAAACAGAAACCTGATCAGACCGTATAATTCCCTGACATATATCTTGTTTGTTTTTTGACAGTTTTCCTATTTTTAAACCATAATCTAAACCAGGTTTATCAAATGACGGTTTTCTGTAGTTTCTTTGATACATCATCTGACGTGCGAACACCCAATTGTGACATGGTTTGGGCTATCTCCGGAAAAATTAAATACTTAAAACATAATTTATGAAGAAATTCACATTATTTGTGGCTGTCGTTTTTTTAGCAACAACGGTAGTCTTTGCAAAAAAGAAAGAAGATGAGAAAAAGGACGAGCCGAAACCATTTATAAACTCAGGTTTAGTAAGTGGATTGAAATGGCGCAGCATTGGTCCCGCGTGGGCCAGCGGACGTATTGCCGATTTTGCGGTGAACCCGAAAAACCCAAAAGAATATTATGTGGGTGTTGCCAGTGGTAACCTTTGGAAGACTGAAAACAACGGTACCACCTGGAAACCGATTTTTGATAACTACGGTTCGTATTCCATTGGAGTGGTTGAACTCGATCCGAATAATTCGAATGTTGTTTGGGTAGGTACCGGCGAGAATAATCACCAACGTGCTCTTGGATACGGCGATGGTGTTTGTAAATCGCTCGACGGTGGCAAATCCTTTAAAAATATGGGATTGAAAGAAAGCCGGCAGATCGGTGGAATCGTTATCGATCCGCGAAACTCCGATGTGGTTTTTGTAGCGGCCGAAGGTTCAGCCTGGGGACCGGGTGGTGATCGCGGTTTATACAAATCGACTGATGGCGGCGAAACCTGGAGCAAGGTGCTCGAGATCAGCGACAACACAGGAGTAAATAATGTGGTGATGGATCCTTCAAATTCTGATATTATGTATGCCACATCGGAGCAACGTCGTCGTACCTCGTTTACAAAAATTGGTGGCGGCCCCGAATCAGCAGTGTACAAATCAACCGATGGGGGAGAAAACTGGCGTAAGATAAAAAAAGGACTTCCGGGAGTAGACCTTGGCGGAATGGGAATTGCTGTTTCACCAGTTGATCCGAATGTAGTTTACCTGATTGTGGAAGCTGCCGATGATAAAGGTGGATTCTTCCGTTCGACCGATAAAGGTGAGAGCTGGGAGAAAATGAGCGACTACCACAGCAGCGGCCAGTATTACAACGAAATTGTTTGCGATCCGAAAGACGTGGATAAAGTTTATTCTACTGAAACTAGATCAAAAGTAACCCTTGATGGAGGTAAAACCTGGAACAATATCAGTACCAACGGCCGTCATGTTGATGATCATGCCATCTGGATCGATCCGGCCGATACTGACCATTATATTATTGGTGGCGATGGTGGAATTTATGAAACCTGGGATGAAGGCTTAACTTTCGATTTTAAAGAAAACCTGCCGGTAACTCAATTTTACCGGGTTCATGTTGATGATGCCGAACCTTTTTACAATGTATACGGCGGAACACAGGACAATAATTCAATGACCGGGCCTTCGCGCACCACTGGCCGCAGCGGAGTGATTAACGACGAGTGGTTCCCGACTCTAGGCGGCGACGGATTCTGGGCGGCTTCCGAACCCGGAAATCCTGATATTGTTTATTCCGAATCGCAGTATGGGAACGTGGCGCGAGTCGATAAAAAAAGTGGTGAGCGCATCAGCATAAAACCACGCGAACGAAAAGGAGAACTTACCTATAAATGGAACTGGAATACGCCAATGTTTGTGAGTTCACACAAACCTACCCGTTTGTACATGGCGGCCAACAAGGTTTTCCGCAGCGACGACCGCGGCAACACCTGGGAAGTGATAAGCGATGATCTGACCGCACAGATCGACAGAAACTCTTTCCCGGTAATGGGTAAATACTGGCCTGCCGAAGCCGTATCAAAAGATGTTTCCACCTCGCAGTGGGGAACCATTGTTTCACTCGACGAATCTAAAATTAAAGAAGGATTGTTGTATGCAGGAACCGACGATGGAGTGATTTCGGTAACCGAGAACGGTGGCGACGACTGGACTCAGGTAAAATCCTTTCCCGGTGTGCCTGAATATACTTACGTTAGCGACATAATGGCCGACCGTTTTGATGAAAATGTGGTGTACGCCACTTTCGATAACCTGAAACGCGACGATTTTAAACCCTATGTTTATAAAAGTTCGGATAAAGGAAAAACATGGGTAAACATTTCGGGTAATCTTCCTGAAAATGGTACTGTTCATACCATCGCTCAGGATTTTGAACGTCCTGAATTACTATTTGCCGGAACCGAATTTGCCATTTATTTTACCATCGATAATGGCGAGAACTGGGTGGAACTAAAATCGGGATTACCAACAATTCCAGTTCGTGACATTGCAATTCAGGAACGCGAAAGTGATTTGGTGATCGCTACCTTTGGGCGTGGATTTTACATTCTCGACGATTACAGTCCTTTGCGCGAAGTAAAACCTGAACTCGAAAATGAAGAAGCTGCCATCTTCCCCATAAAAGATGCTTTGATGTTTATTCAAACCCGGGGCAAGAGCAATCAGGGCAATACTTATTATACCGCAGACAACCCTGAATACGGAGCTACTTTTACTTACTTCCTGAAGGAGGTTCCAAAAACCAAAGAGCAGTTGCGCAAAGAGGAAGAAAAGGAATTGTTTAAGGAAGGAAAACCCATTCCGCAACCAAGCTGGAGGGAGCTGCAACTGGAAGAAAAACAGGAAAAAACACATTTGATCTTTACCATTTACGATCAGAATGATAATGTGATCGATAAGTTCAGCAAAGCTCCGTCGAAAGGGATAAAGCGAGTGAATTGGAACATGACTTATGCAGCCACTGCCAATTCAAGGTCTCGTGGCACATTTAACCCAATTTCAACTACTGGACGCGGAATTATGGTTATGCCCGGAACTTATAAAGTTGGTTTGAAAATGTGGCACGAAGGTGAACTGACCACACTGGTTGAGCCTGTTGATTTTGTTTGCAAAAAACTGAATAACACAACGCTTCCGGCAGAAAATTACAACGAAAATGTGGAGTTCGCTGAGAAAGTGAACAAACTGGCACTGGCAGTAACCGGTGCCGGTCGTGTGATTTCAGAAAGTATTGATAAGGTTGAGCAGATAAAACAAGCCATTTATGCCACACCGGGTGCCAGTCAGGAATTGATGGACAAAGCTCGTGCGTTGGGTGTTGAACTCGATAAGCTGAACTTTACCATGAACGGACTTCCTGCAAAAGCCAGTGGAGAGGAAGTTCCTCCGGCACAGGTTCCGCTGAACGACCGCCTAAGTAATATTACGTATACCCACATGGGATCGACCAGTGGAATTACAACCACCGAAAAGCAGGCGTATCAAATCTTAAAAGAAGAATTTCCACCGGTGCTGAATTTATTAAAGAAAATTGTTGAAAGCGATATCCCGGCACTGGAAGCTGAGCTGAACAAGATCAATGCACCATGGACACCGGGCCGTTTAATAGACTGGAAAGAATAAGTTAGCTGTAAGGTTTCAGCTTGAAGTTGTAAATAAAGATCACCCGATTTCGATCATTTGACAGAAATTGGGTGATCTTTATTTAATTGATTCTTAATAGTTTTTCCAAACTCTTTTTATAGTTTTACCCAAAACTCAAGCACATGAACATTAAAGAACAAATTCAGGAAATCAAGCAGGACCCCGTCGTTAAAACCTTGTGTATTATAGCCGCCATTATTGGAACAATGATTTTGTTAATGAGTCTTGACGAACAATTCAATTTGTTCGGGCAGGGAATTGGCAGTCCCATTTATAAGTTGTTCCACTAGAAAAAAATTATTCCAGATTGATATCTATATTCCGGTGTTTAGCTTCACCTTTTATTTAATCATGTTTCAGATAGGTTACTACATCATGTTCTGGCCTTTCAAAATTGAATGTTCTCTTCACACCTTCGTTAAAATGGCAGATGTTTTCAAACGTCACAAAATTCCTGGTTTCGCAAAATACTGTGTTGGTTTTACATTAATCATGAATTCACTACATTTGTTAAAACACTTTGCCTAACGAACAGCGCCAATAATGAATATTAAATATGCAAAGTTAATCACTATTCTTGTCTTGATGCTCCCGTTCGTGTTGCAGGGACAGGACATTCTTACAACTGAGAATGATGAAATAGCCCGGAATGATTCCACAGTAGTAGAAAAGCAGCAATATTATAAAACTGCTGAAATTATATACGAAATTGAAACGGTTAACCGCTACGTAAAAGATAGACGTAAGCAGATTGAGTCATTTCAAAATGTTAGTGAAATAGATTCATCGTTTAGTAACCTGAGTGTACGAATCAATAAGGAATTTGATGATTTCAACAGTTTTTATAAGCCGGATTTGTCAAAATTTTTTCTGCAAAATACAAAACGTGTTTGGCTGAGTTACAGATTTCAGCTTGTCAAATGGCAAGCTGATCTCTCAAAGCGCATTCAGAATTTGATGCAGATCTCTAATCAAATCAAGGAAAAGGAAACAAAATGGAGCACAATTTCAAATCAAATCGGCGAGCAAAATATACCCCAGCAAATAAATAACAGAATTTTAGATGCAGTAGATAAATTACATGCACTTGAGAAACAATTATTTGAAGTAGTCGGAACCCTTTCTGAACTAGACTCGCGAATAATTGACCAGCTTATTGAGGTCGATAAATATATCGAGAGTATTGAAGAACTGCATAAAAGTTATCGGGAGAATTTGTTCAAATCCACGCATCCTGTAATTTGGGAAATTCATTTAACTGACACTTTTGAAGGAACAGTTGGCTCACGTTTGAAAAAGGTTTGGTATGAAAACACAAAATCCCTAAGACACAGTATTTTATCTTATCTAGGCTATTTTAATGAATTAATTCTATGGAGTTTCTTCATAATTGTTGTAGTGCTGGGATTGCGGTTCCTATATTTCAGACAACATCCTTCTAAACGCTTGTCTCAGGAAAATGATATTACTGAACTGATTATCCGTCATCCAGCAGTTGTTATAATTTATCTGATTCTTTTTGTCTTTTCACTTCAATTCAAGAATCTACCGCTGGCTTTAACTGGTCTTAGGTCGCTTATCATATTGATCTGTACCTATTTTCTGCTTCGTTCTTATATTTCGACACTTGGCCGAAGACTAATCATCACTTTTATTGTTTTACTGATAATCAACAAAAGTGAAATTGTATTTTGGTATTTCGGCGACTATGCCCGTCTGTATCTTATTTTGGAAGCGGTAACAGGAATTGTACTAATATCGCAATTTATCAACTGGCGGTTTAAATGGAATATATTCACAGGTTCAAGGTACAAGCTTGTTGTAGATCTGCTCAAATACCCGGTTTTTTCCTTATATGCGATTGGTCTTATCAGTAATATTTTGGGGTATCAGAATCTAACTGTTCTATTCTTGAATATTGGCACTCAGGCATCTTATACCATCATCATAATAATAGGTGCCTGGGAAATAAGTAGAAGCGGTGTCTATACTTTATTCGAGGTATTAACCCGTTTGGGAAAACAGAAACCGTACCAATATCTGCCTTTGCTAAAAAAAAGGCTGTCCCAGTTTTTTTTCCTCTTTTTTGTATTGATCGGATTCTATACATTTTTGGTAATTGTAGAGCTGGATGTACCTTTTTACGAAAGGTTAGGGCTATTTTTAAGTACCGATCGGCATGTGGGGAGCTTCACATTCACTTATGGTTCCATTTCTCAGTTTATAATTATAATGTTAATTACCTGGGGAATAACAAGCATTATTAAAATTGCATTCGACGAAGGGAATTTTAAGCGCACGCAAAGATTGAGGGGGATTCCGGCAGCTATCTCGATAACTTTACGCTTGACTGTTGCCATGGCTGGCTTTTTACTTGCACTCTCAGGTGCCGGTATCGATCTTACAAAGATCAGTATTATGCTCGGCGCCTTTAGTGTGGGTATTGGATTTGGCCTGCAGAACATTGTGAACAACTTTATTTCAGGATTGATCCTGATATACGAACGCCCCATACAGGTGGGAGACACCATTGAAATGAATACCTTAATGGGGGAAGTCAGAAGTATTGGCATTCGCAGCAGCAATGTAAGAACATTTGATGGAGCAGAAGTGGTTGTTCCCAATTCTATACTGGTTTCCGACCAGTTGATTAACTGGACACTGTCAGACGAGAAACGCAGGATAGAGATTGTTGTCGGGGTAAAATACGGTACCGATCCCGTACAAGTAATTGCGATTCTGAAACAGGTGGCCGATGAACATCCATTAGTTAGGCAAGATCCCGAACCCCGAGTGTTGTTTAATGAATTTGCCGACAGTTCGCTTAATTTCCGCTTATTGTGCTGGGTATTGTTTGAAAATGGCATTCAAACCAAAAGCGACCTTGCCGTGGCCATCGATAAAGCGTTTAAAGAGAATAACATCGAAATTCCTTTTCCACAGCTTGATTTACATGTTAAAGATACTCCTGACAAGTAAAGATCTGTCTGTAGACAGCTTTAATATTCTGCATCCTGTATAGACGAGCCGTACGTAAGGTGTAAGTTAGTGTAATGTTATACCGTTGAGGTGCTGGTTAAAATTTATGTAATGTTTTTTTCGACTCATTTATTAAGTGGACTAGGTTTAAATAGGTGCGTTTCGTAAATGCTTAACTATGTGTTATAGTTTATAAACTATAAAAAATAGTTGCATAACTAAAAAATATAGTTATATTTGTTTCGAATAGTTCGAAGTTTTGCTATTTGTGTCCATAAATCTCAAAATCTGGAGAAATGAAAAAACTAACGCAAAAAGAAGAAGAAATACTAAGTCTGTTTTGGGAGAAAGGCCCGATGTTTGTGAAAGAAGTCAAAGAATTTTATACCGATAAAAAACTGCATTACAATACATTGTCGACCATGGTTCGGACACTCGAAGAAAAGGGTTTTGTAAGCCATGAGCAGTTTGGAAATACGCATCGCTATTTTGCGACCGTTACAAAAGAAGAATACAGCAAGGGCACTCTTGGAAATGTGGTAAAAAAGTATTTTAACAATTCGTACAAAAGTGTGGTGTCGCTGCTGGTTGAAGAGGAAAATCTTTCGGTGGAAGAGTTAAAAAATCTGATAGCAGACATTGAAAAACAGAAAAACGACTCAAAATGAATCCCTTTTTCGTTTGGCTCATAAAATCTTCAGTAAGTCTGGCCTTATTGTTTGCACTGTTTAAAATTACGGTTAGCAACGACAAAATGCACAAGTCGAACCGTTTTGTTTTGCTAGGAATAATGGCACTATCAGTCCTTCTTCCCTTGTTGAATTTTCAACTCTTTTACGAAGACATACAGGTAAAACCGGTGGCCATATTTCGCGAAATAGTTTCTACTCCGGTGTTTACAGATTCAGTTGGTGTTGAGGCAGTTCAACAGCAGATTGAGCCGGTTCATGTCCTGGTCAATCCCTGGCATGTAGTATACGGTTTGGCGATTTTGGCGCTGCTTATCCGCTTAATAGCCAGCATTGTTCAGGCAGCAAAAATGGTAAGGCGTGCCGAAAAACAACGCTTGCAAAAAATAGTCCTGGCCGTTGTAAAAGATCTCATTCAACCTTTTACATTTCTGAATAAAATTGTCTTGTCGGAAAAAGATTATGTTGAAAACAAAGAAATAGTGGTAGCTCACGAATATGCACACATCAAGCAATTGCACGGCATTGATTTACTGATTTGCGAGTTGTTTACCGTGTTGCACTTTTTTAATCCCTTTATGTGGTTACTGCGTCGAGATCTGAAATTAATTCACGAATACCAGGCCGATGAGGCCGTATTAAATAAAGGCATCGATGCACAAGAATACCAGTTACTGGTATTGGAGAAAGCAGTTGGCGAAAGACGTTTTGCCATGGCAAATTATTTTACTCAACATCCCATTAAAAAACGATTAAAAATGATGACGAAATCAAAACATCGACGTTGGGCCGGAGTGAAGCTGATTCTCTTTGTGCCCTTAATAGCAATGCTTTTACAGGCATTTGCACGACCCGAAATTCTTGTTGAAAAGGCCGGTGAACTTTTGCCGGCGATCAATCAACAAGACGATTCTAAAGCCTGGATTGACAGCTGGGTAAATAACAGTATGCAGCTTATTACGGATGAATCTTTCCTGAATACAGCAAGTAACAATAAAACAAAGCATGTAGTAAGTATTGTAGATTCAGATGTGTCTGTCAGCGAGGAGGGAACATTTACAAAGAGTAATGTTTTTATCATTCTCCAAAACAGCAAAGGTGAATTACTGGTCGAAGATGAACGGCTTCAGTTGAAAGATTTGAAACCGAATGTTGAAGCTTTTCTTAGAGGTAAAAATACTTTAACAGGTGAAGTGCCCGATTTTAAATTAGTAGATTTGCCGCATGTAGGGAAGGCGAAAATAAGTGAAGGAGTAATACTTTACCGGATGGATGTTGCAACTCCGCAAAACTCAACCAGGGCAGTTTTAACCGACATTGCAGAGGCTGTTTTAAAGGTGAGAAACGATGTAGCACATGAAAAGTTTGGAGAAGATTACTTTTCGCTGTCATCCAACGAGCAAGATGTAGTAGATAAGCTTGTTCCCGACAATATTTCGTTTGCCAGTCCGAAAAGAATGAAAGTTAAGCCACCACCACCTCCGCCTCCAGAAGCTGTAGAACTAAAAGTGGCAAAAGACGGCAGCATTTATGTCGGTAATTTCTATAAAGCACCAAAGGCAAAAGGTGGGAAATGGCAATTAATCGAAAATAAGAAAGTAACAAAAGAAAAACTCAGGAACTATTTAACCGAAAGAAATTCAATGGCGGCCGAAATGACTAAACAATACAATCGAAAGTATGAACAGCGTGTAAATGTTGCGATTGAAGTAGGGGCTACCGATAAGCAGGTGAATGAACTGAAAGAATTGTTGCGTAGTTTGAAGATTCAGCATATTAACTATACTTCTGAGCAGATCATTCCGAAAAGTGAATCAGGAACAGGTGGTGTTGAATATTTTAAAAGCAGCTATGTTAAAATTAATGATGCAACTTATCAGTTGCAAAGTGCGATCCTAGGGAATGAATCTTCAAACGAAAATGGCAAATTTGAGCTTGATTTATTTTCGGACCAGTTTGATAAGAAAATTGCTTTATACTTTTTAAGTTTAAAATCAACTACTAAAGAAGAAGTAGAAAAAGGATCTTACATCTATTCTTCAAATGGTTTTAATAGCAGAGGAAACAATACTTTTTGGGGGAAGGTTGCCATCCAGGGGAAAGAGTACGACATTACGAGAGGAACTGTTGAAATAGAAGATAATTCAACCAATAGAATTAAGGCCAACTTTAATATTGTTCTATCTGACGGAACCAAAATGTCAGGTCGTTACAATAATACGGTTACTTACAAAGATTGGAGAAAGTCTACTGCAAGTAACTGATGGATTATAGTTAAGTGATTCCCTGAAACCTGATTATTTTACTAAATATCTCATATTAGTTGCCTGAAAAGCCCGGAGCCGGGCTTTTTCTTTTTTTACAGTTCTCAGTTATATATCCTTGAACGACGTTTTTCCTTTTTACTAAAATTCCAGGTGAGTTTAGCACCAACCATTCTGGGTGGGCCAGGCACAAATGTGGGCGCACCGAACAAGCTTCCTGTATTTCCCGCGCTGGTAATAAATTGTTCGTCCAGCACATTGGTAGCCCAAACCGAAAAAATAATGTTGGGATCCGACATGGCAATTCCGCCGTTGATATTCAATGTGCCATAAGCATCCTGTTCCAGTCCCGGAGTGTTGGCATCTTCGAAAAAGATGTGCGATTTCCAGGCATACGAAGGAGTAACAAATAATTTTATGGTGGGCAGAATATTTATGCGTGCGCTAAAGCCGGCATTAAAGCTATGTTCGGGTGCCATCCGAAAAACATTGCCCGAATATTCCTGTGCCGATCCATTAACATCGGTGGAATCGAAAGCCGTTTTCAGCCAGGCATAGTTAGCAAAAAAGTCGAGTTGTTTTATGATGGCTACTCTCAGATTCGCTTCGGCACCATAAGATGTTGCTTGTCCGCTGTCCTTAAATTTCAGGTTGAATTCTCCGCTTTCAGGATCGGCTTCCCAGGCCTGTGTCTGGAAATTCTTGTACAGCTGATAGAATCCCGTAACATCAACGTAAACCCGGTCGAAATAAACGCCTTTCACACCCAATTCAAAATTATCCAGTATTTCGGCATCCAGTATTTCTTCCTCACCGCTTGAGGTGAACTGCAACACATTCGGCCGACGTCCGCGGGCATAGTTGGCAAATACATTACCGTATTCGTTAAAGCGGTATTTCAGACCTCCGCGCCAGGTAAACGAAATGGAACTTTTCTTGATCTCTTGCCGATCGTTTGGAAGAAACAGTACATTGGGGTAATTACCGGTAAAAGAGCCAAGAGTTGAAGCTTCGCCACCGGCAAAGCTAGCTTCGTTGGCCAGCTTGTATCGGTCGTACACACCGCGTATTCCTGCCGAAACAAAGATTTTGCGGGTGAGTTGATAAGTAATATCCAGAAATGCTTCGGCAGCCATGTTTTTAGCCTCGCTGTAATTTTCTTCCTGGTGAGAAGTTGGCAGCGGAATGTAAATGGTAGTATCCAGTTCCGGATCGTAACTCGGAATGGCTTGAATTGATAAAGGTTGTCCGCTATTATCGACCAGCGGCATTGGCGGACTGGCCAACAAGAGGTTGGCCAAATGCTGTTCGTTGGTAGAAAACCAGTAACGCTGATCCGCCTTTTCGCGCCAGTAACTTGCGCCAAGCACACCGTTCAAGCGGCTGTTCGAAAAATTACCCCTGATCTCCTGGTAAAACTGCGAAGCGCTGCTGGTTTCTGCCATGTCGATAGCAGCCGATGCTGTTCCGTCGCCATCCCATCGGGCATTGGCATCTAGTTTTCGATACGAGGTAATTGAAGTCCAGTAATTCTGCTCGTTAATGTAAAAGCGGTAATTCAGGGTAGCATCAAAAAGTTCTTTACCGGTTCCCAGGTTGTTACCTTGTTCGTGCGATGCTGCACCACTAAAAATACCAATGTCGCCATTTGTATTTGGAAGATCGCCCGGCATAAAGGCAATGCCCGGTGTATTATCTTTTTGATAGTTCAATACCAGGTTGGCCCGGTGGTTCCAAGCTGGTCTGAAACGTGTGGAGAACCTTCCGGCGAGTGTTTCTTTTCCCATCAGCTTTCCACCCAAAGTATTTTCAATATAACCATCGCGGGTGCTGTAAATTCCTGCTGCACGAACCATTAATACATCCTCAAAAATGGGAACATTTACAAAACCGCGAACTTCCTTTTGGCCGAATTCGCCAATGCCTGCTGTTAAACTTCCGTACAAATCGCTGGTTGGCATTTTACTGACGTAGTGTAGGGCACCTGCTTGTGCACCTCTTCCGAACAAGGTGTTTTGTGGTCCTTTCATTATTTCAACACGTTCCATGTCGTACAATTCGAGTGAGGCGCCACTGGCCCGGTTAATAGGTACGCCATTAAAATATACCGATACGCGTGGTTGTGCGCTGGGACTGACTTCATCGCTGGTTAATCCGCGAATGACAAAAGTCGGGCGGTTGGCACCCTGCTCGCGAATGTACAATCCTGGGACAAATTCGCTCAACTGGCTGAGTTCGGTAATGTTTGATTGTTCCAATGTATTGTCCGTTATCGATGAAATGGCTGTGGGAACATCCATGATTTGCTGTTCGCGTTTTTGAGCATTTACCAGAACCGGCTCGAGATGGACATTGTCGAGTTGCATCATTACATTCTTCTCGTTTTGTCCGGTCCGCAGAATTATATCTACGGTGTGCGTTTCGTACCCGATATAGGAAACCCTTACGCGGGCTCGCCCTGTAACAAGTCCTTGTATCAGGTATTCGCCATCTTCGTTTGTATTTACTCCTTTGCTTGTTCCGTCAACGGTAACATGGGCTCCCGGAAGCGGAACATAATTCTCGTCGTAAACAGCACCCCGAACAAAAACAGGTGGCAATTCGCGCGATACCGATTCTGTATTGCGGTATTTACGTTTTACCTGACCTCGTTTTTTGGCCTGGCCGTAGGTGGCCGACGAAAATATAAGTACGATTAATGCAGAAAGGAGAAATCTCATAAGTAAAGTTTTAATGCTACCATAAATAACGCAAAAGTTGGAGTATTAATATATGGAGAATTTTGTGCCCGGTGAAATATTACCTGTGAGGAACTGAAAAAACCGGCATTTTCAGCCAGATTGAAAATTCATCGAGGCTTTGTTGTCCCATTTCCGGAGTTTTGCAGGTTTTTATTTCAATGCCGGGTCGTTTGGCTTTGTTGACCAGGTAGATCCTGTATTCCATCTTGTCGGAAGTGTTAACACGATTCGAGCGGCTGTACATGGTATACACCTTTTTCATGGGTACCAGTGTAACTCCGAGGTAATCGTCCAGCTTTCGCCATCGTCCCGTTTTAATCAAACCGAAATGCTTGTTGTACGACCTGAATTTTCGGGTTTCGGTATCGATTTCAGCACCAGAAAAAGTGGCAAACAGATACCAGGCAATAAACAAGTTGAAGGATGCAAGTACCCACTGTGAAGCAATTAAACACAAGATGCCTGTAATGACAAATATCAACCCGAAGAAAATATAAGGGCCTGTGAGGAAAGGTGATGTTTTGTTATTGATCTTCATTCTTCGAGTATCCGGGCACTTATAATTCTAACATCATTCAGTGGGCGATCAAGCGAATCTACCGGCTGAGCTGCAATCGAATCCACAATGTTCATCCCCTGAATTACTTCCCCAAAAACGGTGTAATTCTGATCGAGGTGGGGAGCACCGCCATTGGTTTTATAAACTTCACGATGAGCTTCAGGATAGGAATACGGTTCGAAATTGGTGTAATTTTTTCCACCCGACTGAATGCTGTCGATCCATCTCATGTAAGCTTGTTCATTTTCGTTTCTCATGGCCATTTCAAAAGAATCGCGAAAGGCCTTGTTTGCCGGATCGTTAATGAAATAATGTTCCGCTAGCCAGTTATTGATCCTTTTTTCGGAGCGATCGAGCGTGTTGTCGTTCTGAACTTTTCCCTGAACGATAAAGAACTGAGAACCGGCCGATGCACGGTCAGGATTATTGTCGCGGGCAGCATTTAAAGCTCCGCGTTTATGGAAAAGTTGGGCGTTTATCTCGGCCGGAATGGTGTAATCTGGTCCTCCGTTTCCGAGGGCTTCTCTGGGTTTTGCATTTTTGCTGTTGGGATCGCCCGACTGAATTCCAAAACCCTCAATCACCCGGTGAAATAGCATGTCGTCGAAATAACCTTCTTTTACCAGCTTTACAAAATTATCGCGGTGCAGAGGAGTTTCATTCGATAATTCAAGAATAACATTTCCGTAAATGGTAGTCAGTTCAACTTTTACAGCTTGTTGTTCGCTGTGTTTTTTTGATGAAGAACACGAATAAATCAGGAACAGAAAAAGTGCAAGGAATTTGAGATAGGACATGGTTTTGTTGTTGTTGATTTTCAAAACTACAAAATTTGGGCCTTTCAATCGGATTTATTCCAGTGTTAATTTACGCTTTTCAATGTAGGCATGCCACAAAATATAAGTCGCCACAGAACGATAAGGAGAGAAACGCTGCATGTATTTCACGATTTCTTCTTTCGACGCCTTAGTCGGAACAAGCGTGAGTTCGTAAACCGCTTTAATGGTTGCCAGATCGCCCGGGGGGAAAATATCCGAAAAGTGAAGGCTCATTAGTACATACATATCTATGGTCCAGTGTCCGATCCCTTTCAGATGAATTAGTCTTTCACGAATTTGCTGCTCATTGAGTCGATTGATTTCATTCAGGTCGAGCCGACCTTCCGCAATTTCTTCAGCGAGTAAACGGGTATATTGAATTTTTTGCCGGCTGAAATAACATTCACGGAGTTCCTGGTCGCTAAGTTTAAGGAGGTTTTCGGGTGTTACTTCCTGGATGCGATCAAGCAGTTTCAGATAGGCGGCTTTTGCCGATGCCAGCGAAACCTGTTGCTCGAGGATCGTAAGTACCAGTGTCGGAAAATTTGGTTCGCGGTGCCAGAAAGGCGGGTAGTCGTGTTCAGCGATCACCGCTGCAAGCTTGGGCTCATTTTCGGTACACCAGTCGCAAAGCAGTTTAAACTCGGCTTCGTTTTTAATTTTCTTCATGCCCTAAAATAGAACTTTCATGTTTCAAAGGAATCAACAACAGAGATGAAAGTGAATTTTAATTGCAGCTTTTTTACCCTCTCTCCTGTCTCTCCCTTCGATAATGGAGAGACGATCCCTTCATACACAACAAAGGTTAAGCTGATTAATTGATCTGATTGAGGAAAGATACACTGGCCAATCGTCCTTACTTGCTTGCAGGGAAGGATTAGAGGATGGGTACAATTGAACTATGAATGGATAGACTTTGAAATCAAAAAAAGGGAGACAACACGTGTCTCCCTTCGAAGGCAATACCGAATTAAATAAATTAAATCTTTCTCTAAGATTTTCTGCCTTCTGCCTAAAAAAACGACAATAAGCGTTTTTTAGTATTGTTGAATTTGTCTTTGTTATTCTGTCCGGACGGATATCTCCGGAATTCAGAGCTTTATCATGGCCGAAAAAATAAAATTGATTCCCGGCGAAACAATCCCCGATGAATACGGACGGTATCTTTTGTCTAAAATATTTTCGACACCTCCGCTCAAAGTTATTTTCTGGTTGACTTTGTAATTTGTTTTCATATTCAGCGTCCACCACGACGGCGAATAAGGATTTCCGTTTTCATCGGGTACGTACAAATGCGATTTTGCCTGTTCGTCGGGTGCCAGTTCGTCAAAATCGAGTTTCCCGTTATAATTAGTGTACAAATCGATGTACCAAAGTTGATTTTCGTATATGAGGTGGGAACTGCCAAAAGTAGGCGGTACATGCCTGATCGGATAGCCTTCAGAATCTTCACCTTTTGTGAGGCTGATGTCGTGACGCGTTCTCCAGTGGTGATTGAATAAGAATTCCAGATTGATATTCAGACCATAAATCTTTGCTGATTCTGCATTTACCAGTGCTTCTACTTTGCTCATTTCGCCATCATAGAGAATTGAGTCGGTGCCCAATCCACTGTATGCTCTTCGAACCATGGCATCTTTCAGCCAGGTATAAAATCCGGTGAATTCAATTTTCATGCGGTTATTAATATTTCGCAGAACGTTCACTTCAAAATTACGGGCATATTCGGGTTTCAGATCGGGATTGGGAACGACAACATTCCCGGGTTCCGAGTCGAAAACTTTGGCTACATCGTCGATGTTAGGCGATCGGAATCCGGTGGAACCATGAAGGTTGATCTGCCAATTGGGCGTCGGATGCCAAACCAGTCCAAGGTTGCCGTTAAAAGCCGAGTTCTGCATGTCGAATCCGTCGAACGGAAAATTGTAAAACTTCGGATCAAAACTCCCTTCAAGCTGGGTCATGGTAAAGCGAGAACCCATGTGGAAAAGAACCTTTGGGCTGATATTATATTTAAACGAAGAATAAGCTGCAATGCTTTTATAATTTGATCCGTCGGGATAACGCGAAGCGATTTCTTCGCTTTCGTTGTTTAAAAGATTGTTGGAGATCCCGTTTGATCCTACTTCGTTCAGGTAGGCTTCAACGCCGTAAAACAAGTCGGCTTTCCTGTCAAATTCCTTTCCAAAATCAAGGTTAAATGAAAAAATATCGAGCTCTTCGGTTCTGCTTTGTAGCCATTCGTTATTCACTTTACGGTCGTGCCTACTTTCGACGTAATGCTGATAGCCCAGCAGTAAACTCATTTTGTCGAACAGCAGGTGCGACTGGCTGTAATTCATTCTGCCTGAAAACATCGACCATTTTTGAGGTCCGTAATACCAGTCAGCATATTTCAGTTGATTGTCACTGTACTGAATCAGTCGGTCGTAACGCGGTATGTCACTGGTTTGCGAGTGATGGCCACTCAGCATAAAATCCCACTTTTCGTTGGGGCGATACCTCAGTTTACCCATGGCATTGAACTGGCTGTATCCGGTGTATTTCTGAATTTTATTGTTATCGTTTTGAATAACTCGGTCGGTTCCCGTATACTTCTCATCCGAAACATATTCAGGCCGAAGGTATTCATCGCGGCCCGAACTGCCCATTCTTAGGTCGTCGAAATCGGTAAAACTCGAACTAAACACAGCTGCCCATTTTTGTCCACCAACATTATACGAACCATGAATTGTTTTCTCGAAGTTGGCACTCGAGTAACGCGAATACACCTTCCCAAATGATTCATTTTTTTCGCCTGTAGAAAGTTTTGGCAAGAGTGTATTAAAACTCATTACACCACCCAGGGCATCGCTTCCGTAAATCACAGAACCGGGGCCAAAAATTACTTCGGTATTTTCGAGGCTGTTAGCATCAACCGAAATTACGTTGTGCAGGTTTCCGCTTCGGTAAATGGCGTTATTCATTCGAATTCCGTCAACCACAATCAGAACGCGGTTGGCCGAAAATCCCCGTATCATCGGGCTTCCGCCACCCATCTGACTTTTCTGAATGAAAATTCCCACTTTCGTCCCGAGCAGATCGGCTGTTGTTTGGGGGGAGTAATTCACCAAATCTTCAGGACCGATTGTTTCGATTAACTGCGGTGTCTCTGATTTTGTTTCTGCCCAGCGATTAACGGAAACGACTACTTCGTCAATTTTAATGGGATTTTCGATCAGCATAATGACATTCTCATGTTTCCCAATTTTATCGCGAGTACTACTTGTTGTTAAGTAAGAGGAATGTTTGAATTTTATGGGTTCTCCAATGTTATAACCTTCCAGGCTGGCAATTCCTTTATCATCGGTTTGTGTGGTGAATTGCTGCGAGATCAAAAGTACACCTTCAACAGGTTCTCCTGTTTTTGCATCAACCACCTTAACGGTGGTTTGACTAAATACAAAATGGGAGAGGAAAAGAAATAAGAATGTTACGAATTGCTTCTGCATAAAAAAGAATAAAGGATTTGGTTCATCTTGGCGCCGAAATAACAAAAATCGTACCTTATTATCGAATAATTGGGGTAACTAACAAAAAAATCCGAACTGCCTTAACAGTCCGGATTCACTTAACAGGTTAGTCAGCTTTAAACCAATCCCTGAGCCATCATGGAATTGGCTACTTTCACAAATCCTCCAATGTTTGCGCCTTTCACATAATTTGTGAAGCCCGAGGATTCGCTACCATATTTTACACACATCTGGTGAATGTTGATCATGATGGAATGGAGTTTATTATCCACCTCTTCACGGCTCCAGGCTAAACGCATGCTGTTTTGTGTCATTTCAAGTCCCGATACGGCTACACCTCCTGCGTTAGCTGCTTTACCGGGGCCGTACAGTATTTTGGATTTCAGAAAATGGTGAACCGCATCTTCAGTACTTGGCATGTTGGCACCTTCTGCTACCACAAAACAGCCATTGCTTATCAATGATTCAGCATCTTTAAGATGAATTTCATTTTCGGTGGCACAAGGAAGTGCAACATCACATTTCACGCTCCACGGTCGTTTCCCATCGAGGTATTGCACCCCGTATTTATCGGCGTATTCCCTGATCCTTCCGCGATGAACATTTTTGAGTTCCATTACATAAGCCAGCTTTTCATTGTCAATTCCATCCGGATCATGGATCGAGCCGCTGGAATCGGATAAGGTAACAACTTTTCCACCCAGTTCAATCACTTTCTGGCAGGCAAACTGAGCCACATTTCCCGATCCGGAAATGGCAACGGTTTTACCCTTAAATGATTCGTTACGTGTTTTCATCATTTCTTCAGCAAAATATACCGTTCCGTAACCCGTAGCTTCAGGGCGTATCAGCGAACCTCCCCATTCCACACCTTTACCGGTAAGCACACCTGAAAATTCGTTTCTTATTCGTTTGTACTGTCCGAAAAGAAATCCGATCTCACGTCCTCCAACTCCAATATCACCGGCCGGAACATCGGTGTATGGGCCAATGTGCCGTGACAGTTCAGTCATAAAACTCTGGCAAAAGCGCATGACCTCGTTATCCGATTTGTTTTTCGGGTCGAAATCCGATCCGCCTTTACCGCCACCCATGGGTAAGGAGGTTAAACTGTTTTTCAGTACCTGTTCGAATGCTAAAAACTTAAGGATGCTCTGATTTACCGTGGGGTGAAAACGCAAACCACCTTTATAAGGACCAATGGCGCTGTTCATTTCAATACGAAATCCCCGGTTAACGTGAATGTTTCCCCGGTCGTCAGTCCAGGGCACTCGAAACTGAATGATACGCTCGGGCTCGGCCATTCGTTCAAGAATTTTAGCGTGCATATAACGAGGATTATCCAGTAAAAAATCGGCTAAAGATTCTACTACCTCGTGCACAGCCTGGTGAAATTCAGGTTGTCCCGGGTCTTTGCTTTTTACGTAGGCCATGAAGTCATCGACAAAAGACTTGCGGTTGTTCGTGTTCATTGTTCTTTGTTTAGTATTTATGTAGTGAATTTACGAAAAATATTGCTGGTACTATATTGTTATTCAGCATGTTATTGTTGAAGGAAAACGTTGATTTGAAATCTATTTTTAATTTGAATTTTTAATTTCAAACTAATGAGTTCAATTTAGGTTGAATGTGTAATAACGTCTGCTACATCCAACAAAATATTTATCTTTGCGGCTTTAAATCAGAATCCTGTTCAATAAATAACAATGGAATATAAGTTCGCAGAAATTGAGCCGAAATGGCAAAAATATTGGGAAGAAAACAAAACATTTAAAACCGGCGACGACTTTTCGAAGCCAAAATATTATATCCTCGATATGTTTCCGTATCCATCGGGAGCAGGATTGCATGTGGGGCACCCGGAAGGTTACACGGCCACCGATATTCTGAGCCGTTACAAGCGAATGAAAGGTTTTAATGTGTTACATCCGATGGGTTACGACGCTTTCGGATTGCCGGCCGAACAATATGCCATTCAAACCGGTACGCACCCGGCGATCACAACGCAAAAAAACTGCGATAATTTCCGCCGGCAGATCAAAGCCATTGGTTTGAGTTACGATTGGGACAGGGAGATCAACACAACTGATCCAAAATATTTTAAATGGACTCAGTGGATCTTTAAGAAATTATATGACACTTATTTTGACGAGGAGCAGCAAAAAGGACGCCCGATATCGGAGTTGTCAGTTCCTGAAGAAGTAAAAGCTGAAGGTGAAGAAGCTGTCAAAAACTACATCAGCGAAAAAAGACTGGCCTATTACGATAACGCACAGGTTTGGTGGTGTAATTCGTGTAAAACGGTTTGTGCCAACGAAGAAGTGCTGACCGACGGATCGCATGAAAAGTGTGGTCACCAGGTGATACGAAAAAACCTGAAACAGTGGTTGCTGCGAATTCCGCACTATGGCGAGCGTTTGTTAAACGGCCTTGAAGAACTCGACTGGCCCGAAGGTGTAAAAGACATGCAACGCAACTGGATTGGAAAATCGACCGGAGCCGAGGTGGATTTTGCCATCGACGGTCTGGATAAAGACCTGCGGGTGTACACAACGCGCCCCGATACTTTATTTGGTGCCACTTATATGGTAATTGCGCCCGAACACGAACTGGTGAACGAAATTATAACCGAGGATAAAAAAGAATCGGTTGAAGCATACATAAAAGCTGCAGCTTTAAAATCTGATCTCGATCGTACGGATCTGGCCAAAGAAAAAACCGGGGTGTTTACCGGTCGTTATGCTATTAATCCGGTGAACAACGAGAAAATTCCGATCTGGGTAGCCGATTATGTTCTGATGGGATACGGAACCGGAGCTATTATGGCCGTTCCGGCACACGATACGCGCGACTTTGAGTTTGCCAAAGAATTTAATATCCCGATCAATTGCATCCTCGATCCAAAAGATGCGGAGAACCGCGATGAAATTCTCACGGGAGATGCTTGCTGGACCGAAGACGGAGAATACATCAATTCGGCAAGTGACCAGACCGGTGTTGATATTAACGGATTGAACAAAGCCGCCGGAATTCAGAAAATAGTGGCCTGGCTCGAAGGAAAAGACCTGGGAAAAGCTACGGTGAATTTCAAATTACGCGACTGGTTGTTTAGCCGTCAGCGCTACTGGGGAGAACCTTTCCCGGTGATTCACTGGGAAGATGGCGAAGTAAGTCTGGTGGAGAATGAAAACCTGCCACTCGAATTGCCTGAATTGGAAGAATACAAACCGAGCGAAAGCGGTGAATCGCCACTCGCTAATGCCGGTGATTGGCTGACTGTTATCGATAAAAACGGAAGAAAAGGACGCCGCGAGACGAATACTATGCCGCAATGGGCGGGTTCGTGCTGGTACTACCTTCGCTACATCGATCCGCACAACGAGGACAGCATCTTTGATGTGAAAAAAGAACAGTACTGGATGCCGGTGGATTTGTATATTGGCGGTGCAGAACATGCTGTGCTTCACCTGCTATACGCTCGGTTCTGGCACAAAGTGTTGTTCGATCTGAGCGTGGTTTCAACCGACGAACCTTTTCAAAAACTATTTAACCAGGGAATGATCCTGGCTTTTGCTTACGAAACTTCGACCGGCGCCAAAGTCTCATCTGATTTGGTGGAAGAAAAAGACGGTAAATATTTCCACACCGAAACTGGTGAAGAGTTGAAGCAGATTGTTGCTAAAATGTCGAAATCTCTTAAAAATGTAGTGAATCCCGATGATGTGATAGAACGTTACGGTGCCGACTCGCTGCGTTTATACGAAATGTTTATGGGACCGCTCGACGAGCGCAAACCCTGGGCTGAAAATGGCGTGAAAGGAGTGTTCAACTTCCTGGCGCGTGCCTATCGTTTCTTTGCTGTTCCCGAAAATATTGTGGAAGGAGAGGAAGACAAGGAAGTGGCAAAATTGTTGCATCAAACCATTCAGAAAGTAGGATCAGACATTGAAAGCCTGAAGTTTAATACCGGTATTTCGGCCCTGATGGTTTTCAATAATCTCGCCATCAAAAAAGGGAAAGTCAGCAAAACAACGGCTGAAACTTTTGCAAAGATACTGGCACCTTATGCGCCACACATGGCAGAGGAATTGTGGTCGCTGTATGGAAACCAGGAAACACTTGCATATGAGCCCTGGCCAATGGTTGATGAAAGTTTGCTGCAGGAAGATGCACATGAATACCCGGTATCGTTTAATGGTAAGGTGCGCTTTAAAATGGAATTGCCACTGGATATGCCAAAAGACGAAATTGAAAAAACGGTTTTGGCCGACGAGCGTTCTGCGAAATGGATGGAAGGCAAAACCGTACGCAAATTTATTTTTGTGCCTAAGAAGATCATTAACATCGCGATTGGTTAGAATCGCGGACGAAATAAAGAAAAGGGATGGTAGTTTTGCCATCCCTTTTTTCATGAAAAAAGCTGTTTTGTTTTAGAAACTTAATAATGCCGCTCCTTCTTTTACTCTTTCGTGTATCGCTACCGATCCTACGATCTTTACTCCTTCAACCAGGTCTTCTTCGCTGTAACCGCGTACTTTGGCACATGGCGGGCAAACACTTACATTGCAACCTGCATTGAATACATTCTGGATCATTTCTTTTATTGTCGGATCTTCCGGATTCGGGCGTGCTTTTTCAGCTGCACCTTTACGCACCCAGTCGATGGCTGAGCTAACCAGAAAGATTGAAACTTCCAGTCCGTTGTTAATACCTCCGTTAGCAATGCTCCATGCTACTGATGAACGTTCGTCGTCGTGACCTCTCGAAATAACTACTACTAATTTTTGTTTTGCTTTCATGATGATAAATTTTAATGATGAATACTATTTAAATGATTAAAAAATGTTTTCGTTCAATGTTTTTGGACTACCGGGAGTGTAGGCGTGTAGGCTTACTGCTGAAGATCCGAAAGGATTGCCAACGGCATGGTATCCAAGGCGGTCGTCAATATAGGCTATGCTGCCGGCCCGGTAACCGTTGGAACAAAGAATCCGCTGTTTCTCGTCTGCAGAATACCTCAGTTCTTCCAGTTTTCCGTGCAGTACTTTAAAAGCACATCCTCCGCTGGGGTGACCGTGAATGTCACTTACTTTTCCGGGTTTCCAGTGAATCAGTACAACCTTCATCCAGCGGTTGTCAACCAGGACATGACGGGTTTCTTTATTTTTCAGGAATCGTTTTAGCTGATCCCGGTCAAATCCGGATACCTGCTGCATTACCGGAACAAACTGAAGTGCTGAATTTGGTGCCTGCCGGTTGTAAAAAGTATTGAATAACTCGCGGCAAACTGTTGTAAGATTTGGCAGACTGCCGGTACTCATTGCAAGCGATGCTTCAGGAGTTAAGAGTTGGCTCCCGTCTGAATTGTAATTATTTGCCTGAATATTGTTGGTGTTTTCATGGCTTTTGTTCTGTGTACTTTCGTTACTAAAGAAAGGCGAGAATCCGTTGGCGGATGTTTTTGCTGTGGTGTAAATCAAGTTTTTCATAGCTCTCTGTTTTTGTTGATACAAAGTTGAGAACTATCTGATCATCAGGCTTTGCTAAAAAGTCCGAAGTGTTGACTATTTAGTTCAGAGGCAGAAAAATGATCAAAAAACCATCGATTTTTTGTATTCGGAAGGACTTTTGCCGGTAATTTTTTTGAATACACGGCTAAAATGGGATACGTCTTCAAACCCGGTTTCGTAAGCAATTTGAGTGACGCTTTGGCTGGAGTTGGCAATTATATTTGCGGCATGTTCAACCCGTCGTTTCTGAATCCATTTGCCGGGAGATTCCTGAAACAGCTGGCTGAATTCGCGTTTAAATGAAGATAAACTACGGTGTGAAAGCTCGGCAAAGTCTTCCAGTTTCAGGTTAAAACAGAAATTCTTTTCCATGATTTGTTTGATGGAAGGTTTGTCGGTTTCAGCCAGACTCTTGAAGTAGGTGCACAGGCTGCCATCGCAATTTATCAGATTTATAAGCAGCTCTTTTAATTTAAGTACAAGTATTTGATCGGGAGGTCGATTGATACCGCGGAAATATGTAAGCATCGAATTGAAATAGCCTTCAAGGTAATCCGAAGTGTTTACCATTCGCGCTGTGAATTCATCGGAGTTCTCGCCGGATTTTAAAACTACTTTTCCCTGAAGTTCAGAAATGGTTTCGCGGATAAGTTCGTCGGAAATAAAGAAACCCAACATGCAATACTCATCATCGAAATACTGATGAATAACTTCAGCACCTTTTTTCAGATAGAGCGTTTGTCCCGGAAGCAAAGTCCATTCCCCGTTTATGGTTTTATAGGTTTTCTTTCCACTCAGTACATAAACAAGGTAGTCGTTCCTTGAAAATATCCCGATCTGTTCGGCATCAATCGGGCAGGTGTATTCCAGACATACCGTCTCTCGGTATTGAAAACGGTTAAAATTCAAATTCTCTTTTACTATTTTATAAAAGTTGAGCACGGTGTGTATACTTGATGAATTACAATTTAATACAATAATGTCTTAAAATCAAATTAAAAACATGTAAGACAGGACTTTATATGCGAAATGATCAGTAAAAACTGGCCGTTTAATTGAAGTTGCTGCGTTAACTTATTTTTTACTCACGGAACCCATTTAACAGAAGATCGTATCGCTTTTTATGAAATTTTAAAATCCCTGACAATCATCAACTTTTATTCACAATTAAGGTCGTTCATTTGCGCGCAAATTTTAACCTCAATTTTAGAGAGATATGTTTACAAAAATGGTGTCGGCAAACAGCAAGTTGGCAAGTGTTATACAGGACTACCTGATCATGACTCTGGGATTATTTCTGTTCGCAATGGGCTGGGTATTGTTCGTCATCCCTGCCGAATTAACAGGTGGCGGAATCAGTGGTGTAGCTGTTGTTGTTTATTACGCTACCAAAATTCCGGTGAGTGTTACTTACCTGGCTATCAACCTCTTTTTGGTGCTGATTGCCATAAAAATACTCGGAGCCAATTTTGGCGTAAAAACCATTTATAGTATTGGAGTGCTAACCGTATTTTTTGCCATTTTTCAGGACATTTTGAAAGAACCATTGGTGAACGACATGTTTTTATCGTCGGTGCTTGGCGGCATGGCCAGTGGTATAGGACTTGGCATTGTTTTTTCGCGTGGTGGTAGTACAGGTGGAACTGATATCATAGCTATGATTATTAACAAATACCGCAATGTAAGTCCCGGCCGGGTAATTATGCTGTGTGATGTAGCCATCATCGGATCGGTTTATTTTGTATTTCATTCGGTTGAAAAGCTCGTATATGGTTATGTGGTCATGTGGGTAGTTTCCTATGCACTCGATTCATTCCTGAGCGGAGCCAACCGTTCAGCCCAGATGTTTATCATATCGAAAAAACATGAACTGATTGCTGAGTTTATCAGCGAAAGAGCCACTCGCGGAGTCACCTTGCTCGAAGGATCAGGCTGGTATACCAAACAGGAAACCAAAGTGCTTATGTCGGTGGTGCGCAAAAAAGAAACCGGAGCCATTTTTCGTGAGATAAAACAAATCGATCCTGAAGCTTTTATTTCCATGGGTAGTGTTATGGGCGTATACGGACGCGGATTCGACAAAATTAAGCTGTAAGTAAATAAGAGTTTGCCACAACTACTCCCTAATTTTTAATTAGAAGACATACTAAATTTCATTTCTGCACAGTTTTTATATTTTTGCCTTATAAAGCGAAACAGGATGTGGAAAATTATCAGATTGGCATTAGTGGGGTTTGGACTGTTCATCGCAATTACCCAGTTCTCTTGCACTACAAAAGCAGAAAAGAAGGTTGAAGAGCTTCCTCAGGATACTATTGTTCCTATTGCGGAACCGGTTTTAAAATATGGTTTACCGATCGATTCTTTTGATGTTGAATACGGAAAGGTACGGAATAATCAGTACCTCAGCCAGATATTGAATGAGAAAGGGGTAAGCATGGTGACGATTGATAAAATCGCCCGAAAATCAAAGTCGATATTCGATGTACGCAAAATAAAAAGTGGCGAACCTTATGCCATTTTCTCGTCACGTGATTCGGTTCCTGAAGCCAAATATTTTGTTTATGAAAACTCGGCGGTCGATTATACGGTATTCGAACTGTTCGATACGCTGGGGATTACCCAGGGCAAAAAGGAAGTAATAACAGAACTGCGCATAGCACAGGGAGAGGTTGAATCATCACTTTGGAATGCAATGATTGATAATGGACAAGATCCGATATTGTCTCTTGAATTGTCTAAAATATTTGCATGGACCATTGACTTTTTTGGCATTCAAAAAGGCGATCGTTACCGCTTGATTTACGATCAAAAATATGTCGACTCGGTACCTGTCGGTATTGGTGAAATCTATGCTGTGGAATTTGATCATTACGGTGAACCCAACTATGCTTTTCGGTTTGAACAAGATAGTATTTGGGATTATTTTGATGATAAAGGACAAAGTCTTAGAAAAACCTTCCTAAAAGCTCCTTTGGAATATTATCGCATCAGTTCGCGTTTTTCAAACAGCCGCATGCATCCGGTTTTACGTATTCGACGTCCGCACCACGGTGTAGATTATGCTGCTCCAAAAGGAACGCCAGTTATGAGTATTGGCGATGGAACGGTGATTGCCAAAGCTTATCAAAAAGGCGGCGGTGGAAATTACCTAAAAATCAAACACAACTCTGCTTATACCACAACTTACATGCATTTATCGGGTTATGCCAAAGGAATAAGTACCGGAGTTCGGGTTCGGCAAGGCGATGTAATTGGATATGTTGGAGCTACGGGATTGGCTACCGGGCCACATCTTGATTTCAGGGTACACATGTATGGGAAAGCGATTGATCCTTTAAAAATGAAAGCTGATCCGGTTGCTCCGGTTAAAGAAGAAAACATGGATCGCTATGTCGTATTGAAAGATTCCATGATGAACGAACTTCAAAAGATTAAGTGGGCTGAGGACCTTGATGTTCTGGTGAGTAAATAAAATACTTCACTTCCAGAGTTTGAGATACCAATCATCTCAATATTTCGTGTAAACCTCTTACTGCTTAGGTTAGAAGAATTTCTCATGAACATTGGTTTACTTAAGTGTTCGCATTCCCATCAAACACTTCTCCCACCCGTGGTTTAGAATGATTTTAAAATACTAAAGTTCATAGCTTTAACGTATATGTAAATAATTATATACGTAAATTTAAAGATCGATAAACTAAATTAAACCAGGAACAGATGGGGAGATTGGCACACAATATTTATCTGGCTGTATTAACCGGAATTGTTGTATTTGTATTTTTTGCCCTGGCATTTTATGGCCGATCATACTATATCGCACCAATAAATGAACGTCACTTTCATCAACAACACGAGTTGTTAAAACCAACCGGATTAATTGGACATGGCATTGGTATTGCCGGGTCAGCCTTTATGATTATCGGTGTATTTGGTTACATGGCTCGAAAAAGGTTTCGACGATTATCGCGGTTGGGCGTGCTCAAACATTGGCTCGAATTTCATATTTTTCTTTGCACGCTGGGCCCCATTCTCGTGCTTTACCATACTTCTTTTAAAATTGGCGGAATTGTAGCCATAAGTTTCTGGAGCATGATCGCAGTAGTAATGAGCGGTGTGATCGGTCGTTTTATTTACCTGCAGATACCGCGCACAATACAAGGCCGCGAATTGAGCATGAACGATTTAAATTCTATGGAGACCGACCTGTACGATCGTCTGAAGGAACAATTTCAGGTGAAGCCTGAAACACTGGTAAAAATGAACAGTGCGCTGTTGCAAGCAACTTCGTCTGAAGGAAGCAATTACCTGGTTCGGATAGTCAATCGATTTGTTTTCGAACACAAACTGGTCAGCCAAATCAAGAAGGAGCTCAGAGAACAGGGGCTGAAGGGAAGAAACTTTAGAAAAGTCATTCGCATTTTGAAATCAAAAATAATCTTGAACAGAAGGATTGCATGGCTCTCATCAATGCAGAATTTTCTGCGTTACTGGCATGTTGCACATTTACCGTTTGCACTGATCATGCTGGTTATTATGATCGTGCACATCGTTATTGCCATGCTGTTTGGATATACATGGGTATTCTGATCATGGAAAGTTTTTTAGAAAAAATATTGATTTATGGTGCCGTCAGCATTTTCCTTGTTGGCGTCATCTATATCTACATCAGGAAGTTGCGTCGGGAGTCGCGGATTGTCGGTGAAAAGATCCGTATTGCCAAAGAAGAAGGGCTTCACGAGCCGGTTTCGCTGCATCCGGTTGTTGATGTGAACTCGTGTATTCAGAGCGGCGCCTGCATTCGTGCTTGTCCCGAACATGATATTCTGGGCATTCAAAACGGAAAAGCCACAGTAATAAATGCCAGCCGTTGCGTGGGGCACGGCGCCTGTTTTCATGCCTGTCCAACTCAAGCCATCTCTCTTTTTATAGGAACCGAAAAACGTGGAGTCGATCTGCCACATGTCAATCAATTCTTCGAATCGAATGTCAGGGGAATTTTTATAGCCGGAGAAATGGGCGGCATGGGCTTGATAAAAAACGCAGTGGAACAGGGACGACAAGCTGTGAATAATCTTGCACGGGGAATCGAACGGAACAGTGAGATGGAGTACGACCTGATTGTCGTTGGAGCCGGGCCGGCAGGTATTGGATCGACACTCGAAGCCAGGCGTTTGAAACTAAAAACCATTACTTTGGAACAGGATACATTGGGAGGAACCGTTTTTACATTTCCACGTGCGAAAATCGTAATGACTTCTCCCATGGATTTGCCTTTATACGGAAAAGTTAAGCTTTACGAAACCGGCAAAACGGAACTGCTGGAACTTTGGAACGAAGTGCTGTCGAAAAACGATATTCAAATTGCGGAGAAAAAGAAGGTCAGTAAAATTGAGCAACAGGATGGTGGTTTCGAAATACACTGCAACGATGGAAGCAGTTATACGACGCAACGCGTGTTACTGGCCATCGGAAGACGTGGAACTCCCCGTAAATTAAATGTCCCGGGCGAGGATCTGCCTAAAGTATTTTACCGGCTACTCGAACCCGAACTGATCACCGGGAAAAATGTATTGGTGGTTGGTGGTGGCGATTCAGCCATTGAATCTGCTTTGTTGCTGGCGCCTCAAAACAAGGTGACTTTGTCGTATAGGAAAGACACTTTTTCGCGCTTAAAACCCAGGAACAAGAAAAGCCTTGATGAAGCAGTCAAGGCAAAGAAACTTGATCTGGTACTGAATTCCAATGTGGCTAGCATCGAAGAAACCGAGGTGCAACTACAGGTGAACGATATCGATGAATTGACATTGGCAAACGATTTAGTCTACATTTTTGCGGGCGGTGAATTACCCACCGAATTCCTAAAAAATGCCGGAATTGTAATTACCCGAAAGTTTGGAGAAGCAATATTAAAACACGAAAAAAGATAGATGGGCAATGGATTAAAATATGGTTTCTTGCTTCTGCTCATGCTGGTGAATGTTGCAGTATTTGCACAGATATCGCCGGGTGATCTCTCGAAGGTTCATGCGCATCTCGAGGGACTGACCAACTGCACAAAATGCCATGTTCTGGGTGAACAGGAGACGACTTCGAAATGCCTCGATTGTCATAAGGAGATCAAAGCTTTGATCGATAAGAACAAAGGTTACCATGCTTCATTCGAGGTAAAAGGGAAAAAATGTGCGCAATGCCACGGCGAACACTTTGGGCGCGACTTTAAAATTGTACGTTTCAATGAGGAACAATTCGACCACAACCTTGCAGGTTTTAAACTGGAAGGGAAACACGCAAGTATTAAATGTGCCGATTGCCATAAAGCACAACTGATTGCGGAAAACATCTCGCAAAAAAAACAGCCGGGAACATTTCTGGGAATGGGAACCGATTGCTTGTCGTGCCATGAAGATGTGCACCAAAATACGCTTTCAAAAAATTGTACACAGTGTCATAATCAGGATGCCTTTAACCCGGCCTCCGGCTTCGATCATTCGAACACTGATTTTGCCCTGATCGGAAAACATAAGGAGGTGGAATGTGTGAAATGCCACGCCATTACCGTTCAAAACGGGAAGGAAGTTCAGCAGTTTACGGGCGTGAAATTTGCCAGTTGTACCAGTTGTCACGAGGATGTGCATCAGAATAAATTTGGAAACGACTGCACAAAATGCCACAACGAGTTTTCATTTAAACAGATAAATACAGCCACTACTTTCAACCACAATCAAACCGATTATCCTTTACTGGGTAAACACCAAAACATTGATTGCGTAAAATGCCACAAAAGTGGTAATTATACGCGGGCATTGCAGTTTCAGCGCTGCACCGATTGCCACAGCGATTATCACGAAGGGCAGTTAACGAAGAACGATGTTTCACCCGATTGTAAATCCTGTCATTCGGTAAATGGATTTTCACCTTCTTCTTATTCCATTGAGCGGCATAACGAGAGCCGGTTTTCCCTGCAGGGATCGCACATGGCAACACCTTGTTTCGCCTGCCACAAAAAAGGTGATAAATGGAATTTTAGTATCCCTGAAACGCGCTGTGTGGATTGTCACGAAAACATCCATAAAAATGTGTTGGATCAAAAATACATGCCTGAATCGGATTGCAAAGTTTGCCACCATGTTGAAGCATGGAAACAAATTGAATTCGATCATAAGATCACCGCTTTTAAACTTCTTGGAAAACATGCTGAGCAAACCTGCCGGGACTGCCATTTCAGGAAGACAAACGGAATTGTAAAACAGCAGTTTTCGGCGCTGGGAGAAAGTTGCGAGAACTGTCACAAGGATATTCATTTCAATCAATTTGAAGTACTGGGAAAAAATGATTGTGCACGCTGCCATACCTTTAATAACTGGAGGCCCGACAAGTTCAATCATGATGATGCACGTTTTAAACTCGATGGAAAACACGAAGGCCTGCAGTGTGTGGTCTGCCACAAATCCTCCGATGATTTGATCCGGAATTATGTCGTTTACAAATTTGAGGATATATCATGCAAAAGTTGTCATTAGTAATTTTCATGCTGTTCTGGGCTTTGTTGATAAAGGCGCAGGATAATCCGCATGGCGATGATCTGACATTTGACTGTTTGGATTGCCACACTACCGAAAGCTGGACGTTTTCGGCAGCCACCGCTAAATTCGATCACAATGAAACCCGTTTTAAACTCGAAGGCCAGCATGTAGTTACCGATTGCAAAGCCTGCCACACGAGCCTTGTTTTTTCGGCAGCCAAAACCTCTTGCATCGATTGTCACACCGACATGCACAACAACACCGTTGGAATGGACTGCGCACGATGTCACGATCCGAAATCGTGGCTGGTTTCAAACATCACCGAGATCCATCAAATGAGCAGATTCCCTTTGTTGGGCACTCATAATACTGCGGCTTGTGCCGACTGTCACAACTCGGCGTCAAATCTCGAGTTTCAACCTCTTGGAGTTGAGTGTATCGATTGTCATAGGCAGGATTACGATGCGACTACCAATCCAAATCACGCTCAGGCCGGATTATCAACCGATTGCATCGAGTGTCACAAAATCGATGCATTTTCCTGGAGTTCGCAAGGCTTTAATCACGACTTTTTTCCTCTGAGAAAAGGCCACGAAATTAATGACTGTTCAGCTTGTCATACATCCGGTGTTTTTGAGCCCATTTCAGCCGACTGTTACTCTTGTCATCAAAATGATTTCTTAACGGCAGCCAATCCGTCACACCAGAGTTCTGGATTCACAACCAACTGTTCGGATTGCCACACGACCAATCCCGGCTGGCAACCGGCTAAATTTGATATCCACGACGATTTTTATTTCCCTGTTTATTCGGGGGAACATCGTGGCGAGTGGGAGAGCTGTGCTGATTGTCATACTCAACCCGAGAGTTATGCCATTTTTAGTTGCACCAATTGTCATGAGCACAACCAGGGGGAAATGGATGATGAACACAGCGATATTAATGGGTATTCCTACAATAGTTTAGCCTGCTATGCCTGTCATCCCATGGGAAGAAAAGAAGAAGCTTTTAATCACGATAATACAGGGTTCTCATTGAAAGGAGTTCATGCCCAAACAGATTGTCTCGATTGTCACGCCAATGGTTTTGCAGGTACATCAAGCGAATGTGCCAGCTGCCACATCAATAATTATAATGAAGCAGCAAATCCGGTGCATGTTACTGCAGGAATTTCATCCGAGTGTCAAATCTGCCATACTGAAGAAGGGTGGGAACCGTCGTTATTCGATCATGTAGCTACATCAGGATTTGAACTTACAGGAGGCCATTCAGGCAAACAGTGTGCTGATTGCCACATCGGAACAACAACCGCGGCAAGTCCGGAATGCATCACATGCCACCAGGCTAATTACAATAGCGCACCAAATCATCTGGCACAGAATTATCCAACCGAATGTTTGCAGTGCCACACTGTTAACAGTTGGGAGGCAGAGAACTTCGATCATAACCTGACGAACTTCCCGTTGACCGGAGCACACTTCGCCACCGAATGCTCGGCTTGCCACACCGATGGATACGCCGGTACTTCGATGCAATGCAATTCGTGTCACGCTGAAAATTACAGCGGGGCGCAAAATCCGATTCATAGCACCGCCGGTTTATCCACCGAATGTGAAAACTGTCATACCACGATGGCCTGGATTCCTTCGGAGTTCGATCACACTGTAACCACAGGTTTTGAACTCACGGGAGGCCATTCAGGAAGACAATGTGCTGATTGCCACATCGGAACAACGACCGCTGCAAGTCCGGAATGCATCACTTGTCACCAGGCCAATTACAACAGCGCGCCAAATCATCTTGCACAGAATTACCCAACCGAATGTTTGCAGTGCCACACAGTTAACAGCTGGGAAGCTGAGAACTTCGATCATAGTTTGACGAACTTCCCGTTGACCGGGGCGCATATCGCCACCGAATGCTCGGCTTGCCACACCGATGGATACGCCGGTACTTCGATGCAATGCAATTCGTGTCACGCTGAAAATTACAGCGGGGCGCAAAATCCGATTCATAGCACCGCCGGTTTATCCACCGAATGTGAAAACTGCCATACCACGACGGCCTGGATTCCTTCGGAGTTCGATCACACTGTAACCACAGGTTTTGAACTCACGGGAGGCCATTCAGGAAGACAATGTGCTGATTGCCACATCGGAACAACGACCGCTGCAAGTCCGGAATGCATCACTTGTCACCAGGCCAATTACAACAGCGCGCCAAATCATCTTGTACAGAATTACCCAACCGAATGTTTGCAGTGCCACACAGTTAACAGCTGGGAAGCTGAGAACTTCGATCATAGTTTGACGAACTTCCCGTTGACCGGGGCGCATATCGCCACCGAATGCTCGGCTTGCCACACCGATGGATACGCCGGTACTTCGATGCAATGCAATTCGTGTCACGCTGAAAATTACAGCGGGGCGCAAAATCCGATACACACAACTGCCGGTTTATCCACCGAATGTGAAAACTGCCATACCACAACGGCCTGGATTCCTTCGGAGTTCGATCACACGGCAACAAGTGGTTTCGAACTAACAGGTGGCCACGCGGAAAGACAATGCGCTGATTGCCACATCGGAACAACAACCGCTGCAAGTCCGGAATGCATCACTTGTCACCAGGCCAATTACAACAGCGCGCCAAATCATCTTGCACAGAATTACCCAACCGAATGTTTGCAGTGCCACACAGTTAACAGCTGGGAAGCTGAGAACTTCGATCATAGTTTGACGAACTTCCCGTTGACCGGGGCGCATATCGCCACCGAATGCTCGGCTTGCCACACCGATGGATACGCCGGTACTTCGATGCAATGCAATTCGTGTCACGCTGAAAATTACAGCGGGGCGCAAAATCCGATACACACAACTGCCGGTTTATCCACCGAATGTGAAAACTGCCATACCACAACGGCCTGGATTCCTTCGGAGTTCGATCACACGGCAACAAGTGGTTTCGAACTAACAGGTGGCCACGCGGAAAGACAATGCGCTGACTGCCACCTTGGAACAACGACCGCTGCAAGTCCGGAATGCATCACTTGTCACCAGGCCAATTACAACAGCGCGCCAAATCATCTTGCACAGAATTATCCAACAGAATGTTTGCAGTGCCACACGGTTAACAGCTGGGAGTCTGAGAATTTCGATCATAGTTTGACGAATTTCCCGTTGACCGGAGCACACATCGCTACCGAATGCTCGGCTTGCCACACCGATGGTTATGCAGGTACTTCAATGCTGTGCAATTCGTGCCACGCTGAAAATTACAGTCAGGCGCAAAATCCGATCCATAGCACTGCCGGTTTATCCACCGAATGTGAAAACTGTCATACTACAACGGCCTGGATTCCTTCGGAGTTCGATCACACGGCAACAAGTGGTTTCGAACTAACAGGTGGCCACGCGGAAAGACAATGCGCTGACTGCCACATCGGAACAACGACCGCTGCAAGTCCGGAATGTATTAGTTGTCACCAGGCCAATTACAACAGTGCGCCAAATCATCTTGCACAGAATTACCCAACCGAATGTTTGCAGTGCCACACGGTTAACAGCTGGGAGGCTGAGAATTTCGATCATAGTTTGACGAACTTCCCGTTGACCGGAGCGCACATCGCCACCGAATGTTCGGCTTGCCACACCGATGGTTATGCCAGTACTTCGATGCTGTGCAATTCGTGCCATACCGACGATTACAATGCGAGTGTGAATCCGAGTCATAGTGCGCTTGGGCTTTCAGCATCCTGCGATGAGTGCCACACTACGAATCCTGGATGGGAGCCGGCACAATTTCCAAATCACAACGATTATTATGCGCTAAACGGCGCTCATGCTGCTGTTTCAGGTAACTGCTTTTTATGTCACAAGGGAAATTATACAAATACTCCGAATACTTGTTACGAGTGTCATGCTTCCGATTACAATACCACCACTGATCCGTCGCATCTTGCGGCAAACTTTCCAACGGAATGTCAAACCTGTCATACGGAAACAGCCTGGGAACCTTCGACTTTCGATCACGACGGACAATATTTTCCAATATACAGCGGGCGTCACAATGGACAGTGGAACTCTTGTGCCGATTGCCATACAGAGCCAACAAATTTCGCCGTCTTTTCGTGTATTACCTGTCACGAGCATAATCAAACTGAAACCGACAGCCACCACAATGATGTGAGTGGATATGCTTATACGGCTACCAGTTGTTTCGAGTGTCACCCCAATGGATTTGCCGGAGATGATTAGCCGATTAGCACATAGAAGCCTTATCATTCTTCTGCTTTTCTTTTGCGGAATATTTGTTGTTATTTCACAGGAAACATTTCGACAGGGAACTGTGTCGTATATCAGTGGTGAAAACATATATGTGAAATTTGAAACCACTGCAGGAATTGAAAATGGGGATACACTTTTCATTTTAAATGACGAGGAATATTTGCCGGCCTTGATCGTGCGGCATCAATCTTCCATTTCGTGTTTGTGCATTGCCATTGGAGGCCTCAGTTTTAAAACTTCGGATGTGATTTTTAGCCTCGAAAAGTCTTTAAATAAAGAAGTTATTCCCGTTATTGCGGAACAGGAATTACCTGAAGAGGATGTGAGTCAGCAAGTAATTACATCGACGGAACAAGCGGTATCCCAAAAAAATACCCCGGACTTTTCAGGGAAAATAAGGTTGTCATCCAACTCCAACTTCTCGAATCAAACCGATGATATTTATCGGTTTCGCTATACCTTGTCGGCAAAAGCAACAAATATTTCCGGTTCCAGGCTAACGGCTGAAACTTACCTCTCGTTTACTCATAAACTGAATGAGTGGGACGTGGTTAAAGATAACCTGAATAAGGCGCTCAAAGTATATAATTTGGCCTTGCAATACGAGTTCACCGAATCGGCAACACTGTGGGTGGGACGCAAAATAAATCCACACGTTGCCAATGTTGGAGCCGTAGACGGCATTCAGTTCGAATATGGTTTTAAAAACCTGTATGCCGGTGTTATTGCCGGTTCGAGGCCGGATTATTACGATTACAGTTTTAACTTCGATCTGTTTGAATACGGAGCTTATTTGGGACAGGCACAGAAAGTAACGAACGGTTATGTGCAATCGTCACTGGCTTTTTTCGAGCAGCGGAACAAAGGTAATATCGATCGCAGGTTTGTGTATTTCCAGCATTCCAACTCGGCCATTAAAAACCTGAATCTTTTTGCCTCTTTCGAACTTGATTTGTATAAACTCGAGAACGATGAACCTAAAAATACGCTGAGTCTTACCAGTCTCTATCTCTCGGCCCGATATCGGTTTTCACGACGATTTTCGGTATTTGGTTCTTACGATAACCGAAAAAATGTGATCTATTACGAGACTTTCAGGAATTTTGCTGATGAAATTTTGCAGCAGGCAAGCCGGCAGGGTGGGCGTTTACGTTTTAATTACCGGCCCGTAAACTACCTTATCGTTAGTGCCAGCGCGGGTACACGATTTCGTAAAGAAGATCCTCGCCCTACAAAAACGCTCAATGGCTTTGTTACTTACACGAATTTGCCGGGTATTCATGCATCTTTGAGTTTAACAGGTAACCTGTTGCAAACCAGTTATCTGGATGGACAGATATACGGGGCGCGCCTCTCAAAAGACTTTTTAGACGGTAAACTGTATTCTCTGTTGCATTATCGCTGGGTGGATTATAAATATGTAAATACTGTTACTGAACTGAAACAACACATTGGGGAGATTGATTTTTCTTATCGTTTCAACAAAAATATTTACATGTCTGTTAATTTTGAAACGACTTTTCAGGCAAAAGAAAATTATAATCGTTTATATTTAAGCCTTCGAAAAAAATGGTAATATAGAGTAGTTAATTTATTTAAATATTTGAAGATGTATAAAGAAAGATTTTTCATATTGGTGATTTTAGTTATTATATTTTCATCGTGTGTCCGAAATAAGAATCCACAACAAATGCAGCAGAGTGTGATCCAAACCAAGCAAAATGTTTTCGAGGTCACCGACGTTATTCAGGGAAGTACTTACACCTATCTTCAGGTGAAGGAGAACATGCAGGACCGGTGGGTTGCAATTGCTAAAAAGGAAGTAAATAAAGGAGATGTATTGTATTACGACGAGGCTTTGCAAATGACCGATTTTCATAGCAAAGAGATTGATCGTACGTTCGATGTGATCTACTTTATAAATACGGTAAGTAAAACGCCGCTCAATCAACAACCGGCTACAATGGAAGGCGGAATGCCTGCAGCACACTCAGGTAAAGTGGCGGCTAAAGATGCCGAGGTTGAAATTACCAAACCTGAAGGTGAAGTTTCTATAGCCGATGTGTTTACCAACAAAGCAGATTACAGCAGCAAAGAATTCGAAATCCGAGGTGTGGTAGTTAAAGTGAACGAGCAGGTAATGGGCAAAAACTGGGTTCATATCCAGGATGGAACCGGCACCGGTGGTAATTTCGACCTGACGATTACAACACAAGCCAAGGTGCAGGTGGGCGACGAAGTTGTTTTTAAAGGCAAAATCACGCTCGAAAAGGATTTTGGTGCAGGTTATTTCTACGATGTTATCATGGAAGATGCCTCGCTGATCAGTAAGAAAGTTTCATAAATAGTTTTTATCAGCTCTGTAGAATTAAAATATTGTATATTTGTATTTAGATATATAGATATTTTAAATGGAATTCAAGAAGCTGGAGATTAAAGAAGAAGGGAACTGGTTGCAACGCCAGATCCGAAAACCACATACAAAGAAAACCCTGTTGTATATCCTTTTAGGAGCTGTAGCAGGGTTTTTGTTTTTTTATTTTTCTGAAGGAATACATATGGATGCTATGCCTCGCAGCGAAATAGTTCAGAGTATTTTGATTGGTGCATTCTTCGGATTTTTTATTACAAACAGTCCCTGTTCAAGGGGAAGATGCTAGTTTAATAGCAGTTTAAATTCACCAATAAGCACTATTTCCGGGAATTTTCGGCAATTTAGAAATTAGTAGAGCTCTGTTTTCTTCATGATGCACATTGATTTTTGTAATTTTATTCTGAAATCAATACAAGTAAGATAGCAAGCTTAAACATCACGAAATGAAGAAAATTGCCATAATCGCCGGAGTGTTTTTATTTCTGTTGTCGTGTTCCAATCCCAACGACCAGGCAAAAAAGAAAAAGAACCTTACGCCACAGGAAGAAAAAATGGAGTGGTGGACCGATGCCCGATTTGGGATGTTTATTCACTGGGGTTTGTATGCTGAGCCGGCCGGAGAATGGAAAGGTGAACGTATTCCGGGAATTAGTGAATGGATTATGTGCAATGCAAAAATCCCGGTAAAAGAATACGAAAAACTGGCCGATACATTTAATCCGGTGAATTTCGATGCCGATGAATGGGTGAAGCTGGCCAAGTTTGCCGGAATGAAATACATTGTCATAACCTCGAAACACCACGATGGTTTTGCCATGTTTCATTCTTTAGCCAGCAAGTACAATATTGTTGATGCCACGCCATTCGACCGCGATCCTTTAAAAGAACTGGCGGATGCCTGTAAAAAATACGATATGCGACTTGGCTTTTACTATTCGCAGGCACAAGACTGGCACGAACCCGGCGGGACCTATCGTGGCTACGAAGAGGGTAAACCTCACTGGGATCCGGACCTGAAACGCGAACCTTTAATGAATTATATTGAGGGGAAAGCCGTTCCGCAGGTAAAAGAAATATTAGAAAATTATGGTGGCCTCGATATTTTGTGGTGGGATACACCATTCGGAATGACGGAAGAAGCTGCACAAGCATTACAGAATGTAGCCGATGATTATCCCGATCTGATTACCAACAACCGGCTGTACCGACCCTGGCCGGGCGATTTTTCAACACCTGAGCAGCATGTGCCGCCAACCGGTCTCGATTACAACTGGGAAGTTTGTATGACCATGAATACCAGTTGGGGCTATAAATGGTACGACGACAATTGGAAATCGAGCGAAGAACTGATTCGTATGTTGGTGGATATTGCCAGCAAAGGAGGAAATCTTATACTGAATGTAGGGCCAACAGCCGAAGGTGAGTTTCCGGAGCCAAGTGTAGAGCGTTTAAGGCAAATTGGAGACTGGATGCAACGAAACGGAGAGTCGATTTATGGTACCTCTGCAAGTCCATTTTTTAAACTGCCATGGGGACGTTGTACCGTAAAAAAGGTGAAAGGTGGCACTAATCTTTACCTGCACGTGTTCGATTGGCCAAAAAACGGATTGCTGACTGTGCCCGGATTCAAGGCGAATATTAAAGACATTTACCTGCTTTCGAATCCAAACCAGCACTTTGCGTGGAAATTTGATGGTGGCGGTAATCTGGATATCCATGCTCCATCGGTGATTTTTGATGAGATTAACACTGTAGTGGTGTTAAAAGTGAAAGGACAATACGTAGTTACCAGCAACAAACCCAGCCTGTTTAACGGTACCATTTTATTGCCGGCCGATTTAGCCGATATATACAATCCCGGCTATGGGCAACATGCAGTAATCGGGCAGGAGATAATATCGGAAGTGACCGAAAAAAAGGTGATTCCGATAATCACCAATTGGGTGGATGGTCGCACAAAGTTGGAGTGGACTTTTACTACTTCCGAACCCGGGAAATATCGCGTGGAAGCTCAGGTAAAGGCAGAAAATGCAACGACTTTGAATCTTGTTGTTGATTCGGAAAAGCAAGCCAGCAAAATAGAATCGACAGAGGGGGATTATAAAGTGCTCAAACTTGGTGAAATTGAGATTAATGAAGCTGGCGACCATACTATTTCCCTGGTTCCGGATCGCGAAAACTGGAACGGTGCCGAGCTAATGTTTGTTGAGTTGATCAAACTTCAGTGACGTATCATTTCTGAAATTTCAGAGCGTCATGCTGAACTTGTTTCAGCATCCCTTTATTTCCGTCAGATTCCGAATTCGTCAGCTGAAGGACGGAATGACAACTCGAAATTATAACCTTGATTGACACTAATCTCTCGGTGCATAATCGTGGTTTGGCACCGGAAACTGTGCATTGGTTTCGTTTAAATGCACTTCCAGTAGTTTTTGCAGTTCGCTTACTTTTTCCGGATTTTGTTCAGTAATATTAGTCGACTCTCCAGGATCATTGGCAAGGTTGTACAATTCCACATGATCATCTTCGTAAAAAAGCACCAGTTTCCAGTCTCCTTTTCTGATGGCCGAACCGGGTGTCCAGGCGCTACCATGGTAATGCGGGTAATGCCAGAATAATTCATCACGATCAAGACTTCCCTCATTGGTAAGAATTGGTAAGAGATTTTGTCCGTCATTATCCTTATGATCTATTTCTGCCAGATTTAAAATGGTGGTAAAATAATCCATGCTGATGGCAGGAGTTTCAGTAGTTCTTCCCGGATCAGCTACATCAGGACCGGCAATGATCAGCGGCACCCGGATTCCACCTTCGTAACACCAGCCTTTTCCTGCGCGCAGCGGGCCATTGCTTGTTGGAGCATTTGGGCGATATAGTGTCGATAAACCGCCATTGTCGCTGGTGAAAATAATCCAGGTATTTTCGTCGAGGCCGTGTTCTTTCAAAGCTGCCAGTATTCTGCCGACGTTTTCATCCATGGCATTTACCATCGAAGCATAAGGCGCATCTTCCTGTAGCATTTTGGTCCAGCCTTCACCTTCCTCGCGGAATGGTACCTCTTCGATATTCAGTGTTTCACGTTTTGCTTTGTATTTTTCAATGCTCGATTTGGCTGCCTGAATAGGAGTATGAACAGTATAAAAAGCCAGGTACAGGAAAAATGGATTTTCTTTATTTTCTTTTATGAATTTGATTCCTTCATTAGCCAGACGGTCGGTCAGGTATTCACCTTCGGGACCATCGGGAAGTTTCGGATTATTGTAGGGCGAATAATAGCCACCCGGAGGATGCCCCATGTGATAACCGCCAATATTTGAATCGAAACCCTGATCTTCGGGATAAAAGCCTTTTTTACCTAAATGCCATTTCCCGATAAAACCGGTTTTATAGCCTTTTTCTTTGAGCTTTTCGGCAATTGTAACTTCATCCAGTGCCAGCTCGTCAGCATCTTGAGGGCCAAGTAACGGACGTTTTTTGGGATCGTTACCCGGAATCCAGTCGGTTATATTTACCCGGTTCGGATGTTTGCCGGTCATAATTGCGGCACGTGTGGGGCTGCAAACCGGATTGGCAGCGTAAGCCTGTGTAAACCGCACGCCGCTTTCTGCCAGTTTATCGATGTTGGGTGTGTCGTAAAAACTTTCGGGATAGTTGCATTTTACATCGGCCCATCCCAGGTCGTCAACCAGAATGAACACAAAGTTCGGATCCTTCTTTTTTGAGCACGACAGAATGCTGATGGCGATGATAAAAAGTAGAAAAGCTTTACGAAACATGGCGATTTATTTTAGGATGAAACTACCATTTTATACGCGAATAAAAAAGAACCGTTCTCGCTTAAAAGAACGGTTCTCTATCTCATTACTATAATCTAGGTACTCAATACTACTCACTCATCTCCACAAAATACTTGTAGAAAAGCGGAATGGTTCTGATGCCGTTATAGAATTGCTCCAGCGGATAATTTTCGTTGGGCGAGTGAATGGCATCGGATTCGAGGCCAAAACCCATTAAAACGCTTTTGATACCCAGCACTTCCTCGAAAGTTGAAATGATGGGGATACTGCCACCTGAACGCACCGGTACCGGACGTTTCCCGTAGGTTTCCTGGTACGCTTTTTCGGCTGCCTGGTAGGCCGGAATATCAATCGGGCAAACATAACCCTGTCCGCCATGCAGCGAAGTTACTTCTACTTTTACCGATTTTGGTGCGATGCTCTCGAAGTGGTTTTTGAACAGCTCTGCGATCTTTTCATGGTCCTGGTTTGGAACCAACCGCGATGATATTTTTGCAAACGCTTTTGAAGGCAATACGGTTTTTGCGCCTTCACCGGTGTAACCTCCCCAGATCCCACAAACATCAAACGACGGGCGGATTCCGGTACGTTCACCCGGGGTAAATCCTTCTTCTCCGGCCAGTTCTTCCACGTCGATGGCTTTTTTGTAAGCATCTTCATTGAACGGAGCACGTCCAAGCAGTTCGCGTTCTTCGGCTGAAACTTCCAATACATCATCATAGAAACCGGGGATGGTAACTTTCCCTTTTTCGTCAACCATTTGAGTGATCATTTTCGACAGCACATTAATCGGGTTGGCCACTGCACCTCCAAACAAACCCGAGTGCAGGTCTTTGTTTGGGCCGGTAACTTCTACCTGCCAGTAGGCCAAACCGCGCAATCCGGTAGTGATCGACGGTGTGTCGCGGGCAATCATCGAGGTGTCGGAAACCAGGATCACATCGGCTTTTAGCATGTCTTTGTTTTCGGCACACCAAGGTCCCAGATTTGGCGATCCCACTTCTTCTTCGCCTTCGATCATGAACTTTACGTTGCAGGGCAGCGTATTGGTTTTTACCATCAACTCAAAAGCTTTGGCGTGCATCATGCCCTGTCCTTTGTCGTCGTCGGCTCCGCGGGCGAAAATTTTTCCGTCGCGGATCTCCGGTTGAAATGGATCGGAGTCCCACTTTTCAATCGGATCAACCGGCATAACATCCATGTGCGAATAAACCAGTACGGTCGGCAGGGCAGGATCGATGATCTTTTCGGCATAAGTAACAGGATTGCCGGCGGTTTCAAAAACTTCGGCTTTGTCGGCACCCGATTTCAGCAGGAGTTCTTTTAAATACTCTGCAGCCTTGTACATATCGGGCTTGTGACTCTTTATCGAACTGATCGAAGGAATGCGGATCAGCCCAAAAAGTTCTTCCAGAAAACGCTCTTTGTTTTCTTCAATGTAATTATTGATGTGTTCCATAATTGTGCATGTTTTAATGTTCTGAAAATAGGGGTTTTCGAAGGATTAAAAAAGTGCTTTTGTCATATAGATAAGGAAAGGAGGAGGCTAAGGCAGAGGCGAAGAAAAATCACTGGGTGACTCTTTAATACATCTTAAAGTCACCTGGTGAATAAGAAGTGAAGATTTGTATCGCTTGGATTATTTAATAATTATTAAATTTATACAACTTTGATTCTACTCCTTGAAAAAGTTTATTACATACATTTTGTTCTTGTTACTGCTATCATGTTCGGTGGATAACACTGAGGATGAAAAAGTCATTCAATTAGCCGACTCATATTACGCCCACTATATAAATACACACCCAGAATATGCGGTAATTCATGATTTATTTCCCGAACAGAAATTTTGTTTCAACTCAAATAAGTTAGAAGATATAAAAGAGAAGGAACTATTTGAAGACAGCCTGTACAATGAACTTCTTTCTGTGAATATGAAACGAATAGAAGAGAAGACAGATGTAATTACATATTCTATTCTAAAAGAGCAACTTGCAAGGGCTGGAGAGCTTCGGATATGCAAAACGTATCTATGGGATGTGAGTTATAAAGATGGATTCCATATCAGGTTATTAAGACTAGCTGAGCAGCAGCCGCTTGAAACCCGTTTGCAGCGGCAGGCAGCATTAAAACGATGGAGAACTTTTCCAGATTATGTACAAACTGAAATTATGAACCTGAAAGTTGGGATTTTGGAAGGTTATACAATGCCTAAAGAAATAGTCAGGGCCGTAATCGTGCAGATTAACAGAATTCTTGACTACAAGCTTAAAGATTCCCCATTTGTAAAACCGGTCTTAAAAAACGGGGATAAGACTTTTATTCAGGATTGGAAAGAGTTGATAGATCAAGAAGTATTGCCGGCATTGAGATTATATCAGGATTTTCTAAAAAATACTTACCTAAATGAAGCCAGAACAAATGTTTCCCTGTTGGAATTACCAAATGGAGAAGAATGCTATAATGCATATTTGAGGTTATATATCGGTCCGAATGTAACCGGAACCGAAATCTATGAGCTTGGACAGAAACTGGTCTCGGAAAACATTGCAGCGATCGAAACACTGGGTAGTGAACTTTATGGAACAAATCAATTTTCGGAAATTATCAAACACACACTTAATGACTCTGTAAACTTATTTCAGAATAAGAAGGAATTGATGAACGATGTGGATTCTGTTCTTTTTAAGGCAAAGGAAAAGTGCCAATTATATTTTGCCGATGTTCCGAACGAAGACATTTTGATAGATGAATATGAAAACTATGAAAATGGTGCAGGTGAAATGGATCCTGCGACAAATGACCGTCCGGCATATTTTAGAATCAACAACGATTATCAGCTAGAATCAACCAAAGCTGATTGTGAAAGGATGATTTTTCATGAAGCTTATCCAGGTCATCATTTGCAAAGTGAAATTGAGAGAGGATTAAACAAAATGCACTCTATATCAAAAATCATCTCTTTCGACAGCTACTCCGAGGGTTGGGCGATCTATGCTGAACAGTTGGCGGAGGAAATGGGACTCTATTCCAGTAATGCAGCTACAATTGAGCGACGAAGTGACATTGGAAGATTCATGGTAATTGATGTGGGGATTCATTTATTTGGCTGGACCAAAGAACAGGTAATCGAATATTGTTCAGAGATTGGTCTGGATAGGAAAGTTGGCCTGGGAATGTATTACAGAAGTGCCGTTTGGCCGGCTCAATTCATTGCATACAATTATGGCGGGGAGGAGATAAAATCGCTAAGAAAAATGGCTGAGGAAAAATTAGGGGATAAGTTTAACATTATAGCGTTTCATACTGCAGTGCTGGAAAACGGTTCTATTCCTTTAAATGTTCTGCGAAATAATATTGAAGAATGGATTATCCAGTGCAAATAAAAAAGGCAGCCCGAAGACTGCCTTTCCATTTCAGTTTATCACAACTTACTTAGTCAACGATTGCCGTGAATTTCGGATCGTTGAAATATTTTGCAAATTCCATGTCAACTTTAGCTTCTGCTTTCATTTTAGGATTGATATCGCAGGCCGCTTTCAGGCTGTCGAACAACAAACTTTCTTTAGCAGTGCGGGCACCGATAACGGCTTTCAGGTATTCTTTCATGAAGCAGTTTTCCATTTGGAAAGCTTCCAGATCTCTTAAGGCACCGTTGTTGTCGCCGGCCATCATTTTGGCAATGGCAGTGTTTACATCTTCGTATTGGCTGAAATAGCGAACAGCTTTGTCATATTCCGCTTTTTTCACGCTAACAATTCCAAGGTTATAATTTACTTCTTCGCCCGAACCTGAAGCTGCACCGAACAAGGTTTCGGCTTTAGCCACATCACCTTCGGTAAGTGCAATGGCACCCAGGTTGTTTTTAATTACAGGCTCATCATTTTTTAGGGTTTCAGCTTTTTCGAAATGAGGTTTTGCGTCGGCATATTTCATCTGGCTGGCCAGTACGTAACCAACGTTATTTGGTCCGCGCCAGTCGTTCGGGTAAGCTTTTACAAACGATTCGTAAACTTGCTGCTGATCCGCCAGGTCTTCGAATAAGGTAGCAGCGTAAAGCAATTCTGCAGGATTCAGTGAAGCAGGATCAGCCTTGGCAGCCGCTTTCAATTCATCGTCGGTTTTACCAATCATGTCAACGCTGGTTACCAATTTAGCACGACGCAACTGAGGAAGGATCTCGTCAGCTACTTCGGTAAAAGTTTCGCTCAGATTACGGATCTCGCGCTCGCGAACTTCAGGATCGTTGTACATCGAAAGTACGCGCAGGATCAGTTCTTTATCTTGGATGTTTGATTCTTCCATTTTTTGTTTGAATCCATCCCAGTCTTCCGGCGTATATTTTGTTTTCAATTCCACATCAATTCCGGCTTCTTTCAATTTTTTGGCCAAAAATTCTGAGGAAGTGTTTTTACGCTGAGCGGCCAGTTCTGTGTTAAAATCGATGGTTCCGTCGGGTGAAGCATAAGCTGAAACTTCAACATCTTTCAGGTCGATTCTTTCGTCTTCGTTGGCTTTTTTGGTATAATCTTCCAGCGCTTTTACTTCGCTTTTTTCAATTTCGTCTCTTCTCAGGTTCGAGCGGTTGATCAGGTATTTAATGTCAGCCATTTGTTCATCGGGAACAACACGCTGGAATGCGTCAATATTCGGATCGTATTTACCCGAGTTGTTGGCTTCGCGGGTTACACCCAGAATTGCTTTTGGGATCACAACCACTCTTTCGCTGGTTGCCAGCACACCGTCGGCAATTTTAATAGGAGCAAAATCAACCGATTTTTTACCTTGCGACGCTGTAATGTTCACATACAGTTCCGATTTGGCCATTGCTTTGTCGTAGTCAACAGCATCTTTGTAAGTTACGCTACCACCACTGTTGGCAATTACTTTGTTGTTGGCTTCAACGCTTTCACCCTGAACAGTTACAGGCTCGAATTCAGTCTGGCCTTCGCTGTACTTTAAAACGGGAGTTGCCGTTAAAGTAACTTTTTTGTGAAAATATTTTGAGGGAAATCTTCCGGTTACTGCCAAATCAACTTCGCTTGCATGCGCTTCAAGTACTTCCGGAGTAACTTTGAAATTAATTTGATCGGCATTCTTCTTCATTTTATTAAGCCCTGAACAGCTCGACAACACCACAGCCACAGCAACGATCAGTGCAAAAGGTTTAAAGTTGATCCTTTTCATAACAGACTAAAATTAAATTGAGTTTTAAAATTCTTCGAAATCAGTCCACAAAAATATAAAGCTTTTTAAGAAATAAAAGCCGCTAAGCAGGTTTTTATCACAATATTAGACGGTTTATCCCCAATTCATATTTATGGTCGAAAATGGCGGATTTAAGGAGCTGATAATCGTCAGGTTTTTGGACAAAATCGATGTTGTTGATGTCGATGACCAGCACCGGAAATGTGAGCTTTTGTTTCAGAAAGCCAAAGTAGCCTTTTTCAATTTTTGAAAGGTATTCTGCTTTAATGTGTTTTTCGTAATCGCGCCCGCGGTGAGCAATGTTTTTCAACAGCTGCGGAACATCGGCATGCAGGTAAACGTACAAATCGGGTTTGGGCATCGATTCGGAAACCATATCGAAGATCTGGCGGAACAAATGGTATTCGTCGCCCTGCAAGGTATTTTGCGCAAAAATGGCAGTTTTCGAAAAATAGTAATCCGAAATCAGAAAGGAGTAGAAAAGATCGAGGTTCAGGATCTCCTTTTTAATTTGCTTGTACCGATCGGCTAAAAACGACAACTCGAGTGGAAAGGAATAACGCTCCTGATCTTCATAGAATTTAGGAAGAAAAGGATTGTCGGCAAATTGTTCCAACACCAATTTGGCATTGAAATCATTGGCGATCATACCCGAGAGTGTAGTTTTGCCGGCTCCGATATTTCCTTCGATAACAAGAAACTGCATGGATTATTTGCGTTATTTTTTAGAATTAAGGTTTTTCAAATTTAATGCATTACCTGCGGTTTTAATAAAGAATAAGAGTGTACAACTAAATGAAAATGTGTGTCATTTTTCTTTGAATACTCACCCTGATAGTGTCTTCGACACAATCGTCCCTCTCTATGCATAGAGAGGGAGTAGAGGGAGAGTTAAAGAATTCACTCGTTATAAATAATTTAAATTTTTAGTTTAGCTTTTGTCAGCTTGAATTTCAAAAATAATGGCTTTTATCGATTCCGATCGGTAATGTTGATAATTCTACATGAGTTTTTTGTCGCTTCGTATTTTTTTATCTCGCGTACTGCCGGCAATGTACGAAATGATCAAGCCGGCAGAAATACCGATGCCAAACATTTCGAGTTTGTAGCTGGGTTGAAGCCAAAGTAAAAGCAAACCCAGGGCGGTGCCGCCAATTACCCCATACAAGGCATACAGGTAACTGTAGTAATACGGCGCGTAAAAACCGTGTACTTTTCGCATATGGTTTGAAAGGCGACTGATCAGCCGGTCGTACTCGCGGCGTTTTCGGCCCGGAACATCAACGGCAACATCAATGCTCTCCACGACTTCTGCAATATCGATCATTCTTCTTTTGCAATCGGGGCAAGAGATTGAAAACTCGTCAACACGCTCTATGTTTCGTTTAAATTCCTTAATTCTGAAAAACAGAATGTCTTTGTCGCGTGCGCTTTCCAGTTTGCTGTCAATTTTTGCAGTAATTCCTTCCGACCAGTTTCCCATGCTCGTTATTTTAATGCGAAGTTAGAAAAAGGAGAGGAAAGAGTTTAAAGTTTAAGGTTTAAAGTTCAGAGTTGTCTCAGTTTTAAGTTGGCAATTGGCAATGTACAGTTGGCAATCTCAGAACTCAGTTTTCTTTTTGGGAGTTAGCATTTTGACAATTTTTCAATTTAACCGTTTTCCAATTCTTTCCATAAAAAAACGCCCCACCAAACTGGCGGAGCGTTTATATCTATTTTGAAAATGTATTCAATTAATCGTTATCGCGGCGCGGGCGGAAGTCCCTGCGGTCGCCACCACGTCGGTCGTCGCGTCTGCGATCGTTACCACGTCGGTCGCCACCACGGAAATCCCTGCGGTCACCACCTCTTCGGTCACCACCACGGTTTTCTCTTGGCGGGCGCTCCACATAACCTTCAGGTTTTGGCAGCAGCACCTTGCGCGAAAGTTTCAGTTTACCGGTTTTTTCATCAACACCAATTAACTTCACTTCCATTTCTTCGCCTTCCTTGGTAAAGCTCTCCGGCGATTCTACGCGTTTCCAATCCATTTCAGAAACGTGAAGCAGGCCTTCTTTGCCTGGCAGGATTTCGATGAAAGCACCAAAAGACACAACCGATTTTACTTTACCCTGGTACACTTCACCTACTTCGGGAAGTGCGGTAATAGCTTTAATTTTTGCTTTAGCCGCTTCAATTGGCTCGAGTCCGGCTCCTGAAATCTGAACGATACCGGCATCGTCAACTTCTTCAATTACGATCACGGTTTCGGTTTCTTCCTGAATAGCCTGAATCACTTTTCCTCCGGGACCAATAATTGCACCGATCATATCTTTAGGAACCTGCACGGTTTCGATACGTGGTACATTTGGTTTGAAGTCCTCGCGAGGCTCGGGAATCACTTTCAGCATTTCGCCCAGTATGTGCAAACGGCCTTCTTTTGCCTGTTGCAATGCTTCGGCAAGTACTTCGTACGGAAGTCCGTCAACTTTAATATCCATCTGTGTTGCGGTAATACCGTCGGCAGTACCGGTTACTTTAAAGTCCATGTCGCCAAGGTGGTCTTCGTCACCCAGAATGTCAGAAAGGACGGCGTATTTTTCAGCTCCTTTATCGGTGATCAGTCCCATAGCGATACCTGATACCGGTTTTTTAATTTTCAAACCGCAGTCCATCAGTCCCATTGTTCCGGCACAAACAGTGGCCATCGACGATGAACCGTTTGATTCCAGAATGTCGGAAACTACACGAACAACATACGGAGTATCTTCAGGCAGCATTTTTTTCAAGGCACGGTGGGCGAGGTTACCGTGACCAATCTCGCGACGGCTGGTTCCGCGTGGCGTTTTAGGATCGCCTACACAGAATGGAGGGAAATTGTAATGTAAGAGAAATTTCTCTTTTCCCTGAACCGTTACCTGGTCGATAATTTTCTCATCCATTTTGGTACCCAAAGTAATCGACGTTAACGATTGAGTTTCTCCACGGGTAAAAATTGATGATCCGTGTGCTCCCGGAAGATAGTCAACTTCTCCCCAGATCGGACGGATCTGGTTGGTTGCTCGGCCATCCAGACGAATTGAATCGTCAAGGATCATGCGGCGCATAGCCTCTTTCTCTACATCGTGGTAGTAACGGCGAATGAGTTTTTCGTTGGCTTCAAGATCCAACTCCTCATTTCCGGCATTGGCCTCGAGGTAAGCTTCCACATATTCGTCAACAACAGCAGCAAACGAATCCATGCGTTCGCTTTTATTGGTGAGCTGTTTTTTTGCAATAGCGTATGCTTTTTCGTAAAGATCGGCTTTTACCTGTGCACGCAAGTCTTCGTCGTTGTTCTCGTGACTATATTCACGTTTAACAACACCCAGTTCTGCGGCCAGTTCTTCCTGAACCTTACAGTGCTTTTTAATTTCTTCGTGCGCTACTTTAATCGCTTCCAGCATTACTTCTTCCGAAACTTCATCCATTTCGCCTTCCACCATCATGATGTTGTCGAACGATGCTCCAACCATGATATCAAGGTCGGCTTTTTCGAGTTGCGAGTAAGTTGGGTTGATAATAAATTCGCCGCCAACGCGGCCTACGCGAACTTCTGAAATTGGTGTTTCAAAAGGAACGTCGGAAACCGAGATGGCTGCTGATGCTGCCAGTCCGGCTAAACAATCCGGCATTTCATCTTTTCCTGATGAGATGAGGGAGATCATTACTGCTGTTTCTGCATGATAGTCGTCCGGGAAAAGTGGACGCAGTGCACGGTCTACTAAACGTGCAACCAGAATTTCATCGTCACTCGGACGTGCTTCCCGTTTTAAGAAACCGCCCGGAAAGCGACCTGCGGCGGCGAATTTTTCGCGGTAATCAACTGATACCGGCATAAAATCTACATCTTCTTTGGCTTCTTTAGCTGATACAACCGTAGCCAGCAACATGGTGTCACCCATACGTACCACTACCGAGCCATCAGCCTGTTTGGCTAATTTGCCGGTTTCAATGGTAATCGACCTGCCATCTGCAAGTTCGATAGTCTTAACTGTTGCGTTTACCATAATTTCTAATAAATCTTTAAAGTTTAAATTACAATGGGTGGTGAGGATTTGCAATTTAAAAAAAGAAAGGCAATACCACTGCATTGCCTTTCAATATTATTTACTTACGTAAGTTCAATTCCTTGATAATCGCGCGATAACGTTCGATATCTTTTTTGATGAGGTAGTCGAGCAAACTTCTGCGCTTTCCTACCAACTTAATCAATGCACGACGAGTGCTGTGGTCTTTCTTGTTTTGTTTCAGGTGTTCTGTCAGGTGATTGATCCTGTGTGTGAACAATGCGATCTGACCTTCTGCACTCCCTGTGTCTGTAGCTGATTTGCCGTGTTTGGCAAACAACTCTTGTTTTTTCTCAGTTGTTAAATACATTTTTTAAAGAACTTAAGGTTATACAATGTTTAAGCCGCAGCATCGCTTTCAATAACAACAGCTTAAAATTAATTCGCCGCAAAAATAGATAAAAGTTTTTGATTTACAAACAGATACTTAAAAGATATCAACATCGATTTTATCTCGTCGAACAACACCAAAATAAGCCGTATTGTTGTTGATAAGTGTCAGATTTGCAGGTGATAATCTTCGGAAATTACGCTATTCACGATAACATGTTAATAACTAAGGGTTTAAATGACCAAAATTTTTCCGTTGTAATTTGTAATATTGTTGTACCCTTATTTTTTATCATTAATTACAGTTGAGGGGGTGGTCAGAGGGCTACCCTTTTCTTTTTGCCTAAACTGAACTTCGCACATTTTTTCCGTCATAATTCCAGCGTAGAATTAAAACTCACCATTGCACCCTGGTACTCAAAAAGTGCTGTCCACAATTGTTCCGACAAATTTATCTTTTCATCATTTCCGGGAGTGCGTGTATTTATTACATAAATTTCAAATTCACTCAAATCGGGCAGGGCAGGTCCTTTTTGCGCCAGTTCATCCAGTGTTTTTTCCGGATCGGCTATCAGGTTACCGATTTGGGTTTTCCAGTTCGCGCCGTAAAAAGTAAATAGTTTACTATTTTCCAGCATGTCGGAATAAATGATCAGGTAATAGCGGTCGGCTTCTTTCCTTTTCATTTTCAGCAGCTCGCGGGTTACCTTCTGATATATCTTTGATGCATCGGTACCCCAATCGGCTTCCTCCAAAACCGTGGCGAACGAATTTTTAAGGTCCTGGCTGAAACGTTGTACTTCATCACGGCGATTTAATGGATTTTCTCCCTGCATTCCGGTTTCAGCAGGAGCAATTTTTACGGTTTTCGATTTCGAATCGGATACTTCATTGATCAGCGAAAGCTTGATCTCAGCCCCCGAATACCCACCATCTTCTGCATCAAGCTTCATCAACCTGAGAAATTTGGGCAGGTTATCTTCCACAAAAGTGTCATCCTTAAATTTTTCGTCGGTAACATCTATAAGCACACAGATCTGCGTGTTTTGGACTTCCTCATTCTGACAGGAAATACCGATCAAAACAAGTACTAAAGCGTATATATAACTTTTGATTTTCATGGTGGCTTCTGTTTTTTAGTAAGACTCTGAAAATTGATCAGATAGATTTAATTCCTGTACTATTTTTCTGAGATTTTATTTTCAGCTTACATCGATTCGACCGGGTTTGCAAAATGACCATTCAGGTCGGGCAACATGTCTCCCCACGACTTTGGTTGTTTGTGGTTATTTCTGAATGTCAGGTTGGTGTCGCGATAATTAAAAATTGCCTCCTTATAATGCGAATTGATTTTGCGTTCCATTCCCTGGCAAAAGGCGAAGATCTTATTGTAATCGCCCTGTATTTCAGTTCTTTGAGATTTTAGATACTGAAGCCTGTTTTTCAGCTTTTCCACTTTTTCTGAAAATTCTTTTTGAATGCGTTTTCGTTCTACATCGAAATGTTCTTTTTCGACTGCCCGTTTATCGCTCACTTCTTTTTGAAGTTGCATAAACTGTTCTTCCTCGCTGTGGTATTTCCTGTAAACGGTTGCAAATTCATGGCTGCTGTCGTGCGCAAAAAATGAAGCCATGGTACCTACCATAAACAAAATGACTCCAATGGTAAAAAAGGTCCACTGATCGAGGAACAATTGCGATTCCTGAACGCCCAGTTCAGACAGGTAGTTTGTGCGAAGGAGTGCCGTAAAGTAGCTGATCGTCCCTACGGTTAAAAACAAGGCTACAAACACAAAAGGATAAATGCTGCGTTCTTTTGATTGTTTCAAAACTTTGCCCGAGGCATGCGCCAGAAAGGGCAGGGTGATAACCAGAACGCCGGCCATAATAAGTGTTAGAAGTGGCGTCTCGCGGAATGAAATGAAAACCTGGTTGTTCAAGGGGAACTCGGCAATTCCGATACCGAACAGCAATAAAATATAGGCCCAGTAAGGCTTAAACTGTATGTTCAGTTCATGGCGATTGTGTTTCACGGTGACCTGTTCCCAGCGGGTTCTGATCTTTTCGAATCGTTTTTTACCGGTTTGATAGTGTGGCGAATTCTCAATGTCTTTCACCATGTCGAGGTGGTTGATGTTGAGTTCGTTAATTTGATGGTTCTTGGCTGTTTCTACTTCCGACAAAAGTTGTTCGATCTTTTGCTGATCAAGTTCTGTGAGTTCCTGTTCAACGGTTTTTAGTCGTTTTTCACTTAAATCGTTCAAGGCTTGCTGTCCCGTTTGATACAAGGCTTCCACTTCGGCTTGGTATTTATTACGTATTTCATGCTCCACAGGAGTGGTAAAATCATCGTCTACGGCAGGCAGGTTTCGTTTGCCATCCTCTTCACCTTTTTCTTTGCTTTTACTAAGTTGCAAGCGATGATTTTCGGACAAATTACTTTCGAGGGTCGACTGGTATTTGCTGAAAAAATTGTCTGTTTCCATGGCTTTATGGTTTTAAATCAGTACTGTATAAAACGATTAACCCAAGTTTAAAGTATTCAAATGCAGTTTAATACACGAGTAATTTCGTTTATCCGATTCAAAATGTCGGTGAAACGTTACAGAGCTTCGACAAAATATTTGAATGTAGATAATGACTCTGAGCTTTTTGTGTTTATAAAAGCGGGCGGTATTAAACTTTTACCCGGCATATACGTCAAAAGAAAATACACGTGTATTATGGTACCTGCTTCACTATTTTCGAAATTTGTAAATTGGCTAAAGTCGCCCGAGGGTTTTGGCTCCGTTTCCAAAAGCATTCCGGGTGAGTGGCAACTTTACGAGTATTACGTCGATTTAAAGGAAGATCTGATCAATTTGAAGGAGGCGGACTTGAAGAATAACAAAGAGTCGTTGAAAATTGAGTTTAGCGATGACGAGCAATTTGAAGTTGAAGCGCAATTGCCATTATCTGTTTTCAAGGAAGTCGAAAAAGGGACCTGGAGCATTCATCGTAATTTTATTACATTCATTCACCCTTCAGATTTCCGAAAAAACATTGAATTCCAGTTTGCATTTTATAAAGGTGATCTGAAATTGCTGAAAAAGGATGAAGCCGGAAAGATTGATTTCTTTGGCTTTTTCCGACAGCCTGAAAAGGAGAAGCTTAAGTAACTTCCGATCTTTCGTCTCCGTAATTTTCGTATTCCTTAGTTTTCACGATCTCTTGCAGCCGCCTAACAGTTTGCCAAACTTCTGTAAATGTGGTGTAAAGTGGTGTAAATCCAAAACGTATATTATCGGGCTCGCGAAAATCAGGTATAATTTTTATGGCTGAAGTTTTTGGCTGGATAAGTGCCTGACAAATGCGATAGGCTTCCCTGTGCTTTAGGGAAACATGCGATCCTCTTTGGTTTGCATCGTCCGGCGATCCTAATGTAAAGCCAGGTTCAACGAGTTCCGAAACAACCAACGAAATAAAGAATTCCGAAAGTTTGATGCTTTTATCATGAATATTTCCGATTCCTGCATCGTTGATCATATCAACCCCGGGTTCGATGGCCATCAGGTTCAGAACAGGTGGGGTACCGGTAAGGAATTTTCGAATACCCTTTGCCGGCCGATAGTTCAGGTCGAACTCAAAAGGCCTTGCATCTCCAAACCATCCCTGAACCGGGGAATTAAGTTTCTCCTGCAGCTCTTTTCGAACGTATAAAAAAGCTGGCGATCCCGGACCTCCGTTCAGGTATTTGTAGGTGCAACCAACTGCCATATCGGCCCCTGACTGATTGAGTTCGATCTCTACCGCACCCGCTACATGACTTAAGTCCCAAAGTACCAATGCGCCCATATCATGTGCATATTGAGTAATTTCGTCGAGCGGATACATAAATGCACTTTTAAACGCAACCAGGGAAAGCACTACCAGCGCTGTTTTTTTGGTGATCTTCGATTTTATTTCTTCTGTTTTGATGCTGATCCCATCGTGTGTTCGGGCAAGTTCAAGTGTATAATCAGAGTCAAATTCTTTGATCAAACCCTGTAAGATGTAAAGATCGGTCGGGAAATTGAGTTCATCGCTTACAATGTTGGTTTTTCCCTTTTGGTATTTTAACGCTGCGTGCGCCAGTTTGTAAAGATTCAGCGATGTGCTGTCGGAAACAATAACTTCTCCCGGAGAAGCGCCAATGATGGGTGCGATCTTATCGCCAAGTTGAGCCGGCTTTTGGTACCAGTTACGGTTCCAGCTTTCAATCAGTTTGGTGCCCCACTGCTTTTCAACTACTTCAGAAAGTAATGTTTTAGTCGTGTTGGGAAGACGACCCAATGAATTTCCATCGAGGTAAATCGTATCGTCCGATTCAATGAAAAATTGTTTTCTGAAGTGTTTTAAAAGGTCCTGCTGGTCCATTTCTTCAGCGATTTGTCTGCTCCGGTTTACGTTCATTTATTTTTGACTTTCGAGTATTTCTGTGGCTTCGGGAAGTATTTTATCAACCCATCGCCGGTACATTTCTCCCGATGGATGCAAGCCATCGCCTGCCACAAGCTTTTCATCGTTCAACGCTTCGCGCGAAATAGCTGTTATATCTACATATCGTGCATTGGCCTGCTGTGTTTCCTCTGAATTGATGGTATTAAACGCATCGATCTCTTTCGCAATTTTTTCAGGATCGCGACTTTTCCCAAAAGGTGTCACGCCATAATCGGGGATTGAAATTACAATAACATTTTGTGTTTGGGAACCGGCAAAATCAATGGTAGTTTGCAGCAACTCTTTAAATTCGCTCCGGTATTCATCCGCACTTCTGCCCCGGTACTGGTTATTTACCCCAATCAACAGTGTTACGAGATTATATGATTCATCCAGGTTTTCGTTTTTAATGGCAGCAGCCAGTTCATCGGTAGTCCAACCGGTTCGGGCAACAATTTTTGCAGGCTTCACATCAAAACCTTCATTCCTAAGTCCCTGAACCAGTTGCACGGGAAATCGCTGGTCTTCGCTCACGCTTTCACCAATGGTATAAGAATCGCCCAGCGCAAGGTAGCTAAAGGCTGACTCGTCATTTTCTGCTTGATCTGTATCTCTTTCCGGCTGATCATTCATAATTTCAGATGCTGTCTTATCTGTACAGGCCAGTCCAATGAAAACAAAAAGTATAAATAATAATCGATTCATTTTTAAGTTTCTTTTTGTCTTTCAACAACTCAGAATGGTTTTAGGTTTGAAAACTCGTACAATGCTTTTTCGTCTCTTACTTCCAACGTCATTCGGACTACGCGTTTTGGTAAAAGTAGTAAACCTGGCAACACTTGTCTTAATTTTGATATTTAAATCGTAAGTATTGAAGAGTAAAATTCAATGGTTGATCGGAATCGATTAGAATGTAGGTGAGTGTTTAGTTTTCTTTCGAAGTTACTGTGTTATATACTTCAAGTGCCGCCGGAAAGGGTTGCAATGCCCGTTCGAAAATGCCAAGCGAATAGGCAATGGTCAGACCGTAATTGGTAATGGGAACTTCTGCTGCACGGGCTTTCATAATGCGGCTCAACATGGCACGTCGGTTCCAGGTGCAGGCGCCACAGTGAATGATCAGTTTGTATTCGGAAATGTTCGCCGGGAAATCATGGCCGCGGATGTTGTCGATTTGAAGTTTACCGCCAACATATTGGGTTAACCATCGTGGAATTTTTACCGTTCCAATGTCTTCGCCAATAGGATGATGTGAGCAGGCTTCGGCAATCAGCACTTTGTCGCCGGTTTGAAGTTTGTCGATGGCCATCGCTCCTTTTACCATTTCGAGCAAGTCGCCCTGAAAACGTGCAAACAGGATGGAAAATGAAGTCATCGGTATTTCGGGAGGTGTATCGGCGGCAACTTTCAAAAAAGCTTGCGAGTCGATAACCACCAGTTTGGGCGGTTTTTTGAAACGTGACAGTGCCTCGCGTAATTCCCGCTCTTTTACCACCAACGAAAAAGCATCGTTATCCAGTAAATCCCGAATACTTTGTACCTGCGGAAGAATCAAACGTCCTTTCGGAGCTTCCTTGTCGATGGGAACGACCAGGACTGCCATCTCACCGGCTCCAACAAGATCAGCAAGAATGGTTGGCCGCTCGATAAAATCGGCAGGTGCCGATCGAAGCAATAACTGACGCAGATCGGCGATTCCCAGTTCGCTTAATACTGAGGTTTGAACGTATTTGATTTTTACTGAATCGAGCGTTGAACTTATCGAAATATCTTCAGGGTGAACATCGATTTTATTGAATACAACAATGAAAGGAATATCGCGGCTTTTAAACTCGCCCATGAGCATTTCTTCGTATTTGCCCCACTCCTTAAAATTCGAGACGATAACACCCAGATCTGTGCGGTCGAAGACAGCCAGAGTTTTGGCTACCCTTTTTTCGCCCAAAGCCCCAACATCGTCAATTCCAGCTGTATCGATAAACAGCACCGGGCCAAGCGGCAGCAGTTCCATAGGTTTTTCCACCGGATCGGTAGTGGTTCCGGCAACTTCGGAAACAATGGAAACATCCTGATGCGTAAGTGCATTTAAAATGCTCGATTTACCGGCATTTCTACGACCGAATATCCCAATGTGTAAACGAAATGTTTTTGGTGCCCTCATTATTTCTTGATTTCGCTGGTGAAATTAAGCATTCGAAATCGATCCCGCAACGATCCACGAAAAAAGGTGTCCGTCAGTCGACAAACACCTTTTAAGTATTTTTAGTTGGTGGAAATTATTTACCTCCGCCGCAACATTTTTTCGCGGTTGATTCTTTCTCACCACATGTTTTTCCGCTGGCTGCACAGCTTTTCTTTTGTGCTTCGGTGCATCCGGTTGATTTTTTAGCATCTGCCGATTTTTTTGCAGCAGTAGCTTTCTTTTCAGTTTTTTTCTTTTTCTCTTTTTCTTCATCAGAAATTGAGATATTACTGTTGTCGTCAGCAACGATGCTAACTTTTGATTTTTCGCTAACAATTGTCTTTGCAGTTGTGTTAGCCATTGATACTCCGTACACTGCAACCAATGCCAGTACTAACAGGATTTTTTTCATTGAAATAAATGTTAAAGGTTAATATAAAAATAAATAACTAATGTTCAGTATTCGTAAATAATTGATTCATAAACGTTTGTAAGATAGTGTTTTTTGTGAAATAATAACAAATCAGCGATCGGGAAATAAAAAAACCGTCTGTCATATCTGACAAACGGTCTTCTATATATTACTGAGGTTAATTTGTCTTATTTACCTCCGCATCCGCCGCTTTTAGCTTCAGCTGTTTTTTTAGTGTCGCATCCGTCACCTTTTTTTGCCGACTTCTCACCAGCACATCCTTCTGATTTTGCTGATTTTTCGCCGCTGCATCCTTTAGCTTCAGATTTAGCTTCACTCTTTGTAGCTTTTTTCTCTTTTTCTTTTTCTACTTCTGAATTGTTAGTAACATCAGCAACAACGGTTACGTCGTCAGTAACAGATACAACAGTCGCTTGTGTTGTTGCCATCGATATTCCATATACTGCAACCAGTGCTAAAACCAATAATACTTTTTTCATGATTTACTTTTTTAAAGTTATAAAATAATAAAATAGCTTTTTGTCTCAATGTTGCAGCAATATAAAGAATATCGACAAATAAAACCAAATAAAATATTAAGATATTTAAGTATAATTTAAACTGAAATATATAAAACCCAGTAAATGAGTGGTTTGCGTGATTGTTAATGAGCTGTTAATGACGGCTGTATTAGTCTCCTAATCGACAGACCTGTTCCGGTGTGATAAGCTGGTTGTATTCCGCTACTGTCAGCACTTGTAGTGATAAAATGGCTTCCCAGATGCTTATCTTTTTTTCTTGTGCCAAAGCTGTTATTTCGCTGGCTTTGCTGTAACCTATTTTTGGAATCAAAGCTGTTACTGTAGCTGTTGAATTTTCGATGTGTCGTTTGCACTCTTCTTCATTTGCACGAATCCCTGCAATGCACTTTTCGCTGAAAATCCTGCCGGCATTAGCCAGTAAGGAAATCGATTCAAGCAGAGCGTTTGCAATTAATGGCATAAACTGGTTGAGTTCGAGGTTGCCGGAACTGCAGGCCTGAGCAATGATTTGATCGTTACTCATTACTTTCATTGCAGCCTGCGCGACCGCCTCAGGAATTACCGGATTTATTTTTCCGGGCATGATTGAAGATCCTGCCTGAAGTTCGGGCAGTGAAATTTCGCCAATTCCGGCATCCGGTCCGCTAGCCATTAAACGTAAATCGTTACTGATTTTAAGTAAGTTGCCGGCACAAGCTTTCAGGATTCCTGAAACCTCGATAAAGACATCCACATTTTGAGTGGTGTCGATCAGGTTTTCGCTCCGGGCCAATCCAATATTTGTGTTTTCACGCAATTGATCCACAACGCGAAAAATAAATTTTTTGGGTGCCCCAAGTCCTGTACCGATGGCTGTTCCGCCGAGGTTGACTACCCGCAGGCGTTCTTCGCATTTATAGATTCGCCAACGATCGCGGTTAAAAGCCTCGGCGTATGCACTCATTTCGCGCCCAAGTGTGGTGAGCACAGCATCCTGTAGTTGTGTGCGTCCAATTTTTACGATGTGGGCAAATTCTTTTTCTTTTTGTTGAAAAGCTTCCTGCAAAGCGAGGATATTTTGTTCCAGTTCGCGAAGCAAAAGAATTGCTGCCAGCTTCAGGGCAGTAGGATAGGTATCGTTGGTGCTTTGATGAAGATTGATATCATCTAGTGGGGAGACAAGCGAATATTCTCCGGCTTTTTTGCCCAAAAGTTGTAATGCCCGGTTGGCAATTACCTCATTAATATTCATGTTTGTTGAGGTACCTGCACCTCCTTGCAAAGCATCAACAACAACATATTCCATCAGAAGTCCCTGCGCCATTTCAGAACAAGCTTGCTCGATGGCTGAAGCTTTTTCCGCATCTTCCCAATAAGCAAGTTTATTGTTCACCTGGGCACAAGCCAGTTTTACTTCGCCATAAGCTTTTATCAGTTCCGAATGAACCACTTGCTTACTAATCGGAAAATTCTCAACGGCTCGTGCAGTATGAATTCCCCAAAGTGCATCTGCCGGAATTTGTTTGGTACCTAATTGGTCTGATTCAGTTCTGGTATTCATAGTTAATCTTGCCTAAGTTAATAAAAGATAGAGGTTTAGCAGTATACGTCATCTCTTCCGGCTTCTACGCGTTTTACCAGTTTTTCGGCGCGTTGACGGGCGATGCCATCCATTTCAGTAATGGATTTCTGAATGAGTTCGTTGCCGACCGTTACAGTTTCGGAACTGGCAAAATTTTGAAGGTACTCTTTAAATGAACTCAGCGCATTCGGAGCACAGTGCAATTTAATATCGCCGGGTTTTGCCAGGTCCATAAAATCCTGACCGGTTCGACCCAAACGGTAACATGCGGTACAAAACGAAGGAATGTAACCCATTGATGCTACATCGCGAATGACCTCGTCGAGTGAGCGATGATCGCCAAGACTAAACTGACCGGAAATTTCGTCATCTTCCTCGTAACCGCCCGGATTTGTTTTGCTGCCGGCTGAAATCTGGCTCACACCAAGTGCAAAGGTATCCTGTCGCATTTTGGCCGTTTCGCGGGTCGACATAATTATACCTGTATAGGGAACTGCCAAACGCAAAATGGCTACTATTTTTCTGAAATCGATATCGGAAACAGGGAACGGCGGATGCGAAGCCAGGTCACTGTTGGTAGCAGGCTCCATTCGTGGGACGCTGATGGTGTGCGGACCTACTCCAAACTTCTCTTCCAGTTCATTAATGTGCTGCATCATCGCCAGGATCTCGAAGCGGTAATCGAACAAACCAAAAAGCACGCCGATACCAACATCGTCGATTCCGGCTTCCATGGCGCGGTGCAGGGACCAAACCCTCCAGTTGTAGTCGCGCTTTTTCCCACCGACATGCACCTTTTTATAAGATTCACGGTGGTAAGTTTCCTGGAAGATCTGGTAGGTTCCGATGTTTGCGGCTTTTAAACGTTTAAACTCGTCGGTGGTTAATGGAGCAACATTAACATTCACTCGCCGAATCTCGCCATGTTCTGACTTAACATCGTAAATTGTTTTCACCGAATCAAGGACATATTGAAGCCCTTCTTTGGGGTAAGACTCACCGGCAACCAGCAAAATACGTTTGTGCCCCTGCCTGATCAATACATCTACTTCGCGGGCAATGTGCGCCTGTGAAAGGGCATGTCGGTCGATGGCTTTATTGGTGGCACGAAATGCACAGTACAGGCATTCGTTGGCGCAAAGGTTCGAAATATAAAGCGGAGCGAACAACACCAGACGCTTTCCATAAATGGTTTCCTTAACACGATTGGCCGTGTCGAACAATTCGGCCAGCATTTCAGGACTGCTGATCGAAGTCAGTATAGCTACATCGTTAAGGTCGAGGCCCTTCATTTCGGCGGCTTTGGCCAATACTTCTTTAACCTGCTTAGGTTCGGTATTTTTACTGTTTTCCAGTGCTTCCCATACTTTTTTTTCGTTGATAAAATCGGCTTCTACTTGGTACATGGTTGTTGTTTATGGTTGATTGAAAGCTTTTATTTTTTTGCAAGTCCTGATTTTACTGAAACTCCCGTAATCGATCCCAATTTTCCGGTGAGTTTTCCGAGTTCGTCGGTAGTAGCATCAATCACAAGCGTGATCACTGAAGTTTTTTCTTTGATGTGGGGCAGCCCGGTGCGTGTCAGGATCAGGTCAGAAAAATCGCTCAAAATAGTATTTACAATGCCCGCGCACTTTTCGCGATCCTCGATGATAATTCCCACAAAACCCAGTCGTTTCATTTTTTTAAAGTACTGAGATTAATAGTACTGAGTATTGAGTACAAAGTAATTCGTAATCAGACTAAAAATCGGTTAGACAAATAAATTCTGCAGGAAAAGTTGAGATACGGGAATAAAAAGACTTTTGCCTTTTTACTTTACACGTTTGTCTTGTTTTCCCTAAAGTCAGCTTTTGCCTTCCCGCAGGATCGTTACAAAATTAGCTTATTTTTCACTTTAGTTCATGATTTTTATCGTCATGCAGTTATGTTTTTAAGCTTACTTAAAAGAAAGTTGAGGAACTACACATTTGCCGTCAGAATTTGCTTCTAAAAATCTTATTTTTGAACAAATTTTTTGAATTGAATAAAGAAGAAATCATAAAATTTCTAAAGAGTAAGGATGAAGATCGCACTCAACTTTTAAAACGATCGCAAGAGGTTAAGATTCGGGAAGTGGGTAATAAAGTTTATTTCCGCGGACTAATCGAGTTCTCGAATATTTGTTCGAAAGATTGCCTGTATTGTGGCATCCGAAAAGGGAATGCGAAGGTGTTGCGTTATAATGCCACTGATGAGCAGATTTTGGAAGCCTGCCGTTTTGCCTGGGAAAACGATTTTGCTTCGGTGGTGTTGCAATCGGGAGAATTGTCTTCGCCGGCTTTTGTTGAAAGAGTAGATTCCTTGCTGAAAAAGATCAAACAGTTATCGAATGACGAGCTCGGTATCACATTGAGTTGCGGCGAGCAAAGTATGGAAACGTACCGGCGCTGGTTCAAAAGCGGGGCACACCGGTATTTGCTGCGTATAGAATCGAGCAAACGTGAATTGTATTACAAGATTCATCCTAAAAATGAAATTCATTCTTTTGAAAAGCGTGTGGAAGCACTTGGATTTCTGAAAGAAGCCGGCTACCAGGTGGGTACCGGTGTAATGATCGGCCTGCCTTTTCAAAGCTACGAAGACCTGGCGGATGATCTCTTGTTCATGAAAAAACTGGACATTGATATGTGTGGAATGGGACCATACATTGAACATGAAGACACTCCGTTATACAAGTACCGGAATTTGCTGAAAAGCAAGCAGGAGCGTTTCGATCTGGCACTGAACATGATCGCAGTTTTGCGTTTGTTAATGCCAGATATCAATATAGCCGCAGCGACAGCTTTACAGGCTATCGATCCTGCAGGGCGTGAAAAGGCACTGGCGGTTGGTGCCAATGTGATCATGCCTAACCTGACTCCCTGCAAATACCGCGAAGAATACAAGTTGTACGAGAATAAACCTTGTTTGGATGAAGACGCCGAGTTGTGCCGCAATTGTTTGGAAGCCCGGATTGAACTGGCCGGAGCCGAGATCGGTTTTAAAGAATGGGGTGACTCCAGGCATTTTTTCAATCGGACAAAATCCAACTTATAATCTGTTCTGAATTATCCGGCTTTTTGTTTGGTTAAGCGATTGTAATGGTCGATAGCCACAAAATAGTTTGGATCTTCCACTACGTTTACATCGCAAATCTTTTCGGCCTTTTTTACCAGTTTAATACAGTCTTTACTAAGATGACGCAGGTGAATGGTTTTTCCGACTTTCTGGTAGCGCTCGGCAAGTTTGTTTACCGCTTCAATAGCCGACTGGTCCATGATGCGCGATTCCTTAAAATCAACGATGACTTCATACGGATCATTTTGAACATCGAATTTGGTTTGGAACAGCGTGGTTGATCCAAAAAACAGCGGGCCAAAGATCTCGTAATGTTTTATGCCATGCTCGTCGATGCTTTTACGGGCACGGATACGTTTGGCGTTTTCCCATGAGAAAACCAGTGCCGACACGATTACTCCGGCCAAAACAGCGATGGCCAGGTCGAAAATCACCGTAAGTCCGGTTACCAGAACGATAACAATTAAATCGGATACCGGAATTTTATTGATGATATTAAAGGTGCTCCAGGCAAAAGTCCCGATCACTACCATAAACATTACACCAACAAGTGCGGCAATCGGTATCATTTCAATGTAGGTTGATGCAAAAAGAATAAACATCAGCAGCATGATGGCAGCAACAATACCTGAAAGCCGTCCGCGTCCGCCCGATTTGATGTTGATGATGCTTTGTCCGATCATCGCACAGCCGCCCATTCCGCCAAAAAATCCGTTCACAATGTTAGCGGTTCCCTGTGCCACACATTCGCGGTTACCACTACCTCGGGTTTCGGTGAGTTCGTCAACCAGGTTAAGGGTCATCAACGACTCGATCAAACCTACGGCAGCCAGAATCAGCGAATACGGAAGGATCAGTTTCAGTGTTTCGATATTGAAGGGGATAACCGGTACATTGAACGTTGGAAGTCCGGCTTTGATGCCCCGGCCACCACCGGCCTGAATAAATGATTTTACAGTCTCGGTTTCAATGTTTCCAAAGATCACTATGGCTGAAACCACAAGAATTCCAACCAATGCAGCCGGAATGGCTTTGCTTAATTTGGGCAGGAAATACATGATCGCCATAGTCAGGGCAACCAACCCGAGCATAATATACAGCGATGTTCCGTGTAGCCACTCGCCGCCCGATTTAAACATATTTAACTGTGAAAGAAAAATGACAATCGCGAGTCCGTTCACAAAACCCATCATTACCGAATGTGGTACCAGACGGATAAATTTTCCGAGTTTAAAAACACCAAACAGACTTTGTATGATCCCTGCAAGTATTAAAGCTGCAAAAAGGTGCTGAAGTCCCTGCATATCGCCCAAAGCATTTCCTTTCTGAACGAGACTTACCATGACTACTGCCATTGCTCCTGTGGCTCCAGAAATCATTCCCGACCGACCCCCAAATATCGAGGTTACAAGGCCCATCATAAAGGCACCGTATAATCCAACAATTGGCGAAACGCCTGCAACGAAGGCAAAAGCTACTGCTTCAGGTACCAAAGCGAGCGAAACGGTTAATCCCGAAAGGATGTCGTCTTTGATGGTTCCCTGTTTTTTATCGATAAATTGAAATTGAAACTTCATGCTCGTTTACTTTTCAGAACACCTGTGTCTATCTTGTGCGAGCAGGTGACATTCCTGTCGGTTGGTGTTCTTCTATTCTATTTTTACTTGTTCTAAATAATTCTTTAAACCAGCGCGTGAAAATAGAGCTAAATATGTGAAATATGTTCTACAGCATAATATTTTCGGTAATGTTAATATTGAGGTAAACTGATCAATAGTGCGTTTATCTGCTTCAATAGTAGGTGAGTAATTCTTCTGATCATTTCACCTGCTCGTATTTTTTCTATCTTTGGCGCAAATCGACAATAGGAAATGGCCCGATTAAAGTTGTACATTCTATCGTTTGTAATGTGTCTGCTCACGCTGGTTGTCGAGGGACAAAATGACCTGTCAAACAGCGATCCGGAACTGGAATCACTGTCGAATGCAGAACAGGTGCATGCGCTGTCGGAGTGGTGCTGGCAAAATCGTGAAAAACAATCGGATAAAGCCATTAAGTACGGATTGAAAGCCATAGAACTGGCGAAAAGTGAAGGGATGAGTAAAGAGCTGGGTGTGCTCTATAATTATGTTGGCGCTATTCATCAGCACTACAAAGACGATATTCACACGGCCATTGATTATTACAATTTAGGCCTACCCATTATTCTTCAGCACGACGATTCGGTTGAGCTGGCTTACGTTTATAACAACCTGGGAGATGCATTTTATCGCATCGGTAACGTATCGCTGGCTCAGGATTATGCGCAACGCTCGAACGAAATTTTTAATCAAATTCAGAACAAAAGAGGAATAGCGTACAGCTACGTGAATATGGGTTATTTTAATCGTTTGCAACAGGATTACACCACTGCGATGGATTATTTTAAAAAGGCCATCCAGTTGAGGGAATCGATTAACGATACGGTTGGTATTGCTTCAGCGAACCTGGAAGTAGCGCGAACTTTATTCTTGATGGAGAAAACAGATTCGGCAATGCATTATTTCAGGAACTCGCTTGAAGACCACCGTAAACTTGGGAATAAAAGTTACATGGCTTATTCCCTGGTAGGAATGGGAGACGTGTTCTTAAGAAAAAATCAGAACGATTCGGCTTATATATATTTCACTGAAGGATTAAGGCTCGCTCGGGAACGAAAAAACAGGTCGGCGCAAATCGACTGTCAGTTGGGGATTGCAAATGTACTGGTAAACAAAGGAATGCTGGACGAATATGAAGCCATGTTAACCGATGCCATGGACGTGGCACGGGAGTCGGAGATCACCGCTAATATTCTAAAAGTCTATAAGGCCAGGGGCGAGTTTTACTACCATCATAACGATTATAAAAAAGCTTCCGAATTTTATCGCAATTACCTGGCTGCCTATGATTCGTTGTATCAGGCATCGCAATTTCAAACCTTAACCGAAATTAAAGATCGTTTTCATATTGCCGAGCAATTAAATGAACTGAATGAAGACCTCGAGGACCGGCAAAAAACACAGATTTTCGCGATTGTGTTTATCGTGGTTCTTTTCGTGTTTTCGGTTATTCTGATCTATCGGAATAAAAAAATTGCCAATTTGAGCAATGAGTTGGCGGAATCAAATCGGGCAAAGGATAAGATCTTTTCGATTATTTCGCACGATCTTGTCAGTCCGTTTCATGTATTGCTTGGCGGCAGTGAATTGCTGGCCGAAAGTTTGGAAGAGGAGGACCTTGAAGGTGCCCGGAGCAGCGCCGCTTTGATTCAGCAGACCTCGGAAGAAGCCTATCGTTTTATTTCGAACCTGCTGGCGTGGTCTCGTTCTCAAAGAAAAAGCCTCAAACTCAACCGCGAAGAGTTTGAAATATCGCCACTGATAGAAAGCGTTAAAAATATGTTCCTGAACCAGGCAAAACTGAAGAACATAAAAATCAATTTTAAGGCAGCCAAAGAGTTGAAGGTTTCTGCCGATAGAAACCTGCTGCAGATTGTATTGGTAAACCTCGTGAACAACGCCATTAAATTTACAGGAGATAACGGAAACATAGTTTTATCGGTATCGGAAAATAAAAAACGGATCAAGGTTTCGGTTAAAGATGATGGCATTGGAATAGCTCCCGATCGTCTCAATCAGCTTTTTGCCGGCGATAACAACAACAGTACACCGGGTACAAACCTGGAAAAAGGTACAGGATTGGGATTAATGTTGTGCAAAGAATTTGTGGAGTTGCATGGAGGCGAAATTAATGTGAACAGCACCGAAGGAAAAGGATCTGAATTTTGGTTTACCATTCCGGTGAACCGTTAAGTTGCTGATCGAAATTTTTAAGAAAACCGTTTCTCCGGCAAAGTCTTGTTCCGACTAACAAAAAAGAACCACCCGTACGGAACGAGTGGCCCTTCAGATTTCAAACTAATCTATGATATTATTCTGTAACTTCTGAAATTTTAACTACCCAGGCCAAATCACAAGGCAGGTTAGTTCTTAATTTTTCAGGAACCGAAACTTCTATTCCTTCATCGGTGTTTTTCCATTTCAGGTTTCCTTCGCTGCCAAGCATTGTAAGTTTTGCATTTTTTGCCGCCTTAACTTCTTTAACAGTAAAAGATTTTGGCAGTCCCGAACCGTCTTCCTGTTCGAGGTAAATGGCGTATACTGCCTTGGTATCTTTTTGCTGAGTGAGGCAAACATTCTCGCTTTTGAAAGGTGCAATCGCACGGGTTGAATAAATGGCTTCACCGTTAACATCAATCCATTTTCCCATGGCTTCAAGCAGTTTATAAGCATCTTCGGGCCAGGTTCCATCGGGAGCAGGGCCAATGTTGTACAGTAAATTTCCTCCTTTAGCCACAATGTCAACCAACATGTGGATGGCTTGTTTTGGGCTCATGTATTGCGGATTGGGAACCCATGCCCAGCCACCTCCGGCAATAATACACGATTCCCAGGGGTAAGGCAATTGTGCTTCAGGCACTTTATTCTCGGGTGTGAGGTAATTTTGGTTCGGTCCCCGAACGGCACGGTCAACCACAATTAGCCCGGGTTGTTTTTCACGCGCTTTGGCTGCCAATTCATCCATTCTAATGTCCTGATTGACAATACGGTTTTTGATAAATCCGGATTCTGTTTCTCTCAGTTTACGCGGATATGCTTCGGGAAATATTTCAGGATCTTTTTTAGACACCCAGCCACCATCGAGCCACAGAATATCAATTTTACCGTAATCAGTCATCAGTTCCATGATCTGGTTGTGTGTGAATTCGACAAATTTTTCCCATTTTTCAGGATAAAGTGACGGATCGTAATTTACATTACGATCGAACGGAGGAAATTTAGGATCCCAATAGTAAGGACTGTTCCAGTCGGGTTTTGAAAAATAAGCACCTGCCCAAAGTCCTTCTTCTCTAAAAGCGTCAAAAATTTCTTTGGTTACGTTGGCTTTCGGATTTACACTAAACGGACAATCCTCAGAAGTAATCTTATAATCGGTGTATTTACTGTCCCACATGCAAAAACCGTCATGGTGTTTGGTGGTAAAAACCACGTATTTCATTCCTGCGTTTTTAGCGGCTGTTGCCCATTTGTCAGGATTGAAATTCACCGGATTAAAAGAAAGTTTCAGGTTTTCATATTCTTTTTTATACGTGAAATAATCGTCTGGATTACTGCCTTTTTTGCGTTCACACCAGCCGTAATCTTCGGGGCAAATCGACCACGATTCAACAATTCCCCACTGGCTGTAAGCACCCCAGTGCATCAGCAATCCGAACTTTAGATCCTGCCAGTCTTCCAGTTTTTGTAACACTTTTTCATCTGTAGGCCACACGTAATCTGTAATTTCGTGTTCCAGCTGTGCTTTAGCTATAAAAGCAAAAAGAATGGGTAAAATAAATATCAGTTTTCTCATTTTAACTATGTTTATTGATGTATTATTCTATTGGTTTTCAGTTAAGTCTCCAACAATTCTGCGTCCGTGTAATTCTTTGGCACCGGTTTTTTGCTGAATGTCGATGATGTTCGAATCCAATACATTTCCCGCCACCAGAATAATGATTTGTTCTCCTGCTTCCCGGATCATTTGTTTTATCGTCTCCTGTCCCTCGAGTGCGGTTGCCTGCCCGCCCGAAGTAAGTATTCGTTTTATTCCCGGAATTTGTTTCAATGCGCGCACTCCTTCCACCGGATCTTCGAGTTCATCGATGGCTTTGTGGAAAGTTACGGGCAAGGGATGTGCATATTCGGCCAGTAAACGGGTGTTGGACTCGTCGATGCGCTTGTCGGCAGTTAGCAGACCTAAAACAACACCTGCAGCGTTTGTTGCCTTGGCTTTATCGATCGCTGTTTTCATGGCTTCTATTTCATCGGTTGTATGCACAAAATTTCCTGCACGCGGCCTGATCATCACCATCACCGGAATTTTCAACTCTGCACAAGCTTTTTGAAGCAAGTCATCCGATGGTGTTAAACCGTCGTTAGCCAGATCAGAACATAATTCGATGCGGTTGGCACCCAATTCCTGTGCTCTTTTGGCTTCTTCAATCGATTCTACACAAGCTTCTTTGATCATTTGTTTTTCGTTTAAAACTGAATTTCAAAGATAATTCATTTTGTATTTATTTTATAAAATATTGATAAATTATCAAATATTTTAAAAAGTATTACGGCCAATATTAATCCCCGAAATCCGTGAAGAAGCCATATTTTATTTATTATTTTGTAAAAAAATAGATGGCTTTGAAATACAATCTGCTTACTATACTCGGACCGACGGCAACAGGTAAAACAGGACTGGCTGCTCATGTAGCCTCAAAAATAGATGGTGAAATTATTTCGGCTGATTCACGTCAGGTGTATCGCGGAATGGATTTGGGAACCGGAAAAGATTACGAGGATTATTTTGTAAATGGCGTTGAGGTCCCATCGCATTTGGTTGATATTGAAGATGCTGGTGTTCATTACAATGTTTACAGGTTCCAAACCGATTTTATATATGTGTTTCAGCAGATTCAGCATCGTAAAAATTTTCCTGTATTGTGTGGTGGAAGCGGTTTGTACCTTGAAGCAGTTCTGAGAAATTACCGACTGATAGAAGTTCCGCCCAACAAGGAGTTGCGCAATGAATTGAAAGGAAAATCGCTGGAAGAACTTACCGAAATTCTGAAAGCAATGAAACCGAAACTTCATAATCATTCCGATGTGGAAACTTACCGTCGCGCTATTCGGGCCATCGAGATTGAGAAATATTATGCTGAGCATCAGCAGGAAGATTCCGAAATGCCGGAAATAGAAAGTCTGAATATTGGAATTGATTTCGACCGGGAGATGCGACGTCAACGAATTACAAAGCGCCTGAAACAACGTTTGGAAGAAGGCATGCTTGATGAGGTTCAGCGCTTGCTCGATTCGGGTTTGACACCGGAGCAATTGATTTATTACGGGCTGGAATACAAATTCCTGACGCTTCATCTGATTGGGGAATTGAGTTATGACGAAATGTTTTCAAAGCTAGAAATTGCAATTCATCAGTTTGCCAAGCGCCAGATGACCTGGTTTCGGGGTATGGAAAAGCGGGGGACTAAAATTCACTGGGTGAACGGACATCTGCCCATGGAAGAAAAAGTGGATGAGATCATTTGTTTGCTGAACGAATAGAGATCCGGTCATTATCAGATTACCCAAATAAAAACCGGATCTTTATTTTTTTTGCCTAAAGCTTTTTCAAGCCTTTTAATTCTTCTTTATTCTTTGCTTTTATAATACTGATGGCATAACCACCACCCGGAGCACAAGTCTGTTTTAATTTCGATTTGCTGTTCACTACAACTTTTCTGATTTCGTAAGCTTTGGGATTTGTTTTGTAGTGAGCGTCTTTCGCATCAGCATAAATAGTCGCAATGTAGTTGGCTTCCGAATCCAGAAAGTAAAAACTGATCTCCGAAGTTCTTTTTTCTTCGTCGTTTGTTCGGCCAACAAACCAGTTATCGCTTCCCTTCTCTTTTCGTGCAAAAGTAATGTAGTCGCCGGGTTCAGCCTCTAGTACCAGTGTTTCTTCCCAATCCATAGCTACGTCTTTTATAAATTGAAAAGCGTCGAGGTGTTTGCCGTAGGTTTCGGGCAGATCGGCAGCCATTTGTAATGGGCTGTACATGGTTACATACAAAGCGAGCTGGCGTGCAATGGTAGTATTTACGTGCGAATTGTTGTCGGGATTGTATTGACTCACATCCGGCTCAAAAATACCCGGTGTGTAATCCATTGGTCCGCCAAGCAAACGGGTAAATGGCAGGATGGTAGTATGGTCGGGATTGTTACCACCAAAAGCTTCGTATTCCGTTCCGCGAGCCGATTCATTACCGATCAGATTTGGGTAGGTGCGGCAAAGTCCTGTTGGTCGGACAGCTTCGTGTGCATTCACCATTATTTTGTTTTCGGCAGCTTTTTTTACAGCGTACAAATAGTGGTTCACCATCCACTGTCCGTAATGGTACTCGCCCCGTGGAATAATGTCGCCTACATAACCGCTTTTTACTGAATTATAGCCGTTATCCACCATAAACTGGTACGCTGTATCCAGGTGACGTTCGTAATTTCTCACCGATCCTGAAGTCTCGTGATGCATCATCAGTTTTATATTCTTGCTTTTGGCGTAAGCGTGCAATTCTTTCACATCGAAATCGGGGTAGGGTGTTACAAAATCAAAAACATAGTCTTTCGATTTATCGAACCAGTCTTCCCAGCCTTCATTCCAACCTTCCACTAAGACGGCATCGAAACCGTGTTTGGAAGCAAAATCGATGTAATCTTTTACATGCTGCGTATTGGCAGCGTGGGTACCGTTGGGAGTGGTTTCTGAATAATCGGTTTCACCAAGTTTTACGCTTGGGAGGTTGGTATACGACCAGCTGCTTTTTCCCGTAATCATTTCCCACCAAACACCAATATATTTTATCGGTTTAATCCAGTCGGTGGTTTCGTAAACACATGGTTCGTTCAAATTTAAAGTGATGTGGGAAAGTAAGATTTCGCCTGCATTTTTACTTGCAATAACCGTTCTCCAGGGCGTTATGCAGGGTGCCTGCATGTATGCCATGTTTCCCACTGCATCGGGTGTTAAAACCGATTCAAAGACCATATTTTCGTCATCCAGCTCAAGATGCAAGCAGGAGTACTCCTGGAGTGCTGCTTCATGAAGATTGATGTAATAACCATCGTCGGTTTTCATCATTAGCGCTGTCTGAACTGCCGTACCCGAAATTGGTGTTTGCGACGCATTTGGAGTAACGGCACTTTCCATTAAGCCTTGTATTTCCGAAAGTTTGGAAGTGGTATAATTGTACTCTTGTGTATCGTAGTCGCCGGGGATCCAAAAAGCAGTGTGATCGCCGGCCATGGCAAATTGGGTGTGTTCGTTTTTCACTACAAAATAGATCAGATTATCTTGTTCGGGAAACTCATAACGGAACCCAAGTCCGTCATCAAAAACTCGAAAACGCAGGATCATTTTCCGTTGTGTGCTTGCCTGGTTTAAGGTGACTTCGAGTTCGTTGTAATGATTTCGAATGGTGCTGCTTTCGCCCCAAACAGGTGTCCAGGTTTCATCGAAAGAAGTGAAATTGGTCGTTTCAAGCGAAAAACCGTCCATTAATTCTTCAGCGTCCTTTAACTCCAATCCCAGCTTACTGGGTTTTATGATTGGATGACCTTCAAGGTTGAGCTGGTAAACAGGTATTCCGTTTTCAACATTAAATTGTAAGGTCATTTTGCCGTTGGGAGAACTAAGTTCTTCGGCATAAGCGGTTGGAAATAAAAGAACCGCCAATAGAATTGATATTATTTGTTTCATCTGAAAAAGTTTTATTGGCCTGAATGTGATATGCTACTCAGAAAAAGCTACAGTTAAATCTGAATTACTTTACGAGAAGTTGCAGGCAAATGTTTGTGTAAATAATTTAAGATAAGACATTTGAAAAAATGCAAACGTTTGTGATCGCGTCATTTTTTTTAATGTTCTTTAATTATTTGTAAGAAGAGATGCAGTACAAATAATTTTTGTTGACCGGAAACGGTATGGAATTCAGTTGCGTGTCTCCCAAATCAGGCGGGCTCTGATAAGATCGGCCCCATCGCTTTTGCGAACAACACTGCAAATATGGTTATTTTTATCGAGAAACTGTTTTTTTACCCAAAGATTGTCGGCAGGTACACCTTCTTTTACAAAATTGATCTCCAGTTCCTTCAATTCAAAATCTTCATGAAATCCGAAGTCGTAACTGTCGATAATCCGCTCGAGGTATCGGCCTGAATTAAAATGCTGGTTGACATCAATCTCGTTAAAAAGAACTGGAGAAAACGCAGCTGTTTCATCCGATTTTGGTGGCTTAACTTTTCCTGCAAAATCTTCAAAAACGCGTTCATCGTGAAACGGAAAATCCCTGAAATCTTCGAAGCGAAGGATCCGTTTGGTTTTAGCATCAAGGATCAACCAACTGGTTGTAGCTTTAATAATGTGCTTGCCATTTTCATCGATAAAACGAATATCGCGGTGTGCCAGGAACCCGTCCGATCCGGTTGGCCAGGTTTCTATCGTAAATTTCTCACCCCAGGTTGGACGCCGGTCAATTTTTATCAGCATGCGCGATAACACCCAGAATTGCTCTTCTTCTTGCAGGTTGTCGAAGCCAACTCCCAGCATTTCGGCATGTTCCCATGCAATGTCCTGAATCTGCCAGAACAGATAGGAGGTGGAGAGCTTTCCAAAACGATTTACAAAATATGATTTTGTCGAAATTTCCTGACGATGTACATTCATAAAACCAACGGTACATTATTAAAAAAACGGCAGAGCATATTCGATCCGTCTGCTAAACATTTCTGCAAATTTATTGTTCGGTTTTGAAAATCGCTCACAAATGTTCAATTTTGCGCGAAGAATTAAAGTATATGGGAAAGATAGTAATAAAAACACCGGAACAAATCGAAGGAATTCGCAAGAGTGCTAAACTGGCAGCTCAAACGCTCGATTACGCTGAACAGTTTGTTAAAGCCGGTGTGAATACTGAATTTATCGACGACAAGATTGATGAGTTTATTCTTTCTCATGGAGCGGTGGCAGCAACAAAAGGTTACAACGGCTATCCCAAATCGAGTTGTATTTCGCTCAATGAAGTGATTTGTCACGGAATACCTTCGAAATCAACAGTTTTAAAAGAAGGCGATATTTTGAATATTGACATTACTACCATTCTTGATGGATATTATGGCGATACTTCACGTATGTTTACGGTGGGAGAGATCTCAGATGAAGCCGACATGTTGATCGAGACGACTCTGCATTGCCTTGATCTGGGGATTGAACAGGTAAAACCGGGTAATCGTTTTGGAAACATTGGTTTTGTAATTAATCGTTATGCCAAGGCCAAAGGATACAGTGTCGTTTACGAATTTTGCGGTCATGGTGTAGGCATCGAATTTCACGAAGAACCACAGGTTGATCATGCTTCACGACGTAACTCGGGACCGGAAATGCGACCGGGAATGATCTTTACCATCGAACCCATGATCAACCAGGGAAAATCCAAAGCTGTAATCGATAAGCACGACGGTTGGACAGCCCGTACGATCGATAAACGACTTTCGGCGCAATTCGAACATACCATTTTGGTTACTGAAACAGGTTACGAAGTACTTACTGATATTCACGACGAATACGAGATTACTTAAAACGAAAAACCGCCACCCATCAATTGACGAGTAGCGGTTGCAACATTGACTATTATTCGTAATCAGATATTCCAGGTTTTTGCGCTGGTCATCCAGGGCTCCAGCTGAAGTTCAGCGTCTTTTTCGATTTCTACTTCAACCGTGCGAACTCCAAAGTAATTGGTGTCAGTCATCCAGTCTTCAAGTTCCAGTGTTTCGTCAGCTTCAATGCTGAACCATGCTGCAACACCTGTGAAAAGATTTTCATTCATCATCCAATCTTCCAACTCAAGGTTGCTTTCCATTTCTGTTTCATAGTTTAAACCCATTCCGAAGTAACTTTCGTTTACCATCCAATCTTCTAAATTCAGGTCTGCATCGCTTTCTTCTTCGTAATAGAATGTAGCGTCAGTAGTCCCGGTTGTTGCTGCTGTAACAGTGCTTGCATCGTCAACCATTACCATTGCTATTTGGTGGAAGCTGCTGTTGCTTAAAACACTTTTCCAGAATTCCTGAGCCTGAACTGTGATGCTGATAAGAACGAAACTGAAAATTACTGCCAGGGTTTTTGTGATTGCTTTCTGAACATTGTTTGTTGTTTTCATGACTTTTTGCCTCCGTTTTTTGTTTTGCTTGTTTTCTTGCTTTTTTGTTTTTGTTTTCTTGTTTCTGTTATTAAGACGATTCGTTTTTTAATTCGTTACAGATTTTTAGAACTTTTTTTTGGCTTGTACTTTTTTTTGCCTTGAACATTGTATTGCAAATATATAAATAAAAACTAATACTATGCAATGCAAAGTAGTATATATTTTTAAAATAATTTTGCAATAAATCATAAATAGCAGAAAAAGAGGTGTTTAGATGACTTAAGGGTTTTATTTCTTTTTGAATATTTTTTTCTAAAATTCTATATTTGCAGAAAAATGAAGTAAAAAATATGTCGTTAATTATTGAAGAAAAAGATTTGGAGAAGTTTATTATGGTTGGCGATCGTGTTCTTGTAAAACCAAAAAATCCGTCGGGGAAGACAAAATCGGGACTTTTTTTGCCACCAACTGTTCAGGAAAAAGAATCCATACAAAGCGGCTACATTGTTAAAGTGGGGCCCGGGTACCCAATTCCGGCAGTAAGCGAAGAAGACGAGGTGTGGAAAGACAAGAAGGAAGAAGTGAAATATGTACCGCTGCAAACGCACATTGGCGATCTGGCCATCTACCTGAATAAGAGTGGCCATGAAATCGAATTCAATAACGAAAAATACATCATCCTGCCGCACTCAGCAATTTTGATGATCATTCGCGACGAAAACCTGTTCGAATAAATATTCACTATAGATTATAGAGAAGCTGTTTCAGGTATTTGGAATGGCTTTCTTTTTTATCACTTCCATTGTTGTTTTGTAGCCCAATTCATAGAGTTCATCGGCGTGCTTTCGCATTAAAATGTCGTATTTGTCAATGCCTTTTGGTTCAATGTAAAAGGTAGCCTTCTCTTCCACCTGTTTGCTTTTCACATTCACACTCATATAAAGGGTTCGTGCTGCAATCTGCACCAGGTTTTTAAGGTTGGCTCTCGGATTTATCGGGCTGATGTTCGAAACGATCACGTTCTCACAATCATTTGCGATAGGCTCTACCGGGATATTATCCATAAGGCCGCCATCGACATACAAATACCCATCCATCGAAACCGGTGCAAATAAAATGGGAATGGATGAAGAAGCCAGAACCGTTTTTCCCAGTGGACCTTTGTTTTTATATTCAACCGTTCCCTTATTAAGGTTTGAAACACAAATGTGGAAGGGGATATCAAGGTCTTCAATTTTTGTAACGCCAATTTCTTTCTCGATGATTTCTTTTACACCGTCTAACTTGAGTAAGCCATCAACGGGTAAATGAATTTTTGTGTACTGAAAAAACCAACCTTTTTTAAAGGTTTGCAATACATCGTGAGGTGAAATACCCGCGGCGATAAAGGCACCAACGATGGCGCCGGCACTTACGCCCGAAATTACATCGGGCCGGATGCCCAGCTCTTGCAAGGCCGAAATCACACCCAAATGGGCAAAACCGCGCGTTCCGCCACCACTTAGTACGAGTCCGTTTTTGTATTTATAAGCCATATAAACAAAGTTAATGTTATAAGGGGAATAGAGAGGTGCAGTACCGCAAGAAATTATTCCAGGCTAAACCACTGATTCAGTAGCTCCGTATCTTCCTTTTGATCTTTGTGCCTGAATTCGTTTTTACGAGTTACGTACACATATTCTTGTTGGTAAACGCCAATGTTTGAAACAAGGTCGTTCAAGGCTTCAATCATCAGGTCAACTTCGGCATCCGTCATTGTTGGATGCAGCGACCAACGCACCCAGCCCGGTTTTTCCGACAGATCGCCATGATTTATTTTATTGGTAATCTCTTCCGACTGCTCGTGTGATACCTCCAGTAAGAAGTGTCCGTAGGTTCCTGCACAGGCACAACCTCCACGTGTCTGGATCCCGTATTTGTCGTTCAGTAAACGAACAAGCAAGTTGTAATGAATTCCTTCGACATAAAAAGAGATAACCCCCAAACGATCGCGAACATTGTCGGCCAGAATATTTAGACCCGGGATTTTATCGAGGCCGGCAAAAGCCCGTTCCAGCATTTCTTCTTCACGCCGGCGAATGTTCTCTACACCCATCTGGTCCTTGAGCTCGAAACAAAGCGCAGTTCTTATTGATTGTAAGAATCCGGGAGTTCCGCCATCTTCGCGCACTTCAATATCATCAACATATTTATACTTTCCCCAGGGATTGGTCCAGTCAACCGTACCTCCACCGGGATTATCCGGCACCTCGTTTTTATACATCGAGGCATCGAATACTATTACGCCCGATGAGCCTGGTCCGCCGAGAAATTTATGTGGTGAAAACATGACTGCATCCAGTTTTTCCATCGGATTTTCAGGATGCATGTTAATATCGTCGTAAGGTGCAGAGGCCGCAAAATCGATAAAACAAACGCCACCATACTCGTGCATTATTTTTGCCATTTCGTAATAGGGTGTGCGCACACCGGTTACGTTCGAACAGGCAGTGAATGAACCAATTTTAAAAGTACGGTCCTTGTATTTTTCAAGTGCTTCTCTGAGTTTATCTGTATCAATAAGCAATCCTTCTCCGGGTTCTACTACCACAACATCGGCACTGGTTTCGTACCACGATGTCTGGTTCGAATGATGCTCCATGTGGGTCAAAAAAACCACAGGACGCTCGCGTTCAGCAATACAGTTTTTCCCCGAGACTTTTCCACAGTATTTTAATCCGAGAATACGTTGAAATTTGTTGATCACTGCAGTCATACCAAATCCTGCAGTGATGATCACATCTTCGGGTCCGGCGTTTACATGCTGTTTTATGAGTTGGTGCGACCGGTGATAGGCATGTGTCATACGAATACCCGTTTCGCTGGTTTCGGTATGGGTATTTCCAACAAAAGGTCCAATCTCGTTGCTGATCCGATTTTCAATAGGACCATATAAGCGACCACTGGCAATCCAGTCTCCATATACAATCTTTTTAGTTCCGAATGGGGTGTCAAATTGTTGGTCGATGCCAACAATATTTTTCCTGAATTTTTCGAAGTACTTTTCCAGACTGCTCATTTGCTTTTTTCTTAAAGACGCAAAATAAGCGACTTTGGGTGAAATAAATATAGGGTAAAAGTCATAAAATTCGTGTGACGTAGATTACATTTTTTATGATCGAACTGATTTTCTTTCTTTTAACCGGTCATCGAAATTCATTAATTCAGGTCATTCATTTTCAAACTGATCGCCATTTTACGCAGAAAAATAATTGGTAGCATTTTCATATTTAGCATAGGATGCTCGGTTTCCCATTATCCTCCCCGACGCAGACAGATGTGGTTTTAACAAGTATAATGATAAAACCAAATCCATTTTAAAAACCACTTGGATCAAAAAAACAAAAAAACAATTTGTCGGAATTAGAAGGTCAACTGCTGTCAAATCGTCATAAAAATTGAATGGCACAAGGTTTGATTTTATGGCGGCATAAAATTGAATTGAAATAATTAAAATCATACAAAATGCAGACAGGAAAAATTGGAGTAACCAGTGAGAATCTTTTTCCGATTATTAAAAAGTTTCTCTATTCTGACCACGACATTTTTTTAAGAGAGATTGTATCAAACGCTGTTGATGCGACACAAAAACTAAAAACGCTGGCCTCAAAAGGGGAATACAAAGGCGAAGTGAATGATGCCAAAGTTACTGTAAAACTCGACAAAGACGCGGGTACAATTACAGTATCTGATAGTGGTATTGGTATGACCGGCGACGAGGTGGAAAAATACATTAACCAGATCGCTTTTTCTGGTGCCAACGAATTCCTCGATAAATACAAGGACGATGCGAATGCCATTATAGGTCATTTTGGGCTTGGTTTTTACAGTTCGTTCATGGTTTCCGAGAAGGTGGAAGTGATCACCAAATCGTACAAAGAAGATGCTCAGGCTGTAAAATGGAGTTGTAACGGCTCACCTGAATATTCACTCGATGAAGTGGAAAAAGAGGATGTGGGAACTGATATTGTAATGTACATCAGCGACGAGGAAAAAGGATTTTTGGAAGATTCAAAAATTTCAGAGATCCTCGATAAATATTGTAAGTTCCTGCCTATTCCGGTGATTTACGGAAAGAAAAAAGACTGGAAAGACGGCCAGCAGGTAGATACCGAAGAGGACAACCAGGTGAATGATGTTGCTCCGGCATGGACCAAAACTCCGGCTGATTTGAAAGATGAGGACTACAAGAATTTCTATCGTCAGTTGTACCCGATGTCGGATGATCCTTTGTTCAACATTCACCTGAATGTGGATTACCCGTTCAACCTGACCGGAATTTTATACTTCCCAAAAATCAAAAACAACTTCGAAGTTCAAAAGAACAAGATTCAATTGTACAGTAACCAGGTTTTTGTTACCGATTCAGTTGAAGGTATCGTTCCCGAGTTTTTGACTTTGTTGCACGGTGTTATCGATTCGCCCGATATTCCGCTGAACGTATCACGTTCGTACCTGCAAAGCGATTCGAATGTGAAGAAGATCAGCAGCCATATTAATAAAAAAGTGGCCGACCGTTTGAGTCAGATCTACAAGGACAATCGTGAAGATTTTGAAAGTAAATGGGACGATCTGAAGATTTTTATCGAGTACGGTATGCTTACCGAAGATAAATTTTATGACCGGGCCATGAATTTCTTCCTGCTGAAAAATACAGAAAGCAATTATTTCACCTGGGAAGAATACGAAAAGCTGGTGAAAGAAAATCAGACAGACAAAGAAAACAACACCATATACCTGTACACCACTAACGTTGAAGAGCAGTTCACTTTTGTGGAAGAAGCTAAAAACAAAGGCTACGATGTATTGATTTTGGACGATGTTCTGGCTCCGCACCTCATTAACAAATTCGAGCAAAAATATACCGACAAACGCTTTGTACGAGTCGATTCGGATGTGGTGGAGAACCTGATCAAAAAGGAAGACGATAAAAAAGAAGAATGGAGTTGGGAGCAAAAACAAGAGCTCTCTCCGGTATTCCAGGCCGTTTGCCCGGAGAATAAAGACTTCCAGTTTATTGTCGATTTTCAGGATCTGGGAGAAAATGGTTCGCCAATGGTTATTACCCGTAATGAATTTATGCGCCGCATGAAAGATATGAGTGCCGCACAGGGTGGTATGAACATGTATGGCGATATGCCTGAATCGCTAAGTATGGTGGTTAATACCTCGCATCCTTTGGTGAAGAAAGTGGTAGATGCACGCGATAAAAAACTGGGTAAAAAACTTGAAGATTTTGGCGGCCAGATAAAAGCTAAAAAAGAAGAAATTGCCGGATTGGAGAAAGCTAAGGAAGGTAAAAAAGAAGAGGAAGTTCCACAAGCCGACAAGGAAAAGCTGGACGGTTTAAACTCGGAATTGGCCAAGTTGGAAGAGCAAAAAAGAGAGAAATTGACCGACTTTGGTAAAAAGAATAAGTTGGCTAAACAAATGGTCGATCTTGCATTGCTGGCCAACGGAATGCTGAAAGGAGCCGATCTCGATAAATTTGTTAAACGAAGTGTAGAACTGATAAAATAAATCGTGTAAAACGATTATTGGTCAAGGGAGAGTAAGTAGCGCCTGTTTATCCGTCATTTGACGGATGGATCGGCGTTTGTTTTTTTAGGATTTTTAGGTTTGAAGAATGAATAAATATCTACATGTAAGATAGAAAAATTGCTAAATTGAAAAATTGTCAAAGTGAATATTCCTCGGGAGAAGCTGTACTGAGATTGCCACTATATAATGGTCAACAACAAATCACTTCATCACTTCCCGTTTGCAAAATCCTGTAAATACAAAAAGGGTTCAGTAAGTTTGCCGTCCTTTGTAATGCTGGCGCCTTCAATAATTGCATCTTTATCCTTAATAAACAAGCTCGGGAATACCTTATCAATAAGGTTTCGCCCAAAATCAAGCGAGGCATCTTTTGGAAGTTCGCAGGGTAAATTGTCAACTGCCTGAACAGAAACATTTTTCGGATTCGAAAATGCGTCTTCCAGATCACCACTTTGCGGATTGTAATCATAAAATGGATCATCGATAGTCGAGGCCTTTTTTGTCGATGGAATCGAGCCTTCAATATCGCAGGTGATATCCGAAATAACACTTATCCTAAAATCAGGATCTTTCATTTCTTCGGAAGTGAAAAGTACCGGTGCTTTCGGGTCCCAGTACGCGGAGGCAATGAGTAAGTCGGTAGCTTCTGCAAACGGATGAAACGAATTCTCGTACATTTCAGGATGATTGAAAAAGTGCATCAGATCGAATGCTTCGCCATCAGTTCTTTTAGCGTAATTATTTGGAAGCAATTGTACATAAATCGCTGATTCCGGCTCTGTTTCATTCAGGAAACCTTCGGGCGTAACCCGCATGACTTTTAAATGTTCGAGTACTTCAAGCACTCCGCCTGCCACCCGGCCATCGCCTGTAACAGCAATTTTTACCGGTGGGAGATTTACATTCTCCAGGTGGTGGAGCATTTCGGCCAGATCGGCACATTGGTGTGCCGGTTTCAATTCGTAAAGCACGTTCTTCAATCCAAAAGCCCGTAGTCCGTTATATGCACCCACTAAACCGGCAAAACGCCCAAATCCTATAATTCGAAATCCGTCCTTGTTTGTCAAAACCTCATAGTCGACCAGTTGAATTTTCTTCTCCAAAACCGTTTGTAACAACTTGCGGTTGTATTCCTGTTTCTTGATGGTATGCGAAAAGAAGAAGTAGATTTTCCCGGGAATAAAGTCTTCAATCCGAACTTCTTTAACGCCCAAAAGTACATCGCAGTCGCTAAGGTCTTCCTGAAGTGGAATATCCAGAGCCGCATATTCATCGTCTGTAAAACTTCTGATCGGACTGGGCTGAACAACAACTGTTACTTCTGGAAATGTGCGCATCACTTCTACACATTGTTCCGGTGTTAAAGGCACGCGTTTGTCGGGTGGCGTTTTCCCTTCTCTGAGAATTCCTACTTTCATCTGACTCAAATCGTAAATTTCTTAATGCGTTCTGATCTCATGCTTTTTTGATGAGCTCAAAAATTTGAGCTAATTTAAGCAATTCAAATTTATTACGAGACAGAAGAAACATTGGTTATGCTTTTTGTTTATCACCAAGTTTTTTTCAACTCGATTGCATAATATCTAAACCTGAAATTGACTAAAACTGAAGATAAAATGAAACTGAATCTAAACGGCGTAATCCAAAGATCGGGGATATACATTTTTACTTTTTTGTGGTTATTTGGCGTAGTTTCCTGTAATAATAATCCCGGAAAACCTGTTGATCTTCCGAACATTTTAATGATTACATCGGAAGACAACAGTGCTTATTTTCTGGGATGCTACGGCAACGAATTGGCCACAACACCCAACCTCGACAAACTGGCTGCCGAAGGTTTTATGTACACCCGCGCTTTTGCCAACTGTCCGGTTTGCGCTCCTGCCCGAAATACCATTTTAACGGGTGTATATGCTGCTTCCAACGGTAACGAACAAATGCGAAGTAAATATGCCAAATCTGATGTGGTAAAAACCTATCCCGAGTATTTTCGCGAAGCCGGTTATTATTGCACGAACAATGTAAAAACCGACTACAATTATGCGGGCGACTGGAATGCGATTTGGGACGATTGCAGCCGAAGCGCCACTTATAAAAACCGGCAGCCCGGGCAACCTTTTTTTGCGGTGTTCAGCAATTTTACCACACACGAAAGTCAAATTCATAAACAGATTCCAACAGCAGATCTGAAGCACGATCCTGATAAAATTGAGATTGCTCCGTACCATCCCGATTTGCCTGTTATTCGTCACGATTGGGCACAATATTACGACCTGAATGAAAAAATGGATGCAGAGGTTGGCGTGATATTAAAGGAACTGGAAGAAAGCGGTGACGCAGAAAATACCGTTGTTATCTATTATGGTGACCACGGTGGTGTTTTGGCACGCAGCAAACGATTTGTGTATGAAACCGGAACCCGTGTGCCTTTTATCATCCGGATTCCGGAAAAATTCAAGTATTTGTTTCCGGCCGAAAAACCCGGTGAACCTGTTGATCGCATCGTTAGTTTTGTCGATCTGCTGCCCACTTTTTTGAGTATGGCGGGGATAGAAATTCCAGATTATGTGCAAGGCAATGCTTTCCTGGGTGAACAAAAAACCGATGATCCCGAATGCGCTTTTCTCACCCGTCAAAGGATGGATGAGCGTTACGACATGGTGCGTGCGGTTCGCGATAAAAAACACCGTTACATCAGAAATTATATGCCTTTCAGAATAACCATGCAACATCTGGATTATCTTTTTAAAGCTCCGTCGGCACAGGCATGGGAAGATGCATTTAAAGCCGGCCTTACCAACAAAGTGCAAAGCAGGGCTTTTCTTGAAAAACCACTGGAAGAATTGTACGACGTAGAGAATGATCCCTGGGAAATCAATAACCTGGCCGGTGATTCTGAGTATGCTGAAGTTTTAGAACGAATGCGCACAGTAGAAACCGAATGGATGCGCGACGTGCGCGATGTGGGATTAATTCCCGAAACTGAATACGCCTATTTTGCAGGTGAGGGTTCACTCTATGATTACATGCGATCGGATGATTGTCCGTTTGAGGAAGTATTGGAAGCAGCTCAACGTGCGACAAGTCAGAAAGGAGATATTGATTATTTTGTGCAAAATCTTCAAAACGATAACCGGGCGATTCGTTACTGGGGTGCCGTTGGTTTATTGATCCATCGCGACGTGGCCGAACCGGCTCTTGATGCGCTAAAGGTGGCTGTGAATGATCCATCGGGCGCAGTGGCTACCCTGGCGGCTGAAACCTTGTTCAGATTAAATGAGAAGGATTTGGCTATTTCGTGTTACGAACGCATACTGGCCGATACATTAAATTATTCCCCGATGGATCGGTGTTTTGCGCTAAACAGTGTGGATGCTGTAAATGCTTCAACGCCGCATTTACAAAGTTTGACGATTCAGCTCTTTCAACAAAATAGCTTAAAAGAAAATGAATTTGTTAATGCTTACGATACCCGAATTTCAAAAGTATTGCTCAGAAAATGGGAAATTATTGATGAGTAAAAAAGTCTTAGTGTAGATGTAACACGAGATTAAAATCAATTGTTATTTTTGGAAGAATCAAAACCAATAGAAATTAATACTCATGAAATTTAGAAATATTGTTGGTTTACTTTTGCTGTTGCTCGCTACAGGAACTGCTTTTTCACAAACCATGTACACTGTAACACTTGACAAAGTAACTAACGGAAAAATAAAAGTTGAACCGGCCATTCCAGCTGATGGGAAGGTTGCAGAGGGTTCAGTGTTAACGGTAACTGCAACACCTGATAAAGGTTTTACCCTCGATGCCGGCTATTATTCGGTAAAAGGAATGTGGGGAGCCATGTATCACGAATCGATGAAATCGCCTTTCAAAGTTGTTGTCGATCAGGATAAGCATATTGGAGCTTCTTTTCTTGAAAAATCAGAGGTCGATCACATTAAAGTTACACAGAACATTGTATATGCTCAACCGGGAGTTAAACCTTTAAAATATGATGTTTTCTCGCCCAAAGGTGCGAAGAACCTGCCATGTATTGTAATTATTCATGGCGGAGGCTGGGCTTCCAATTCTGAAGACATTATGCGAGGTATGGCACGCGAACTCACCAAAGATGGTAAGTATGTCGTTTTTAGCATTGATTATCGTTGGTCGCGTAAACTGGATGGCGACGAGGTGGGAAACACCATGGCCGATTTGATTGAAGATGTGTTTGGTGCCATTGCGCACATTATGGAACATGCTGCTGAATACGGTGGCGATCCAACTCGAATTGCAGTTACCGGCGACAGTGCCGGTGGACATCTTTCTGCCGTGGCCGGTACAATGCCCAACAAAATTGGAGACGGTGGTTTTGGTAAAACTCCGGGAGTATTCGAATTTATGCCTTCTTACCTGCCCAAAGGCAAATCGGTGGAACAGGTACGAGAAGAAATGATGACGGCAATTCAAGCTGCTGCTCCGAGTTACGGCGTGTTTGGAGGCAATTTGCTAAATCATTATTCTGAAGACCCAAAAGCCGATGACACCTGGAAAGAAGGTATTGCTCCCTTGAGCAACATTCCTGAAGCCGAAGATCGGGAAATTCCGCATTACCTGACACGAGGTACGATGGACTTTCTTATTAAAGACGAGGCGGTAAAAGAATATGTTGATGCGCTTGTAGAAGCCGGGCAGCGGGTTGAATACGTGCAGGTTGGTGGTGCCGGTCATGCCTTTTTCGATTGGAAACCCGATGAAGCTACCAAGGCCACTTTTAAGAAATACGGCGTTTATTACATAAACGAAATGGAAGCCTTTTTTAATTCCATTTTTTATCCTGAAAATTAAGTAATTACCCTGAAATATAAGCCAGCTTATCCAAATAAGAGTAAGCTGTTTTGATTGGGTATAAATTGCTGGCACGCGTTGTGGTTCAAGATATAAATGCTAATTTGCATTCATTATTCAACGCGAAAATTGGCCGACACATGATGAATTTCAAATTCAGTCCGATATTTTTTCTTGCCCTTCTTCTGCTGACTTTTTCGTGCAAACAGCGGGGGAATAACTCCGGTGATGAGTCTGAATTTACAGGATCGAAAAGTTGTATGGAATGCCATCAGAAATTTTACGATCTGTGGTCGCCGTCGTATCACGCTCAGGCCATGATGCCCATAAATGCCGAGTTCATGAAAAAGCATCAGTTGCCCGACAGCAAACCGATCGATGTTGAAGGTAATCAGTTTCAGGTTGAGTTTAAAGATTCGAGCATGGTAATGTACGAGCGAAATGGAAATGAGCTGGTAGCAAAATACGATGTAATCTGGGCGATGGGCGGACACAATGTTTATTGCTTTTTAACGCCCTTCGAAAAAGGGAGGCTTCAGAACATTCCGCTGGCTTATGATGCCAACCGGGAAAGGTGGTTTAACTATCCCGAAGCCGGTATTCGTCATTTTGGCGATGATTATCCCGACGATGAAGCCCTGCCCTGGAAAGATGATCAGTTCGCGTTTAATACCGGATGTTACAGTTGCCATATCAGTCAGTTGAGTACCAATTTCGATTTAGAGACTGACACTTACCATACTACCTGGAAAGAACCCGGGATAAACTGCGAAACCTGTCACGGCCCTGCCGGGAAGCATGTTGAAATCTTTAAAAATCTCAAGGAAGGACAGAAAGCTAAAGAGCTTGGATTGATAAGTACTTCGGTATTTACACAGCAACAGCATACCGATGCCTGTAGTCCTTGTCATGCAAAAATGCAACCCATAACTCCGAGTTATATGCCGGGCGATAGTTTTTTTGATAATTACAACCTGACTACACTCGAAGATCGAGACTTTTATCCCGACGGGCGCGACCTGGGTGAAAACTATACACTCACAGATTGGATGTTAAATCCCTGTGTTGAAAACAGTGAATTGCATTGTGTTTCGTGTCATACTTCAAGTGGCCGCGATCGCTACAAAGACGATCCCAGTCAGGCGTGTTTGAAATGTCATGGCAAACGCAATGATGACCTGGCCGAACACACCGGACATCCGGCTTCAGCCGGACTTACATGTCTGAGTTGCCACATGCCCAAACGCGAATTTGTAGGGCATTTTCTGCGAAGCGATCATTCATTCCGTCCTCCAATGCCCGAGGCTACCATTAAATTTGGTTCGCCCAATGCCTGCAACCAGTGCCACAAAGATAAATCGCCGGAGTGGGCGAATAAAATCGTAAAAGCACGTCCGAATGGTGATTACCAGGAAGAAACTTTGAAATGGGCACAGCTCATTGAAGAGGCCCGTGAAGGGGAATGGAAAAATATCGATAAGATGTTTGCATTGATTCGCAATCCGAAAACCGATGATGTTGTAGCTAATTCAATAATTCGATTATTGAATAATTATCCCGATACATCAAAGACAGAAGTGCTGATTGATGCCCTGAACAATAAATCGGAACTGGTACGCTCGTCGGCAGCCTATGCTTTGGGTGGAATTCTTACAGTTAAGGTCAAAGACGCTCTTTTAACAGCTTGTCAGGATGACATTCGTTTGGTTCGAATACAGGCTGCAAATGCTATTTTAACCTTCCCTGAAGATGATTTTACTGCTGAGCAAAAAACGATTATAGCAGGTGCCGAAAAGGAATATGTAACCTCAATGACATCGCGGCCGGATAACTGGAGTAACCATTATAACCTGGGACTCTATCATCAAAATAAAGGTGACGCACAATCGGCGTTAAATGCCTACGAAACTGCGGCCAGGTTGTATCCCGAGTCAGTATTGCCGCTGATAAACAGTAGTGTGCTTTATTCGTACATTGGGAATCCGGGAAAAGCAGAGGAAAATCTAAAGAAAGTGTTGGATTACCAACCCGATAATGAAGCAGCTAACCTGAACCTTGGACTTCTATTGGCAGAACAGGGACGAATGGATGAGGCAGAAAAAGCTTTAAAGGCTGCCCTTGAGGCCAATCCCGAAGAGCAACCGGTTGCTGCGAAAAACTTAAGTGTGATTGTTGGCCAAAAAGGCGATTTTTACGGTGCCGTAAAGTATGCTGAGCTGGCCTTAAAATCTCGGCCCGACAATCCTGAATATGCTTACACTCTGGCTTTTTACCAGTTGCAGAACGGACAGAAATCTAAAGCTGTTGGTACTTTGAAAAAAGTTATTGAATCAAATCCTCTTTATCTCGATGCCCGACAATTTTTGGCAGATATCTATCTTCGCGACGGTAACACGAACATGGCCATTAAAGTGTATCAGGACGCATTAGAAATTGAAGGAATATCCGAACAGAATAAAGCGGCTTTGCAGCAGGTTATTGCAACGCTTCAACAAAATTTATAACGACAAGGGGCAATTCTAACTCATTTAGATTTCATTCTTTTTAGCTGTTTAAGTACTTTTTAACAGAAGTATTCTTTCCTATCTTTGTATAAACAAACTAACAAATCTAATACTATGAAAAGAATACTATTCATTCTGATCTGTTCAGTGATCGCTGCAGGTCTGCAGGCGCAGGATGTGATCATCCCGATCTTCACCAATGATAACCTGATGTTGCTCCAAACTTCGCGTGATGGACGCCTGAATACGGTGTATTTTGGCGAACCTCTAAAAAATGAATCTGAATACAAAGAGGTTGCGAGGCGATATAATTTTCGGGATAACAATGCCGGAATTTATAACGCGACATACACAACCGCGGGCACCTGGAATCTGGTTGAACCCGCCATTGAAGTTTTGCAATCCGACGGAAATACTTCGCTCGAATTAAAATATGTAAGTCATACGCAGGAAAAGACTGATGACAATGCAACACTAACTATTATAAAACTGGAAGATGCATTGTATCAATTCAGCGTAAAATTATTCTACAAAACCTGGACGGATTTGAACGTGATCGAGCAGTGGACCGAAATAGAACACAGTCAGAGTGAAGCGGTAGTTTTGAAAAAGTTCGCGTCGGCCAATCTGTTTTTTGCCGGTAACGATTTTTACCTTACCACTTACGGAAGTGCATGGGCCAGGGAGATGCAACGGAATGAGGAAAAACTTACCCGAGGCATCAAATCCATCGATACCAAACTCGGAACACGTGCTTACCTTTTGCAATCTCCTAATTTTATTATTTCGTTTGATAACAAAGCAGCCGAGAATACTGGATCTGTTGTTCTGGGACAGTTAGCCTGGAGTTCCAATTTCCGTTATGTTTTTGAGATCGATTCGTACGAAAACCTTCGTTTTATTGCCGGAATAAATCCTTTTGCTTCGGAATATACTTTGCAGCCCGGAGAAACATTTAAAACGCCATCGCTGGTGTATGTGGTTTCTCATAACGGTACAGGTGAAGCCAGTCGCAATCTGCATCGTTGGGCAAGAGATTATCGTGTATTGGATGGAAACGGCGAGCGTTTAACTTTGCTGAACAATTGGGAAGCTACCTATTTCGATTTCGACGAAGATAAAATCACTTCCCTTTTTAAAGATGCTAAAGAACTGGGAGTTGACTTGTTTTTGCTCGACGATGGCTGGTTTGCCAACAAATACCCCAGAAATAGCGACAATGCCGGATTGGGCGACTGGGAAGAGAACAAGAAAAAACTCCCGAACGGGATTGGTCATTTAGTTTCGGAAGCGACGAAAGAAGGAATCAAATTTGGCATTTGGATTGAGCCTGAAATGGTGAATCCAAAAAGTGAATTGTACGAAAATCATCTGGACTGGGTGATACGGCAGCCGGAGCGCCCCGAGAAGTATTTCAGAAATCAACTGGTACTCGATCTTTCAAATCCCGAAGTACAGGATTTTGTGTTTGGAATCGTTGATAAACTCTTCACCGACAGTCCGGAATTGGCCTTTATTAAATGGGATTGCAACTCGGTAATTTACAATGCGCATTCGGCCTATCTCGAGAGAGAGAACATACCGCAAACGCATTTGTACATTGAATATACAAAGGGTTTATACAATGTGATGGAACGCGTGAGGGAGAAATACCCTGATGTTCCGATCATGTTGTGTTCGGGTGGTGGTGGCCGTGGCGATTACGAGTTGTTTAAATACTTCACTGAATTTTGGCCCAGCGACGACACTGATCCGCTGGAACGTGTTTATATGCAGTGGAATTATTCTTATTTCTTCCCGTCGATTGTAACCGACTGTCATGTAACCGACTGGAGCGATCTGCCACTGAAATACCGTGTGGATGTGGCCAGTATGGGCAAGCTCGGATTCGATATTGTGGCGCATGAACTCAGTGAGAACGATATGCAGTTTGCCAAAGAAGCAGTTCAGAATTACGATGCGTTTAAAGATGTAGTATGGCATGGCGATATGTACAGGTTGGTAGATCCATATAAAAACGATTTTGCTGCGTTGATGTATGTGAATGATAATAAAAGTCGTGCTGTGGTTTTTAATTATTTGGTGAACTTCCGATACATGCTGACAGCATCCATACTACCGGTTAAGTTTGCCGGTCTCGACAGCGATAAAAAATATGCCTTAAAAGAGTTGAATGTGTATCCTGGACATCGATCGTGGATCGATTCGGAGAAGACCTATTCAGGCGATTTCCTGATGAATGTCGGGATTAATCCAAACATTAATCTGCGAAATATGAGTGTTATTTTAGAGGTTAATGAGGTAAAATAGAACATTGAAAAATTGAGTTGTAGTTGCAGAACAGAGAATATTACTGCTACTTTAGTAGAAATGGAACATGTTTCTGCAACATTTAAGTGAAACATTATGTGGATCGACAAATTTCTTGATTATAATCCGGTGCTACTGGCACTCTTTGCCACACTTTTTACCTGGTTTTTGACCGCCTTGGGTGCAGGCATGGTTTTCTTTTTTAAATCGATTAAGAAAACGGTGCTGAACTCAATGCTGGGTTTTGCTTCAGGAGTAATGATTGCTGCCAGTTTTTGGTCGTTATTGAATCCCGCAATAGAAATGGCAGAGGGCGGCCCTGTTCCTTCATGGGTGCCGGCTGTGGTTGGTTTTTTAGCGGGTGGCGCATTCTTGTTGCTGGTCGATAAAACGCTGCCTCACCTCCATTTAGGATTACCACGTGATAAAGCCGAAGGAATTTCAACTTCGTGGAAAAGAAGTGTGTTACTGGTCCTGGCCATTACCCTGCACAACATTCCTGAAGGTTTGGCAGTAGGGGTAGCTTTTGGAGCATTGGCCAATAATCCTGATCCGGCAATGTTAGCGGGTGCTGTTGCGTTGGCTATGGGTATTGGTTTACAGAACTTTCCTGAAGGAGCTGCTGTTTCTATTCCACTTCGAAGAGAAGGATTTTCAAGGTTAAAAGCTTTTAATTACGGGCAGCTTTCGGGAGTAGTGGAGCCCATTGCAGGTGTGCTGGGAGCATACCTCGTGTTGACCATGGAACCTTTGTTACCCTATGCCCTTTCGTTTGCTGCAGGAGCGATGATTTTTGTGGTCGTAGAAGAACTTATCCCGGAATCACAGACTGGCCTCGAAACCGACCTTTCGACTGTTGGAGCAATTCTTGGATTTGCTACCATGATGCTTCTCGATGTGGCATTGGGCTGATGTGTACAGTAAAATCAAAAAAAATCGGTGTTTTCGACAACCAATTTTAATGCTGAATGTTGTAGTCATAAACTAAAATTTCAAAGAATCATGAAATATTATATGAGTACAAAAGTTCAAAACAAGAACTTTGATGAAACGATTGAATTTGTGGCAGACGAATTGAAAAAAGAGGGATTTGGTGTCCTCACAGAAATCGACGTAAAGGCAACTTTAAAGAAAAAGCTCGATGTTGATTTCAAAAAGTACAAAATATTGGGAGCCTGCAATCCTCATTTTGCTTACAAAGCACTGTCGGCAGAAGATAAGCTTGGTATTTTACTGCCGTGCAATGTGGTAGTAGAAGAGCACGATAACGGCGATGTTGAAGTATCAGCAGTAGATCCAATTGTGTCGATGAGTGGTGTGGAGAACGATAATCTGGAAGAACTGGCCGGCGAGGTGAAAGACAAATTAACCAGAGTGATTAAAAACATCGGTGCCTAAAATCCTGAAAATTTTACTAGCATGTTAATTGTAATATCTCCGGCAAAATCGCTGGATTTTAATACGACTGCACCTACATCAGAATTTAGCATGCCCGAAATGCTTGATGATTCGGAGAAGTTGGTTTCCCGTTTGAAGAAAATGAATCCCAAAAAGTTATCCGTTCTGATGGGAATCTCGGCAAGTTTAGGGCAGTTGAATTATGAACGTTACCAAACCTGGCATCAGCCATTTACTCCTGAAAATGCGAAACAGGCTGTACTTGCTTTCAGTGGCGATGTTTACCAGGGATTGGATGCAAATTCACTCTCCGAAGAGCATTTGCTGAAGTTACAATCGAAATTGCGCATTCTGTCCGGTTTATACGGAGTGTTAAAGCCGCTTGATCTGATTCAACCGTATCGGTTGGAAATGGGGACAAAACTAAAATACCAGCGATCGGACGATTTGTATGCATTCTGGAAAAAGAAAATTACTCCGAAGGTGAAAGAAGCCATAGCTGAATCGGGGAGCAACGTTTTGGTTAACCTGGCCTCGAACGAATATTATAAAAGTATTGAAACTAAAAAACTGGGAGCCGAGATTGTTACTCCGGCGTTTAAGGATATGAAAAACGGTGAGTACAAGATGATATCCTTTTTCGCCAAAAAAGCCAGGGGATTGATGACTCGCTTTATTGTTGAAAACAACATTGAGAAGGTAGAAGATCTGCAGGCTTTTGATGCCGAAGGTTATGGATTTAACCCGCGTTTATCGAAACCTGGTTCACCGGTGTTCACCCGGGATAATTAAATCAACGATATAAAAGAAGCCGGATTTGCACTGCAAATCCGGCTTCTTTTATAGTATGTAACTCTCAATTCTTTAAAACGGCAGGTCGTTTGCTGCATTGTCATCGGGCTCCGGAGGAACATCCTCCATTCTGAATTCCGGTGGAGGTTCCGGGAGATTATTATCTTCACTTACCTGGTCAATCTTCCATGCAGTGGCATTGGTAAACCAGCGGCCGTTGTATTCTCGCGATTCGAGGTTAAAAGAAACTTCAACTTCTTGTCCCTGAGCAATGTCGCTGACCATGTCAACTTTATCGCCAAAAAGTGTAAAGCATACTTTTCGTGGAAATTGTTCATCGGTTTCTATTACAAAATCCTGTTTTTTCCACTCTTTCCCGGCGCGACTAACACCTGATTGTGGTTCTAAAATTTGGTCTATCTTTCCTTTTACACTTAAAGCCATTCCTGATATTCTGTTTTAGTTTCTGCCAAAAGTAAAAAAAAGAAACCCTTTGCCTGAATGAGACAAAGGGTTTTTTTCAACAAGTGATAAACTCTATGACTGAACTTGATTATTTGTTGTCGTCTTTTACGATTTCAAGCAATTCAACCTCAAAAATGAGCGTTGAATTCGGGCCGATGTCGCCACCGGCACCACGTGGTCCGTAAGCAAGATCAGAAGGAACGTAAATCTTCCATTTCGATCCAACGGGCATCAGTTGTAAGGCTTCTGACCAACCTTTAATTACACGGTTTACGCCGAAAACTGCAGGTTCGCCATCTTCAACTGAGCTGTCGAAGACGGTTCCGTCGATTAAAGTCCCGTGGTAATGAACACGAACCTGATCGGTAGCTTTTGGTTTCTCACCGTCGCCTTCAACGAGGATTTCGTATTGCAGGCCGCTTTCAGTAGTGTGCACACCTTCGCGAGCTTTATTTTCTTCCAGGAATTTATTGCCTTCCTCGAGGTTGGCTTGTGCTTCTCTTTCACTGGCTTCGGTAAAGAATTTTTGGATCATTGCGTTGGCTTCTTCCGGAGTCATTTTGGTTTCTTCTCCTAAAGAAGTTGAACGAAATGCATCTGCCATTACTTCAATGTTCATTTCGTCGTTTCCGGGTGCATTTTCAAGTTGCTGGTTGTTGTTTGTTCCAACCAAAACTCCAATGGCATAACTTACAGAATCGATTTCTGTTTCCATTTTTGCACTCGACGAACCGCCTTGCTGGCAAGAAGCTGCTGCGATTACTAAAGCAGCTACAAAAAGATAAAGAATACTGTTTTTCATCTCTTAAATTTTTTACAATACACTAAGTGTTGATTATTTTGTTTTTATAAAATGTCTAGAAGTTCAACTTCGAAAACAAGGGTAGAATTCGGACCAATTGCTCCGCCGGCTCCGCGGTTTCCGTAAGCAAGTTCTGATGGTACATAAAGTTTCCATTTCGATCCTACCGACATCAGTTGAAGCGCTTCAACCCAGCCCTGAATAACACCGTTTACCGGGAATGTTGCCGGCTCTCCACGTTGTACAGAACTATCAAAAACGGTACCGTTGATCAAGGTTCCGTGGTAGTGACATTTTACCTGATCGTTTACGGTTGGCATTTCGCCATCGCCTTCTTTTAAAATTTCATACTGTAATCCACTTGGCAATTCGGTTACTTCATCTTTTTTAGCGTTTTCTGCTAAAAATGCCAATCCCTCTTCCAGATTTTTAGCTGCATCACCATCCTGGCTTTGTGCCATAAAAGCTTCCAGGATTTGGTTAGCCTCTTCAGGTGAAACCTGTGGTTCAACGCCGGCAAACACATCTTTCAACGCCGAAATGAAGGCATCAGGATGTATTTGTTTTACTCCCGACTGAATGAGGTTGGCCGAAATACTAAGGCCGAGTGCATAACTAAATTTCTCTAAATCATTACTCAAATTAATCTTTGCCATATCTTTTTTTCAGATTAGGTGTGCGAAGATAAAGTAAATTTTTAGTAATTAAGAGATTAACACTTTTTAATTTGGACAGACTTCCGGAAATCCCGGCATACCTTATTTTGGGCGTAATATTTTGTGCACTTAACATACCAATGAAATGACGAACTATTCCAGGTAAAAACAGATCTTGGAAACATTTGGAAGAAATAGCTAGTCAGGCAACGAAAAGATTTATATTTTTAAACGAAAACTATCAACTGCCAATGCGTCAGACAACCTTATTTGCCGAAAATATCAGAATAGCTTTACTCTCGATAAGAAGTAATTTACTACGCACCATACTTACGGTTCTGATTATAGCCATTGGAATTACAGCTTTGGTAGGAATACTTACAGCTATCGATTCGATAAAAAATTCGATAACCAGCGAATTTGCTTTTATGGGTGCCAATACTTTTTCCATATCCAGTGGAGGATTAAAAGTGCAGGGCAACATTCGTTACCGCACAAAAAATTACGATTATATTTCGTACTACCAGGCAAAAGAATTTAAGGAAGAATATGGATTCCCGGGATTAACATCAATTTCGGTAAGTTGCACAGGTACTGCAACATTGAAATACGGTTCGGAGAAAACCAATCCAAACATTTCAGTAAATGGTATCGATGAGAATTATCTGTCAACTTCAGGCTACAAAATCGATAAGGGAAGAAGCATAAGCATTCATGATATTGAAGGGGGACGAAACGTTACTCTGCTGGGCAGTGCCATTGCAAAACGACTATTTAAGAACGGTGAAAATCCGCTTAACAAGGTCATTAGCATTGGTGGAGGGAAGTACAAAGTTATTGGTGTGCTGGCTTCGAAGGGGAGTGGATTTGGAATGAACAACGACATGATTTGTTTTATACCTTATTCCAATGCACGGACTTATTTTTCGCGACCCAATATGAATTTTGGAATCCAGGTGAAAGTCATCCAGCCCAAAATGATGGATGCGGCAACTGGTCAGGCCGAAGCAACTTTTAGGAATGTAAGAAACCTGGAACCGCTTGATGATTCCGATTTCAACATCGAAAAAAGCGATAACCTGGCGAATCTGTTAATTCAGAATATAAAAAATGTAACGATGGTAGCCACCATAATTGGATTGATCACTTTATTTGGTGCTGCGGTGGGATTAATGAATATTATGCTGGTTTCGGTGACCGAACGTACACGCGAAATTGGCGTGCGAAAAGCCATTGGTGCCAAAGGAAGAACTGTTCGTCAGCAATTTTTAGTTGAAGCAATTGTTGTTGGACAGATTGGTGGTTTTGTCGGAATTATTTTTGGAATACTGGTTGGCAACGTGGTTTCTTCCATTGTCGGATCATCATTTATCGTTCCCTGGACCTGGATCATGCTTGGTGTGTTCCTTTGTTTCATTGTTGGGATCATTTCGGGGTACTATCCGGCTCAGAAAGCCGCAAAACTCGATGCGATCGAGTCGCTACGTTATGAATAGAGGAGATTTCTGTGTTTAGAGTTCAGGGTTAATGTTCAAGTTTTAAGATTCATGAATCGAGTATTCGGAATTAAGCATAAAAAAAGGGAACCTTTCGATTCCCTTTCTATACATTATATACGTAAATTATTTTACTGATTCCATGTACATGATCAGTTCGCAAACTTTTGCTGAATAACCCATTTCGTTGTCGTACCATGATACAACTTTTACGAATTTGTCGGTTAATGCAATACCGGCTTTAGCATCGAAGATTGAGGTACGAGTGTCGCCAACGAAGTCGTTAGAAACAACCATATCTTCAGTGTAACCAAGTACACCGGCCAACTCACCTTCTGAAGCAGCTTTCATAGCAGCACAGATTTCATCGTAAGTAGCAGCTTTTGCCAGGTTCACTGTCAAGTCAACAACTGATACGTCAGGAGTTGGAACACGGAAAGCCATACCTGTCAATTTTCCGTTCAATTCAGGAATAACTTTACCTACGGCTTTAGCAGCACCGGTTGAAGATGGGATGATATTCTGACCAGCACCACGTCCACCACGCCAGTCTTTCATAGAAGGACCGTCAACAGTTTTCTGAGTAGCAGTAGTTGCGTGAACTGTAGTCATCAGACCTTCAGTAATACCAAAGTTGTCGTTTAATACTTTAGCTACAGGAGCCAGACAGTTGGTCGTACATGAAGCGTTTGAAACGAATGTCATGTCGTTGGTGTATTTGTCGTTGTTTACACCCATAACGAACATTGGAGTATCGTCTTTTGAAGGAGCAGACATTACAACTTTTTTCGCACCTGCGTCGATGTGACCCTGAGCTTTTTCTTTAGTTAAGAAAAGACCGGTTGATTCAACAACATAGTCGGCACCTACAGCACCCCAGTTGATGTCGGCTGGATTTCTTTCTGCAGTAACACGGATTTCGTCACCGTTAACAATAAGTTTACCGTCTTTAACTTCAACTGTTCCGTCGAATTGACCGTGAGTTGAATCGTACTTTAACATATAAGCCATGTAGTCAACGTCGATAAGGTCGTTGATAGCTACAACCTGAATGGTTCCTTTGGCAACTGCCTGACGGAAAACAAAACGTCCGATTCTTCCGAATCCGTTAATACCTATTTTAATCATAGTTGAGAAAGTTTTTAATTATTGTATAAAATTTATTTAAGTCGTGCTGATCAGGTTAAAACCCTGATTTCTAAAAGCCACACAAAGTAAGTACATTTTAAGTATTGAGTCAAGCGGCAAAAGTTTTTTCATTCTAACCTTAATAATTAATTAAAGTCTTTAGCTTGTCATATCTCGTTTAATCACGGGCTAATGCCGGTTTTTGCGAAAATATTCAATTCTCAAAGGGTGAAAATCGGTATAAAAAACAGAAAATGAATAAGATGATGTTAAATTCGGTGTTTGTAGTTTTGTGCCATCTGGGAGGAAATGCCTGTGTTGGCCGCTTTCCAGCACATATTTTCCAAAAAAAACAAATTGATAAGATTAGGGGGCGAGGAGTTTTGCCTCCGGACTATCGGTAAGAGTTTGTTCGTAATTGATGTTAGCAAGTGCTTCCGGTTCTGATTTCACATCCTTATTAATAATGGTATGATCTTCGCTGTAAGCCGGACATTTACAAGTTCGGCATGAAACACTTGACAAAACCGCAAGAGTGAGCGCCAGGTAACACATTACTTGTTTATTTCTTATTTTGTCCCAGTACATCATGGTTATTAACAGTTAACTTAATGTGACACGCATTTTGGGTTCTAAAGTGTTAATAAATACGGTGTTTTTAAGTATTCTAAATTAATCATTATTAATTCAAACGTGAAGCAATAAAAAAAAGTGTTAACATTCGTTATTATTTAAAAAAATAGTTTAAAATTGTAACTTGAATTGATAATTTACAGAACCGGAAGCTAAAAAACACGACGATATTTGGTAAAATGCTCCAAAGTGCAGGATTTATTAGAACACCGGACTGTTGAAAACATTAGATAAAACATTGCATTTTATGCAACATATATTTTGTACATTGATGCAAATTTTTATACGTTTGTACAGTTTACTGTAGGGATACAGGGACGATTAGACAAAATTAAATCTGGCGAATGATTAAAGAATTAAATAAATTAAAATCAATCAATCAATTAAGTTCAATTTAAAAGAAATGCTATGAGAAAAATGTTTACAAAGCTTTTCGGCTTAACGTTGCTCGTGTATTTGGTTAGTTCGTTTACTGTGGCTCAGGCCCAGTGCGATGTTACCTTATCAGCGGATGACGTTGTGCTGCTTACCGACATTAGCACAATTTGCGAAGGATCCGTTGTGCAATATGCGGTTATCGGACATGAATCCGACAGTACGTATTATTCGTTTAATGGTGTTGGTGACACAACCGCAGCAGGCTTCGATCCGGTGAATACCTTCACTACAATTGAAGGTCGACCTTTTGTTGTGCAGGTTAGACTGGGGATGGATTGTTATTCGAATGTTTTGAATTATACTCCGACTGACTCAGTTGTCTCTATGTCACTGGATACACTTTTGGTTACTCAACCCAGATGTTGGGATGACGATGGAGAAATCACTGTTGTAGTTAGCGGAACAGAGAATTTCGTAACACATGCTGTGCTTGACGGACCTAACTGGCACGGTATTAATTACGAGGGCTATCCGGAGTATGATGAAGTGCATTTCGTGGGTATTCCCGGTGAGAAATATTACATCGGTGTGAAATCGGAAAATTGTGACCATACATTATGGGACTCAGTTACCATGAATAATTCACCTGCCCCAGTCATTATTGACAGCATTTATGTAGCTGCAGATGATTCTATTGAATGTCCGGGAGGATTAGGAACAATTACTGTATTAGTAGATACTACTACAGGCATTCCTTACGCTGGAAACGAATATATGGTAACTATTGAAGATTCTTCAAAAATGACTGTTGATGGAGTAGCTACCTTTATGATGCCAGCTGGCGAATATTGGGCGACTGCTGCAGATAGCATGGGATGTGATGTTGTTTCAGACAGTTCGGCTGTTTTAGTTGATCCGGCCGAAATTACTTTTGATATTTCATTAGATGATATAGCTTGTGCAGATTCAACTGACGGTGCCATTTATGTGCATGATTTTGTAGGTGACGCTGATTCAGTATATCTTTCTTATTTTGGTGCTGATACAATGTTAGCAGTGGCTGAAATACCTGCCAATGATACGGTTGCCTTTATGGATCTTATGGTAGGTTATTACAGTGTTTGGGTTGGTTACGCAAATGGGTGTGATCCGGAAGCGTATGATAATCCCAATAGTACCGGTAACGTAATTAGCCTTCAGGCACCAACAGGTATCGATCTGGTTGTAGATGTTGATACAGCTGTATGCTTGGGTGATAGTTCTGTTATCACAGCAAGTGCAACTGGCGGTTCAGGGGACTACATGTTTAAAGTGGAAACTCTTGGGGGTACAGATATTTCAGGAGGTTATACTACTACTTCAAGCTGGACTGTAGGTGCCGATACTTTCCTTGTTTATGTACAAGATGACGGAGGTTGTGAAATTCAATATGAAACTCCTATTGCATTAGTAAATCCTGACTCGGTTTCAATTGATGATGTGGATACTATTTCGCCAACTTGCCCTGGTGGAAATGATGGTGTAATTAATATAACAGCATCTGGTGGTGTTGGAACATTATGGTATTCTTTGGACAGCGTTTCATGGAAACAAAATAACATCTTTGCTGTATTTGCCGGTGATTACACGGTTTACGTAAAAACCGATGAATGTGACAATGATGTAGAAATGATGGACGTTACTGTTCCAGCTCTCGATACAAATGTTATTGAAATTGTTGGGATCGACTCTATCGAATGTAATAATGCAGGCAATGGTGCTATCCGTGTTGAGGTAACATCATGGGCTCAACAAGCTGACGAAGATCGTGATGTAAAAGTATATTATTCTACTGATCCAGCAGATGTATATGTTTCTGGGACGGAAATGGATGAAGCAGGTTCAGGATTTGAGGCTGTTGATCTGGAAGCTGGAACATATTACATTTGGGCGCAAGACGCAATGGGATGTGTATTTGATGCATGTGCTTGTGGTACACCGGATACTCTGATGGCAGTTATCACTGAAGCCGATCCATTAACCGTTTCAGGTGCTGTTACAGGTGATGCAAGCTGCTATGGAAACTACGACGGTGTGATGACAATATACGGTACAGAAGGTATTACTCATTACGGTCATGCAAATACATTACAAGCTGCTACTAATCTTCCTGATGGTGCATTTACAGAATGGCCAATGGGTGCTGATTCAGTAAATATACAGGTTGGAAAAGGAACATATTACGTAGTTGTTAAAAATGAAGGTTGTGAAGAAAAAGCTATCGATGGACCTTTCGTTGTTGATGGTCTTGATCCTGTTGAAATTGCCGCTGAACCAGTTATGGTTACCGGAATTGACTGTTACGGTGATACAGCCGGCTATATTGAAGTAGCTGCTGCTACCGGAGGATCGGAAGATCTCGTTTATACTTTGCAACAAGTGGTTGATGGAATGTGGGCTGATGTTGACGGATACGTTGAAGTTCAGACAACCATGTTCGAAAATCTTCCTGCTGATACATTCAAAGTTGTTGTTTCTGACCTGGTAGGTGGATGCGACGGCGATGAAACTGATAGTATTTTCGTTGACGGACCTGCTATGGGTGTAAGCTTCACAGCGACTCCAACTGACATTACCTGTTTTGGTGCCAGTGATGGTACTATTACAGTGAAAGCTGAAGGTGGTGTTGGCGGTTACGAATTCAAAATAGGATCTACTAACTGGCGTAATTTCCCTGAAGGATCAGATACCAAAGTTATTGTTGTAACAGAGCCAGGAACTTACACCGTGTGGGTTAGAGATTCAATCGCATGTCCTACAGAAGGACAGGAATTCACAATTAACGAACCTTCAGAAATTATGCTTGCCGTTGAAACAACTGATGTTACAGCTGGTTCTTGTGCTGCTCCTGACGGTGTAATTGATGTGACCGTTTATGGTGGAAATACAGATACCTTTGATATTTATATCCCGGGATTAGATACTGCTTACATGGTAACAGATAGTGCCGAAACTTTCACCGGAGTTCCATCAGGTACATATAATGTGTACGCTGTTGAATATGGTGTAGCCGGAAATGGATGCTATAAAATGGAAGAAGTTACCATTGGAAATCCTGATTCATTAATGGCTGTTGCTACCGTTCTTGATTCTGTATCCTGCTTCGGTTCAGATGGCGGAGATATATTAGTAGAAGTAAGTGGCGGTAACCCTGATTATCTCGTTGAATTAGACAACGGAATGGCAAAAGATTCGTTAATGGGTGACAGTGTAGTATTTGAGAACTTATTAGCAGGTAGTTATACTATTACCGTTTTTGATGCGGATTCTTGTTACGTAGTTCTGGGTGAGGTAACTATTGCTCAGCCTGATTCTATTACACTTAACGCAACATTTATTTCAGATATTACTTGTGATACTGAAGGACAATTCTCCGTTCAGGCAGATGGAGGTTCAGGTGATTTCATCTACTATGCTGAATTATCTCAACTTCCGGAACATATCATTGTTCCTGATCCTGACTCATCAAGTTTATGGCAGGCAGACAGTATATTCTCTGTAACTGAAGCCGGTACATATATTGTTTGGGTATACGACCGTGTAAATGGTTGTCTGATTGGAGGTGAAGATTGGAATGGTGAGCCGGTTAATGAATGGCGCGTAAAAATTGCCGAACCAGATACTAAAGTTACTGTTAAAGCTGAGGTTGTTGGTAACACTGAATGTTACGGTGCAACTTTCGATATTATTGTACCGGCTGACAGTGTTGTGGTTGTAGTAGATGGAGATACTTTGCCAGATCCTGAATATACTGTTATGATTGATACTGTTGCAAACGATACATTATCAGGAGTTGGTCCTGGTACTTATGTTGTTGTAGTTACTTACGAAGGATGTGTAGGTACAGATACAGTAGTAATTGACGAACAGGAAGTATTCGAAGTAGTACTTGATAAAGGTGATGGTGAATTCTCTTGTCCTGATGTTGTGGAAGGTTATCTTGAAGCGACAGTTGTATCGGGTGGTGGAGATACACTCGAATACCAATTATGGCAAGATGGTGCTTTGAAAACTGACTATCAACCTGAGAACTCGTTCTTAGTAAAAATAAATCACGATTATGTAGTTGTCGTTAAGGATGAAAACGGATGTACTGATACTTCCAATGTAATGGTACTTGATCCGGTTGACGAAGCTGCATTCGCAATCAAAGATGTAACTTGTTACGATGACACGTTAGCTTCTGCTAAAGTTATGGTATCTGGTGAAGAAGGTCGTATGTTCAAACTGCACTGGAATGAAATGGAAACCAGTGATATGGGTGTAACTGAGTTCTTCATGGGTGACACTATTCTTTCTCAATTCTTCGAATTTGATGAAAAGGATGTCATTGACAGACACTATGAAATGTGGGTAGAAGACAGCGAAGGTTGTATGTCTGTTATGGATACACTTACATTCAAGCGTGTTGACGGACCATTACAGGTGGTTAACGTAACCGATACTGTAGGAGAATGTGCAACTACATTTACTTTCGAAATTGCAGGTGGTACCGCTCCTTACATGGTAATGGTAGATACTACTGTAATTGCTGATTCAATCGGTTTCTATGAACAGATTACTGTAAACCTTTCAGGAGGTATGCACGATGTATTTGTATTGGATGCTCAGGAATGTGAGTTAGAATACAACTTCGATCTTGAATACGGTACTGTTATGTACGATACTGTGAATATTTATGCTGGTGATACTGCTCACTACATGGAGAATGGTTTAGATACTATGTTAGTTGGAGGAGACTACGAATTCATAATCGATTCAGAAGGATGTACTTCTCAACTGTTCTTAACTGTTATAGAAAGAGAAAAAACAGCACCTGTACTTGACATGGTAAGTCCTACAGATACTATTGAAGATAACCATCCAACTCTTGTAATTACATTTACTGATGAAGTATGGTTCGGTGAAGAAGGATACATTACTATAACCGCAATGGGTGATACTGATCCATCACTTGAAATAATGGTTGACTCTAGTATGGTTATGGGTAATACCGTTACCATTACATACGACTCAACTACTGTTGGTGGATTAGATAAGAACACTGAATACATTGTACAGGTAGATAGTGGAGTGATCATGGGTGACGGTCTTGCATGGGGCGGAATCGCCGACAGCAGCTGGACATTCACAACTGGTCCTGACTTCGCAACTAGTATACCTGGAGAATTAGTAGACATTGACTTCAAAGTTTATCCTAATCCATTCAACAACTTTATCAGAATTGATAATGCTGAAAAACTGAATAGAGTAGTGGTTACTAACATTGCTGGTCAGCGTGTACTTGATGTTGAAAATCCAACTTACGAGATACGTACTGGAAATCTGGTTACCGGCGTTTACGTTGTTACTTTAATTGCTGACGACGAAATCGTTAAATCAGAAAGGATTATTAAAAGGTAATACCGAATTGATTGATTAAAAAGGGGAAGCTTTTAGCTTCCCTTTTTTATTGCTATTTTTCAGAAAATAAGAGAATATGGAACTTCTAAAAAAGCATATAAGCATTCGAAAATTTAAAGAAAAAGCTTTAAGTGAGGAATTATTACAAAGTATACTTTACTCCGGAACCAGAGCTTCTACAACGGGGAATATGCAACTCTACAGCGTTGTAATTAATCGGGAAAAGGATTTACGATCAAAGCTAGCTCCCCTGCATTTTAACCAACCGGTGGCCGTTAAAGCTCCTGTGCTTTTAACCTTTGTGGCAGATTTTAATCGGTTTACTAAATGGTGCCATCAGAATAACGCTGAAGCAGGATATGATAATTTCCTCTCATTTAACAACGCCTTAATTGATGCTACACTTGTTGCACAAAACGTTTGTGTAGCTGCTGAGAATCTTGGATTAGGAGTTTGCTACCTGGGAACAACACTGTATAATGCCGATAAAATTATAGAACTATTGAATTTACCCAAACTAACTTTTCCGGTCACTACTGTAGCGATTGGCTATCCCGATGAAAACCCTGAATTAACAGATCGTATTCCGTTGGAAGGTATTGTACATGAAGAGACCTATTCTGATTATAATTCAGGAACAATTGACCGGTTGTATCACTACAAAGAGACACTCACGTCATCAAAGCAATTCGTTAAAGAAAATTCAAAGGAACATCTTGCTCAGGTATTTACGGATGTAAGGTATAAAAAAGCCGACAATGAATTTTTTTCCAATAAAATGATGGAGGTACTTAAACAACAGGGATTCTTGAAAGAATAGTAGAATTAATCCGCGAGGAAACGATTTATAAATTCTGTAAACTCCGACCTGTAACTGTTTCCAATTGGTAATTTATTACCATTAACCGAAACCATATTTCCCTCAACCGCATCGATTTTATCCAGTGAAATGATGAAGGATTTATGTATACGATGAAAGTATTCGCCGGGTAAAAGATTAATCATTTTTTTCATCGACAGGTTGGTGACAAGTTTGCTATCTTTCAAATGAATCTTGATATAATCCCCAAGTCCTTCAATGTAAAAAATGTCTTCAAACTTTACTTTAAAAGTTTTTTTATTCGACTTAATGAAAAGAAAGTCGCTTGGAGCATTCTCAGGACCTTTAGACTGGCTAGCACTCTTTTGTAACAGCAGTTGTTCCTCAGCCCGGTAATAAGCCTTGCAGAATCGCTCAAACGAGAACGGTTTCTTCAGGTAGTCTATCGCATTAAGTTCAAAACCTTCAAGGGCATATTCCGAGTAGGCAGTAGTAAATATCACCAAAGGTGGATTGTTCAGATTTCTTAGGAAGGAAATACCCGACAACTTAGGCATATTGATGTCCAGAAAAATTAAGTCTATTGATTTTTCCTGCAGTATCTTATGCGCACAAATGGCCTCGTTGCATGTAGCTGCAATAGTGAGGTCAGGAAGCTTAAGCGCGTATTGTTTAATAACATCCTGGGCCAGTGGTTCGTCGTCGATGATTAATGCCTTAATTTCCATTTTGAGAACTTATAGTAGTTAGCGCAATTGCAGGTTTAGTTCAACACAATATACATGGTTATCTTTATTTATGAGCAGGTTGTACTCATTTTTCTTATACAGCAGCGAGAGACGTTGTTTCACATTCTGAATTCCAATTCCGGAATTCTTTTTATTCCACTTAACTTCATCACTAAAATTATTTTCAATTTTAAAATGAAGGTGGGTATCGGTAAATTCAAAACGTATTTTTATGAAATCGTTCTCGGAATTCCCCGGTACTCCGTGTTTAAATGCATTATCAATAAAAGGTTCGAATAAAAGCGGAACAATCTTAGCGTCGGGTACTCTGCCTTCTTTTACATAGACCAACTTTGTATTTTCTGAAATTCTGATTTGTTGTAAGGCAATAAAATTGTCGACAAATTCAATTTCCTTATCCAGCGATATAAAGTTTTCCTTTGATTCGTAAATGATGTGTCGCATAAGATCGGAAAGTTTAAGAATCAAATCAGGTACTTTTTTCGATTGAATAAGAGCCAGCGAATAAATATTATTCAGCGAATTAAAAAGAAAATGTGGATTTAACTGGCCTTTTAAAGTGTTCAATTCTGCCTGAAGTTTTTGCTTTTCAATTTTAGCCAGTTTGTAGTTGAGATCCTGCATGGCGATCCAGTCTTTCACAAACTTTAAAAACGACGAAACAGCCACATAAACCAGGGTCACAATAAAGAAGGCTGAATGAATATTGGCATTAAATGTACTTAGTTGCTCGGAAACATGAAGAACATTTCGGAACGGGTATAAAAGCCCAAACTGCACAAAAAGGCTGGAAGCTGAAATGGTAAGAACCAGCCAGAAAATGTAAAAAATGTAACTTTTCTTTTTCAGCAGTTTCGGGATCAAAACATACAAATTGATGTAAACGCTTATGGCCAATCCTATATTTGTTATAGCGGCTTTGGTAATCAATTCTGCATAGAATACTGTGCTGTACAGATAAAAGATGAACGTAAAAAAAGCAATACTGAATATCCACGAAAAGATATGGCCCAGTACATTGTTTCTTTTATTTAGTAACTTTTCAGGCATTTAAATGCGATCGCGTTTTAAAAATACTTTCTTTAAATAATACAATATCGGATTTTTGTATTTCAGATTTTTCCATGGACGGCTCGAATGAGGTAAGTGTAAAACTTCGACACCTTTTGCCAGGTAATTGTGATAGCCCATTTTTTTCGACTTGTGGCTGATAAAAACATCAAACCAGTCTTTCTTCGAATCCAGAGTTTTAAAACTGAATTCTTTCATAAAATCTTCCGTAATTAATGTACAGCAGAAACTCAGGCTGTGACTGGTATCGACAACTTCGGTACTTTTAATTTTTTCGAAGGTATAAGGGAAATTGTAATTCCCCGTTCGGTCAATTGTAATTGCGCCCACTACTCCTGGATTTGGTTTGTTTTTAGCTAATTTGAACAGCTGAGTAAGGGTATCTTTATTTACAACCACATCGGATTCTACAATAACCAACGGACATTTATTTTTAAGGGCGAGTTCCTGTGCCATTTGCAAAACCAGTTTGTAATTTGGCGAGGGAGTATCGGTAATCTCTTCAAGATGAATAACCTTAAAGTTGTGTTTTTTCGATTGCGTGTCGAGATAAGCTTTGGTTTCGGCCTGGCTAAAGTCGTTGAAAACGATATATTCAAAGTCACCATCGGCCATCATAATGGCTTCAACGGTCAACCTAAAGGTATCGAGCGAATCTTTAACCGGTGTAATAACAATTGCTTCTGGCATTGCTTAATAATTTGGCGATTCAAAGGTACACATTAAAGTTTATTCTTCACGGTTTATTACGCGCGACAACGCCTGTGCGGTTGGCATGATTAATACATCGTCGATATTAACGTGTGCCGGACGCGTAACTATGAAAAGGACAGTTTCTGCTATATCGTTTGCAAAAAGCGGTGTAAATCCCTTGTAAACATCGTCGGCTTTGGATTTATTGCCTTTGAAGCGAACCATCGAAAATTCAGTTTCAACAGCTCCGGGAGCCACAGAACTCACTTTAATTCCGTGCTTCACCAAATCAATGCGCATGCCTCGTGTCAGTCCTTCAACAGCATGCTTGGTGGCACAATAAACGTTACCCATAGCATAGGCTTCTTTTCCGGCAATCGACGATAAGTTGATGATGTGACCACTCCGGCGCTCAACCATAATTGGTGAGACCAGCCGCGTCATGTACAAAAGCCCTTTAATGTTGGTATCTATCATCCTTTCCCAGTCGTCAATATTGCCTTGGTCGATGGTTTCCATACCAACGGCCAGTCCAGCGTTATTGATCAACACATCAATATTTTTCCATTTTTCGGGCAAACTGATAAAGGCTGCTTCTGTGGCTTCTTTATCCTGAATGTCGAAAGCCAAAAGTATGGTCTCGCAATTCAGCTTTTTCTGAAGTTCTTCCAGTCGGTCCTTTCTTCTTCCGGTGAGGATTAAGTCGAAATCGTTTTTCGCCAGAACTTCAGCTGTAGCCTCCCCAATGCCTGAAGTGGCACCGGTTATTAATGCAATACGATTCATGGTGTAAATTTTGAGTATGTGCGAAATTAAAAAAAACATCTATTTTTATGGATAAATGACGTACTTAATTACCTTTGCTTGAACTTAATTATTACCGAAAGGAGGAGCCAGATGAGTGACACCATCCAGACTGAACAGGAATTTTCAATCGATAGTATTCCGGAACCGGAGAACGTAGAAGAGGTTATATTTTCATTAATGGTTAATCCGAATTTGTCAACCATTAATTATTTCAACGATTTTAACGAACTAAATATATCGCCCGAAGCTGTTGGCGCGAGTGATACTGATGAAACCGGGGTGTTCGATCTTGATGATCAGGGGACAAAAATGGCCATCAGTACACACGCATTTCACCATCACCTGGAAAGTGATCCCCAAAAAGCAACGGAAATTCTAATTTCGAGGGCAGCGCGAAAAATGCGTTGTTTTGGAGCTACTCCAACTGTAATAAGTGCGTTTTTATACCACATCAACATTGCCGATCCAAATGGTCAGTTTATTGCTTCCGGTGCAAAAAAGGGAATGGAAAATGCAGCGAAACGTTTTAACCTGAAAATCTCTGACAAGAAGATTCGTTTCGATCACTTTTCAGAACATGGTCCTGTGCCGCCTACCATTATCATAAGCATGATGGGAGTGATTGAAAAGAATACCGAGATCATTACCCATTCTTTTAAACGGAAAGGAAATCATATTTTTATGATCGGTAATATGACCGACGATATAAATTCATCAGAATACCTCGAGTTTTATCATGGTATTTCTGAATCACCGCTTCCGGCTTTCAATATTAATGATGAAGTAAAAATTCAAGCCTGCATTAAAGACCTTATTGCCGGGAAACTCATTGAAAGTGCCAGCCCGATAGGTAAAGGTGGACTGTTTTTTACCTTGCTCAGAGCAGCTATCCCGAACGAGCTGGGTTTTGATGTAACAAGCAGCGCTGAAACCAGGATTGATTCATTTATGTTTGGCGAGGCCATGGGCAGGATTCTAGTCGGTGTTCATCCGGATAAAGAAGATGATTTTGTGGATGCCATGACAGACATGAAAATCCCGTTTTTTACGCTTGGACACGTAACCAAAGGCGAAATCAGGGTTGATGACGAGTCACTGGGATTTATTGATAAAATGACCGCCGGAGTTTAATGGCTCTTCCGTACAACCATTCAAAACAAAATAAGAAGGGACAAGTAGAGGAGATGTTCGATAATATCTCCCCGAAGTATGACCTGTTAAACCACCTTTTATCGGTTAATATCGATAAATTGTGGCGAAAGTATACGATTAAAAAGTTAAAGCCCTACCGACCGGGTCGAATTCTTGATATTGCCACCGGGACCGGAGATTTTGCCATTGCTGCATCGAAACGTTTGAGTGGAGAAATTGTAGGAATTGATCTTTCGGAAGGCATGTTAAGTGTGGCCCGCGAAAAAATAAAAAGAAGAGAGCTGGCAAAGCAGATCTCTGTACTAAAAGCTGATTCGGAAAACTTACCTTTTAACGATGGTGAGTTTGACGCTGCCATTGTTGGATTTGGTGTGCGGAATTTCGAAAATCTTAAAATAGGATTACAGGAGATTCGGCGTGTGTTGAAACCCGGGGGCGTATTTTTTGTACTCGAATTTTCAAAACCTTCAAAAGCACCATTTAAGCAATTTTACCTGTTTTATTTTAAACATATTTTACCCTTAATTGGCCGGCTGATTTCGAAAGATCAGAGTGCCTATACATATTTACCCGAATCAGTGGAAGAATTTCCTGATGGTGACCAATTTTTAGCTATTTTAGCCGAGGCTGGTTTTTGTGAGAATAAGTGTTATCCGCAAACCTTTGGAATAGCATCAATTTACGAAGCACATAAACCGGAGAATTAGTGTGAACGGTAAACAATAAAATGAGCCTTTTCAGGTTTGAGAGATTAAGGAATTAAACAAAACAGTGAAGAAGTTACTAGTTGTAATAGTGTTATTATTTTGGGGATCTTCGTCTTTTGCACAAAAGCAAAAAGTGAACTTTCTGACTACCTTCGACGATAAACTGATCCATTTTGGATTTACAGTCGGATTAAACACCCTCGATTTTAATGTGGTGAATTATAATCCCATCTCTGAAAATCCAGATTTTGTTTTCAGTCCTACTGAACGCTGGCCAACAAACCAAACGAACATACGGTCGGATGTGGCCACAATTGTTCCAGGGTTTACGGTAGGTATTATTTCAAGTCTTCGCTTATCAGAAGATTTTAACCTGCGTTTTTTACCGGGTTTATCTTTTGGAGAGCGACAAATTACCTACAATGTCCCGGTAATTGATATTAATAATTATGAAGCAACACAGTATTATTCTGTCAAGTCAACTTTTCTCGATTTTCCACTGCTACTGAAATACAAGGCACGGAGAATTAATAATGATCGACCCTACGTTATTATCGGTAGTGCCTATCGTCAGGACATTTCGCGAACTGCTCAGGAAGACCTGGTCAAACTGAAGAAAGGTGGATTTTATGCTGAGTTTGGTGGCGGATGGGATCATTATTTCCCATTCTTCCGGTTTTCGGTAGAACTTAAATTTAGCTATGGTCTAAATAATCAGTTGGGAGACTTGCCGGCACCTGTGCAGAAACAGTATTATGCACAGTCGATTAAAGACCTGCGCTCGAAGATCTTTACCCTTTCATTTCATTTCGAATAAGAATTTACCGGCGCTTAAATTCAGAACAAAGAATAGCAGTAGCCATTGAAACATTTAACGACTCCGCTTTGCTGTTTCCTGCTGAAAAATTGGGAATACTGATTTTTTTATCAATCAATAGCTTTGATGCTTCGCGAATTCCGTTTCCTTCATTCCCTACAACAAGAATCGATTTACCGGCTAACGATTCAGTATAAATATTTGCTCCATCCATAAATGCACCATAGATAGTTGTGTCGCTCACTTCAGTCAGCTCTTTTAACGCTTTCAGATCAGTTTCATAAACATTCAACCGCATAAACGAACCCATGCTGGCCTGAATAACCTTTGGACTGTACAGATCGACCGTGTCTTTCGAACAAAATAACTGCTTGATTCCAAACCAGTCGCAAAGTCTTATAATGGTGCCTAAATTACCGGGATCCTGGATACCATCGGAATAAACCGATAGCGGCTCATCCAATTTGTCAGGCAATTCTTTTTGTGAAAGAATCTGGCAAACGGCCAGGCTGTTTTGCGGTGTTTTTAGTTGACTTATTTTTTTTAGATCCGACCTTTCAATGCTGTGAATTTGTTCGGCATGAAAATTGGATTTAGTATCTCGAAACTCAAAATCGGAAGTGATGTACAATTCTTTCACAACTATATCCGAGCCAGCAAGTTCCGATACCATTTTATCGCCTTCAACCAGAAACAAATTTTCTTTGGCTCGGTATTTTTTTTGCGATAAGGAATTCAGGCGTTTTATTGTATTTTTACTGATCATTCAGAAAACAGCGACTTAATTAAAATAAAGAAGTAAAGTTAATCTTTCTAAAAGAAACTCTTCTTTATTTTTGGGCAATAAAAGATTTGAAATTGATTACACCGCGCAAAAAAAATAGAACACTTATTGGAAGATGGTTGCTGATTTTAACCGTTCTGTTTTCGATATCCTGCTCGCAAACCAGGTTTGTTCCCGAGGACAGGTACCTGCTTAATAAGGTGGAGTTGGAAATTGATGACCAGAACATTAACAAGGTGGAAGCCAAATCGTTTTTGCGCCAAAATGAGAACTACAAAATACTGGGCTTTATAAAATTCTATTTGTTACTGTACAACATGTCGTCGAAAAAGAAAACCGACGACTGGTTAAAGCGCATTGGTGAAGCTCCTGAATTGTACGACGCCTTGTTGGCCGAACGCTCAAACGAGCAGTTGGAGCAGTTCATGGATAATAAAGGTTATTATCGCGCCGATATTTCGAATGAAGTTACTTTTAACGAAAAAAAGGACAAGGCGGATCTAAAGTTCAAGATTGAAACAGGAGATCGTTACCGAATAAAGGGAGTGAATTATCATTTTGCAACACCCGAGCTGAGAGATATTTTTCTAAAAGATTCGCTCGACCTTCAGTTCAAGCCCGGCTCACCGTTCGATATTTACGAGTTGGAGAAAAAACAACAGCGCATTGTAACTCTCTACCGCAATAACGGCTACTTTTACTTTTCGAAAAACCAGGTGAGCTTTCTCGCTGATACACTTCAATTCGAAAAACAGGCCTTGCTCGATCTGTATATTGGCGAAACGAAAGAAGCGCAAATCGACTCGGCCAAAATTTTAAGACCTTATTACGTCAATAACTTTTCTTATTTTATCCTTCCCGGTAATTCGCCTGTTGGTTCTTATCAGTTTGGCGGAACAGTTTTTTCCGATACTGTGCGATGGGATAATTCACAACTGTATTTAACCAAACATTTCAGGTATCCTCCGGGGCTGTTTATCCGATCCACACAAATGAACAGTGGTGAGTTGTACAAAACCAGCGAGGTGGAACAAACCTTTAATGCGTTTAATCGCTTGCGCCAGTTTCGATATGTCGACATTCAATTTGATGAAACTTACCCCGAACAGGACAGTAATTTGCTGGACTGCCGCATTCGTTTGGCACCGCTGAACAAACAATCTGTTTCGCTCGATCTGGAAGGAACAAATACATCCGGTAACTTTGGAATTGCCGGGAACATCTATTACCAGCACCGAAACGTGTTTAAAGGGGCCGAAGTTTTGAAATTGCGCTTAAAAGGAGCCACAGAACGGATGAAACGTACCGTAAATAATAAATCGGAATATTTTAACACACGCGAACTGGGAGCAGAAGCCAACCTCACAATTCCGAAATTGCTCGGTCCCGGGAAATACATCCGAAGTTTTGAGCGAAACCTCCCAAAAACGATTGTTAGTGTTGGATACAACTATCAGCGACGTCCGGAGTATACACGAACCATATCAAATATAAAACTTGGTTACGACTGGAAAACATCGCAGAATTACAGCCACATCTGGAATTTTCTGGATATGAACCTGGTGCAGCTTTCTGAATTTGACGAGGACTTTATTAATTCCATAAAGGATCTCTTCATTAAAAGTAGTTTTATCGACCATTTCATTTTTGCAATGAACTATTCACTGATTTTCAATAATCAGCGTTTAAACCTTAAGGATAATTACACTTACGCCAGGTTTAATGTCGAATCTTCAGGTAATACCTTGTGGCTTTTATCGACGCTCACTGGACAGGATAAACATTTGAGGGTGCTTGAAGGTGACACTTTAGTGTACTATCAGTTTTTGAATACACAGTATGCGCAGTATTTAAAAGCGGACATCGAACTGCGTCGGGCGATTACTCTTGATAAATTCAACCGCATTGTAGGTCGTGTATTTTTAGGTGTTGGTGTTCCGTACGGTAATTCAAAAGTACTGCCTTTCGAAAAGCAATATTTTACAGGAGGCGCAAACGGCATCAGAGCCTGGCAGGTCCGATCGCTGGGACCGGGAACATACCGGGCCCCGGAAGGAGACTATCCCAATCAGTCGTCGGATATCAAACTGGAAGGAAATGTGGAGTACAGATTTAAATTGCTGGGGAAACTCGAAGGAGCTTTGTTTGTTGATGCCGGGAACATTTGGGCCATAAATAAAAACGATAACCGCGAGGGTGCACTTTTTAAATTTAATAGTTTCTACAAACAAATTGCAGTTGGAACCGGAACCGGATTACGACTTGATATGAATTACTTTATCCTTCGGGTAGATTTGGGAATGAAGTTGCGTGATCCATCAGAGCCACAAGGTGAGCGGTGGGTTATCGGAAACGGAAGACTGTGGGATGATGATTATAATCCCTTTAACCTGACATTCGCAATCGGATATCCTTTTTAAATTTTTTGTTTTTTCCTGCCTAACTTTTTCCTGAAGTGTTATTTTTTTGCATTTTTGGTGGCACATTCCCAAAAATTGTAAGAAACAGTTGGAATTAATTTAATAATTAAAACTTTATGGCAAATCTTCCGTCAGGAAACCGTGATTCGTTTGGTTCAAAATTTGGTGTGATTGCAGCAGCTGCCGGGTCAGCGGTCGGATTGGGAAACATCTGGAGGTTTCCGTTGGTTACTGCCCAAAACGGAGGAGGAGCGTTCCTCCTTTTATATATCGGTTTTATTGTGGGTATTGGTATTCCGGTTATGCTTTCCGAATTTACGATTGGACGAAGGGCACAATTAAATGCGATGGGATCGTTTAAAAAACTGGCACCCAAAACACCCTGGTTTCTTGTTGGGTCGTTAGGCATTGTAACGGCATTTGCAATTCTGGCCTTTTACAGCACTGTTGCTGGTTGGACCATTGAGTATCTGATTGAAGCACTGTCAGGGAAACTAATACACATTGAAGATACCTCACAAAATTTTGCTGAATTTAGTACCGATCCGGTACGTCCTGTGATCTGGCAACTGCTGATTATGTTTGTTACAGGAGGTGTTGTTTATGCCGGTATTCAAAAAGGAATTGAGAAGTTCACAAAGATATTGATGCCTGTGTTGGTTGTTTTGATCGGCCTGGTGGTTGTACGTGCTGTTTCGCTGCCGGGGGCAGGCGAAGGAGTGAAATACCTGTTTTTCCCCGACTGGTCGGCAGTTAATTTTAAAACCGTGCTGATGGCACTTGGACAAGCTGCCTTTTCACTTAGTATCGGTATGGGAACGCTGATCACATACGGTTCATATATTCAAAAAGATAATCATTTGTTGAGCACTGCCTCAACAGTGGCTCTGGCTGATACCTTTATTGCCATCATGTCGAGTTTGATGGTAATTCCGGCAATTTTCGCTTTTACTACAGGGGGAATTGATAATATGTCGCCCGGTCCGGGATTGGTATTTGAGGTTTTACCAAATGTATTTAAAGCCATGCCCGGCGGTGTTATCTTTGCTGCTGTGTTCTTCTTTCTTTTAACAGTGGCTGCGCTCACATCTACAATTTCTGTATTGGAAGTAGTAGTAGCATACCTGAAAGAAGAAATGAATATGACAAGAGCGAAGGCAACAGTAATTGCATCCGTTTCAATCACAGTTTTGGGTATTCTTGCAACGCTTTCGTTTGGCGTTCTTGGGGATGTACAATTGTTTGGAAAGACAATCTTCGGTATCCTGGATTATGCTTCTGCCAATGTAATGCTAACATTCGGAGCACTATTCATTGTTCTTTTTGTAGGTTGGAAATTAGGAAAATCAAGTTTCCTCGACGAAATTAGCAACGAAGGAACTATAAAATCCGGTTTGTTTAAAGTGGTATTCTTCATTATTCGTTACATCGCACCTGTAGCGATTGGGATAATTGCCATTGCAGCATTCTTTATCAAAGGAATTACTTAATATCAGAAATATTAGTAGTATGGATCCGGTTTAACACCGGCTTTTTTTGTGGCTCATTTTGTGTGACTTAGAGTTTTTTTATAACTTCGGATTAATTTTAACCCGGCTCAGTTCCAGGCACAATGATAAAACTCTGGCGACAATTTAAAAGGCAATTTCTGACCTACAGCAGATCCGATCGTAATGCGGTAATTATTCTCGCAGCTATTTTGCTTTTACTTGTTGCCGCCAATATGGTGGTTCCCTTGTTCGAAACAAATTCGCAAAACGACTTTTCAGAACTTGAAGCTGAAATTGAGAAATGGGAACGATCAAAAATACCCGAAACATCAGACGAAAAGTTGAGACTTTTTAAGTTCGACCCAAACCATATTAGTAAGGCAGAGATTGATTCGCTGGATCTGCCGGGATTTGTAAAACAAAATATCATAAAGTATAAAGAAGCGGGCGGAGAGTTTAAGAACCTTGAGGATTTTCGAAAAATCTATGGCATAACTGATTCAATATTCAATGCGGTCAAGGATTTCGTTTTGATAAACGAACCGGTGGTTGAGAAAGAAACGCCCGGGATTGAAAAAACAAGGACAGTGCCTGGCAAAACTTTTGATCCCAACCTTATTGGATATGATAGTTTACTCCTTTATGGTTTTTCGGAATATCAGGCCGGCAACCTGGTAAAGTACCGCGATAACGGCGGTGAGTTCAAAATACCTGAAGATGTGATAAAAATTTATGGAATCGATTCGTCTTTTTATCAGCAGGTACTACGTTATATCAATATTGAACCTCGCGAGGAAGTGACTGTTTACAAACCAAAAGAAATCACCAAAGTTGAGCTAAACAGTGCCGATACTTCCGACTTGATGGCTCTTCCAGGAATTGGACCTGTTTATGCGGCCCGGATCATAAAGTATCGCGATTTGCTGGGCGGATATTATTCAAGTCGGCAGCTGCTTGAAGTATATAACTTTCCTGAGGAAACTTATAATGGCATAACTGACTATGTTTTTACGGATACTGTAAAATTACAAAAGTTGCGTTTAAATTTTCTCGACTACCCGGAGCTGATACGACATCCTTATTTTAATAAGAAGCAGGTGAATGAACTTTTGGAATATCGCGATAAGCATGGAGCCTTTAAATCCCCCAACGATATTAAAGATTTGAAATCTTTTGACTATGAGATGTTTAGCCGAATTCGGCCATATGTAACATGTCGTTAAATAGTTTTTTAAGCAAAATATTCTGATAGGAAATATTAAATTTTTGCTTTAAATTTGATATACAATGAATAATTTCTAAATTTGCGCCTCAATTTTAAAAAAAGTAAAACCGTTTGATATGATAATTATTCCGGTAAAAGAGGGCGAAAACATTGAAAGAGCTCTCAAGAGGTTCAAAAGAAAATTTGAAAAGACTGGTGTAATCAAGGAATTACGCGATCGTCAAAAGTTTACTAAGCCTTCAGTGAAGAGAAGGGAAGAGTTGAAGAAAGCCGCATACGTAGAAAGTTTGCAGCGTCAGGAGGACTAACCTGTTTAGTGGTTCCTGATTTAATTGTATCGATAGCCAATGAGTTATCAGGAATCGTTTATCAACTATTTAAAGTATGAGAAGAGGTATTCTTCTCATACGGTGGTGGCATATAAAAATGACCTCGATCAGTTTGCGGATTATTGCGCAGTAGTGGTCGGGGAATTTCATGTTAAAGAAGTTATAAACGATACGGTAAGGGGCTGGTTGTTGCATTTAATGGAACAGGGACTTACACCGCGCTCCATCCATCGGAAGATTACTTCGGTAAAATCGTTTTATAATTACCTGATGAAAGAGGGAGTGGTGGAAAAAAATCCGGCTGCCAATCTTACCTTACCCAAAGTACGCAAAAAGCTTCCGGGATTTGTCGATGAACAAAGCCTGGCCCATTTGCTCGATGACGGAGAAAATTTTACCACCGATTTTTCGGGTATTCGCGACAAATTAATCATATCTTTATTTTACGGGACAGGAATTCGCCTGTCGGAGTTGATCAATTTAAAAGAAGGTGATATTGATAAGCGTGCGAAGCTGATCCGTGTTTTGGGAAAAAGGAAAAAAGAAAGGATAATTCCTTATCCGGCAGAAATCAACAATTTACTCGAATCTTATGTTGTAGAAAGAAACAAAGAGATTGGACATAAAACCGAATTTTTGTTGGTAACAAATAAAGGAAAACAAGTTTACGAGAAATTGGTATACCGAGTGGTTAAAAAAAGCCTGGCAAGAATTACCTCCCTGGAGAAAAAAAGCCCACATGTGCTTCGACATACTTATGCCACCCACTTATTAAATAAAGGCGCCGATTTAAACGCCGTAAAAGAATTATTAGGACATGCAAATTTAGCAGCTACACAGGTTTATACGCATACAACCTTCGAGAAGCTGCGCGACAGTTATAAACAAGCCCACCCACGTGGAGGGTAAAAACTTTAGATTATGGAAGTAAAACTTAATTCAGTACATTTTAATGCCGATAAAAAGTTGGTAGACTTTGTGAACAAGAAAGTAAACAAACTCGATACTTTTTTCGATGGCATTATTAAAGCGGAAGTAACATTAAAAGTTGCAAAGCCCGAAGCAGCAAACAACAAAGTTGCTGAGTTAAAACTTTCGATTCCGGCAACGGAGAATTTATTTGCCAAAAAGCAAGCCGGCACCTTCGAAGAAGCCACTGATTTGGCAATTGATGCGATGAAAAGACAGCTCGATAAATACAAACAAAAGTTGAAGAAGAAATAATTCTTAAAAAAGACCTTCGATTTTTAGGTTTTTAAAATATAATTTTTACATTTGCAAACCCTTTTTGGGGGCGTTCTGAAAACAGTTGAAACAGTTGTACTTCCAATAAAAACGGGAAGTAATTTCACCGAGAATTTATTCTGTTTTTTATTGAACAGATTCAAAAAACGAAAGATTTTTTCGTTAACGAAAAATATTGTTTAACTGTTTGGAAAAAAATTGTAATTTTGCACGGCATTTTTGCCAAGGAAAATAGATGCGGGAATAGCTCAGTTGATAGAGCATTAGCCTTCCAAGCTAAGGGTCGCGGGTTTGAGTCCCGTTTCCCGCTCAAAAAGCAGAGATCGGAATTTTGAACAGAGATGTTCACTATTCCTGTCTCTTTATGTGTTTATGCCGGAGTAGCTCAGGGGTAGAGCGCATCCTTGGTAAGGATGAGGTCACGAGTTCAATTCTCGTCTTCGGCTCTGATGATTTAAAAGATAAATAAATTAAAAATTTGCAATTATGGCTAAAGAAACGTTTGTAAGGGATAAGGACCATGTGAATATTGGTACTATCGGCCATGTTGACCATGGTAAAACAACTTTAACAGCTGCTATTACTACAGTTTTAGCAAAAAAAGGATTGTCAGAAGTAAAAGCTTTTGATTCAATTGACAATGCTCCGGAAGAAAAAGAGAGAGGTATTACAATTAATACAGCTCACGTTGAGTACCAAACAGAAACACGTCACTACGCTCACGTTGACTGTCCCGGTCACGCTGACTACGTGAAAAACATGGTAACTGGTGCTGCCCAGATGGACGGTGCTATTATCGTTGTTGCTGCAACTGATGGTCCTATGCCACAAACACGTGAGCACATCCTGCTCGCACGTCAGGTAAACGTTCCTAAATTGGTTGTATTCATGAACAAAGTGGATATGGTTGATGACGAAGAGTTATTGGAACTTGTTGAAATGGAAATCCGCGAACTGCTTGATTTCTACGAATTCGACGGTGACAATACTCCGGTTATTCAAGGTTCAGCACTTGGTGCATTGAACGGCGAACCAGAGTGGGAAGAAAAGATTATGGAATTGATGGATGCATGTGACACCTGGATTCCACTTCCTCCACGTGACGTTGACAAGCCATTCCTGATGCCTGTTGAGGACGTATTCTCAATTACAGGTCGTGGTACCGTAGCCACAGGTCGTATCGAAACTGGTATTATTCACACAGGTGACGAAATGCAATTGATCGGTCTTGGAGCTGAAGGTCGTAAAACAGTTTGTACTGGTGTTGAGATGTTCCGTAAGATTTTGGACGAAGGTATGGCAGGTGACAACGTAGGTCTGTTGTTACGTGGTGTTGACAAGAAAGAAATCAAACGTGGACAGATTTTGGCAAAGCCTGGTTCAATCACTCCTCACAAAAAATTCAAAGCTGAGGTTTACGTATTGAAAAAAGAAGAAGGTGGACGTCACACTCCATTCCACAACAAATACCGTCCGCAGTTCTACTTGCGTACATTGGACGTAACTGGTGAAATTCACCTGGAAGCTGGCCGCGAAATGGTTATGCCTGGTGATAACGTAACCATCGAAGTAGAATTGATTTACCCGGTAGCATTGAACGTAGGTCTGCGTTTCGCAATTCGCGAAGGTGGTCGTACAGTAGGTGCCGGACAGGTTACTGAAATTATTGACTAATTCATTAGTAAAATAAAAGATAATATGTCCCGGGCTCTTGGGCCCGGGACTATTTTCGGATGATACTCACAGTTGGGAGTGGTTGACAAACAGTAAGTTCGAACCTTACCTTCCGGGCTAAACAACGAACATTTTAAAATGAAGTTAAAAGTATATATTCAGGAGGCCTACGATGAACTTGTACACAAAGTAACATGGCCAACCTGGAAAGAGCTACAAAGTAGCGCTTTGGTAGTAATGATTGCTTCCTTTATAATATCATTAGCAATTTTCGTAATGGATCTGTCATTCAGAAACATTATGGATTTTATTTATGGATTATTTTATTAATCAAAACCAGTAATCGAAATGAGCGAAAATAGTAAGAAATGGTATGTTCTTCGCGCGATAGGCGGTAAGGAGAAGAAGGTAAAAGAATATATCGACAACGAAATCGCAAACGGAGATTTAAAAGGTTTTGTTGAACAGGTTTTAATACCAACCGAAAAAGTTTATCAGATCCGAAATGGTAAAAAAATCAGTAAGGAACGGAACTTTTTCCCGGGGTATGTTTTAATCGAAGCTGCTTTAGTGGGTGAAGTTGCACACACACTAAGGAATTTTCCTAATGTAATCGGATTCTTAGGCGACACCAAAGGTGGAGATCCGGTACCGATGCGGCAAAGCGAGGTAAACAGGATTTTAGGTCGTGTGGACGAATTGGCGGAAACCGGCGAAGAAATCAATATCCCATATGTGGTAGGAGAAACTGTGAAAGTTATCGATGGACCATTCAACGGCTTTAACGGAACCATTGAAGATATCAATGAGGAGAAGAAGAAGCTGCAGGTGATGGTGAAGATTTTTGGACGTAAAACTCCTTTAGAACTTAGCTTCATGCAAGTTGAAAAGGAATAGTAACGCTTTAATCTATTATTATGGCGAAAGAAATTGCTGGATTAATTAAATTACAGATCAAAGGTGGTGCGGCTAACCCTTCACCACCGGTGGGACCAGCATTGGGTGCCAAAGGGGTAAACATTATGCAGTTCTGCAAACAGTTTAACGGGCGTACACAAGACCAGGCCGGTAAGGTGTTACCTGTTATTATTACTGTTTATGCCGACAAGTCATTCGACTTCATAATTAAACAACCTCCTGTGGCCGTTCAATTGTTAGAGGCTGCTAAATTGAAAAGCGGTTCTGCAGAACCTCACGTTAAAAAAGTGGGGGCTGTAACCTGGGATCAGGTAAAACAGATTGCCGAAGGCAAAATGTCTGACCTGAACTGCTTTACAGTAGAATCAGCAATGAAAATGGTAGCTGGAACTGCCAGAAGTATGGGGATCACTGTTAAAGGTGCTTCACCATTCAATAACTAAAAATATCTTTTACGATGGGCAGAATTACGAAAAATAAAAAAGCGTCTTTGGAAAAACTCGAAAAGGGAAAAGCATATTCAATTGAAGAAGCTGCACAACTGGTAAAGGAAATCACCTTTACTAAGTTCGATGCATCAGTTGATATTGATGTTCGCTTGGGAGTTGATCCAAGAAAAGCTAACCAGATGGTTAGAGGCGTAGTTTCGTTACCCCATGGAACCGGAAAAGAAGTACGTGTTTTGGCATTGGTTACTCCTGACAAAGAGCAGGAAGCCAAAGACGCCGGAGCAGATTATGTAGGTCTCGACGATTACGTTGAGAAAATTAAAGGCGGTTGGACCGACGTTGATGTAATCATCACGATGCCACCGGTTATGGGAAAAGTGGGGCAGTTAGGACGTGTTTTAGGTCCTCGTGGCTTAATGCCAAACCCTAAAAGTGGTACCGTAACCATGGAAGTTGGTAAAGCCATCGCCGAGGTAAAACAGGGAAAAATCGATTTTAAAGTGGATAAATTTGGTATTGTCCACACCACAATCGGTAAAGTTTCATTTACTTCTGAGAAAATCAAGGAGAATGCTGTTGAGTTTCTTAACACCATTAATAAACTGAAACCTGTTGCTGCTAAAGGAACCTACATTAGGAGTATCTATCTTTCCAGTACCATGAGCCCTGGTATTCAGGTAGAATCTAAGTCGTTTGCAGAATAAAAATGAGGAATTATGAAGAGTTCAGAGAAAGAAGTTATTATAAATAATTTAAAAGAACAGATAGATTCATACGACCATTTTTATCTGACTGACATTGCTGGATTAAACGCTGAAGATACCAGTGAGTTAAGGAGACTATGTTTTAAACAAGATGTAAAACTGGTTGTTGTTAAGAATACTCTATTACGTAAAGCACTTGAGAATTCTGAAAAGAATACTGAAGAAATTTACGATGCGCTTAAGGGAAACACTTCCGTAATGTTCACGACTAGCGGTAATGCTCCTGCAAAACTGATTAAAGAATTTACAAAACAACACAAGAAGCCTGTATTAAAGGCCGCTTATGTTGAAGAATCAGTTTACATGGGAGCCGATCAACTGGAAACTCTGGTTGCCGTTAAATCGAAAAATGAACTACTTGCAGATGTTGTTGCTCTGTTACAATCACCAATGAAAACAGTTCTCGGACAGTTGCAGTCTGGTGGTAATACAATTCACGGTGTTCTTGATACACTGAAAGCGAAAGAATAATTTTTTAGAATTAATATTTAAAAAGAAATAAAAATGGCAGATTTAAAACAGCTTGCAGAAGAGTTGGTAAACTTGACTGTTAAAGAGGTTAACGAATTAGCTGGCATCCTTAAAGATGAATATGGTATTGAACCAGCTGCTGCTGCAGTTGCAGTTGCAGGTCCAGCCGCAGGCGGTGGCGAAGAAGCTGCTGCTGAACAAAGTGAGTTTGACGTAGTATTAAAAGCAGCTGGTAGTTCAAAACTTGCAGTTGTTAAACTCGTTAAAGAATTAACTGGTCTTGGCTTGAAAGAAGCTAAAGCAGTTGTAGACGAAGCTCCTAAAGCACTTAAAGAAAAAGTGTCGAAGGATGAAGCTGAAGCACTGAAAGCACAGTTGGAAGAAGCTGGCGCTGAGGTAGAATTGAAATAACGCATTATTTCCTATTTTTATAGGTTATACGGTTTAGAATCCGTCGAGAGATGGGTTCTAAACCTTTTTGTGTATTTATATTTTATATTTCATTAACCTGTATAAATACATGTCAGTAAATACAAGACAAGAGAGGATTAATTTTTCCTCAACACAAACCAGGTTTGATTACCCTGACTTCTTAGAAGTACAAGTTAAATCATTTAAAGACTTTTTTCAGTTAAAAACCACTCCCGACGACAGGAGGGACGAAGGTTTACATCGGGTATTCGAAGAAAACTTCCCAATTTCTGACACAAGAAACAATTTTGTGCTGGAATTCCTCGATTACCAGGTGGACCCACCTAGGTATACCATCGACGAATGCATCGAGCGTGGTTTAACATTTAGTGTGCCGTTAAAGGCCAAACTCAAACTGTATTGTACCGATCCGGAACACGAAGATTTCGATACCGTGGTTCAGGACGTGTATCTGGGCACCGTTCCATACATGACCGAAAGAGGTACATTCATCATCAACGGAGCCGAGCGCGTTATCGTTTCACAGTTGCACCGTTCCCCCGGAGTATTCTTCGGACAGAGTTTGCACGCCAATGGTACCAAGCTGTATTCAGCACGTATTATTCCTTTTAAAGGTTCGTGGATCGAGTTCGCAACAGACATTAACAGTGTTATGTTTGCTTACATCGACAGGAAGAAAAAATTGCCTGTAACCACTTTATTACGTGCTATCGGTTTCGAGAGCGATAAAGACATTCTCGAAATCTTTAACCTGGCTGATGAAGTTAAAGTATCCAAAACTGGTCTTAAAAAAGTTATTGGCCGTAGGCTGGCCGCCCGTGTGCTTAAATCGTGGGTTGAAGACTTTGTAGATGAAGATACAGGTGAAGTGGTTTCCATCGAGCGTAACGAAGTTATCATCGATCGTGAAACCGACATTGAAGAGGAACATATTGAAGAGATCCTTGATTCAGGTGTAAAAACCATTCTTCTTCATAAGGAAGACCAGAATCAGCAGGATTTTGCCATTATTTACAATACCCTTCAAAAAGATCCTTGTAACTCTGAAAAGGAAGCAGTTCTTCACATTTATCGCCAGTTGCGTAATGCAGAGCCACCAGATGAGGCTACTGCCCGCGACGTTATCGATAAGCTGTTTTTCTCAGATAAACGTTACGATCTTGGAGAAGTAGGTCGATATCGAATCAACCGTAAACTCGGAATCGATGTGGACATGGAAAACCGGGTACTTACCAAAGAGGACATCATTGAGATCATCAAGAACCTCATTCAGTTGGTAAACTCGAAAACCGATGTCGATGATATTGACCACCTGAGTAACCGTAGGGTACGTACGGTTGGCGAGCAAATGTACAACCAGTTTGGTGTAGGTTTGGCTCGTATGGCTCGGACCATTCGCGAAAGAATGAATGTTCGTGATAACGAGGTATTTACTCCGATCGATCTGATCAACTCAAAAACACTTTCGTCAGTCATTAATTCATTCTTTGGAACTAACGCGCTTTCGCAGTTTATGGACCAGACCAATCCGTTGGCAGAAATGACGCACAAACGTCGTATGTCGGCTTTGGGACCTGGAGGTCTGTCGCGTGAAAGAGCAGGTTTCGAAGTACGTGACGTACACTTTACGCATTACGGACGTCTTTGTCCGATTGAAACACCTGAGGGACCAAACATCGGTTTGATTTCTTCGCTATGTGTGTTTGCAAAAATTAATGATCTTGGTTTTATCTCAACTCCTTATCGTAAGGTTGAAAACGGGCAGGTTGATCTTTCGGAAGCCGGTGCTGTATACTTAACAGCCGAAGAAGAAGAAGGAAAGATCATTGCTCAGGCCAACGCGCCGATCGACGAAAATGGTAGTTTCATCAACGACCGTGTTAAGGCACGTTTGGATGGTGATTACCCGGTAGTTGAACGCGAAGAGGTTGAGTTGATGGACGTAGGTCCTAACCAGATTGCTTCTGTTGCTGCATCACTTATATCTTTCCTTGAGCACGATGATGCCAACCGTGCTTTGATGGGATCGAACATGATGCGCCAGGCAGTGCCGCTTTTACGTCCTGAAGCACCTATTGTAGGTACAGGACTGGAGGGTAGAGCTGCTGCCGATTCAAACATTATGGTGAAAGCCGAGTTTGATGGCGTTATCGAGTTTGTTGATGCAAAACAAATCATTGTACGCTACGACGTTTCAGAAGATGATAGATTTGTAAGTTTCGATCCTGAAGTGGTGACTTACAATCTTCAAAAATATACAAAAACAAACCAGGGATCAACGGTTGACTTAAAACCAATCGTTGTGAAAGGTCAGCGCATCAGTAAAGGTGAGATCCTTACCGAAGGATACGCGACCGAAAAAGGCGAACTTGCATTAGGACGTAACCTGATGGTGGCATTTATGCCATGGCAGGGATACAACTACGAGGATGCGATCGTGATTTCAGAACGTATCGTTCGTGAAGATGTATTTACATCAGTTCATGTTGATGAATACAGCCTTGAGGTTCGCGATACCAAGCGTGGTGTTGAAGAATTTACTTCAGATATACCAAACGTAAGCGAGGAAGCTACCCGCAACCTTGACGAAAACGGTTTGATCCGTATTGGTGCCAACGTTAAACCTGGTGATATTCTTATTGGTAAGATTACTCCGAAAGGAGAGTCGGATCCTTCACCGGAAGAAAAACTGCTTCGTGCGATCTTCGGTGATAAAGCCGGCGATGTAAAAGACGCTTCATTAAAAGCTTCTCCATCATTGTCGGGTGTGGTTATCGATAAGAAATTGTTCTCGCGTGTAACCAAAGACAAAAAAGGTAAAGCGACTAAAACATTGCTTGATCAGATCGATGAAAAACTCGAACGCGATATTGCAGCGTTAAGGTCGAAACTCGAAGATAAATTATTCACCCTTGTAAGCGGTAAAACCTCGCAGGGCGTGAAAGATTATTATGGTACCGAGATTGTACCAAAAGGAGTGAAATTTACCTTGAAACAACTTCAGGAGATTGATTACATTTCGGTTAATCCGTCAAAATGGACAACCGATAAAGATAAGAATACACTTATCTTCCGTGTGATCAACAACTACATCATGAAGACCAAGGAAGCCGAGGCGGTTTCACGTCGTGAAAGATATAACGTAACGATCGGTGACGAACTTCCTGCAGGTATCATACAGTTGGCAAAAATTTACGTAGCTAAAAAACGTAAACTGCAAATTGGTGATAAGATGGCGGGACGTCACGGAAACAAAGGTATTGTTTCGCGTGTGGTTCGTTCAGAAGATATGCCGTTCCTGAAAGACGGTACACCGGTTGACATCGTACTTAACCCGCTTGGGGTGCCATCGAGGATGAACCTCGGACAGATTTACGAAACTGTTCTTGGTTGGGCCGGTAAAGAACTGGGGCTTAAATTTGCAACACCGATTTTCGACGGTGCAAGCCTTGATGAAATATCAGAATATACCGATAAAGCTGGTGTTCCACGATTTGGTGAAACACGCCTGATCAACGGAGAAACAGGTGAACCATTTGACCAGCCTGCAACCGTTGGTATTATTTATATGATGAAACTGGGCCACATGGTGGAAGACAAAATGCATGCCCGTTCAATTGGTCCTTACTCACTTATTACACAGCAGCCATTGGGTGGTAAAGCTCAGTTTGGTGGTCAGCGTTTTGGTGAGATGGAAGTTTGGGCACTTGAGGCATTTGGTGCTTCGCATATACTTCAGGAAATCCTTACCGTTAAGTCGGATGACGTAATGGGACGTGCAAAAGCTTACGAAACCATTGTGAAAGGTGAGCCGATGCCACAACCCGGAATTCCGGAGTCGTTGAACGTGCTGCTTCACGAATTACGCGGTCTTGGACTTAGCGTTCGTATGGAGTAGGATATTTTTAGGTTCAGTTTAACAGATTTTAATTTGAATTATGGCATTCAGAAAAGATAATAAAGCAAAAACGAGTTTCTCAAAAGTATCTATCAGCCTTTCGTCTCCTGAAGAAATTCTGGAAAGGTCGTTTGGTGAAGTACTGAAACCGGAAACCATTAACTACAGAACGTATAAACCTGAACGTGACGGTTTGTTCTGTGAGCGTATTTTCGGACCTGTAAAAGATTACGAATGTCATTGTGGTAAATACAAACGAATCCGTTATAAAGGAATCGTTTGCGACCGCTGTGGTGTTGAGGTAACCGAAAAGAAAGTTCGTCGCGAAAGAATGGGCCACATTTCGTTGGTCGTTCCTGTAGCGCACATCTGGTATTTCCGCTCGTTACCAAACAAAATTGGTTACCTGCTTGGTTTGCCAACCAAAAAACTCGACTCGATTATTTACTACGAACGTTACGTAGTAATTCAGCCGGGTGTTAAAGCCGAAGATGGTGTAAAACAACTCGATTTCCTTACCGAGGAAGAATACCTGGATATTTTGGATTCGCTTCCAAAAGAAAACCAGTTCCTCGATGATGATGATCCAAACAAGTTTATCGCGAAGATGGGTGCTGAAGCACTCTTTGAAATTCTTTCCAAACTTGAACTGGATGAATTGTCTTACACCTTAAGGCATAAAGCAAATACAGAAACTTCGCAACAACGTAAAAACGAGGCGTTAAAACGTCTTCAGGTTGTTGAAGCGTTCAGGGCAAGTAAAAACCTGAACCGTCCGGAGTGGATGATCGTTCGCGTGGTTCCTGTAATTCCTCCCGATCTGCGTCCGTTAGTGCCGCTTGATGGTGGACGTTTTGCAACTTCCGACCTGAACGACCTTTACCGCAGAGTAATCATTCGTAACAATCGTTTGAAACGACTGATTGAAATTAAAGCTCCTGAGGTAATCCTTAGAAATGAGAAACGAATGTTGCAGGAAGCTGTGGATTCGTTATTCGATAATTCGCGTAAAGCAAACGCGGTTAAAACTGAAAACAACCGTGCTTTAAAATCACTGTCGGACAGTTTGAAAGGAAAACAAGGACGTTTCCGTCAAAACCTGTTGGGTAAACGTGTCGACTATTCAGCGCGTTCGGTGATTGTGGTTGGACCAAAACTTCAGATTCATGAATGTGGTCTGCCAAAAGATATGGCTGCCGAACTGTACAAGCCTTTTATTATCCGTAAGCTGATTGAAAGAGGTATTGTAAAAACAGTAAAGTCGGCCAAGAAGATTGTTGACAGAAAAGATCCGGTTGTTTGGGAAATCCTCGAAAACGTGTTGAAAGGACACCCGGTTCTGTTGAACAGGGCGCCCACGCTGCACCGTTTGTCTATTCAGGCTTTCCAGCCGGTATTGATCGAAGGAAAAGCAATTCAGTTGCACCCGCTTGTATGTACCGGTTTTAACGCTGACTTCGACGGTGACCAGATGGCGGTTCACCTTCCTTTAGGAAATGCTGCAATTCTGGAAGCTCAGCTTTTGATGCTGGCATCGCACAACCTGCTTAACCCTGCTAACGGAGCACCTATTCAGGTACCATCGCAGGATATGGTTCTTGGTCTGTACTACATGACCAAACCACGTAAAGGAGGTCGCGGCGAAGGAATGACCTTCTATTCGGCAGAAGAGGTAGCAATTGCATATGCAGAAAAAGCGATTGACCTGCACGCCATCATAAAAGTTAAAGTTGAAGACGTTGACGAAAATGGTGAATATTTCAATCACATCATTGAAACTACTGTTGGACGGGTACTGTTCAACGAGTTTGTTCCACGTCAGGCCGGATACGTTAACCAGTTGCTGACCAAGAAATCGCTGAGAACCATTATTACCGATGTATTCAATAAGAGTGGTAATGCGGTTACAGTGAAATTCCTCGACGACATTAAGAACCTAGGTTACAATATGGCGTATCGCGGTGGATTGTCTTTCAATCTTGGCGACGTTATTATTCCTGAAGATAAAGAGGGAATTGTTACCGATGGTTATTCTGAGGTTGAAGAGGTGATCAACAACTATAACATGGGATTCATTACCAACAATGAACGTTACAACCAGGTTATTGATATCTGGACACATGCTAACGCTAAGTTGACACAATCGGTAATGAAAACTCTGAGTACCGACCGCCAGGGATTCAACTCAATTTATATGATGCTTGACTCCGGAGCTCGTGGATCTAAAGAACAGATTCGTCAGCTTTGCGGTATGAGGGGATTGATGGCAAAACCACAAAAATCAGGATCGACAGGTTCACAGATTATTGAGAACCCGATTTTGGCCAACTTTAAAGAGGGACTGTCGGTACTCGAGTACTTTATCTCGACCCACGGTGCTCGTAAAGGTTTGGCGGATACCGCGCTGAAAACTGCGGATGCTGGTTACCTGACCCGTCGTTTGGTAGACGTTGCACAGGATGTTATCATTTCTGAGGACGACTGCGGAACACTGCGTGGATTGGTTGCCGCCGATGTTAAAAACAACGAAGAAGTAGTGGCTACCTTATTTGAAAGAATTATTGGTAGAACTACAGTTCACGATATTTACCACCCGCTGAATGGTAATCTGATTATTAAATCGGGTGATGAAATTAGCGAGGAGATTGCGAAAGTCATCGAAGATTCACCAATTGAAACCGTTGAGATTCGTTCGGTATTGACCTGCGAATCGAAAGTTGGTGTTTGTGCCAAATGTTACGGTAGAAACCTTGCCACCGGTAAGAAAGTTCAGAAAGGAGAAGCTGTTGGTGTTATCGCTGCTCAGTCTATTGGTGAGCCGGGTACACAGCTTACACTTCGTACCTTCCACGTAGGTGGTATTGCAGGTAACATCTCGGCACAGTCAACTGTTGAATCGAAATACGATGGTTACTGCGAAATTGAAGAACTACGCTCAGTAGAATATAAGGATAAAGAAGGAGAAGATCGTGAAGTCGTAGTAAGTCGATTGGCTGAATTAAAGATCATCGATAAAAACACCAATATTCCACTGTCGACACACCCACTGCCATACGGTTCAAAACTGTATGTTAAGAATGGTCAGGAAATTCGCAAAGGAACTTTGATTTGTGAATGGGACCCATTTAATGGTGTAATTATTACCGAATTTGATGGTAAGATCGAGTTTGAAAACCTGATTGACGGTATTACCTACCGGGAAGAATCGGATGAACAAACCGGTTATAGCGAGAAGGTAATTATTGAAACCAAGGATAAGACCAAGAACCCGACCTTGAAGATTATGGATAAGAAGGGAGAAATGATCCGTTCTTATAACCTTCCGGTGGGTGGTCATATCGCTGTTTCAGAAGGCGATCAGGTGAAAGCCGGTACCATTCTGGTTAAAATCCCTCGTGCTGCCGGTAAAGCAGGCGATATCACGGGTGGTCTTCCGCGTGTTACCGAGTTATTCGAAGCTCGTAACCCATCTAACCCGGCTGTTGTATCTGAGGTGGATGGTGAAGTTTCACTGGGTAAAATTAAACGTGGTAACCGCGAGATTATCGTTACAACGAAAACTGACGATGTTAAGAAATACCTCGTACCCCTTTCAAAACAGATATTGGTACAGGAGAACGATTACATCAGAGCCGGTACAGGACTATCTGACGGTGCTACTACACCTTCTGATATTCTGGCCATTAAAGGACCTACTGCCGTTCAGGAATATATTTTGAACGAGGTGCAGGATGTTTACCGCATGCAGGGTGTAAAAATTAACGATAAACACTTCGAAGTTATCATCCGTCAAATGATGCGTAAAGTGGAAATCGTAGATCCGGGTGATACCCGTTTCCTTGAAAAGCAAGTGGTGGACAAAAACGAGTTCTCTTCAGAAAACGATTGGATTTACGGTAAGAAAGTAGTTGTAGACCCGGGTGACGCCGAAGGGCTGAAATCAGGTCAGATCATTTCTGCAAGACGAATGAGAGATGAAAACTCACAGTTGAGAAGAAAGGATAAGAAACTGGTAGAATCGCGTGAGGCAATTCCAGCAACATCGAGCCAGATTCTTCAGGGAATTACAAAGGCTGCGCTGCAAACACGAAGCTGGTTGTCGGCTGCATCTTTCCAGGAAACCACTAAAGTTCTTAACGAAGCCGCTATCAATGGTAAGATGGATTACCTCGACGGTTTGAAAGAGAATGTAATTTGTGGACACCTGATCCCGGCCGGTACAGGATTGAAAGAATACAAAAACCTGGTTGTAGGTTCGAAAGAAGAATACGACAGGTTGGTTGATATGAGATCATCGAATAGTTAAAGATAGAACGCAATGGAAGATAAAAAGCAAAAGTCGCAACAGATAAATATTGAATTGAACGAGGAAGTAGCCCAGGGAGTTTATTCCAATCTGGCCGTTATCACTCACTCCAGTTCTGAGTTTGTAGTGGATTTTGTCCGGATAATGCCCGGTGTTCCAAAGGCGAATGTAAAATCCAGAATTATTCTTACACCGGAACATGCGAAACGTTTGTTGATGGCTTTGCAGGATAATATTTCGAAATATGAAGCACTGCATGGTTCTATTAAAAACGTAAAACCGGGTTCCGATCCAAATTTGCCTCCAATGAATTTTGGCGGGCCAACTGCTCAGGCGTAATATCAAAACGATAATATGCAAAAGGGAATCAATAAATTGGTTCCCTTTTTGTTTGCTGATTTTTTAGCCAAAAAGAAAGCCGATTTCATAAATAAACCGGCTTATCTTTAATTTGGTTAGATTTGGTTAAAAAACCACTTCGAAGATAGCAAATATATTTCAACACACAATTCACTGTTGAAACGTGCAGCTCTCAGGTTTCTCATTAAATTTTATATCTCTATATTTATAAGAAGTTTAGAAACTGATTGTATAACTGACTATCCGGCTTATGAATAGTCTGGCGCTCGTCATATTTGCTTTTATTGGTTATTTAGTTGCCTATCACACTTACGGCAGGTTTCTTGGAAGTAAGCTTTTCAAACTTTCGGATAAACGAAAAATGCCTGCCAATGAATTCAATGACGGCGTGGATTTTGTTCCTTCAAAAAAGAACATCATATTCGGTCATCATTTTACTACTATTGCCGGTTTAGGTCCAATTGTCGGACCGGCAATCGGAATTATCTGGGGTTGGTTACCGGCGTTTTTATGGGTGTTCTTTGGTGCTATTTTTATGGGTGGCGTCCACGATTTCTCAACCATGATCATTTCCGGAAGAAACAAAGGGAAAACCATTGGAGACCTTACAGGTGACCTTATTAGTCCGGGAACTCGTTATGTATTTCAGTTTATCATGCAACTGTTGCTTCTTATAGTTCTGGCGGTGTTTGCCATGATCGTTGGGGTACTGTTCGAAAAATACCCCGAATCGATTTTTCCGGTTTGGATAGAAGTGCCCATTGCAATCTGGCTGGGCTACAACGTACGAAAGGGGAGAAGCGACCTTTTGTATTCGATAATTGCAGTGATCCTCCTTTATTTATCCATTCACATCAGTGTATATTATTTACCGCCCATTAAAGTGCCTCCCATCATGGGATCGGGTGTGGTGACCTGGGCACTGATACTTTACGTTTATGCTTTCTTTGCATCGACTATCCCAGTGCAAAAATTATTGCAGCCACGAGATTACATCAATTCGCACCAACTTTTAATAGCGATTGCTTTGCTGCTTTTGGGATTGATCGTCGCTCATCCCGAGATCAGCGCTCCGTCGGTGAATCATAAAGCTTTTCATAGTGAGAACGTACCTGCATTGATGCCGCTCTTATTTATTACGATTGCCTGCGGTGCCATTTCCGGCTTTCACTCGCTGGCCAGCACGGGTACTACCATTAAACAAGTCGATAAAGAGAGCCACACTTTGTTTATCGGCTACGGAAGTATGCTCACCGAGGGTTTCCTGGCGGTATTGGTCATTATGGCAGTGGCTGGCGGTTTAGGGATGGGAATGGAAAACGAAGGTATTTTGCTTACCGGCTCAGATGCCTTTTATACCCATTACTCGTCGTGGGCCAGTGCCTCGGGACTGGCAGCCAAATTGGACGCTTTTATTATTGGAAGTGCCAATCTGCTCGACAGTTATGGAATACCCAAAGATTTCGGTGCGGCAGTAATTGCAGTATTTATTGTAAGTTTTGCCAATACAACACTCGATTCATCCGCGCGTATTCAACGCCTGTCACTGCAAGAGATTTTTAAAGACAGATCGGGGAAAGTAATGAAGCCTTTTGATAACCGCTACTTCGCAACTTCTGTGGTTATTCTCATGGCCATTGTGCTTACTTTTCTTCAACCCGGAGCTCAGGGAGCACTTTTATTATGGCCATTATTCGGAGCCTTGAACCAGCTGGTGGCTGCATTGGCACTTGGTATTGTTGTGCTTTATTTGTTGATGAAGAAACAAAATCCGCTCTTTGCACTTATTCCAATGCTTTTTGTTTTGATCATGACGGTGTGGGCGATGTTTAACAATCTCATCATTTTTATACAGGACAAAAATTACACGCTGATAGTACTTTCTGTATTGATAATTGTTCTTACGCTGTGGTTGCTGGTGAGTGGTTTAAGTGTAGTTATTTCGCGGCAAAAACAGAAAATAAGAAGTCTGGCCTGATATCTCCGCAAGCGAGACTTCTAAACATAAAATACATCCTTAGTGTGTGTATTCAATATTTGTTACTTAAATCAAGTATAAATTAGCTTTTAAACAGATCTCCTTGAGAATTTTGGAATTTATAGTTAGATTGTTTTAAAGCCTTGGTATTAGTGCGGTTGCCGACGTTGTTATTGTTATTTTAAAGCTGGTCACAATGAAATTAACAAACATTAATTATTGGCTTCTTTGTCGGGGCTTGGTTTCTTTTTGATCGATTTTTATATTTGCTTTTCCTTCAAAAAAATTGCCGGGAAAACCTTCTGTTTTCGTGGCTATAAGTTAGAAAGAGAATAAGAAATTAAACCAAAAAATATTGTCAATGAAGACTTATAACATTATTATTTTGGCCAAGCAGGTTCCCGATACCCGAAACGTTGGTAAAGACGCCATGAAGGCAGACGGGACAATCAACAGGGCAGCGTTGCCGGCCATTTTTAATCCTGAAGACCTGAATGCGCTTGAACAGGCTTTGCGCATTAAAGATAAATTTCCCGGGACAAGCGTTCGAATCCTGACCATGGGACCAGGACGTGCTGCTGATATTATCCGCGAAGGACTTTTCCGCGGAGCCGACGGCGGAATCCTATTAACTGACCGCGCTTTTGCCGGTTCGGATACACTGGCCACTTCGTACGCACTGGCACAAACTTTGAAAAAAATTGGTGATGTGGATATGATCATTGCTGGACGTCAGGCAATTGATGGCGATACTGCACAGGTAGGACCTCAGGTGGCTGATAAACTGGGATTACCCCAAATAACATACGTAGAAGAGGTGAAGGAGTTGAAAGACAGAACCATCACTGTTAAACGTCGTCTGGAAAATGGTGTGGAAACCGTAAAATGTAAGCTTCCGTTGGTTGTGACGATAAACGGATCGGCCCCCGATTGCAGGGCACGGAACGCTAAACGTTTGATGAAATACAAACACGCCAAAACCATTACCGAACTTCAGAAAGAGAATGTGGATTACACTCACATGTACAACGAACGTCCTGATCTGAATATCCCGGAATGGACAGTGAATGATATTGAAACCGATGCATCGCAGCTCGGACTAACCGGCTCGCCAACAAAAGTAAAAACCATTGAAAACGTTGTACTGAGTGCAAAAGATTCAAAGGTGATTACAGCTCAAGATGCCGATATCGAAGCCATGATGCTTGAATTAATTGAAAGTCACACTATTGGTTAATAACTCCTAAAAATCAGAAGAATATGAACAACGTAAGTGTTTATTGCGAAATAGAAGAAGGCCATGTGGTCGACGTAAGCCTGGAGTTGCTAACCAAAGGACGAACTCTGGCAGATGAATTAGGTTGTAAACTGGAGGCCATTGTAATTGGTCACGATCTGCAGGGAATTGAAAAGCAGATCTTCCGCTATGGTGTGGATTCAGTTTTTATTGCGGATGATAAAAGGCTTTATCCGTATCAAACCTTGCCGCATACTTCGGTCATCGTTAATTTGTTCAAAGAAGAAAAGCCGCAGGTAGCCCTGATGGGAGCCTCGTCAATCGGTCGCGATCTTGGCCCGCGTGTTTCTTCAGCATTGCATAGCGGATTAACTGCCGATTGCACCAGCCTGGTAATTGGCGATCATTACGATAAAAAACAGGATAAAAAGTACGATAAACTTCTTTATCAGATCCGACCTGCTTTTGGTGGAAACATCATTGCAACCATCATTAATCCTGATTGCCGTCCGCAGATGGCAACAGTTCGCGAAGGTGTGATGAGAAGGGAAGTACTCGATCCGAAATACAAAGGAAAAGTAGTCAATCTCGATGTAGCAAAATATGTGAGCGATGAGGATTTTGTGGTTGAGATCATCGAACGTCATGTTGAAAAAAGCAAGGTGAACATTAAGGGTGCACCAATCGTGGTTGCCGGTGGTTATGGCGTCGGTTCAAAAGAGAATTTCAACCTGCTTTACGAACTGGCTGAAGTACTTGGTGGAGAAGTTGGAGCATCACGTGCGGCAGTGGATGCCGGATATGCGATTCACGACCGCCAGATCGGACAAACCGGAGTTACCGTTCGCCCAAAACTGTACATTGCCTGCGGAATTTCCGGTCAGATTCAGCACCGTGCAGGAATGGAAGAATCGGCACAGATCATTGCGATCAATACCGATCCGGATGCTCCGATCAATACCATTGCCGATTATGTGATTACCGGCGATGTGGCAGAGGTAATCCCAAAAATGATCAAGTACTATAAAAAGAACACCAAGTAGAAATTAAACACCAATAAAATGGCAAATTATTATACCGACAATAGCGAACTTAAATTTCATTTGACGCACCCGTTAATGGAGAAAATTGTTCGCCTCAAAGAACGCGAATATTCATTTACAAAAGATTTCGATTTTGCCCCGATGGATTTTGAAGATGCGGTTGACAATTACGATCGCGTGTTGGAAGTGGTGGGTGATATATGTGGCAATATTGTTGCCGAAAATGCTGAAAGTATTGATGCCGAGGGACCACAGGTTGTTGATGGACATGTAATCTATGCCAGGGGAACTCAGGAAAACATTGATGCGCTGAATAAGGCCGGATTGATGGGAATGTCGCTTCCGTATAAATACGATGGATTGAATTTCCCGATCGTTCCTTACATCATGGCAGCTGATATTGTATCGCGCGCCGATGCAGGATTTGTAAACATTTGGGGTCTGCAGGATTGTGCCGAAACCATTAACGAGTTTGCTTCGGAAGAGCAGAAAGAAAAATATTTACCACGTGTATCGGGCGGTGATACCATGGCCATGGACCTTACCGAGCCGGATGCGGGTTCCGATTTACAGGCAGTACAGCTGAAAGCCACCTGGAACGAAGAGAAACAAACCTGGTACCTGAATGGCGTTAAACGTTTTATTACCAACGGCGATGGCGAAATTTCACTGGTACTCGCACGTTCCGAGCCAGGAACAAAAGACGGACGCGGACTGTCGATGTTTATTTACGACAAGCTTAGCGGCGGTGTAACCGTTCGTCGTATCGAACACAAAATGGGAATCATCGGTTCGCCAACCTGCGAACTGGTATTCAAGGATGCTCCGGCTGAGTTGGTAGGATCGCGAAAAATGGGACTGATTAAATATGTAATGGCGCTTATGAATGGCGCCCGTTTGGGAATCGCTGCGCAATCAGTGGGTGTTAGCGAAGCAGCTTACCGCGAAGCTATGGCTTATGCCAAGGAGCGTATGCAGTTCGGGAAAGCAATCGTGCGTTTCCCTGCCGTTTACGAAATGCTGTCAATGATGAAAGCCAAACTCGATGCCTCGAGAACTTTGCTGTACGAAACATCCCGTTTTGTAGATATGTACAAAACGTACATGCACATTTCAGAAGAGCGCAAACTGGAAAGGGAAGAGCGGGATGAGATGAAAAAATACCAGCGTTTGGCCGATATTTTTACGCCGCTGGTAAAAGGTATGGCGAGCGAATACAGTAACCAGTTAGCTTACGATGCAGTTCAGATTCACGGCGGTTCAGGATTTATGAAAGACTACCCGGTTGAACGAATTTATCGCGACGCGCGAATTACTTCTATTTACGAAGGTACAACGCAGCTGCAGGTAGTTGCCGCCATCCGTGGAGTAACTACCAACGCCTACCTGAACCAGATTCGTACTTACGAAGCCGAACGTGTGTCGCCAAAACTGGAATACATGAAACGTTCACTTATTATTCTTACCGACGATTACGAAAGGGCAGTTAAAAAAGTGGTTTCAACCGACGATAATGAGTTTATCGATTTCCATGCCCGCCGTTTGGTAGAAATGGCCGGTCATATTATTATGAGTTACCTGTTGCTGTTGGATACCAACCGCGATGAACGATTTCTGAAATCGGCACAGAATTACCTGACTTTTGCAAAAGGACAGATAAAAGCGCACGCCGAATTTATTCGTTCTTCTGATTTGGCAGATTTAAGCAATTACAAGTTCGAAGTTTCTTAGTATACACAAATGAAACAAGCATTAGCTGATAAGATATGAAAGCCACCTAAATAGGTGGCTTTTTTATTTACTGACACCCACTACTTCGAACTGTACTTCAGGATAAATGCCTCCAGGAGGAGCCAGGTCGAAATGGGCATTCACGGCATAGATCCGATTCCCAAATTCTGCAATGGTAGTTGGAATACCGAAATCAGAACAGGTTATCGTTTTAATTTGTGAGCCGGTTTCAAGATCATCATCCAATTCAATTACAGCCACCTGATTTGGAAGATTCTGAACAACGTACAAGGTTTTTCCATCTAATAAAATACCATCGGCAAAAGGAAGAAGTAATCCGCCCAAATCAATGAGTACAGTTTCGCCCGTTACCGGATCAACACGATATATCTCGCCGCGATCGGTGCTGGCCAGAATTAGATATTTTCCATTAGGAGTTGCATCAATTCCGTTAGATAAAACTCCCAGATGCGGGATCATTGGATTTGGAATCATACTAAAATCACCCGTCAGATTTAATTCAGTAAACTGTGCCGGCAAACAGAGTTCTCCGTTTTTCTGCAGGGGGACTTTATAAATCACGGGGGCAAGAGAACTGGTAAAGTATGCAGCTTCTGAAGTTACTACAACATCATTTATGAAGGCCGTACCGGGAACCGCAAAATTGAATCTTTCGAGTAGCTCACCTGTTTGCGAATTGTAAACAGAACCTGCTCCCATCATTCCGTTTGCAACAAACAAATATCCTTTTCTAATGTCGAAAGACAATCCACCGGCTTGCGTTGGATAGGATGGCAGAATAAAGACATCACCTTCACCTGTTTGGACATTTCCCTTGTAAATTTGTCCGGATACAGTGGATCCAACATAAAATTCATGTGAATTCCCGATAGCAATCCCTTCGGGTTGAAATCCATCAGGTAATTGAAGTATATCAGGGAAAACATTCAAGGAAGCTGATTTTAGATCGTCAGAATTCCTTTCAGCAGGAATTAGGTTTTCTTTGCCGCAACCCAAAAGGAAGACCATGGCTAAAAGCAATACTAAATTTTTCATTTTATATAATTTTTGGAGTTTAATTACTGGAATTTAGCACCATTAGATCTGAATGGCTTGGACGATTGTTTCAAAAACTTGTATTAAAGAATACACTGTGCAGTGGAGGTAAATAATTAAGACAGGTCCTTCCGGAATCGTGCCGGTGAGACGCCAAATTCTTTAGAAAATAACCTCGTGAAGTAAGCCGGATCTTTAAAGCCAACTTCATAAGCAATTTCGGAAATATTCAGGCTGGTATTTTGAATTTTTTGTTTAGCAACCGACAACCGATAATAATTGATAAAGCGCGAGGCAGACAAACCGGTTACAGCTTTAAGTTTTCTGAAAAGTTGCGAACGCGAAACGCCAAGTTGTTCCGATAATTTGGTAGGAGTGAAATTATCCTCGGCATAATATTGTTCCATTATCCTTTTTGTTTTTAACAGAAACATCTCTTCCGGGTCTGTCGTTTTTGCAATTTTAATTTTAGAAACAAGTGCCAGTGTTTTATACTTTGCTTTTAGCGTTTCACGTATTTCAATTAGTTTCTGTAAGCGTACTAAAAGTTCGCGGGACTCAAATGGTTTAGCCATGTATGCATCAGCACCTTTTTCATAGCCGGCGATCTGTGAAGCTTTATCCGTCTTTGCAGTAAGAAGTACAATGGGGATATGACTTGTTCTAAAATCTTTTTTAATGGTAGCACATACTTCATAACCATCCTTTCCGGGCATTAGAATATCTGAAATTATAATATCCGGTATATTTTCCAATGCCATTTCAATTCCCCGGTTGCCATTTTCAGCCCTAAATGTGAGGTAGTTTTTTTCGGTAATTGTTTTAATGTATGTAGCTACATCATCATTGTCTTCAATAATCAATAAATGAGGTATTTCCTTGGTTTCTTTGTCTTCATTTGCGTCCATGACAAACTCCTGTTGGTATTCAATATCCGAATTGTCCGTCGATATTGATTCTGAATAGTCAGTAATTTGTGCATTATTTGAGATCGGTAATAGCACTGTCAACTCAGTACCTTCTCCCGGGGTGCTGGAAATAAATATATTACCATCGAGCAGTTTAACTAATTCCTTTACCACAAGCAATCCAATTCCGGAACCTTCGTGTTGATTCATCGAACCTGATTGAACCTGATAAAAACGATTAAAGATGAGCGGCAGTTCTTCGTGATCAATTCCCGGACCATTGTCTCTTACCTTTATTTTTAAGAATTGCTGATTGTTGTTTTTGAGCTCAGACAAAGGAGAGTATCCGTAACTGGTCATCGACTCCTTCGTCGACAGATTTGATAAAGAGAAAATAATCAATCCGTCTTTTGGCGTGTATTTTAACGCATTTGATATTAGATTGCTAAGTATGGATTCCATTTTTTCAGGATCAAAATCCATATTCATTTCTTTTAATTTGTTTACAAATTGAAAACGAATATTTTTTTCGTTTGCCAGGTGAATGAACGGTTCAATTACGTTGTGAATAAATGGTATTACATCGTTTTGCACATAGTTAATTGTCATTGAGTTGGCTTCCAGTTTCGATAGATCAAGCATCTGGTTAACAAGTTGAAGCAAGCGATTCCCGTTCCGCCTGATTAGTGTTATATTCTTTTTTAATCTTGCTGGGTGTATTTTTAATGAGGGATTTGTTAATCCGAGAATTACTGTCAACGGTGTTCTGAATTCGTGGGTAATGTTAGTATAAAATTTAGTTTTGATATCATCAAGCTCTTTTAAATGATCAGCTTCCATTTTTTTTGCCCGAATATTTTGCTCCAGATAATTACTTAGGGTCAGGTATAATGTGACGGATATAACCAAAAAGTGAAGCATAAAAAGTATATGATTCAGCCTCGGGGTTAACTCAGGGTGTGGTACCAGAAATGGTTGTAGAAAAGCCTCGGTAATAACTGTAATTATATAAACAATAAAGATGTATTTAATTTGGTTAGGTGTAAGAACTGATAAAGAAATAAGGGCTCCGGCAAGGCCAACAAATACTATTCCTCCTGAATACAGGATTCCACCAAAAAATAAAGTTGCAGAAAATGAGAAAATGACGAAGAAATATTGGTTAATCAGAACAAAAATTTTGAATCGATTTGGATATATAAAAACGACGATCGCGATAAATATTTCGAACACAGTGAAAATCCAAAAGGCGCTTGCAAGGACGGACTTATTGGTCAACCAGAAAAGCAATCCAAATACGAACAAGCCAGGGATGCTGGTAATAAGTGCACGAAAAAAATTTGTTTTAGCTGCAAGCTTGTCCGCTGAATCTCCGGGAAGAGAAAACTTTTGATCAATCAGACGTTCAAATTCTGCTATTTTGTTTTTGAAGTGCAAGGTATTACTGAATTGTACTGGATGTAATTGTTTTTTCAATACAATTTACAAATTTAAAAGCCCGCATTCAATATAATGAGGTGATTATCAGTAGTCATCAGTCAGATCGATAATGATTTAAGGGGAGAGGATTTATGAAGTATCTTGAAATTTTTATTTTTGTATACTACTAATAATAACATAACAAACATGAAACTAAAACTTGAGAATTTATTTATTGCCCTGTTACTTTTTGGAAATCTTACTGTGACAGCGCAAGAGGATCTGGTGGAAAATGTGTACCGATTCGATACTGGTAAAGGGAACAGGTTAAAACTCGAATTTGCGATCGCAATAATCAATCTTATTGAACAAAATAATCCAGAAGAAGTGCAAAAATATTTTACTGAAGATTATAAATATAACGAAGCTGATCTAAAGAAGAATTGTAAAATGATTTCCGATTTTTCTCCATATCAGGAATTTCTTTATCCTGCAAGTATAGTAAAAGAGAGTAAAAATGAATTGTGGTATGAACGCTCATATTATAAAATGGTGGCAAACAAGCGGAAATATTATTTTCAGATACATGTTGAATTGTCAAAGGACGATGAACAAAAAATAACTTCATTGAAGTTCAGGAAAGACAAAGATATTGTTAACAGGGAACAGGAATTCAAAGATGATCGGAAACCTGGGATGCCACCTCCTCCGCCAGCAATACCCGGTAAATTGAAGTAGAAGAAAAACCACTATTCATGCTTTAAAGTCAAAAGTTGCTTTTTACACATAAATCATCTTAGTAGTCATCCCTCCGTCGATCACAAAATTCTGTCCGGTAATAAAGTCGTTTTCATCGGCCAGTAAAAACAGGACCATGTTGGCAATGTCCTGTGATTTTCCAACACGGCCTGCGGGATGCTGAGCATGGTCTTCAGGACGGAATTTATATTGTTTTGCTACTGCATTCTTTTTTGCTGCTGATACGTCGATCCAGCCCGGACTGATGCTGTTTACTTTTATCTTGGGACCAAGACTGGCTGCCAAAGCATGCGTAAGTGCATAAATACCGCCCTTGCTGGCCGAATAAGCTTCGGTATGGGGTTGCGACTGGAATGCCCGTGTTGAAGCCATATTTATAATTCTGCCTTTTGACTTTTTTAGATGAGTAGCAGCGTATTTAGCACATAAAAATGCACCGGTAAGATTAGTCCCGATAACCTTATTCCAATCCTCAAGCGAAAGTTCCATAATGGATTTGTTGTTTGAAATCGCTGCATTATTGACCAGCCCGTAAATATTTCTAAAACGTTTAATTACCTGCTCAATTGCCTTTTTTACGGCTTGTTCATCCGAAACATCAACCCGGTAGACCGCAACAATGTCATCCGGGATTTCCTGCCTGAACTCGCTAATGGCTTCTTCATCGATTTCGAAAACCGTTACATCATAACCTTTTTCCAGTAAGTGCAACACCATGGTTTTACCAATTCCCTGTGTGCCGCCGGTAACAATAATATTTTTCTTCATAATTAATTGGCAATTTTTACTTCTATTAGCTTTTTTATGTCTTCCACCATTTTGTCGTCATAAATATCCAGGCGAATGACTCTTCCTTCAGCATAAACCCGTGAATTCAAAAGTTCTTTTTTTATAGCATCTGCAATATCCGTTACGATAATCTGGTCGGTGGCTTTTTGTCCAAAAACCATTGTCAGGCGAAAATGTCCCTTTTGAGGAGAGAGGTAAACGATGGCCCTTCGTTTATCCTTTATGCGAAAACTCCAGCCGTATCTTTTTACCGAAACATGCCACTCTTCAATGGCTTTCGGATATTTCTCAACAGCAAAATCGCGAATCTTCATCCATACCGGGAATAGGGATCCAAGGGGTGTTTTTAAATCGCTGAAATCGGGTTTTTTATCGAGATCGGTGAAGTAGCTGGATTCCATTTTTTGACTATTATATTCGTTGTTTGCTACAAGAATGAAGCCTGATAAAGTTACCGAAATTTTATTATTGGCTAATAATCAAACAATAATCAAATTTTCGCTGTGACATTTTGCTACAAAATGTGCCTAAAACGGCTGAAAATACGATTTATGGAGAAGGCCCTTAATTTTATACCCCGAGGTTTATATTAACCTTAATCTGATCATATTGACAAATATATTTGGGGGTGTATACGAAAAAAAGACTAATAATCAATTCATACCCATGCAAGGGGAGGGGGCAGTTTTGAATGTTGGTATATTAAAATGATGACATATTGCAGGTTTATGTTTTAAAATGCGAGCTAAATGTTAATCTATTGAGAAAAATGTCAGATATTGTTTTGTTGTTTTGACAAAGTGATTATTTTTGCTTCCACTTAATAACAGACAAAAAACAAAACAGATATGTGTGGAATTGTAGGTGTATTTGACTTAAAGATTAAATCGGAAGATTTGAGGCCGCAGGTTCTGAAGATGTCACGAAAACTGCGTCATCGTGGTCCCGATTGGTCGGGGATTTATTGTGGAGAAAAAGCGATTATTGCGCATGAACGACTCTCGATCGTCGATCCTGAATCGGGGGGCCAACCGTTATACAGTAAAGACCGGAAACTGATTTTAGGTGTAAATGGTGAAATATATAACCACCAGGAGATTCGAAAACAATACGATGGGAAATATGAATTTATGACCGGTTCGGATTGTGAAGTGATCCTGGCTTTATACCGCGATAAAAAGGAAAAATTTCTGGACGACATGAACGGGATTTTTGCTTTTGCACTTTACGATGAGGAGGATGATGCATATCTGATTGGACGAGATCATATCGGAATTATTCCACTCTACCAGGGATGGGACAAGTATGGAAACTATTATGTCGCATCGGAATTAAAGGCACTTGAACGATATTGTTTCAAAATTGAAGAATTCCCTCCCGGACATTATTTATACAGCAAAGAAGGTGAAATTAAGCGCTGGTATGTGCGTGAATGGACTGAATTTGATGCTGTAAAAGATAATCCGGCTGATATTGATGAATTGGCGAAATCTCTTGAAGATGCAGTTCATCGTCAGTTAATGTCGGATGTTCCTTATGGAGTGCTGCTTTCAGGCGGACTGGATTCGTCAATAACCTCAGCTCTGGCCAAAAAGTATTCGGGAAAACGTGTTGAGTCGGGTGGCGAGAAAGATGCCTGGTGGCCACAATTGCACTCATTTGTAATTGGTTTGGAAGGATCGCCCGATCTGGCTGCAGCTCGAAAAGTCGCCGATCATATTGGTACCGTTCATCACGAGATCCACTATACCATTCAGGAAGGACTGGATGCGATTAAGGATGTAATTTATCACATTGAAACTTACGATGTTACTACTGTCCGTGCGTCAACGCCCATGTACATGCTATCAAGGGTAATCAAGTCGATGGGTATAAAAATGGTACTGACAGGCGAAGGTGCCGACGAGATTTTTGGCGGTTATCTGTATTTCCATAAAGCGCCAAATGCACAGGCATTTCACGAAGAGAGCGTGCGTAAAGTAAGCCGACTGAACATGTACGACTGTTTACGTGCCAACAAATCGCTGGCATCGTGGGGAGTTGAAGGTAGAGTTCCTTTCCTGGATAAAGAGTTTGTTGATGTGGCCATGCGGTTTAATCCGGAAGCAAAAATGGCTAAGGATGGAAAAATGGAAAAACACTGTTTGCGCGAAGCATTTGCCAAATACCTGCCCGATGAGGTGGCCTGGCGTCAGAAAGAACAATTCTCTGACGGTGTTGGGTACGGCTGGATCGATACTTTGAAAAGCATTGCCAAAGAAAAAGTGAGCGATGAGATGATGGAGAATGCGAAATTCCGCTTCCCGGTGAATACACCAATGAGCAAAGAAGAGTACTTGTACCGCGAAATTTACAGCGAACATTTTCCTTCTGATGCTGCTGCGGCTTGTGTTCCTTCGGAAGCATCGATTGCTTGTAGCACCGCTGCAGCACTCGAGTGGGATGAGGCTTTCAGAAACAATGCCGATCCGTCAGGAAGAGCGGTAAATACAGTTCACGAAAAAGGAGCCAGCTTTGCCGATAAATAAACGAAGCTATAGTTGAGAAATTTATATCAATCAATTCATCAGGAAACCACTCGTTTTTTAACGGGTGGTTTTTTTATGGGATCGATCGCAGCAGATCATTACAAAATTCTGAATTAACTCGTGATTATAATATTCTGGGTGAAACTGGCAGGTATAAAGCGGTTTATCCTTGTGTTTCATCATCTGGTTTTTACAAGTTGATGAGGTAGCAAGCAATTCAAAATCATGAGGCAGGGTAATGGAATCGTTGTGCATTTGTTTTACGGTCATCGTATTTGGGAGGTCATTAAAAATTGGGTCCGGTTTGATGATGGAAATCTCAAAATCTCCCGATTCAGGTTCACGGTTGCGCAACAATTCGGAACCATACAAATGGCCCGTGACGTGATGGCCGGCACAAATTCCCAACACAGGTTTTTTATAGTCAATAATCCACCGAAAAAAAGGTGCATGATGTTCCACAATTTCATCGCCCTGCGGTGATCCGCTCAGAATAATTCCGTCGAATACCTTTAAATCCGTAGTTGGGCAATCGGCATAGTTAATGCATTCGGTATCAACATTGGCTGTTTTTACAATTTCTATTAAAGCATTTGCAAATTTGCGAATATCAGGTTCGGCATTATTTACGATAAGTAGTCTTGTCATCTCATCAGTCTTGATTATCGAGCACTTTTCGGGCAGCTAATCTTCCGGTTTCAATTACTTCTTTAGCTTTATAAAAATCGTAGGTGCCACAAATGTCGCGCGACGTTTCGATTAAAATATCCGGATTACCGTTCTCGATGGTCATTTGAGCCAGGCGAAGCATTCCGGTTGTTAAAGTATTGTCGATCAACGAAAGAAATCCCAGTTTGTGTTCTTTCTCTTTTGAACCGTTCAGGAAATCGGCAAAGGTATTTAGCCACTTTTTATATTTCGATTCTTTTTCCTCCTCTTCCTCTTTGTTCAGTTCAGGTTTCAGCACCGGAATATTCGCGTTAACGTGCACCACAACCAGTTTGTCGCCTTTGTTGCGCTCAACATGTGATATCGGAACATTATTCATAACTCCGCCGTCAACTAAAACGGCACCATCTTTCTTTACCGGGGTAAAAACAGTTGGAATAGCAATCGACGCACGGATGGCATCATACAGACTGCCACTGGTAAAAACCACTTCGCGGTGTTTAATGATATCAACTGCTGTGGCTGAATAAGGAAACGGCAGCTCTTCAATGTTAACGTCGGGTATAAATTTTTTCATTGCGTTCAGTACCTTATCACCTTTTACTAATCCTCCTGCACCCAGCGTAAAATCTACCAGTTTAAAAATTTCGAAATGATCGAGTGAGCATATCCAATCTTTGAATTCGTTAAGTTTTCCCTGGGCATAAACACCACCAACCAGTGCACCCATCGAAGTGCCGGCTATCGAGCTTATTTTATAATCGTGTTTTTCAAGTTCTTCTATTGCTCCAATGTGGGCCAATCCGCGGGCACCACCACCAGAGAGAACTAAAGCTATTTTCTGGCCCATTTATTTCGGTTTTGTTTTCAGTAAAAATACAAAGTTTAGCATTTTTAGTTCATCTTCTTTGGAATCAATCTGAATACTGCACTTAGTAATTTTTGTAAATGTTTGATTATCTTCGAGGCTTAATTATTTTGACAAAAGGAAGTTGAGTTGTGAAATGATCGCCGGGTCCCGAATCCAATTCAAAATTGACCAATAGATCATTGTGAAGGTTCAGCGTTATCAATGAAATCTTTAAATTGTAATGATATGAAAAAGTATTTTGTTCTGATTTTAGGTGTTGCGCTTTTTGCGTGTACACGACAGAGTGGGTTTAAAATTGACGTTAACCTCGAAGGTGCTGAAGGAAAAGTAGTTCTTGAAGAACGCAAAGACGGAGCATGGGTTGGTGTCGACACTGCCGATGTTGTTGATGGATCTGCAATACTGGAAGGTGAAGTTGAAGTGCCGGGTGCCTATTATTTATCGGTTTTAGGGCAGCGTGCTAAAGCACTTATTTTTGTAGAGAATGCAAAAATGTCGGTTAGCGGTAAAGCCGATTCAATAAGTTTTGCCGACGTACGTGGTTCGGTAGCTCACGATGAGTATGCTGAGTTAAGTGATAAATTGAAAAAAATAAGTGATGAGTACATGGCGCTTTACCAGCAGGCAAGAACTGCTGATGCTGAAGGCGATACCGCAAAATCAGCCGAATTAATGGCACAGGTTGAAGAAATGTATGAAAGTACAAATACGCTTCAGGAAGATTTTGTTAAAGAGCATCCGGCGTCTTATGTAACTCCGGTTATTTTGAATAACATTCAGTACGGAAAAGAAGCAGCCGAATTGGAAGAGATGGTAACTGCACTGGATCCAAAAATACAGGAAGTACCCAGCGTTGTTACTTTAAAAGAAAAAATTGAGAAACTTAAAAAAGTGGCTGTTGGACAGATCGCTCCTGATTTCACCCAGAATGACCCGGAAGGAAATCCGGTAAAATTTTCTGATGTGTATTCACAAAACGAATTGACACTTCTTGATTTCTGGGCATCGTGGTGCGGACCATGTCGTCGTGAAAATCCGAATGTAGTGGCCGTTTATGACGAGTTTCACGATAAAGGATTTACAGTGTTCGGTGTTTCGTTGGATCGCGATAAAGAAGCCTGGTTAAAAGGAATTGAAGACGATGGTCTGACATGGACTCAGGTTTCCGACCTGGCATACTGGAACAACGAGGTAGCACAAGCTTATGCAGTTAGCAGTATTCCTCACAGTATCCTGATTGGAAAAGACGGTACTATCATTGCCAAGAATAAACGTGGCGACGAGCTCCGTGAAGCAGTTCAGGAGTATTTGGCCAACTAATAAAACGGAACTTTATAAAGAAGGAACCATTCTTCCGTTTTGAGGGGAATGGTTCTTTTTTTAGTTGAAGTCAATAACGGGAAAGATGCAAAACCACTTTGGGGAAATAGCAGGGGTGCTTACAGCGGTGTTCTGGACCATTACTGCACTGGCATTTGAGTCGGCTGGTAAAAAAGTCGGATCATTGGCCGTCAACCTGATTCGGCTGGTCATTGCCTTTTTCCTTGTAGGTATTTACAGCTGGATCACACGCGGTTTCTTCTTCCCGACCGACGCTACATTGTTCAACTGGAAATGGCTGGCATTTTCCGGGTTGGTAGGTTTTGTTATTGGCGATTTGTTGTTGTTTGAATCGTACCTGTTTATAGGAGCCAGAGTAGCCATGCTGCTGATGGCGCTGGCACCGCCTTTTGCAGCTTTTATTGGCTGGCTGATGCTTGGCGAAGTGCTTACACCAATGAACTGGCTTGGTATGGCAATCACTATGAGCGGTATTGTTCTGGTGATTTTGAAACGCGAAAAATCGGAGGAAAACGGCACAATCATCAAAAAGTTGAAATCGAATTATTCGTTGCCCGGTATTCTGCTGGCTCTTGGCGGTGCCCTTGGACAGGCAGCCGGACTGGTGATCAGTAAAAAGGGGATGGGTGATTACGATGCTTTTTCAGCTACACAAATTCGTGTGCTTACCGGAATCGTCGGTTTTGCGGTCCTGTTCTTTTTTATTAAACGCTGGCCCCGCGTATGGACGGCTTTGCGCAATAAATCGGCCATGAAGCGCATTTCACTCGGTGCTTTCTTTGGGCCTTTTCTTGGGGTTTCATTTTCACTTTTAGCCGTGCAGCATACGCAAACCGGGATTGCTGCCACCTTAATGGCTATCGTGCCGGTACTCATCATCGGACCGGCCGTTGTTATTTTTCACGAAAAAGTAAACTGGAAAGAAATAGTGGGAGCCATCATCACTGTTGGTGGCGTGGCCCTGTTCTTCCTCTAAAAAAGTCAAGGGATTCAGATCCGAACGACATTAAGCATCTATCGAGAGATGGTCTATTCTTCTATCTCGATATTCACCGGCATTTCAAGCCATTCTTCCAATTTGGCTTTTACCAGTGCTTTCTGATCATCGGGTAAATTCCCGATACGCGCGTTATGACTGCCTTCCGGTTTTACAATCTTCAGAAAATTATCCTTCTTAGGTACCTCAAAGGCTGATGCCGACCAGGGATCCCATTCACCGTAAATAAACAAAATCCGGGCATCAGTCGTATCAATAAATTTTTTGACTTCACGGGCCGTTTTGGGATTGTATTTTGCTTTTATATCCTTCGGAATATAAATCTTTTTTAACCAGCCTTCAGCACTTTTTATGTGCAGGTAATCTTTAAACGGTTCAGTGTCGTATCCATAATAGCCCAGCTCACGGGCTGCCTGAACATAGAAAGAAAGAAAAATTTCGATCCCTTCATCCGACAAGTACATGGGTGTTGATACCCTGACCAGGTGCTTAAAAATAACCTCATTTCCGGCATCCAGAGCGGGGATCGCATCAACAGGAGTACCGTACTGCCAGAAACCGTAAGAATACTCCAGCACAACATAGTCAAGCAGTTCCTCGGGATCTAAGCGGGGATGGAAGTTTTTCTCCTTGCAAAAGTCTTGTAACATTGGCACAAATTCTGTCCGATTTTTCAGACCGTAAAGCTGAAAATCGCGTACTTTTTTCCGGCCTTCCGGAGTTCCGGTGGTGTTGGCAATAAAAGGCTCGTGGCGGCCATCTTCTACACCGAAATTCAGTGGCGCCACATAAGGTATTGAAACATCCACATCGTTCGGGTAAAGCCAGCGGTGGTAAACAACAGTCTGCCCCCCTTTGCTTATTCCGGTGGTGATCCATTTTCCCTCGTAATATTTTCTCATCATTTGAATGACTTCATGATGATCGGCAGCAGCATTTCTAACGGTCAGGTAGTCCCAGTTAAGGGGATCGGGCATCGATTCTCCAAAGTAACGATGATCCATACAAATCTGGTTGGCTTCTAAAATAGGACTCAATTCGTTGATGTACCTCTGACGTTCGGCATAACCTCCATTGTAGCCCTCGGTAATAAAAACAACGGGTTGGTCCACACTCTTGTTACTGATAATAACACGTTGCAGGAAAGTACCTTTTTTTGGGTGTTTATGGTCCAGCGGCTGCTCCACCATAATCTTGTATTTCTCGGTAAAAAAGTCGTTTGTTTCAAGTTCCTCAATGCTTTTTACCTGGGGTTGTTTTTCCAGGAACTGTAATAGCGTTGACGGTTGTGCCAAAGCAAATGACGACAGAAGCACCAGTAGCAAAAGTGCCTGAATTCTTTTCATGTAGATTGTATTCATAACAGCAGCAATAAGATATGTTTAACTTTCGTGATCAGATAACGAATCAACCGCCGGTTGACGGATAATTCAAGCGTAAATTTAAACCCAGATAATGTTTGTTAATCGCTTTTCTTACTTTTGATTGCAAGTAAAACATATTATTCAAATTAAAAAATGAAGAAAGTAATATTGTTAACGGGGCTACTTATTGTTTTTGTTAAATTAAGTTTTGCCACCGGGTTGCCCAAAGTAAAACTGCAAACCGACTTTGGCGACATCATTGTGGAAATAGATACGGTTCATGCGCCGATTACCGCTCATAATTTTTTGAAGCATCTGGCAGAAGGAACTTATGAAAATGCAGTATTTTATCGAACCGTGCGCATGGATAACCAGCCTAATAACGAGGTTAAAATTGAAGTGATCCAGGGTGGGATTTTCGACGATCAGTTGATTGATCTGATTCCACCGATTTTGCATGAGACCACAAAAATGACGGGTATCAATCACAAAAATGGAACTTTTTCGATGGCCCGGTACACACCGGGAACGGCAACCACTGAGTTTTTTATTTGTGTAGGCGACCAACCTGAACTGGATTTTGGCGGTAAGCGCAATCCGGATGGTCAGGGATTTGCAGCATTTGGGCAGGTGATTAAAGGAATGGATGTGGTAAAAAAGATCCAACGACAAAAGGATAAGGATCAATATTTGATTAATAAAGTTGAGGTGTCCATTAAACTTATAAAAGACTGATTCAGGACTGTTAAAAATGCATAGAAGTGAAAAAGAGCAACCTTTAGGCTGCTCTTTTTGCGCATCAGACTCAAATTAATACCCTGGATTCTGAACCATATTCGGATTTACATCCATTTCATTGTCCGGAATCGGGTAAATAAAAAGTTCATTCGGAAAACTTACGGATTGAGCCGCCCAGTAATCGTCGCCTCGTTCCAAATCCTTCCCTTTTCGCAAAATATCAAACAATCGATGCCCTTCGAAACACAGTTCGCGACGTCGTTCGTTTTCGATTTTTGTTGCATCAATTTCGGTAAAAACCGATGCATCCCGATTTGTGCGAATTGCATTGAGGTCATCGAGCGGAGCAGCCCCGATGCTTGTTCCGGCTTCGAAGTTAGCTTCTGCTCGTATCAGGTACATTTCTGATAAACGAATAATCTTAGTATTGTCGAGACCGGCGGTACCATCCCTGCCCGGATATTTGTTGGTATAAACCAAACCATCCACTTCGTAGAACATCAGTTCTCCGTCCGGAGGTCCGGCATCGGGTTCACCCTGTTTCACAACTCCACGTACATCGCCTTCCTCAAACAGATCGAGCAAGGCAGATGAGGCAACCATATCACCATAACCCCGGGTGTCGTACATATAACCCAGTGCTGTGGTTCCCAGGTAAGTTGATTTGGTAAGTGCCAGTTCAAAAATCGATTCCGAAGTATTTTCTTTCCCCCAACTTGGAATATAAGCATCGGCACTCAATAGTTCATAATTCCCACTCTCGATTACCGAGGTTGCATCATTGGCAGCACCGGCCCAGTCTTCTTTGTACAATTTTACGCGTGCCCGAAGTGCCAGGGCTGTGTTCCCGTTAATGAAATTGGGATTAGAAGCCTGTGGCATAAGTTGCACGGCAGCATCGAGATCGGCCAAAACCTGATCGTAAACTTCCTTCACAGTTTTGCGCTCAGGAAACAAACTGAACGGATCGTCAGTCGGGCTGGTCAGAACGGGTACACCGAGGTGTCCGCCATTGCCATCGGCTGTGCCGGCAGCTATGCTTCCTGCCGATGAAGGCAGGTTATAAGGTTGTGCAAACTGTCGGGCCATATCAAATAAAACCATGGCTCTGATGGTCAAAGCTTCACCTTTTAGCTGGTCACGTTCGGCTTGCGTGCCATCTTCCACATTATCAATGGCCGACAATATGATGTTGGCCTGATTCAGCACTTTTAGCATGATTCCCCAGGCATATTGCGGATCGCCGCTGCCGTCGGTAAGCGTATACTTATACTGGGCTGTCATCCGGTTACTGTTCTCAATTTTCAGGTTGGTATCATCGGCTCGTATATCGGCCGACAATATGAAGTTCTTACCCAGATAATCGAGATCGGTTAAATGATTATATAACCCGGTAAGGGCAATTTTCAGGTTGGAATACGAGCTGGTTATGTTCTCGGTTGGAGTGGCATAATACGGATCCTTCTCCAGAAAATCGTCGCAAGCTGCAAACAAAAGGAAAACGGGCAGTATCGCCACCATTATTTTTCTAGTTATTGAATTTTTCATCTCTTTCGTTATTAAAGTTTTTAATGCTAAGCTTTGAAACTTTTCCAATTCGTTTTCAGGACAATTGCCCTGATCTTGAATTTTATTGCGTTTCGTTGTATCGCTTCTATTCATGATTAAAATCCAATTGTTAATCCAAATGTTATGGTCTTTAACGGAGGATAGAACCAATCTTCAATTCCGTTAATCTGTACTTCCGGATCTTTTCCGGGATACTTTGTCCAGGTCGCCAGGTTCTGGCCCTGAGCAAACAGTTTTACGTCTTCCAGACCACTGCCGTTTAGCCAGCTTTTAGGAAGGTTGTAGGCTACTTTCAGGTTTTTCAAACGCAGGTAGTCGGCATCGTGCAGGTAGCGCGAAGAAGTAACATCGGCGTTGTTATTGCCGCCGTACATAATTTGCGGAACATCGGTAACATCGCCCGGTTCCTGCCAGCGCTCGAGTTGTTTTGCACTTTGATTTACTGAAAGCACATAACCTCCGTCACTTTCCATCACGAACGCCCAATTGTCGTAAATGCTGTGTCCTACGGCGAAGGTGAACAAGGCCGATAACTCAAATCCTTTGTAAGAAAACAAGTTGGTTATACCACCTTCGAAATCAGGTGAGGCAGTTCCAACAATTTGCTTTTCGGCTTCAGTGAAATCGGAAACCAGTTCGCCGGCTTCGTTGTACCATTGCGGTGTTCCGTCATCCGAATTTACGCCGGCCCATTTGCGCAGGTAGAAAGTCTGGAAATCTTCACCTACACGACGAAGTTTTGTTCCCTGTACCAGGTCTTTGTCATCGGGCAAACTAATGATCTCATTTTTGTTAAACGCAATGTTGAGTTCAGTTACCCATTTAAATTCGCCGGTTAAGTTATCAGAACGGAGGGAAAGCTCAAATCCACGGTTTTCCATATCACCAAGGTTTTTTGTGGCCGTGTACGTCTGGTTCACACGTTCTTCGTACAAACCTGTAGCTGCTGAAACCGGTACATCGAATAAGAAGTCTGAATTTCGTTTGATGTAATATTCAATGGTTGTACTCAAACGATTGAAGAGGGTAAAATCGGTCGCCACATTAAATACTTTTGATTTTTCCCAGGTAAGTTCCGGGTTGGCATACTGAATGAACGAAGCTCCCGAAGTGCCTCCGTAAACATATCCGTTATATGAAAACAGGCCTTGCGAGCTGTAATCACCAACTTCGGCGTTACCGGTAACACCGTAGCTAATTCTAAATTTCAGGTTATCAATCCAGTCTACTTCCTGCATAAAGTTTTCTTCTGAAATACGCCAGCTGGCAGCAGCCGACCAGAAATTACCGTATTTATTTTCGGTACCAAAACGCGAGTGACCATCACGACGAAAACTTCCACTCAAATAATACCTGTGTGCATAATTGTAATTTACTTGCGAAAGGTAAGAGATCATGCTCCATTCGGTTAGGTTCGAGAAAACAGAGGTAGGTTCGGCTGCTGCAGCCATCGCTCTGAATTTTGGTGTTTCGGGCAGTCCTTCTCCTCGGGCAATTAAACCGTTCGAATTGTTTTTAATGGCCTCGAATCCCAATAGGGCATCCACATTGTGATGCGTGTCGAATGTATGTTTGTACGACAGGATATTGGAGCTGGTCCAGTTTTCAACGGTCGATCGTCCTTCCTGTAGACGACCGCCAACTGTGCGTCCATCACCAAAAGCACCATTCTGGTATTTTTCCTCTTTCAGATTATACAGTTCGGCGTTAAAGGTGGTTTTAAACGTTAAATCGTGCGTGAAAGAATATTGCGCATAGGCCTGACCAATAAAATAAGTTTCGTTCTGTGCATTCCTGTCCCACTCGGCAATACCAACAGGGTTGAAATTGTTAAGCATTCCCAGGTCATTGTTATTGTAACTGCCATCTTCGTTGTAAACAGGGCGGTTTGGCAGCATTAAATCTGCAGCAAGAATTGGACTGGCAAATGCTGAGGATCCATTATTCGCATTCTTATTGGAATACGACATGGAGAAATTTGCACCGATTTTGATTTTGTCGGTGGCATTATGATCGAGGTTGATGCGCGAGGCATAACGCTCGTAGTCTGTTGCCAGCACATGTCCGTTCTGTTTAAAATACGATCCCGAAACAAAAAACTGGGTTCGGGCATCGCCACCGCGTGCACTTAGTTCCACGTTATAGGTCATGGCATCTTTTGGCTTCCGATACACCACATCGTACCAATCTGTTTCATAATCGGTTTGCACATAAGAGTCGGCATCTTCCTGCGACCATCCCAGGCCATTAACCAAAGCCTCGGCTGCCATTATCTCGTACTCACTTTTATTGAGCACCTTGTAGTTGTCGGTTGTTTTTTGCGAATAACCGGTTTGTGCGCTCAAAGTAAACTTGGTACGGCCTTCTTTTCCTCGTTTGGTTGTAATCAGGATTACGCCATTTGCAGCGCGGGCACCATACAGTGCTGAAGCGGCGGCATCTTTCAATACCGAAATGCTTTCTATATCGTTTGGATTGATATTGGCAAGCGGATTGGTAGCTTCTGCACTCGACAAATCGCCGGCGGCAAAGAACGACACATTCTCGGTACCAATAATCGGTACTCCATCGATAACATAAAGTGGTTCGTTATTTCCCGACATGGAACCGATACCACGAATTCGCACCTGGGTACGTCCTCCTGGTTGCCCCGAAGCACTTGTAGCTACAACACCGGCCACGTTTCCCTGTAAGGCTTTGTCGAGGCTGGCAATCGGAATCTGTTCAATCTTTTCATCGCCCCGCATCGAGCTTACAGCTCCGGTAACAGTTCCTTTGGCTTGCGTACCATAAGCTACCACCATAACCTCGTCAACACCAATTATATCCGGCTCCATAGCCATATTATAAACTGTAGCACCGGTTAATGGTACTTCTACGCTTTTCATTCCCATGAACGAAAAGATCAGCACCTCATTTTCAGGAACAGTTAGTTCATATGTTCCGTCGATACTGGTAGTTGTTCCGGTCGTAGTTCCTTTAACAACTACCGATACTCCCGGAAGTGGTGCACCATCTTCCGATGATGTTACGGTTCCGGTTACCCGCATGGTTTGGGCCGATACACTCAACACCCCAAAACAACATGCCACCATAAAAAATAGTAGTTTTTTCATAGATGAAATTTTAAGTTTATACTCATGCTTGTTACCCTTCGAATTTTCTAAAAGAAAAACTCCCGCCGGGGAAACGGGAGTTTAAATATCCGCCAGCCGGCAGGATATTTCACCTTTTACATTTGCGTTGCTGTTTAACTATTTCTATGTAAAAAAGCGGAGTCTTGTTTATTTCTGTTCCCCGTTCTCCCCGTAAATTGTTTTCTGGAAATCTGCGTTTAAAGAATTCCTGATCAATAGTTTTTATTCAAACATAAGATGGAAATAAATACCTTGAAAAATTTTTCAGCGAACGACAGAAAAAATTATACAACTTGTCTGCTGTAAGGGATTTTAGCGGATTTTTAAGGATTTGGTGGATTGGTAGATTATTGAATGTCGTTTGTCGACAATATTGAGAAGTTGACATAAAAAAAGCGGGACTTAGCCCGCTTCTATTTTTTTAAGCCGCGATGTCGCCAAAAGCTTCGGCCAGTACATCAGGGTATTTGTTTTTAAAGTTGGCATTACACCAGGTATATAACTCGCCAATTTGATCGGGTTCAACCCAGTTAATGCACTTGTTCAGTTCTTTTCTGAACAGGTCCTTACTAAAACTTACTTTAGGAAGAATAATTTTAGCATACTCTAACATGGCTCTTTATTTTTTGTGATTGTTGCTATTAAGATAACTTTCCTTTCGCGTTTTCAGTATGCTGTAAAATATGCTTTAACACTATTTAATAGTTGTTTTCAATGTCTTTTTTGATTAACAATTTGTACCTGAACAGATTACCGAAAAAAACACTGATTACCTGTTTAGAAACATAGTTGCGCGGTAAACAAATACCTCTTTTTTTAATTGGATTGACGGATACTTTTTACAAAGTTTGAAATGTCATTTTTAACAGACTCTGAATCAGAAATAACACTTACAAATGCACTTCCGATAATAGCTCCATTGGCGTAATTACAGGCATTTTTAAATGTAGCATGATCAGAAATTCCGAACCCGATCAACCGAGGATTTTTTAACTGCATTTTTTTAATCCGATCAAAATAATCAAGGTGAAAGTCTTCCACTTTTTTACCGGCTCCTGTGGTTGATGCCGAAGAAACCATGTAGATAAAACCACCGCTTATTTCATCAATTTGCCGAATCCTCTTCTCAGAGGTTTGTGGCGTGATTAGTAACACATTGTGCAGCTTGTATTTATCGAAGAAGTTTTTGTAATGACTTTCGAATTCATCGAGTGGAAGATCGGGCAGAATGGTGCCGTCGATTCCGACTTCGGCACACTTGGCACAAAAACGCTCAATGCCATACTGATAAACCGGATTGATGTAGCCCATAAGAATTAGCGGGATCTTCACCGATTTGCGGATATCTTTTAGTTGTTCAAACAGCAGATTTAAATTCATACCATTCTTGAGCGCGCTTTCACTGCTTTTTTGAATGGTCGGACCGTCGGCAGTAGGATCGGAAAAAGGAATGCCGATTTCGATGAGATCGACGCCATTGTTTTCCAATTCACGGATGATTTCCACGGTATCATTTAATTTTGGAAACCCGGCTGTAAAATAGACCGAAAGTATATTTTGCTTTTTTGTTTCGAAAAGTTGATTGATTCTGTTCTTCATTTTTCCTGTAGTTTAATATCCAAAATAATTAAGGTACGTTTCCATATCCTTATTACCGCTTCCCGAAAGATTAATAACATTTACATCATCGGGTTTCATTTTTATCTTATCGAGTGCTGCCAGTGCATGTGCCGATTCCAGTGCGGGAATAATTCCTTCCTTTTGGGTGAGCAGTAAAACCGATTGCAACACCTCTTCATCGGTAGCCGCCAAAAATTTTGCCCGACCCGTTTTATGCAGATGGGCATGCATTGGCCCGATTCCGGGATAATCCAATCCGGCCGAGATGGAATACGGTTCTGAGATTTGGCCGTCGGAACTTTGCATTAACATGGTTTTTGCAGCATGTAACACACCGGTCGATCCCACGGTTAAAGTTGCTGCTGTTTCTTCCGTGTCGATGCCCTTACCGGCTGCCTCCACACCGATCAATTCCACCTGTTCGTCGTCGAGGAAATGGTAAAATGCTCCGGCAGCATTGCTGCCTCCACCAACACAGGCCAGTATCCGTGTTGGTAATTCCGATCCGGTTTGTTCCAATAGTTGGCTCTTCATTTCTTTGCTGATCACCGACTGAAACCGGGCAACCATATCGGGGTAGGGATGAGGCCCAACTACCGAACCGATGATGTAGTGCGTGTCTTCCGGGTTATTGATCCAGTCGCGCATGGCTTCATTGGTGGCGTCCTTTAAAGTTTTGTTGCCGCTGTGCACAGGAATAACTTCGGCACCCAGCATCTTCATCTTTTTAACGTTTGGTGCCTGACGCGAAACATCGAGCGCTCCCATATAAACTACGCATTTAATGCCTTTTAGTGCACAAACGGTAGCCGTTGCAACGCCATGCTGACCGGCTCCTGTTTCGGCAATAATCCTGTCTTTTTCCAGTTTTTCGGCCAGTAATATTTGCCCTATGGTATTGTTCAGTTTATGCGAACCGGTGTGGTTCAGGTCTTCACGTTTCAGAAAAATTTTTGTTCCGTAATGTTCCGACAAACGGTTGGCATAGTACAAAGGCGACGGACGTCCGACATAATCTTTTAACAGTTTGTCGAATTCATTCTTAAATGCATCCGACCCGATGATCTCGAGGTAACGTTGCTTCAACTCCTTGATGTTGGTGTACATCATTTCCGGAATCCATGCACCGCCAAATTCCCCGTAATAGCCATTTTTATCAACTTGGTATTTCATAGTATTTCTATTATTCTGGTTAATTCATCCTCCCTATCACTTCTTAAAGCTCTGTCCCCCTGGGGGGACAGTCGAATCCCGATGAGTCGGGATGAGATGGGGGGATTAGTAATTAAGTTCACCTATAAACTTTGTCAGTTTTTCAATGTTTTTTAGTCCCGGTTTATCTTCAAAACCGCTGTTCAGGTCAACACCCGTTAATTTTGCATGATCAACTTTTTTAATCTCAGAAATATCATCAGGGCTGATACCGCCACTTAAAAAGAAGGGTCTGTGCCCGGTGTATTTTTGGAGGATCTGCCAATCGAATTTTTTACCCGAACCACCATGTAGCTTTGTTTTTGTATCGAAAAGAAAATAATCGACCACTTTTTCGTAGGCCAGCGTCGAATCGAAATTAAATGCTTCGTCAACCGAAAATGCTTTTATGATTTTCAAGCCCTGTTTTTTTAGCATCCCGCAGGTTTTCGGATTTTCTTTTCCGTGAAGCTGAACAAATTCAAATCCGAAATTTTTTGTCAACCCCAGTATTTCAAAAGCATTTTCATCGACAAATACGGCCACTTTTGATTTCGAGGCATCAAAAAGACCGGCTTCGGGATTTTCACCTACAAATCGTTTAGAAGGTGCGTAGAAAATATATCCAAGCAGATCCACATCCAGCTGTTCAACCTGATCACGATTGGTGGTATACTTCATTCCGCAAACCTTTATTTTCAATTTTCTTTCCATCAAATTTCTCTTTCTATTCTTCGATTCAAATATCCCTTTGCAGGGATAACAGATGATTTCAATTACTTATGCAGTTGCTGAATAAACTTTTTGCAGGCTTTTCCCGGATTCTTCGTTTTCATAAAAGTTTCACCAATCAGGAATCCTCTAAAACCATGGCTTCTCAGGTATTTAATTTCGTCGGCACCAGCAATTCCGCTTTCCGATATTTTCACAAATTTTTCGGGAATAAGTTTGCTCAGTTCCACCGACGTTTCAATATTCACCTCAAAGGTTTTCAGGTTGCGGTTGTTTACACCAACAATGTCTACAAATTCGTTAACGATATTCAGTTCCTCTTCGTTGTGAATTTCCATCAATACCTCAAGTCCGAGTTCCTGAGCAGCCTGCGCCAGTTCGCTTGCCTGGTTTTTACTTAAACAAGCGGCGATCAATAAAATAACATCGGCACCGTAAGCTTTGGCTTCCACCATCTGGTAAGGATCGATCATAAAATCTTTACGGAGAATCGGGATATCCGGATTGTGTTCGCGTGCGATAACAAGGTTCGATTGTGAGCCTCCAAAGAAGCTTCTTTCGGTAAGTACGGAAAGACCGGCAGCACCCGCTTTTCTGTATGCTTCGGTTACTTTATCAACTTTAGCCGATAGGTTGATGTCTCCTTTTGACGGCGAACGTTGCTTAAACTCGGCGATGATTCCGGATGAACCGTCTTTTAGCAAATTGGCACGAAGTGAGTTGCATTCCCTGAAAAAATCAGGAATGTCCTGTAATACCTCAATGTCGATGAGTTCTTTTTGGTGTTTGATTTCGAGCTTTTTTGCCTCGATTATTTTATCCAGGATGTTCATAATATTATTGAATAACAGATTTCAAACTTTGCAAGGCTTTACCTTCGTTGAGCGATTCGCGGGCCATTGCCACGCAGTCGCTTAATTCCTTCTGGGGATAAACCACCTGAAGTGCCAGCCCGGCGTTGGCCAAAACCACATTTGTTTGCTCTTCCGTTCCCTTTCCTTCCAGCACACTCATAAAAATCTTTGCTGCATCTTCCACCGAGTCGCCACCGTATAATTTTTCAGCCTGAACCGGTTTCAAATTGAAATCTTCGGCAGTGAGAAATTTTTCTGTTCCCTTCAATCCAATTCTGGTTTCGGATGTCAAAGAAATTTCATCGTAACCGTCGGTGCTGTTCACTACTGCAAAATTAATATCCATCGTTTCATAAACGTTCTTGTAATGCTTAAAATTTTCGGAATTATTAACGCCAAGTAACTGGTATTTTGGTGATGACGGATTGATCATCGGTCCAAGAATGTTAAAGAAAGTGGGGACTTTCAACGCCCTTCTAACAGGAGCAATATGTTTAAATGCCGGATGAAAAAGTGGGGCATGCAAAAAACAGAACCCACCTTTTTCGAGGTCCGTTTTGAGTTTATCGACATCGTTGCTGAATTTGTATCCGAGGTACTCCAGTACGTTTGAAGAACCGCTGTTTGAACTGGCTGCATAATTTCCGTGTTTGGTGATATTCACACCGGCACCGGCCACTACAAAACAAGCCAGTGTTGAAATGTTAAAGGTGTTTTTTCCATCGCCGCCGGTACCAACAATGTCCATCCCATTAAATTCCGAGAGATCGATTTTTGTACTCAGTTCGAACATGGCATCACGGAACCCGGCCAATTCCTGTGAATCGATGGGCCGCATTCTGAATACCGTCAGAAAGGAGGCAAACTCGGCTTCGGAATGCTGACCTTTCCCAACTTCCAGCAAGCTGTTTTTAGCTTGTTCACGAGTAAGTTTGTTTCCTTCGAATAAATATTGTAGTATTTCTTTCATAATTAAGTATTTAGTAATGAGCTTTGAGTAGTGAGAACTATTAATTATTGAGTTGTGCGAGTTGTCTCATTACTCTCTACTTTGCACTGTTACCTGAATTTAACCAGTTTTCAATCATCTTTTCTCCCAGCGGAGTCAGCACCGATTCGGGGTGGAATTGCACTCCCTGCACGTCGTATTCTCTGTGTTTCATCGACATGATCATTCCATCGTTGTCGTAGCTGGTAACCTCGAAACAATCGGGCAGATTTTCTGATTTAACGATCCACGAGTGATAGCGGCCAACATCGAACGTGTCGGGTAAGGAATCAAAAAGCAACGATTTCGTTTCGGTGAGTTTTACAGGCGTTGCAATGCCGTGCAAAACGCGGTTCATGTTGTGCAGTTCGCCACCAAAAGCTTCGCCAATGGCCTGATGTCCAAGGCAAACCCCCAGCATGCTTTTTTTAGGACCGTACTCTTTTATGATCTCTAAAAGTAATCCGGCTTCTTTGGGAATTCCCGGTCCGGGTGAAAGCACAATCTTGTCGTATTTTTCGATCTCCTCAAGAGAAATCTCATCGTTGCGGAACACATCAACCTGCTGGCCCGAGATCTTTTTAATGGCATGAACCAGATTGTAGGTAAACGAGTCGTAATTATCAATAACTAATATCTTCATGTTTTTTCGATTTACTAATTGATTTCTTTGGCCATTTCGATCGCTTTTTTCAAAGCTGCCAGTTTGTTGTTCACTTCCTGCAATTCACTTTCTTCCTGCGAGTCGGCTACAATTCCTGCACCGGCCTGGTAGAACAATTTGTTGTTCTTGCTTAAAAACGAACGAATCATTATGGCATGATTAACGGTTCTGTCGAATCCTAGATAGCCGATACATCCACCGTAGTATCCGCGGTTTTGGTTCTCGTACTTATCAATCAGTTCCATAGCCTTATACTTTGGCGCTCCCGATAAAGTTCCTGCAGGAAAGGTTTCTCCCAGTACTTTTATGAGGTTGGTGTTGTCGGTAATTTCGCCCGAAACCTGTGAAACCAAATGAATAACATGTGAGAAGAACTGGACTTCGCGGTAAGTTTCCACCACCACATTTTCGGCATTCCGGCTGAGGTCGTTTCGTGCCAGGTCAACCAGCATCACATGTTCGGCATTTTCTTTTGGATCCTTACTCAGTTGCTCAGCCAGTACGCGATCCTGATCATCGTTACCGGTCCGTTTAAACGTTCCGGCAATCGGATGAATATAGGCTTTATTTTCCTTGATGCGGATCTCAGCTTCCGGGCTTGACCCGAAAATGCGATAGCTGCCATAATCGAAGTAAAATAAATAAGGCGATGGATTAATGGAACGCAGTGCGCGGTACACATTAAATTCATCGCCTTTAAATTCTTGCGAAAACTGCCGGCTGAGAACGATCTGAAAGACATCGCCACGGTAGCAGTGCTCTTTTCCTTTCGATACCATGTATTTGTATTCGTCGTCATTAATGTTTGATTCCTCCGATCCGGTGGACTCGAACTTGGCGGTTGCAAAATTCAGGTTGATCAGCAAATGGTGGATATAATCAATTTGCGATTCTTCACCTTCTATCAGATTTTCCACCATATGAATCTGGTTTTTATGGTGATCGATGGCTACCACATATTTATAGAAGCAGTATTTTGTTTCCGGTATTTGGTACTCTTCTTTTTTGGGTGAAGAAAACCGAATGTTTTCGAAATGCTGGATCGCATCGAAGTTCAGGTAGCCGAATAATCCGTTTGCCGGAAGTTCGATCTCACTTGAATCCACGTCGAAATTTTTATAAAAAGCATCCAGTTCGTCGTGTAAAATCCGTTCTTTCGATAAGTCGAAATTTTCTTTTTCACGGCCCGGAAGTTCTTTGGTAACGTGGCCTTCTTTTACGGTAAAACTGGCCACCGGGCTAAATGCAATAAACGAATACGCGTTTTCGTGCCCGTGGTAATCCGAACTTTCCAGCAGAATGGATTTCGGATAAAGTGTTCGCAGCCGGAGGTAAATACTTACCGGAGTAACGGTGTCGGCGAGTATTTTTCTGACTACAGGTTTAAATGTTATTCTTTCCATTATTGTATTTTTTAATTTTTGGATAAAAAAAAACGGCTCACCGTGATTTCGATGAGCCGTTTTCATTTTTGCCAATGACGTTTCTCTTTTCACGATTGTTGTAAAAAGTTGCTACGCCACCACCAAATATTATTTGTTAAATTCATCATTCGTTTTATAAAAAAACCCGCTCTTAACAGGAGCAGGCCTTCGGTTTAAATATTTTTTAAAAAATACCAATATGGCTCTTTAACTCCTAACTTACGTAAGAAGACCCCACCACGGAAGCCATATTGTATTTATATTTTTCATTCTTTTTCTAAATTTCTTCTGCAAGAAAATTCATTTTTTTGACAAATCAAAATATTCTTTGCGTTTGGTGGCAATTCTTGGAACAGCATAAGATTTCATTAACACTAATTTGCGAGGGTAAACCGGAAACTTATACCAAAGTTGGCGTTTGTTGTCCGGTAAGAAGTTGAGGTAAACGGACTGTTCAAGATACGATCGTAGAATACCCTCATTTCAAATTTGTCGCTGAGCCGGTAATCGGCATAAGTTTTTATGGTGAAATTCCCCTGACCCGCTGTAATTTGGTTGTCGTCGCTATCCAACTGGCGCAACATGGTTTTGCTTTTTCGGTACGAAATATCGGCACGGATATTTAAATCGTTGGAATAAGCCTGTTGCGAGTTTTTTGTTTTGATGATGAGGTCCATGTGTGTAAATCGGTACCCCATTCCAAAAATAAATTCGCTGGTCAGCACCTCTGTCAACTGGTTGTTGGCAAACGACAGGTTGAGGTTACGTGCCCGTTTAACTTCAGCCCGTGTGGTCAGGTCGCTGTGCCACATAATGTCCATATTTATTAATGGATTGAATGCTTCAACAATACTTACCGAATTAAAGTCGTAGGCCGGTACAAAGTTGTCGGCTAAATCCTGAACGTAGCTGAAACCGTCGCTGCCTTCCATGTAATTCAGGTTGGTGGCAAATGAACCTACCGTGTAACTCGAGCGGTAGGTATGCTGGAAGTTTAATGAACGCATCACCTTATTCAGCCCCGGAATTTTTGACACCATTCCTTCATAACGAATGCTCCAGTTGGGGCGAATGAACTTGGCCGAAGGAAAGAGATCGAGCGAAACTTTGTTCGGATCCTTATCCTGGTACGCTGCCAGGAATGCCGGTACCAGTACCTCAACTGAGTTGGGGCCGTATCCTTCGGGGTATCCCGGATAATTTGGATGCGATTGCGAAGGATCATAATTTCCGCCGGCGGCACGCTGGGCAGCTAATCGGTGTGCAATAATTTTCCGGTACGATTTCATGTTCTCGAAAGCTTCTGAACTCACCACTTCTTCCTTACCGATGGCGAAAAAGGCGGTTTTCCAGGTAAGAGTTGATATGCTGAAGTTACCTGTTTCGGTGAAACTGTTAGCTACGAAATTACCTGATCCATCGTAATTGTAAAATTCGCTGATGTTTTTCGATATGTTTCTTTCGCCGGTAAGATCAATCCGAAGGTCGGGGAGAGGTTCCCATAAAACCCTAAGGTTAAGACGTTCGGTATTTCGGAATAAAAACGGTTGATTCAAAGTAGAGTCGATGGTCAACCAACCTTTATCAGCGGCTTTTTGTGCAAAGTTACGATCCTGCCAACCGAACATAAATGGTACGCCAGGTGCAAAACTCGATTGTACATTGGGAACCGACCAATCCGGATCGCCCGAGTAATTCCCTGCTCCAAATAAAGATGGTTCGGGCAGGTAGCCTGGTAACACGGTACTTCCGTTTTTACTGTACATGACCGAAGCTGTGCGAATACCAATAACCATACGTGTAGTTAAATCCAATACATCTTTTAAGAATGGTTGATCGCCGCGTTTACCGCTTACGGTTATCATGGCCTGATTCACATCTTCATTTGCCGTAAATTCAATGTTGTTGGCGTCGATTATATTAAGCTTCCCGGGAATCGGTTTGCCTTCAACACCTGTAACCAGAACTTTTATCTTTTTCGTATTCAGTTTATGCTGGACTTTTTGTGGTGTACCTGCTTTAAACTGAATGTTGGCACTGTATGTTTCTTCCTGTTTGCGTTCAAGCGGCTGGTTATTCTGCTCGTTTCGCCGGCTTGAGTTGCGGTTCATGCTGCCTCGTCCTCTTCCTGTTCGTCTGAATTTCTGATTGACTTCGCGGAAATAAGGCACTTTGTTGAAGAGTGTTTGCAGGTTGGCATTTCCTGTCAGCGACATATTGCCAGAGTTGCTTATCACATTACCAATGTTGATGTCTTCGTCGGTCATTGGACCGGCTACCCAGTCGTATGTGCCGGAGTAGCGGATGTTGGCACTCAGAAAATTAAGTGCTTTAAATGAACGAATCGGTACCTGGTAATTCAGGTTAAAAGTATGTCCATAAATTGTAGGTCTACCAAGATTCATGAGATTGGTAAGTATCGAATCGCGTTTCCATTCGTAATCATCGTCTCTACGGTTAATTCGTCCTTCGGGTTCATCGATACGCGAGGTGGCGCGCGACGAGAAGTCGAATTTAAGCGAGCGTGTCAGGTCGTAGCGAATATCGAGGTAGCGGTTCCAAAGAAAATCTTTTTCAAAATTGGTTGGTAAGATCAGGTTCGGATTGGTAATGTTACGAGATTGAGTTTCGTGATACCTTCTGAACAGATCGGTGCGATACGATATCTGAGTGGGTAAGGGATAAAAGTTGAAATCGCCAATGAGTTTCAAAGGACCTTTCTGAAGAAGCGATACTTTTTTAAAGGGTTCGATCAATTTCGAACGGCTGCTGTAGTTGTACGAGAACATTGCACGGTGTGTCTTGTCCACGTTGTATTCAGTAGTTACGTTGCGTTTCGAGATTTCGTTGTAAGAATAAGTTACCGCAAAGTTTTGGGGATCCCACAAATGTGTTTTCTCTTTCTGGCGTTGCGGCTCCACTTTTACGTTAGTAAAGTTGATGCTTTTGCGTTCAACCACATCCTGTGTTAAGTTTCGTAATGAATCTTTTTCATGCCGGGTGTCCAGGTGATCCAACGATTTCTCCATTTCAATGTCAGGTTCCAGCGGATTGTATTTTGGCTTGATGGTACTTTTCGAATAACCGTAATACATTGGAATGCGTACACCTGCTTTTTCGGGGAAGAAACGACCCCAGTCGATCGATGTTGAAACATCAAGTTCGTCGAGGTCTTCAAGCTGGCGACTGTTCGTATTCTGGTCGATGCTACCAAAACCTGCGGTTCTTTTTCGGCCGGCAACCGTAACGCTTCCCAAGTCGGCCAGGCGTGCCGAAACACGGGCATTGGCTGCCCAACCACCTTCTTTATCGAAATCGGTGAGCCGAAGTTCGTTGGCCCACACTTCCACCGATTTTGGTCCGGTATTCACCTGGCCACGTCGGTTGCGAACACCCATCATAAATACTTCAACGTTACCGAGGTTCGGACTACCTTTTATTTTCACCCTGTTCTTCCCGCTGTTTCTATCCGGATCCGATTTCTCGTAAATATCGTTGATCTTTACGTTTGATCCGCCTTCGCGAACAGCATCATTCCGGTCGAGTTTCAGGTTAGTGAATACATCCAGTGGTATATCTATCAGGTTCTCTTCAGGCCAGACAATCATGCGGTCGGCTTCGCTATCGCCAATGTATCTTCCTTCAGGCGTTAACTTTAACGGAATTTCGTATTCGTAGTAGTTGTTGTTGTAGTCTGATCCCATTCGGATGAAGAAAGAAAGTTCATCATCTCGCAGAGGCGAACCTTCAATTTCTTCGGCATGTACAAACATTTTAAGTTTATTGTACCTGCGGAAATCCATGTAAAGCGATTTGTAGGCCGCTTTAGCATCGCCTTGCTCCAGTTCGGTGGCTTTTAAAACGATGGATTGCTCGTTCAATTGGCGCAGCTGCGGATTGGCCGGATCGATCACTCGTGAAATACCTGGAGGAAGAATGTAATTGACCGGTTCGCGGCTTCCGTTCTCTTCGATACTTACCGCAGAAATTTCGAAATCGGCATTAACCGAAGGCGCTGAAACACGATCGGAAAGGTCGCCGGTATAACGACGCCAGTCGGCACGAACAAGATCGAGAGTAGCCAGACGCATTACTACCGGATCGGAGAAATCGCGCATGAACATACGCATAAAACGAATCGATTTAAAATCATTGATGTTACCTACTACCTGATCGGGATTGGTTACCGGAATCTTGAACTGGTACCAGTTGACCTCGCCGATCGACCCATTTTTCAATTCTACTTTCGCGTTTTTGATATCGGTAATGTAGTTTTCGCCGAGTACCATGTCTTCGCGACGAATACTTACTTTGTACTGGAAATAACGTTCGTATTCATTCAGCGTATTATCGCCGTTAATATCTTCGATGTCGGGAATCGTTGTTGCCGAAGTGGGGTAGCTTTCCGGCGACATTTCAGCAGTTGGCGAGTTTCCATCGGGGCCATTATACTTTTTGTAACGTTCCAGAATACCGAGTTCCTGATCGTCGTAATCCGATCCACGGTAATAGTGAAAGTTATCCGACGAGGGGTCGGTACTTGCAGTCTGGTAGGCATCGTCGTTCACTCTTAATCGCAGTTCTTCGAGGTACTGCTGAAACTGCGATTGCTCGTCGGTATCATTCAAACCGTCAAAACCGATGTCCTGATATTGTCTTGAAGTCAGGTTGTTATCAAAAGCATTGACCAAAGATTGTTGGGTTGAAACACGTCCCCAGATTGTGGTATCGACGTTTATAATTTCTTCCGTTGTTGGCAAACCATTCTCAAAAGCTTTTCTCGAGTCTTTTAACAGGTCTTCCGAAATTTCACCAAGGTTGAAGTATAGATCACCACCCTGATTTTCCTGTAATGTGTCGTTCACAAAAGGGTCCATCATCCAGAATTCGATGTACTCGATGTTGGCATTTTCGAAATCGCTGGTCTGGATTTCACGCATGATACCACCCCAGCGCGTTTCGGGTGCGCGCAAACTACCGTCGGCATTTACACCTGCAGAAGCGTTGCTGTTTCCTGCATCGTAGTTGTACGGTCCACGCTCCGACGGGTAAAAAGCCAGGTCGAAGGTTTGTATATTAGTCGGTTCACCCGTTGTAAATTCTTTCTCCGGGAAAAGTTCCTGTTCGAACACTTCACGAACAAGATGATTCGATTGCATATCCCGGTCGTTTTTGATGTGGTTCGGAGTTAAGGAATTGTTTCTCAAAAAGAGCGGGTCGATATTATAGAAGGCAAGTTTTGCACGGTTGATACCATATTCCAAAGTGTTGGTCATGTTGGCTTCCGGGAAAAGGTCGTTCTGGTATTGCGGAGTACTTGCCAGCATCCACGACTGACGGGCGCGCATGTCGATGGCAGTTTTTGTTGCTTCAAAGTCATCGATATAGGCTGAACCGTCAATGGCTTTTGCACTTCCGGGAACCAGTTTGGCATATTCTGCTTCAAAATTAATGGATGAAGTTGCATTGGTGGAATAAAAGGGTAACGCATCCAGTGCTTTGGTAATCAGCATGCTTTCGGTGTTGTAGCGGGTGTCGAATCCATACATCAGGTTCGAAATCGGATCTTCGCCATAATCCACTTTCTCGGTAAGCGGCCGCTCGTGCATATAAAGCATTGTAGCACCCACGTTAAAATTATCGGAGAATGCGTAATTGGCGTAAGTTCCCATCAGCGTTTTACGTTGCATGGTGAACAGGTCCTCTGTTTCTGTGGATATCTGGATGGGTGTACCTGCCTCCAAAAGTGCCTGGTTGATGATCTTAACCCGACCAAGTGTATAGTCGACGGTATAATCCACATTTTCGGTAAGCACTTGTCCTCCTGCAGTAACTTTTACCGAACCTTGCGCAAGGTTTAAACCACCCAGCATAATTTCGGAACTCGATGAGCCTTTGTAACTACCCATAAGTTTAAACTTGTTGTGTTCGGCATCTTGTTCTGCCTTTACCTGGGTAGAGTCGTAGAGCGACTGATACACATATTTATCGATGAAACCTTGATCCATTATGGAATCGGTCAGATGGCTACCAAAAGGTTCCACCACCGGAAAGATGATTCGTCCGGTGTTCGAATTCACCGTAATGCCTTCCACATAATCGAAAATACCATCTTTTGTGGGATCTAGCTGTTTGTTGAGCATATCCAGGCGCATTACCTCCAGAAGAATATGTCCTTCGATTCTCGTTTCGGGCAGGTAGTTGATATATGTACCTGTCGAGTCGTTTTGATATACTATATTCAACTCAAAATCTTCCTGGGATAACTGATAAGCATTCAGGTTATAAATGTTTTTCATCATCAGTTTCCAGGTTGGTTTCCCGGGCGAAAGATTGGTGCCTTTCAACAGTTTCAAAAACAGTGTTTGTGGTGCATCGATACCATCAGTAGAGAATTCACCCACCTGGAAAGTCTGGCCGTTTATCGTAAAATTGTAGGCCACGGCTAACACTTCGTCCGTGTTCAATGCCGAATTCAGTGAGATGTAACCGAGTGTGGTATTTACGTTGTACTCTGAAGGACTGAGTTTTCGAGCCTGTTCAATTTTTTCAAAATCGGTTCCTCCCACAAAATCCTGCCCGAACTGCGACATCACTCCGGTAATGTTTTCAGCAAGACGAACATCAGAATAAGTAGTATTCATTTCGCTGTACAGACCGTTGGCCTGGTTGTTCGGGTAAATGTTTTGCGGATAAGGGAGTCCCGGTGTAGCCTGGAATTGCGGAATATTGTTGTAAATGTTCGGGTCGTGCTCCGCCAGATCCTGGAAAGCCAAAATGTTACGCGATTCTGTAAAATCGTTCGACTTGTTGGTTACCCAAACTTCGATCTTATTAATGGTGATCGGTGAGCGTGGGACAGCGGTACTTTTTAACCATTCGTTGTAATGATCGCGGAAATATTGTGCCAGGAAAAAGTGCCGGTTGGCATCGTAGTTCGAAGCAGAAATTTCGAAGGTTGCTACCTGTGCACCTCCTTCGGTTTCCACTGTTTTCGATTCACCTTTACTTTGCGAGAAAATAGTGGTTACATTCAGTTTCCCGAACTGCATTTCGGTTTTTACCCCAAACAGGTTAGATGCCCCCGAAATCAGTGAACCGTTCAATGGCAGCGAAACATTACCGGCCTCTATCCGTTTGATAATCTCATCCTCCTCGCCGGTGTATTCCAGGTTCATTTTATTTTCGTAATCGAAAGTCGCCTCGGTGTTGTAGTTCACCCGCATGTTCATTTTTGTTCCGATCTGACCGGTCACATTCATCTGAATTTTTTCGTCGAAATCGAAAGTCGGAACTTTTCGCAAACGTTCCGGAATGGATGGGTTATCGGTTTTATTTACCTGGTAACCAAAACTCACCTCAACATAACCCTGTGGCTGAATATTGATGGTATTTCCACCAAAAATGCGGTTAAAGGCTTCGCTTCCGATTGTTAGCTGCGGCAGCAAACCACCGCGACGGTCCTGATCTTCCAATTGAGTTCGCGTTTTCCAGTAGTCTTGAATCGAACGGTCGAAGTCATAATCGATGTAGTCGTCGAGCGACATACTTTGAGGCAGGCGGTAATTCAGGTTACCGATCTTTTCGTAAAACACATATTGTCCGGTAATCGGATCGTATTCCACCTCGTACCTAATATTGCTGGGTTTATTAAGAAACAACTTCATGGAATCCTGTTCGGGATATCCAAAAGCCGGTTGATCTTTAAACGGGTAGGGGAGGTTGCCGGTCGTGTCAATCTCGGGAACATCCTGCGCCAAAACCATGTTAGGAATCGCGAGGGACATTACGGCGAATAAAATGAAGTATATTTTTACTAACCTTCGGTTCAGTTTCATAAAAAATCAATTACTACGTAAAAGGCGACCATTTTTACGGGTAATTTCTGTGCTTTCATTCTCGACAGATTTGGTACGGTCTTCCCGGTTACAGCCTTTTTAATGCTTGTTTAATCACACTTTCTACAGTTGAGTCGGGTTGTTCGCCAAGAATTTTGGAAACTACCTTTTCCGCGTCCTTTTTTGCAAACCCCAGCATGACTAATGCAGATAACGCTTCAATCTGTATTGTATTGTCTGTTGCCGGCAAAATATGACCACTTTCAGATAATTTTCCGAGCTTGTCTTTTAAATCGATGATAATACGTTGTGCGGTTTTTGCCCCGATGCCTTTTACAGCCTTTAAAACAGCAACATTTTCGGTGGTTACTGCAGTGCGAATTTCGTCGGCTGTTAAGGAGGAAAGCATCATAATTGCCGTACTTGCTCCAACGCCGTTTACCGAGATCAGGTTTCTGAACAATTCACGCTCTTTGCTATCGGCAAAACCATAGAGCGTATGTGCATCTTCGCGTACAATCTGGTGAAGGTACAAGCGTGTATCTTTCTTCCCGCTAAGTTGGCTGTATGAATTCAATGAAATATGAATGAAATAGCCTATTCCGCCCGCTTCAATAATAATGTTGGCCGGACTGATATCCGCTATATTGCCCCGGATATATTCGTACATGTCAATCCCTTTTATAAGTTATCTTCTTCCTCGCTTGCTTCAATATCAACGCTTTCATCCACCTGGTTGGGGTTGATTTCGTATTTCCTCAGTGGATTTTTTGAAATTTCGTCGTATATCTGTCGGTTTTTGTAGATATCGATGGCCAGGTAAAGCGCCTGTCTGAACGACTCGGGTGAAGCTTTATCTTCTCCCGCCAGCGAGTAGGCAGTACCATGTGCAGGCGAGGTTCGTATTACCGGAAGACCCGCAGTGTAGTTCACACCCCGATCGAACGAAGCCAGCTTAAAAGGAATCAGTCCCTGGTCGTGATACATGGCCAGAATTGCATCAAACTTACGGTAATCTTCCGATCCGAAAAAGCCATCGGCGGGGTAAGGACCAAGTGCGATAATTCCTTCTTTTTTAGCCTCAATTACAGCAGGAAGTATTATTTCCTTGTCTTCCTTACCAATTAATCCGTTATCCCCGGCATGCGGATTCAATCCAAAAACTGCAATTCTCGGTCGCGTGATTGAAAAATCCTGTTGCAGCGATTTATTAATGATCCTGATCTTTGAAAGAATGGCCTCTTTGGTCAGGCTTTGTGCCACTTCCGAAATAGGAATGTGTGTGGTAACCACCCCAACTTTCATGGTTTCACTCACCATTAGCATGGCGTAATCCTTTGTATTGAATTTTTCGGCCAGAAACTCGGTATGCCCCGGGAACTTAAAATTCTCGCCCTGAATATTGTCTTTATTAATGGGAGCCGTGATCAAAGCATCGATATAACCTTTTTCGAGGTCCTGAGTAGCTTTTTCAAGTGCATTGTACGAAGACAAGCCTGCTTCTTCGGTCGATTTTCCAAGCTCAACACGAACTTGTTCATCGACACAATTTATAATGTTTGCTTTTTTATGAAAGGCTTCCTTGGTGCTTCGGATATGGTTGAAGCTGACATCGTTAATATTTAGCGCCTTTCGGTGGTAGGCAGCCACTTTGGGCGATCCGTAAACAATAGGTGTACACATTTCCAATATTCTTGGATCGCGAAGAGTTTTTAAGATTACTTCGTAACCTATGCCGTTAATATCGCCGTGTGAAATTCCGATTATTATGTTGTCGTGTTTACTATGCTGTCTCATTATGTTGCAATTACACTTTTTGTTTTGTTCGTTTTACGGTATTTCGCGAGCTCTGCACGAATTCGACCAGATACCGGTTTTAAAATCATCCCTTTTTTGGCAAGCGCTGCAAAGTTAATTTTTTAATTGAAAGATTCATAGCCGGGAGGACCGTATAAGCAAATAACAGGTCACTGTATTTTAAGTTGTTAAAAACGAAAATAGCCGTGATTAGCAGTAGGTATCTTTCAAAAAGTTGTACATAAGCCTTACCCCAAAACCAGTTCCTCCAGCCGGCAGATAATGACTGGCTTTTTTGTAGAACGGAGTTCCTGCCGAGTCGATATGCACCCACTTGTAATCAGTAAAATGTTCCAGGAATTTCCCGGCTATGCTCGATTGTGCCTCACGCGTACCAAGGTTGTTCAGATCGGCAATATTCGATTTGAGCGCTTCGCCATATTCTTCCCAGATAGGAACTTCAATCAATCGCTCGTAGGTTTTTAGCCCGGTTCTTTTTAAGGAAGCAATAGTTTCTTCGCTATTACCCATTACCACTGCTGCGTGCGTGCCGGCAATAATATCGGCTGAACCTGTTAAAGTGGCGTAGTCGATCACGAGTTCCGGATTGTATTTTTTTGCATAACTCAGCGCATCGGCCAGAATAAGCCGGCCTTCGGCATCAGTATTTTTTATCTCAACCGTTGTTCCATCGAACATGGTGATCACATCGCCCGGGACATAAGCATTCCCATCGGGGCGGTTGTCTGTTGCCGGAATCAAAGCAACTACATGAATGGGCAATTTGTTTTTGGCAATGGCATATAGTGTGCTGATCATCACGGCGGCACCGGCCATGTCGGTTTTCATGAAATCCATGGAGTTGGGGGTTGGCTTCAAACTTAGCCCGCCTGTATCGTAAACAATACCCTTACCAACCAGCACAACAGGTTTTTTATTGGTGGCGTTGTCGGGTTTCCACTCCAGGAGATTAAAAGTTGGCGGATCGATACTGCCTTTATTAACGGCTAGTAATCCGCCCATTTTCAGCGACTCGATTTTTTGCTTATTAAAAACTTCAACATCAAAACCGGCTTCCGTTCCAAGTTTCTCCATTTCTTTCGAAAACTGAGGCGCAGTTAAAAACGACAACGGTTCGTTTACCAGGTCGCGTGCGGCAAAAATGGCGCGTATTACATTAATGAGTTCAGCAATTTTGTCTTCGCCGATGGAATTTTCCGGTACAAAAATCTCTTCAATAAAAAATTCTTCCTTTTCCTTTTTGTATTTGTCGAAGGTATAGTTACTGAGCAAAAGACCTTCAAGCAAAGCCGTCATTAAATTCGGGGAACACAAGTTTTTGAGCATCACTTTTCGCGAATCGATTTCTTTTAAAGCCGCAAATAATTTTGCTCCACTTTTACGCGCGGTTTCAAGTTGCAGGTAGCTTTCCTCGTTTTTATTTATTTTCCCGACAAATAATAATGTTGGCAACCGATAGATTACCACATCCGTTTTTTTCTCGAGTACAGTTTCAAGGTAACTGCGTTCTGAATTGTTAATTACATGTTCGTATGCCTGCTCCGTCTTTTCAGTCAACACCATAACCGAGGTATTGTCCGGCAGGGCTTTTATGATTTTCATTATTGGAATCATAGTAGAAATTTTTGCTAAAATAAAGATTCTTAAGAATTCTGTAATTCTAATAAAATGGAAACCTAATTCGCGGAACAGGAATTCCTAAAAAGTATGATTTTTACCAGTGCTATTTTGTCGCTTCAATGTGTGCGATAACTTCCTGCAAGTCCAGAACGTCAAATCCATGAATAAGATACTGAACAATAAAATCGTACACTACAGGATTTTTATTTGTTAGTGAAAGAACCACATCCACGGCTTTTTTATATGCCGCGGTACGTTGTTGTTGCGTGTAAGATTTATCGTTGAACAAAACCAGGTAATCAAAAACTTTGTCGGTGAGTGCTTGTGAGTACATTAGGCTCTCGTCGCTAAAATCGGTATGATTGAAAAAATTAGCTTTTAAGGCTTCTTTGCGTTCTTCGGGCGATAAAAAGCCGTCTTTTAAAGGGACACGTTTTGCTCCGATCAGTTTCGACGCATACAAATCAGCGTGCAGCTGCATGGCCTGAACGATGCGCAGATCCCATTCCATCTGGAGCTGATTAAATTCGTTGGAAAGACTAATGGCTTTGGCAGTGTCGTTATCCAGCCAGTAATGGTTCACTTCCTGTTCCATCAGCGAAATGGCTTTCTCGTATTCGCTTTGGCGTTGCATAAAATCGTAATAAAAGCTGTTTTCTTCCGAACGGATCACCTGTAGGACTTCAACCGGAACCTTAAAATCAGTCCTTAGATTAATATCCTCATTGTTATAAATAAAATCGAGTTGTTGAGGTCCTTCATTCATTACCCGTGCATAACCGGTCTTGCCCAATATCATTCGGTAAACTCCGGTATGTGCATCGTCCGGAAGATCAAAGCGTACAACTCCATTTGTAGCTTGCACACTGTCAATTTTAAAAAAGTTATCACCTTTAATCCAGCCAAGTACAATGGGATTTTCGGGTTGATTTTGAATTTGAAGTTCAATATGATGTGATTGAGCTTTCACTTCAAAAACGCACAGGCAGATCAACACAAAGGAAAAGAGAGCTTTCATAAACAAACTCATTTTGGTGATTTGGTAAATCCAAATTTAGCGATTAGTGTGTGTTTGTCAATATTTAATAAGTTAAATGTAATTCTTCGAACAAAAAAGAGGAGCATTTTGTGCTCCTCCTAAAATTTATAATGCAATATATTAATGTTCGTCGCCAAAATAAGCGTGCTCAAATGCATGAACTTTCTCACGTAAGGTATCGATAATAGATAAGTCGGTACTTTGTTTACTCTTCATGGCAAAAACAGCAATGTGATGGAGCAATTCGAGTTGCTTCGTGTATTTCAGGTAGGCTGCATCGTCATCGGCCGATACTATTTTAATGCGTTGATGAAGAAAATACTGGCTTACAATCTCCTGAATTTTCTTGGCATGTTCCTCTTTATTCATCACCCAGCGCACCAATTGGTTGTAATCAGGTGAATCCTGATCTGATAAGGTGTTGATCTTGTTCATCGATTTTTCGATGGTTTCTATGTCTTCGTAAATCAGTGCGATTCTAACCGAGTCACCATAAATCCCGCAGGGAATTTCGCAGTGTGCTTTTGCTTTAAAACCTGTAATTGTCAGAACACTCATGATCATGAGTAAAGAAAAGAGTTTATTCATTTTTTTCATCGTTATTAATTTTTTATGATTATGTAAACTGTTTTTTGAAGTCGTTCAAAACATTAATTTGAGTCGGTTTTCTGTGAGTATAACAAGACAGCATTCATATAGTTTTCGTTCGCCGATAAAATGTGCCTTTTTAGAGTAAATAAGAATGCAAGATTTTTTTGAAAAAAGTTTTGACTTTTCAGAAAAGCTATTACTTTTGCATCGCTTTTGAAAAGCAACGGTTCTCATAAGGGAATTAATCTTCCCCAGTAGCTCAGTTGGTTAGAGCGGCGGACTGTTAATCCGTAGGTCGTTGGTTCAAGTCCAACCTGGGGAGCCACACAGGACAAGAGGTCATTTTCGACCTCTTTTTTTGTGCCCGAATTTTTGAAAACCTTGCTGGCATTGAGAAGTACTTGTATCGGTAAGGTGAATTCGTAGGTTGCAACTTTTCCTTTCTCCAAAACGAGTTTTTCAGAAAAGATGCAACCTAAAATCTTCTTCTTGGTCTTTCCATCCGCTTTTTTGTAATACTCAACAAGGTTCTCTAACATCGGAACCTCTTTATTTATAAAGGTTTTGAAAGGTGATGTCGTTTGTTTCAGATTCTTTAATTTGAGTTCAAGTCCTATTAGGGTCTTTTCGGTTCTTTCTTTCATCGGATGGAAGTCATTCGGGAAAATTTCACCATCCATTAACTGGTCTTGAAGGTTTGTAATACGTTGTTTTATCTTATCAATTTCCTTTTCAGTTCTTGTGATCTCATCCAATCTTATGTAGTCGTTCTTTTCGAATAACTTCTTCAACATCGACTTGTATAACACCACCGTTTGAGCTGAAACTTTTATATTTGATAGAATGTCTTCAATACTCTCGTGTACATCTTCGATTCTGTGACGCTGACCACATTCTTTGGATTTTACACACAAGTAATAATGGTGAAGTTCTCCCAATCTTCCTCTGGCTCCGTAAGCAGTAATTGATGTTCCATGGACAGGACATGTCATGAACCCTTTTAAGGGGTATATGTCGGTTTTATCCTCATGAAACTTCATATTCCGTACTCTACCCTCAAGAACTTCATTGGCTCGGTAAAACGTCTCCGGATCAACTATGGCAGGGTGAAGTCCTTCTACAACTTGTTCTGGTTCATCCAAGTGTTGTTTTACCCTTATTTTCCCTGTATATACTGGATTTCGTAACGTATTTAAAAAAACTTGTTTACTTATTTTTACACCCTTATCGTTTACCCATCTTCTAACTTCATCTGCGGAATAGGAACCAGTTGCCATCCTCTCAAATGCTTGTTTGATAATTGGTGCTTCTTTACTTGGTCTCAAAGTAGATTTATTATTTTCATCTCTATGATTGACAAAGCCTTTTGGTGCGCATGCAGTCCAGCACCCCTCAATCTGCGCTCTATGCATCCCATCTTTCGTCCTTATCGAGTTTTTTTTGTTTTCAACCTGAGGCAGTGTAAGATATACACTCAAAAGAATATCATTATCTACGTTTGACAAATCTAATGGTTGTTCAATAGTGTCAATCTTAACACCAAGTTCATTCAAATAATCAATGGTTGCCAAAGACTGTCTTAAATCCCGTGAAAAACGATCCCAACGCAAACAAAGAATAATGTCAACTTGTCCTTTGTGCGATTTGATATAACTTATAATCTTCTTCCATTCTGGTCGATCGAATGTTTTTGCAGAATAGTCTTCAGTATATATATCTACAATATTGTAATTGTTAACACTACAAAATTGTTTCAACATTTTTTCCTGATAATTTAGACTAAAACCCCTATCAGCTTGGTCATCAGTACTAACCCGCTTGTAACAAATCACGTTCATTTTCTAATTTTTTTATTTTAATGTTTTCTTTATATTCTTCGTATTCTATAGTTGCCAACTGAATTAGCAAATCCCTTATCATCTTAACCTCGTCCTTGGAAAACTTAACCGTCCCCCCGTTTAAAATTTTTGTACATTCTTTTTCGTTTATCATGGCTTGTATGCTTTTATAATTTATTCAATTTTTATAGGTGGTGTCTTGGTTTTGAGAGCGGATTTAGCAAAAAATTAAGCTTCCAGTTATGCAGTTAGACAGTTCACATTTAAGGCGCTTACTAGTCCTCAGTCAGTCCTTGTCCTCATTTCTTCCAATCATTTCGAAGGAAATATTCCGATTTAATTTTCCCATTTATGTACCTATTTACCTTTATCTCTGTTTTGTCATCATAAATCATGATATCGTTAATATATTGTCGCAGAAAGTCAGAATCATTGGATTCTTGTAAAACTCCAAACTCATATTGACCCTTTGATATCCTTGTTATACAAATACCATAAGGATATTTTATATCAGTTTTCTCGATTAGTACATTCTCTGGTGAAATACCTTTGGATGTATCCTTTAGAATATAGTATCCATTTTCATCTTGTTTCCATTTAAGAGTGAAGTTGCACCCACAATCAAGGCACATAACAAATCCTTCACCAGTTCTTTCATCAACATCTTCCCAAAGTTTTAGTGATTTACATCTTAAGCATTTTATTTTTTCTTTTTCTGATTTCATGACTTTGTATGTTAATTTGTTTTTTGTTTGTTTATTTTGTCGAGTTGATTCATCATAACTTGGTATTCGATTTCAGCTTCAATGCATTCTCTTTCAGACTGGTCATTAGTTGTCATAAAACATTCAGGGCACAGTTTTTCACCCCCAATGACCCAGTTAACATCTTCCATTTGATTTTCACAATAGGAACAGGAAGCACAATTCTGGATTCCATATTCTTGTCTATATTCCCATAAGTCATCATTATCAGATAGCAGGCCATGTCTAAGTTTAATTACTATGAACCGACCTTGCCAATATCTCTTTATGATCACCTCTGAAATGTCACTTTCGAGTCGTACTTTTTCAATGTATCTTCTAAACTTATTGTATTCTTCGATATCTTTTAACGACCCCTGGGCTGAAACATACCCAGCCTTTTTAATAAGATATGAACCATATGGATTTTTTAATTCATATATATCTGGAATGAAATTATCCAATGATCTACCCTTTTCTTTATCTTTCAGGATTAAGTTACCTTCTTCATCTCGTTTCAATTTTAAAACATATCTGTATCCACAGTCTGGACAACCTGCATATTCTTCTAATGTTCTGGAATTAGTTTCCATCAAACAATTCGGTGAGTTACATACCGGACAATCTTTGTATTGTTCCAATGTTGCCATAATTTTATTTTTTAATTTCTAATAAATATTTAGATTTTACCCGACCCTCAGACTTCACCGGTTTAGTTAGGTCATGAAGGTCGGTGGTAATAAACACCAAACATGTTTAAAGATTATCCCAAACTAAATCGGACAACTGGTCTACCATACCATTATAATTCTCGTCAATATAGTTCTCAAGTTCTTCTTCATCCACTTCATCCATAATCTCTAGTGGACATATCTCATCCAAGATTTCTTCAATTCTATCTGTGAGAGAACACATTACTTCATCCTTCATTTGTTCAAACCTTTCTTCCATTGTTTCCCAATACTCATTTGTTTTTTCTTTGATTGAGTTAAGATGTTCGTTAATTCTGGAGTCAATAATTTGAATGTTTATGTTTAACTGAGAGTTTTTAGGATTACTCTCCGAACCATTTTGTTTAATTGTTTTCATGACTTATTTTTTAATAATTTTATTACCTAATGAATCCCAATGTTTTCGACAAAACCGATCAAGTTTCTTTTCAAATTCCGTAGTGTCTAACACTTCATTGGTATATATTCTTTTTAAGTTCTTTTTCAACTTGATATTGGGAACAAACATCATTAATCCCCCAACCAGTTCCCTTATCTTTTGGTTATCAGGTTCTGGTAGTTTATGGTTTCCACTATCAGCTCCTATATTTACTTGGATGGGATTACATAATTTCACCAACTCAAGTAGCTCTTCCGTATCAAAATCCAATACTGGTTCAATTGTTAAGTATTTGGGTAAATCAATAGAAAACATTCCTTTAGCACGAATTTCAGGACTTGGACTTTTTCCCATGATATTCTTATAGATCCGGTTGGTTTCGATAGTCGTACACACAACTGATTTTTCAGGTAATTCAAAATCTTTTAGACGAACGGGATTCTTGGTTTGGAATAAATACTGATTATCGAACATTTTACAGTAATCCAAAGTGTTCTGAATCCATTCATCTGGGATTCCTGTTGAGAACAAATCATTGCTACTTCCAACAAAGATGAAATTCCCTTCTCCCAAATCAGTTTTTAACTCTTTGTCATCAAATCTGACATCGTTCAAATGTCCCCATCGTTTCATATAACAATAGGAGCAATCGTGATAACATTTTCCTTTTACGGTATTCCATGTATGTGTCACAAATTCATACATGTTACCTTTTGAACTATTAATTCCCATCGTATTTAATTTTAATGGTGGAAAATCCACCTGATTTATAATTCATTTCCTATGCTGCTGGTAACATTTTAATTTCATTATCACCAGAGTTAACAGTAATATCTTCAATCATTTTTTCGGTCATTTGAAGTCGTCTTTGGGACTGTTTGAAGTAGTTTTCTTCCTTTTCTATACCGATGTAGTCACGTCCAAGAAGAAGACTTGAAACCATTGTATTTCCAACACCACCCCAAATATCCACAACCAAATCACCCGGTTTAGTAGATTCTAAGATTAAGGTTGATGTCAGATATATTGGACTGGTCGATGTATGTCTTTTCTCATCGACTTGACGGAAGAAGTCTTCCGGATTTGCTACATTCCCCCGAATAACATCTTGACAGGTTTGTTCATCCAAGGTATCACGTACTTTTTTTAGATGAGACTGGTAGTAAAGTGTTCCGCGAGTAGTGTTTCCTTTGTTATCGGTATTGGTACATCCTTGACTAAATCCTCTTTCACGTTCATCTAATTCCAAAAATAGGTCAGGATTGAAATAACATAGTTCAGGATTAGGACTGAACCTGTAAATCATCTCAAAACCATTGGTCATATTTTTCACATTGTATGAACGGGGTTGAGGATTGATTTTATTCCATGAATAACGTCCAACCAATTCAAATCCTCTAAGTTTCATCTCCACAACAAAGTGTTCCGGTATAAGAGAGAATGATCCGTGATCATTTCTGGAATCATTTATTATGACATAAATACTACCTGTCGGATCTAGGTATTCCTTATATCTTGAATAAGTCTCAGAAAGATAAACACCATACTCCTGACCAGTCATGTTATGACCGGTTTCGTTTTCGGGATCATCTCCATTTAATCTTAGGTTTCCATATGGTGGTGACCCCACGAGGCATTTTATTAATTTACTAAAAGGTTCAAGTGGTTTGAATTTTCTATTATCACAATTATAAAGTTGTACGTGTTTTGATTTGTAGTTTTCGTCAATCTCAGGGACTTCAACTTTCCTTTTATTGTGATCATCTACTCTCTGAATGGTCTTTCCATATTGATCTAAACTTTTATTGAATTCATTAAAATTCTTATCTCTACGTAGGTAAGATTCCATCAATTCAAATTCAAAGTCATCATCGATATCAAGATTAAGTAAAGAGTAGTTCAACCTTTCAAAATCAAAATTTTTGTTACATAGTTTTCTGAATGATTGTTCCGAATTGAATTTCTCAGGAAATTTCTCAACAATTTTTTTAAGTTTCTTCCCTTGATTAATTGATAACTCCTTTCCAAAAACACTTTCAAGGATACAATCACCTTCACCTTTGAAAAACTCATATAACATTACAAGGTCTTTTACCCGGTGTTTACTTATTCCAAGTTCCTTCCCAATTTTTGAGTATCTATTGCCCGGTACTCCCCTATGTTGTGGATAATAACCGAGATAATAGATAAATTCCATCATTAACTCATAACCAGACTTAATCCGTTGTTTGTTTGAATCAATAATCAAACTTTGGATCTCCTTTTCATCCTCAAGATCAAATACTGTAATTTGAGTAGTCTCATGTCCAAGTTGTTCTAAGGATTTAACACGACTCCAACCTACCAGAACGAAGTATCTGTCATGGTCACCGGGAATGCGAATTCCAATAATTGGATTAATCGGTTTATTCCCTGTTCTTTTGATGGATTCATTCAGAAAAGAACCATCGTTGTCGTCATACATCCTCTCGTGAAAAGGATGTCGAAACAGTGTACTTATATGTACTTCTTTGGTGAAACTTGTTGTTTTCATTTTATCTAATTTTTGTTTCTATACAGTTTAATTTGGTATACACATGAGTCAAAAAAACACACCAATCCCATTAAACTTTTCACTACGATTGGTATTTGATTTATTACATTCATATGTACATTTTAAAATGGTTTACATGTTATTTAAAAAAATTATCCGTTAGGATATTCTTCTCTATATCTGTTCAATAATTCATCAAACATGAACAGGCTATTGAATTTACTTTCATTATTCTTGGTGTCTTTCAGTTCAATAACCAGTTTGTAATTTTCCCTCTCAATAACGAGGTCAAAAACTGTTGAAGAATCTCCTGATACATATCTATAACTCCTATGAACAGCAAATTGAAGTGAGTGAAATAAATTCCCAACTTCTTCTTCCAGATGATTGAACTTATTCCCAACCATCCTTGATATCATCCTTTTTTTGTGTCCGTTATCATCCACCCAGTATGATCGAATAAATTTATATTCTTTCGTATCTCCACTAACTCTCTGATGTTTTTGTTCGACATATCTTGGTTCTGGATTTAACAAACAAGATCTTCTTTCTATCTTAATCATCAGGTCATTTATGTCATTATATATTTCCAACGGACTTTTTAGTTCCTCAACTTGGCCTGTATATTTTTTCAGTAACTCCACCTTATCTTTCCAGTACAGAATGAAATGTGAGTACCACATTTTATCGTAATAATTGTAATCTGGTTTATATCGCTTCAAATATTCTTTTTCAATTTGAAGTGTTTCCGGACCATATTGATCAATTAATTGAAGAGGAAGAATCCGCATACCAAAATCAGGTTTGTTTATTCCAACATGATCCTTTTCGATGAATTTAATTATCGGATCGTTGTACCTGATTTTATTTCTTAAATTCGTTATCAATGAATTTAGTGTTTGTTTTATTTCTTCGACTTCTTGATACATAATTCGAAATTTTTATTCAAATATACGTGAAATATTTTTAAATACCAAATAGTAATGGTATATATTTTACCGTATATATGTGTATAGTAAAAATTATTATTCTAAAAGGTCTGTAAACACAGGACTTTTGAGAGTTTGTTTTTTTAAAATTATTTTTTGATTCGGTATTAACTGCTACCATTTTAGCTCTGTTGTAGAGGTTCTAGCCTTGACTTTCCCCAAAAATTTTCGTACTATTTATAAATGAAGACCAATAATAGTGGTATTGGCGATAAAATAAAGAGATTAGTAAAGTCTCCTCGGAGTAACTGCCACTATCAGCGAAACTTGGGGAACTTTTTTTACAATGTTTAGTTATTTCAAAAATGGTATCACAGATACAGAATGTAAAAAGACAATCGACATAACCGAGCTGGTTAAGTTGATTGAGGATAATCCTCAAAAAAAGACAATAACGCGAATTCGAGCTCTGAGAGAAAAAGGTGATGACTATAAAGAAGTGAAGGAATCACTTTCATACATTACTCCTAATTGTATTCTTTCAAGAAGAAAACTTGAAGATGAATCATTCCAAGAGAATTTCAAATCATTTTCCGGCTACATTTACATCGACCTAGACGTGCCGATATCCAAAACCAGAGAGTATAAAGATTATTTCATAAAGAAATTTGGTCATATGGTTGCGCTGGTGTGTTTCTCCAGCAGCATGGGTGGTATTTCTGTGCTATTCAAAATTGAAAATGAAATTACCAGAGAAAATCATCAGCTATATTGGTATTATCTCAAAGAATATGTTTTAAAAGGAGAACCGGTTGATGATAAAAGCAAGGGGATCGGTAGGGCGATGTTTATTTCACAGGACTCTGATGTATTTTTTAATCCAACCAATTCCATTTATCTTGAGATTGATGAAAAGTGCGTAGAACAATATAAGTCATGGTGTAATACTAATACTAGTAATATTATATTGGATTACGCACATTCAATAATTGATATAAAAGAAGTACTTAAAAGCATAAAAACCAGCACTAGTATTAAAGTAAAAAATCCAGTACTAGATCTATATCCTGTTGATTTTGCTAGTTCATATTTTCCTAATAAAATAAAAGATGGAACAAAGCATAAATTATATCCGGTAATGATTCATATTCTGGTATATTTAAATCCCGTTTTACCTGTGGAATTTATCTACTCTTACCTTTATTTTATAAATCAACACTTTGCATGTCCCGGCATGGAATCCAAAGAATTTGACCGGCTTTTTAATTTCACCTACAATATTACTCAGAGAGAAGATTATTATTTTAGGTTAATCAGAACAAAGTACCTTCATTTCAACCCTGATAGTAACTTAACCGGTGATGAAAAAAGGAACATTGCCAATAAACTTAATGGAAAAAGAAAAGTGAATTCTTCAATTGAAAAAATTATTGAAGCAAAGAAACAACTTAAATCAGAAGGGAAGAAGATAACAAAAGCTGCGGTGGCAAGAATGACCGGCTTGAGTCGCAAGACAGTAATAGAACATTTTGAAAAAGATGAATTAACCGATATCCAAAAGGAAGTTCATGATATAAATGAAAGATTTGATTCTGATTCCTTTTCTGAGATTTATATGTCTCCCAGAATTGCTGGGATTGCACCAGATGGACGATCACAAAGCAAGTTGAATAGTACCCTTAAAAAACAATCCGATTCACCAGAAGGATTTAATATTGATTTGGATAAAATCAGGGAGAGACACTATCGAAAAACTGGTTAAGCAGATTTTATAAAGTTATTAGGTTTATATTTTAAAATTTATAAATCTAAAAACATTATACTTTATCGAAATTAGGATTAGAATTTCTGCTAAAATATAAAGTTTCAAGCTTTATAGTGGTGGTGTCTGTGAGAGTTGAAGTTTGGTGTTAATTTCCACCTTACTTTTACTTAGTCACATCAATATCATTTTATCATCTAATATAGAATTATTCGAGATAGAATTGATATGAGCCGCAATCAAATTGACTATCTCTAATTACTTTTTTAGTGCTCGATTAGACTCAAATATTATTGTATGAATATTATGGTCTTTGAAATTCTCACCGTTTGCTAATAAATAAAATCATTATTACATTTAAGCCACCTATAATAAAAGCCAAAAACCGAGTCTCAGTCTGTATTGATTCACTGAAAATAAGAGACTTAGTAGCTGCAATCAAGAATATAGGGGAAAAATGGACGAATATTGAATTATAAAGATTTCAATTAGATGTGGATTTAGATTCGAGGACAATTTAAAAATAGGCAACGTTGTACTAAAAGTGTAAATTAATGATATACCCTGCACATTTTCCATTAAATAACAATAATAAAGCAGAGCAAGCTACTTTTTTAGCATTAAACAAACTAAACAAGGATGATTACGATGTTTTTTTTAGTAGAAGCTTTTCTGCTCTGGAAAAAGGGGAGCGAGTAGAATATGAAGCTGACTTTATCATTGCAGATATAAGGAAACAGCGAATCAGGGGTATTCTAATTATTGAAGTAAAAGGTGGACAAATAAGTTATGATGGAATTACTTCCAGATGGGAACAAAATGGACGTGAATTGTTCCCTAGTCCAACTGATCAGGTAACATCAATATTGCATAGTTTAATTAAAAGATTTGATTTTTTAGTTAATGATGTGCCAATGGGCTGGGCGGTTTGGTTTCCGGATATGTTTAATCCGGGGAATGAATTCTTACCAACAGAATTACATGAAAGGCAGTATTTTGACTCTGTTGCTTTGACATATCCTGAAAAATTTATTCAATCAGCCTTTGAGTACATCTATGAACAGTGGTCTTTTAAAAAAGGGAATAAAATAGAAGTTTATAATCGTTTTAAGGAACCATTAATTAGAAATCTTGGATTTGCACTCCCATTGCACAAGAAGATTGAGGCCGCAGAAATAAAATTTATTGAATTGACCAAGAAGCAACTTGAATTGTTGCGTTTAATCAGTATTAATCCTAACATTTTAATAAGGGGGCCGGCAGGTTCAGGGAAAACAATAATGGCTACTACTATTGCTCGAGAACAAGCAGACCAAGGGAAAAAGGTATTGCTTTTAACATTTAATAGAGTATTAGCCAATAATATTAGATATGGATTGGGCAACGTTGAAAATCCACAGGTTGCCAATTATCATTCATTGGCAAGAGGTTATATTGATAGGATTGATGAGAATTGGTGGAATGGAGCTGATAAAGATCAAGAGTTTTGGGAGCTTGGAGTTCCAATAAAAATGATGGAAGCACTTAAAGGCTTTATCCCAGAATATGATACAATTATCATAGATGAAGCACAAGACTTGAAGACGGAATGGTTTGAAACCCTTGAACTCTTAATTAAGCCTAAAGGGAGTTTTTACATTTTTAAAGATAGTGATCAAGATATTTTCGGAGCCAACTCTGAGGTAAAGCTTAATCGGAATCTTTTTCAGTTTGATCTTACGGAAAATTGCAGAAATACAGTTCAAATAATTGATTTTCTAAAGCGGTATTCAAAACGCGATATTAAGTACCAAGAAGATGCTGTGCATGGTGAGCCTGTGAAGATTATTGAATACAGCAATGATACTGACCAAATGAACAAGATAAAAGCAGAGTGGCTTCATTTGGTTGAAGAAGAAAATATATCGCCTAACAAAATACTTCTGATGATGAATGCCGACAAGCGAAAGTCATGCTTGGCAAATACTAAAAAGTTTGATCGGTATAAAATTGAATCTCTTTCGGGGAGAACAGGTCAATTGAATAGAAACTGTGTCAATTATTCTTCTATCAATATTTTTAAGGGATTAGAGGTTGAGATAGTCTTCATTATTGATACTGATAAAGTGTTGAATCCCGATATGAAAATACTTTATGCTCAGGCTAGCAGAGCGAAATATCTATTGACAGTTTTTAAGAAGCTTAAGAAGAATGGATAAAGAAATATTTTACATTAATCAGATTTTAGTTGAAGCAGAAAAAGCTCTTACAACAGGAGAAATATCAAAGGAAATCTTTTCTAAATACGATTATAAAATATCAAAGAAAGTAGTCCAGAATTACTTGTGGAGCTATTTTAGAAATTTGATTAAATATAACCCGAGTGATTACACCTATACTATGAAAGACGATCGGTTTATGATCAATGATGTTGTAATAATTAGTGAAATGGGTATGCCTCGTGCAATAAATTCCTCATTTGAAGGGAGTAAAATTAAGGTGACTTTCGATAAGAATGTTCCAATAGAAGATTATATAAAAGCTATTTCATTAGTCAATTATAAAATAAAATCTCAAAAACAAAAAGTGGATTTGCTAAAGCAAGTTAATAGAATAATTGAACAAATCAATGATTGATATGATAAGTATTCACGAATTAGTTGAACACATCCCCGATGGTAAAAAAATTGAATATTTGGGTAAATCTTATGTTAGTGCGATAACCCTATATCATGATAATTATACGGATGAATTTATTGATATTAACGAACTCGTTGCAGATAACTTTAGCCAACTTATCCTAAAAGATAAAATAATAAAAGATTTACTTCTTTTTGAAAATGAAAAACTTGCAGTCATTTGTAAGCGTCCGGTAGAAAGATTGACGGAATTGTCAACTTTAATGATCAGGAAAAAAATAATATCTTATTATGGTTTTGAATATGAAATAGATGATATAGTAAAACAAGATCCAACAACAAAATCTATATGCCAAGCAACACTACATGATTTTCAGGAAAGAATTAGAAGGAAAGTTATTAATCTAATCTTTAATGGACAAAAAAGATTTTTAATACATATGCCTACTGGTTCTGGTAAGACAAGAACGGCAGCGGAGATTATAATCGACTTTGTGCGTTTGTCTTCGAGTAAAGCTTTGCTTAATGATAATATTAAAGTATTGTGGATTGCTCAATCGAGTGAACTTTGTATTCAGGCTTATGAGACAATTAATTGGTTATTTAACCAAAAAGGAACTAAGGATATTGAATTTGGTCATTTTTATGAAAATCATGAATTATCTGCTGATCTGCCAGATAAACCTGCCATAATTTTTTGCTCAATTCAAAAATTATTAATCCATTACAAAGAGCCTATTTGGAGTAAAATTAGAAACAATAATTATTTAGTCGTTGTTGATGAGGCACATCGATCGGTTGCCGAAAGATGGATCAAAGCATTAGACTATTTTGTTTCAAATTCCAGTGTTTATCTCTTAGGTTTAACTGCAACTCCCGGTCTCGGAGACGGGAGTGATAGTTCAAACTACAATTTATCTACTTACTATCAAAGCAATAAGATTTCATTAACGGACTCAAACTACACTGAATTGTCAAAACCAATACATTATCTCGTAGAAAGAGAATTTCTTGCTGATATTGAACGGATCGATATTGACTCATTTACTAAAGTATCAGATGAAATTGAGAAATCCTCCCGTGGTGAGTTCAAATTTACTAAAAAGACCTTAAAGGAGTTAAGTGTTAGCGCTTCTAGAAATTCTTCTATTTTAAACATTATCAGAACTAATTTTGAACAGGGAAAGAAAATATTAGTGTTTACATGTGGTTTAGAGCATAATAGGATTTTAAAAAGTTTATTAGAATTTCATAACATTAATTCAGAGACAGTTGATCAGTCCACTAAGAATAGACAGTCCATAATAAGTCGTTTTAAAAGTGGCGATTTGATGATTTTACTTAATTATGGAGTTTTAACTACAGGTTTTGATGCTCCAAAAACTGATGTATGTATAATTGCAAGACCGATAGAATCAATTGTAATGTATTCACAAATGGTAGGAAGAATTTTAAGAGGTCCTAATAATAAAGGCAATAAGAATAACATTTTATATACGATTAAGGATAATCTTGATCATGGAGATTATGATAGCATGTTTAATAGCTTTAATGAATTTTATAAATGACAAATATGACGAAAAGACCTTTAATGGGAACTGATAATATTCTCGAGTTACAAGAGAATGGATACAAAAGTACCGTATCCGCAATTTCAGAAATAATTGACAATAGTATTCAAGCGAATGCGAGTAATGTAGATGTAATTATTATTAAAAATACGACTCGTGACTATAATGAAATTGATGAAATTCTTATTGTTGACAACGGAGAAGGAATGAATGAAGAGGTATTCAACAAAGCATTACAAATGAGTAGTGGAACAAGATCCAAAGCAAAAAATGGATTAGGAAAGTACGGACAAGGATTGCCAAATTCTTCAATTTCTCAAACAAAGAGAGTTGAAGTATATACTACTCAAAAAAATAAAACTCTATATAACTATATTGATTTACAGGAAATACACCAAACCGGTGAAGCTTTTTTACCTGAAATCGAAAATGTCAATTCAATAGAAATTCCTATTATTCAAGCAAAGAAAGTTTCAATTCCCAAAAAAGGAACGATTGTAAGGTGGGTTAAACCAAATCGAGTTAAACCCAAGACTGCTAAAACATTATCTGAACATGTTGAAAAAGTAGCAGGACGAACTTTCAGATATTATTTACAAGGCTTTACAGATGGAGATGGATTTTATTACAAAACTAAAATCAATATTTTCGTATTTGATTATAATGGGAATAACTATGAACCCAATAAATTTCTTTCAAAAAAATCCATTAAGCCATTTGACCCCATGTTTTTAATGGAAGGTACTCAAACTGAAGAATTATTTCCTGAAAGTGTACATCCAACAAGTCAACGTTTTGAAGAAGAGTGTAAGGAGATTTTTAAAATTCGATATAATGGAGATACCATTGAAACAGAGGTTGAATTAAAGTTTTCATTTTGTAAAAAGGAAGAAAGGAATAGATATGGAAATCCTCCCGGCCAAAAACCTTTTGGAAAACTTTATTTAAAAAGGAATTTATTAGGAACTTCAGGTTATAATAATATTTCCGTAATAAGAGCAGGACGAGAAATTGATTCCGGGAATTTTGGTTTTATCGGAGATGTTTCTGATCCGACTCACAGATGGTGGTCTGCTGAGATAATCGTAAGTCCTGTTCTTGATTCTATAATCGGGGTTGATAACAAAAAACAACAAGCATCTCATATCAGATTTCTGGATAAAGATGAGGAGTATGATGAAGATACAAATGAAATAATAAGATGGATTTCAAAATACTTAGATGAGAATATTTCTACCATAAAGAAAGAGATTGACAAACAAAATGTAGGTAGGGATAGCACTCCTGAAACTAAAGGCCCGGGATTGCCACCGGGAAGTGAAACAGAACATGGCACTGATCCAGATCCAGATGGAGAAAGTACTGATGATGAAAAAGTCGAGATTAAAAAAGAATTTAGTAAATGGATTAAAGAGAGATATCCTCTGCTTGAAGATAAGGCTATTTCTAAGATTGTGGATTACTCTCTAAGTATTAGGGATTATCATATATTTATTAAATCAGATTTAGGAGATACACAATTATACAGTTATAACGTTTTTGGTAAAAAAGTACTTATTGAAATTAATTATACACATAGCTTTTACAAAAGATTTGTTCATCAATTTGAAGAGGATCCTACTCAAGAAAAGTCCTTAAGATCAATTAGACTTCTAATCGGTTCGCTTGTCAATGCAGAAATTGAGAATAAAACAAAAGATAAAGCTTTATTGAAAGATCGAAGAAAAATTAGAAACAGAATGGCAGAATCATTGGACGATTATATTGAAGATTTGTATGAGGGGAGATAAGACTATTTAATTGTAATATATGTTATTTTCAAGCGGCAACGGACTATTCAATTCGACAATAGAATATATATCAAAACATGACTCAATAATTATATATTCCCCATATATTAAATCGGATGTTTTAAAGCAACTTCCATTAAAAAATAGATCGGTTCAGATAGTTGTACGTTGGAACATAAAAGATATAGTTCAAGGTAGTTCAGATTTGGAACTGTTTAGATACTGTCGCCAAAACAGAATTACTCTTTATCGAAACACAAGGATTCATTTAAAAGCATTTTGGAACAATGAAGAATCTATTCTGTTTGGTTCTGCGAATGTTTCGGGGCGCGGTATTGCTGAAGAAGGTATCTTTAATTACGAGTTGAATGGCATTTATAACAACATGTCCTTCGAGGATAGGTTATATTTACAAAATATCATTTCGGAAAGTGAGATTGTAGATCAAAACTTGTTTGATAAAATTAGAAAACTAGTAGAGGATTCACCCAAACCAACCTCAGATTATCTTCAATTAAGCACGAATAAAAAGGAAGTTGATTATTTCTTATTATCTCAACTCCCAATGAGTGAGACTCCAAAACTTTTGTATCAGATCTATTCAAATCCCGTAGCCTTTTCGGCAGAGGATCAAAGATATGCACTCAGTGATTTGGCATTGTATAAAGTCCCCTTGGGAATGAATAAGAAAAAGTTCTTCAAATATATGAAGGAGACTTTTAATCAACACCCATTTATTGTTAGCCTGAAGGGGCATATTAAGTCTACACCTACTCAATCGCTTCATTATGGAGGAGTGGTCAGTTGGATCCAAAATAATACTACGACTGTACCTACGCCTCGTAGTTGGGAACTTAAACGAGATCTGATAGTAAATATTTTGTATGAATGGATCTGTTATTTCGACAACGAATTTTCGTGGAGAAGACCAAATTATTCACAAGTTATTTCTTATAAAAAAATAAAATAATGACACTACTCGAATTCCTTGAAAAACTAGGACCTACTTTAGTTGGTATTGTAGCACTTATTTTTTCGTTCTTAATAAATAGGAGATTAATCAAAGAAAATCGAGAGTTAAAAAAGGCTGAATACAATTACAATATGAGAGCTGCCGATAGACAGCTGATAGTGAGCCGGTTGAATGATCTGTATGCGCCATTACAACTTCTTCGAAGAATTAGTGATGAACTTCATCAAATATTTAAAAATGGGAAAAGCTTCAAGACTTTATCTGAATTAATTGATGGAACAGAATTTAACGGAAATGACGCAGTTTTACTTAATGAAATCATTTGTATTGGAGATCAATGTGTTGAAATTATAAAGAAGAATTCAGGTTTAATTGATGATGAAAATCTTAGAGACAAGTATTTACCTCAATTATTGACCCATTACTTTCTTATGAAAAACGCGTTTGAAGGTAAAATTAGAAATGAAATTGATAGGTTCAGTGATTTTACTTTCCCTAGCGATATAGATAAAATTTTAGATAGAAGGGTAAATGAATTAAACGAAGAAATGAAGAATCTAACCAGCGTAAATTGAAAATCGTTCTAAAAATTTAATTCCTTCCTCAAGATTGTTAAAAACGGCAGAACTGGAGTTCCGAACTATCTCAAAACGAATCTTAAAATCTGGATCAGTCTCGGATTTTTCATCAATTAAGATGATAGTTTTATTTAAAGCCTTTGCATAGCCTACCTCTAAAGTTAGACCGTATCCAGATGGGTTATCTTTTTCTAAATACGCAAATACAATATCCGACTTCTTAATGTGATGTAAGTCCCACAATGTATAAAGTTCGCTCACATTAAGTTCATGATCTTTCGGATTATAAAATAGAAATTTGTTCTGCAGCCGACTTGTAATTATCTCATGCCAATTTGATTGCATTCCACCAGCCAAGTATACTTTTTCTTTTGTATCCATTTTGTTTATCAAATAAAACAATTAGCACATAATTCTTCTCCATCATCTAATATATCAATAAGCTTATTCGATTTAGGGTGACCAAGCTTATTGCGTATCTTCTGCAAATGGTCACGCTTAATCTGGTTCATACGTTCCGGTTGAATGATATCATCCAGACTTTCACCATCCATCCATGTATATTTTTCAATGATTTCTCCTTTTTCATTTCGCACTTCCTTTTCGTAAGAACGTGCTAATTCAAATAAATCACGGTGTCTTTCATATAACCAGATCCATTCAATTTTTCGTTGATAGAAACAGAAATAGCACCCTGAACGAGACCTATGAAATGTACCTTTTTCGCCATCTACTTCAAACTCAACTTCGTTGTAATATGCCGGAAGATTCACTCCCCCAACCTTAAATAAATCAAATACGCCATTTATATCAATAGAATCTTCATTATTCAATAAGGTAAACTCATCAATTTGGGCTATTGGGTAATCTGTGCCTTTTAGAAACTCAAAAACTACATGATTGAAGGTTGCAATTCCAAGATCAAGCAAATCCCCCAGTTTTTGTGAAAATAGGTACTTCGGAGATTGACTTCGTCTAATAATTTCTTTATATCTGTCATGTTTATCTTCATCTCCAATTTTCAAATAGATTTTTTCGAGTTTTTCAATTGAAGAGTTATGTAATACTTTATGAAGAATTTCCATGCTCCACATATGTTTACGGAATGGAAATACGGTCTGAATATTCGATTTAGTGGAGACATAGCCTTCACGATCCTCATCTCCACGGATAGCAACATAGCTTATTGCTAAGTCATTACCTAACCATTCCTCAAAAGGGTCAAGCTTCAGTTTTTTAGTACACCACCGTGCCATAGAGGATGGTAAATAACCATTGTAGATATCTAAATAATGATCGAAAGGATCTTTATGACTATTGCTAGCATGTAGCCTCAAAACAGGTTTGCCTAAAAAACTTTCCAATTGTTCAATTAGTTCATACACTTCTTCCAATTCTTTCCCTGTATCGGAAAAGTAATACTCCATATCAATCTCAGGGTAGTTGATTTTCATATAAATAGCAAGAGCAGTGCTGTCCTTACCTCCTGAGATTCCCATTACATGTCTTACCCGTTTACTCATCCTCAATCTCTTTTTGTAATAACTTTAACAGTAAAGCAATGTTTGCTTGGCGGTCATCAGGATAAAGCATTTCTTGGATATTTTTAGCTTTATCTTCAATTTTTGTAATCTTTCTTTTCGGCAACCTAATTAATTGCTTTTGTACCCCTTTAACAAAAGATGTTAATTCAAGTTTTAAAACTTCTTCTTTTTCTTCATTTATGTCTGATTTGCTAATGTCTGATAAATTATCTAAATCACTTATGTGTTGGACAAAAAGGCTATTAAATGCTAATTCGTCTTGATCTGTAAATTTATCTGGCATCTTGTTAACAACAGCGGTTGCAATAGAATTAAGCCATGATTGTCTGTCATCAAGTGGAGTATTAATTCTTTGGAGAAGCACTTTGAGTCTTGTGTTTAATCGTTCGGTTTTAACCTTAGAAAAGCGTTCTTGAAGAGCAGTTTTATTGTCTGGGAATGTAATATTTTCATCCCCTAAAACAGTATTTATTCTTAGTTCTATTCGGTTTAATAAGTTAGCAAAGGCACTACTTAATTCACTTGTTGCAGTATGAAGAATTACAGTGAATTCTTCTATTCTTTTATTATTTAATAAATCGTCTGTTCCATATCCTAAAGCCCGTGGGATGTCCTCAAAGAATACTTTTTCGGGTTTTTCCGCATTTGTTAATGCTTCTTTTAAACGAAGTGCTTTGTCGCTGAGATGCTTTGTGTTTTGAGTATATGGCACTAACCGTTTATAAAAAGACAAGAATGGTTTTATTGTTTCAATAAATGTATCCCTCGTAGGTGCATCTTCCTGTACTTGATTTAAGAAATATCGGTATTTATTAAAAATATCAAGCTTTGTGCCATTGAGTTTAAAATAACTTATTAGGTATTTACGAGGTTGCTTCATTGCAACCTCAATCGTATCACTAGTTATTTGAGGAACAAATTCATCTTCCTCATACAAAGCAAAATGTTGTTGTTTTATTATAAGAAATAAGGGAACCCAAAAATCAATAAATCCTTGCTTTAACTTGAATGGTCTATTTCGTAGAAGTTTTATAAACTCATCTAACCGTTTGGGTGCCGTGGTACAACTTTCAAGGTATTCTTGTGAAAAGTTCCAAAGGTCAGAAAATGATTTGTCGACAGGTTCCTTGAAAATGAATTCCTGATCATTCTGTTTATGAATTCCTGTGTTATGAAGTAGCGATAAATAGATAGTTTTTTCAGGTGGAAACTTATCTTCTTCAAATCCTAATAATGGTTCATTTTCATGAGTTAACGCATGAGCTAGTAGTTTATTCTTAGCTGCCGATATAGTGCTTGTAGTTTTCTCTCTGTTCATTAACTCGTTTCGAAGTGTAGGAGTTTTAGAATATACTTCTAAACAGATTTCTGATATTTTTTGATTGAGCTCTTTTTCATTTTTCAAGAAAACTTGTTCTCCATTATAAAACCAATGAACCTTTGCATTTTCACCATAAAAAGAATCAACAAATAAGTGGTTTAATCTTTCTCTCGCGAATAGCAACTGATTATCAAGCTCATGAGTTGCAACGTCATCACCTTCACACTTAATTAAAACATGTAGAATTTTTTGAAGTTCTAATAATTGTTTTTTTAGCTGTTCCGTTTCTTGATAGAAACCAAATAAAACTGCTTCCTTATTCTCAGACGATAGCTTTTTTAGTTTAGATTCATCGCCAATTTGATTAAATACAATATTTATAAAACCATCAATTGCTCCTTCCGGTTGTTTGGTCGTTAGATCTTCGCTGAGTACGTAAACAAAATATCGAGGCGTGCCCTTTTCATAATATGCTTTTTTAGCCTGTAGAATCGGAAAATTAAAATGATTGTTTAATTGTTGAACTATCCCAATATCCGAAGAGACTGCCGTCTCGGCAAGCTCAAGTTCTAGGTTGATATCAAAATCGGTACCTTTAAATAAAATATAGCGTTGGTTGTATTTACGATATCGTATTATTTGTTTGCTTTCTAATAGATCAATAATTTCTTCTGCCTGATTAATCCCTAAAGCAATTTTTGCATAAGTGAGTAAAAAAGGTTTATTAATTTTTTGTCCAGCCCTTCCAAATATTGTTAGAAGTCCAATCACCTTAATAAGTTTAACGGCATCAGTTAATCCTTTATCCAACTCTGATTCCGCTCTTTCAATAGCTTCTTTTATTGAACGCCATTGTACAGCATGTGGATTATAATTGGAACTCAATAAACTATGGAAGTTATAAACTAGGTAGTCATAAACATTTGTAATACTGTAATATTGTTCACCATCTCGGAAATCGTTTAAGGCTAAAAAATCATTTGATTCTAAAAAAGAGAATAAAGATCTTTCATTTTGTCCATATACCTGAAATGCAAGAGTCACAACTGAAGCGGATAGAATATCAAACGGAAAAAGTTTTTCTGCAAATTCAAGGGAGAAATAATCTTTTAATGGAAATGCATTAGCCGTAGCAATCGCATTGAAAAGTTGCTTTTCTTTAGCAGGTGAGAAGTTGCTTTTAATATCTTTCTGAACTATCCTCTCAGATGCCAAGAATAAAAGTTGTTCAACAGGTTCATTGAAAGTTACCTCAACTAGTCTCCCTTTAACTTTGTCCCACTCCTTTTTTTGAGCTTTGGATAATGATAGAGCATAGTCTTCGAATGCTTGATGTAGAGTTGTTATAAAGAAAATATTACTCTCAGGCGAATTAACGAATTCTGCGATTTGTTGAATAAAGTATAATTCGTCTTCTGGATTCTCTTTGGCTGCATATTCTAAAAATTTTCCGAATTCATCAATAACCAACAGCAACCCTTCATTTTTCTTTATTCTGTTTTTAAGTTGTTTAAATATATCCTCGTTCGGATTAATTTCAAATGACTCACAAAAGCTTCTTTTGAATGAATTATACTCTCCCACAATAAAATGAGGTTGATAGCTCTTTATTTCCCCATTTAATGAATTGTTAAAATAGTTAGCTTTTTTATTTATTACTTTTTCAAATGCTAAGACAAAAGCAGACTTGCCAGAACCGTATGCACCAATTATATTAAAGGATTTTGTTCCCTGTTGGTAGGCATTGACTATTTTTTGGAAAGCTGTTTCTCCATTTCGTGTAGGGATATATGACAATTCATTGTCTATATCTCTTAAAATATTTATGGATGGTGAAAAATATTTAGTTTGCATAGTAATCCTTTAGTAGTTGCCACTTGTCAAGATTTTCTGGTAATATCAAATTTATATTACCTTGTGATTCATTTAATTGAGTCCCATCAACGTTTTGTTCAATCTCCTTTAATTGTTCATACAAACCATCCTTGTTTAAAAGAAAAACCATTCCGGGACTGTTTTCCTCAACTTCTAATCGTCTAAATGAAATTGATTTGGATTTTTCATGTTGATCTAAAATGGAAAATAAAGTAATAATATAAGGTAAGCTTTTTCGACTTTTAGCGGTTAAATGAAACCATTCAACTTTCTTTTTCCCTTTTTCTCCATCGGTGCTTTCAATAGTTGAATGAAGCAACGAAAGTTCAAGCATTAATCCAGAAACTTCATCTTCATAATCCTTTTTTATTTCACGGAAATTGGGAGTATTGTATAATCTGCAGAAGACGCTAATATCTTTGTCAATAGTGGATTCATTGAACCTATTGTCATTTGCTTCAGCATATAAACGTTTAATAAAAGCTTTTAGTTGACTTTTTTTAAAACTTGCTCTTTCTTTTCGAAAATGATTAAATACACTTTGGTATATTGTAGAAAAATCCGTTTTAACTAAATAATAGTGTAACAACCAAATAGAAGCGATATCTTCCAAATATGGATCAACTCCATTTTTACCAAAAAGAAAGTTTGCAATTTGGGTTGGTGTTCCATTTTTTTCATCTACTAATCCAAGTGCCTTCATCCAAAAATTTATGGAAGTTACCATGTTCCTACCAACCCCCAGTTCTACTACAGCTTCATCAGCATTAAAATTTCCACCATTAATAATAAAATCATATCCTTTTTTCGGCCAAAAGTTTCTTACAACAAAAGTTTCGTGACCGGAGAATTTAAGCTTATTCATAAAAGCAAAAATATACAAAGATTGAGGAAATACCGGATAGAAAAGTATCTATTTTTGAAAAATTATAAACGATGAATTTGAATGCTTGTTCAAATCATGGATTCACAATAATCTCTTAGACTTTTTAATACAATTGATTTGTGAGTATTCTGTAAAAACAACTGAAATTAAAAAAATATCAAAGTGTTTATTGTGCTGCGAACTAAATGAAAATCACTAAATTGTGCCTTATGCCAAAGAAAATAGCCAATGAATGAACTAATTAATAACCTCAGAAAATTTAATCGAAAGGAAAGGTTCTTTTTGGTAGGAACTGCATTAGGTAATGAAAAGTTTGAAATGGCAGACAGTTTTAAATCAGCTTTGCAAAAAACCTTGACAAGCATGAATCAAGAAATACCATCAACTGCTTTTGTTGCGATGGATTATCATTTGGATTGGATTTATGCCTCTCTGTATCTTTCTACCAATCCTATCAAAACAGTTAACGTACGAGATCCGAAATTAATAACTGCAAATCAAGAAGATGTCGATCTATTAGTCGCATTTCCTGATAACTATGATTCTGCTAAAACCCATTTGATTTTATGTGAATGTAAAGCAGAATCAAGCTGGACGAATAAGCAAGTTTTATCTAAGGCTGAAAGATTAAGAAACATTTTTGGTGAACATGGTGATGTATTTTCAGAAATTGCAATTCCACATTTTGTTTTAATATCTCCTAAAAAACCTAACAGGCTAAACTTAACAAAAGTTCCTCATTTAATGAAACCAGATGGAGATATCCCATGGATGAACTTAGAAATTCCAAAAGACCTTCAAAAAGTCACAAGATGTGACAGAAAAGGTAAAAACAGTAAAGATGGAACGTATTGGAAAGTTGATAAAACCTCAATAAGATGAATCAAATAAAAAGACAACCTATTTCTAAGTCATCATTCATTCGGGGGCTTCAGTGTTATAAATCCTTGTACCTAAAAAAACATCATCCTGAATTAGAAGACCAAATTTCAGAGTCGCAACAAGCAATATTCGATAAGGGAACCAATGTAGGTATTTTAGCACAACAACTTTTTCCCGGGGGTGTCGATTTAGGAGAATTTATACCTTCAGATTTTGGGAGAGTACTTTCAGAAACTTCAAAACTAATTGGCGATGGGCAGGATGTAATTTATGAAGCCGGATTTAGTGTGAATGGGACAATATGTTTTGTTGATATTCTGGTAAAGGAAGAAGGGAAGTGGTATGCGTATGAAGTAAAAGGTTCAACATCCATAAGTGATGTTTATATTTGGGATACTGCATTCCAATATCATGTTTTGACTTCAGTAGGATTAGAATTGGAAGATATTTTTGTAATCCATTTAAATAATCAGTATGTAAGAAAGGATGAGCTTGATGTTCACGAATTATTCACGATACAAAGTGTTCTGAATGAGGTGCAGTTAATACAGGGTGATGTCATAAAAAACATCAACCTTCTGAAACAAATGCTGGGTAATGATATTGCACCCGATATTGATATAGGAAAGCAATGCAAGGATCCATATTCTTGTTCATTTATAGGTCATTGTTGGAGTGGGATACCAGAGTACAGCGTTTTCGATATCTCTCGATTGTCGGCAGATAAGAAGTTTAATCTTTATCGGCAAGGGATACTTGAAGTTAAAGATGTTCCGAGCGATTACCCGCTAAGTGATAACCAGCAATTACAAGTTTATGCGGAGAAAAGTGGTGAGAGAACCATTGATTCAAAGCGAATTCAAAAGTTTATTAAAGAATTTACGTTCCCACTTTATTTTCTTGACTTTGAAACCTTTCAACCTGCAATACCACTCTTTAATGAATCACGCCCTTACCAACAGATTCCGTTTCAGTATTCACTGCATATTCTAAAGGAAAACAATGGAGACTTGATTCATAAAGAATTTTTAGCAGAAACAAATGGTGATCCACGTATTACATTTATTGAGCAACTTATTACAGATATTGAAGATACAGGTGATGTTGTGGTGTACAATAAGAGTTTTGAAATAACTCGCTTGAAAGAAATTGCAAGGGATTTTCCCCACTATAAAGATTCTATTGATAGAATTAATAGTCGTATTGTGGATTTAATGGAGCCATTTTCTAAGAAATGGTATTATACTCCTGATATGAAAGGATCTTATTCAATTAAATTGGTACTTCCTGCGCTTGTTCTGGGATTTAGTTATGAGAATCTTGAGATAAATAAAGGAGACATGGCCAGTCTTGCATTCGAATACTTATATACCGAAACTAATGAATCGGTAATCGCAAAAACTCGGACAGACTTACTTGAATACTGTAAACTGGATACTTTAGCCATGGTTGAGATTTTGAAGGTATTGCAGAAAGTATAAAGTTTTAAAGTTTATAGAAGAAAGGTGGAAATTACCACCGATCTAGTTTTCTTCTTGACTCAAAACATATATCAATAAAGGTTTTTATACATCTCTTTTGTCGTAATATCCACATCTAGATTTTTCGAATTTGTTAAAACAAGCCAGTCCAAAAATCCTTGCTGGTCCTGTCGGAATGTGAAAATATTTATCGGCAAAAATCAATAGTGAAATGAGTTTTGGATTGTCTTATTCGTGAAATCGATTCATTTTTTACGACAAAAAAGTTAGTGAACAGGAAAAGCACCAATATGGTGCCAATCCAAAACTGGTTAAGTCCAGTTATTCTCGCTCGTTTTCAGGTTTTTGTTATACCGGTGATCCTCAAAAGAACTGCAACAAAATTCATCCGGTGGCAAACATGATTTTTTTGACTTTTGCGATAGTTTTTGTAGAGCAGCCAACTAATTTTGCAACTTCATTGTATGACATTCCTCTTTCAAGGTATTTGATTATGTCTTGACTGCGTTTCTTTTTTAAAAAGGTTGAGTTACTTTCATTCGAATTGTAAGGCCTTCCAAGTTTTCCGCCACTTTGGACATAGACCATTCTACCAACTGAGGTTCTTTCTTTTATATTCTCAAGCTCCATCGAGTATAGACTGGACAGCGTTGCTGTAATTATTTCCCAAATCTTATTCTTTTTATTATTTGGTCTGGATTGAAGCCCCAGATTCCTTACTACCACATTTATCTTATAGGAGTCAAGCCATGCTAAGGTTGATATTACGTTACCTGTGTTCCGGCCTAATCTCGACAGTTCTTCCACATAAATTTCAGATACTTTCTTTTCTTCAACTAATTTGATAAGAACTTTTGCTTTTTCTCTTTCCGCAAATGGAACTGTTCCAGACACACGGTCAAGTAAGACTAAATCATATTTTGTTGAATCTGCTGAGAAACGATTTCCTGACTGATGCAAAGTTGACAAACGGTTATACTTTATTTTCATTTTTACTTTCCTTTAATTCTTACATTAAAAATAAAGCAAAAACCTCTGAATGCCCTTTATTTTAGCACAGTTTAAGGATTTTTAGCGCTTTCCTTTTTATCAAGATTAAAAAGAAAGTAGTTGGTGTTGGGGATATGAATTTCACTTGTATGTATTTTTCTTCAATATTAATTTTAATTCATAAAGAGATAAAACATTGTTCTTCTTCAAATGAATAACGCGATGACAATTAGAACAAATGCAAATTAAATCTGTTTTGGGATTAATTATAAGTTCTTCATCCATTTCAAATAAAGGTTTGATATGATGTACTTCAATGAATTCTCTTGCATACTCTCCGTAAACTTCTTCAAAATTAAATCCACACGCCATGCAATTTGTTCCATGAAACTTAATTGCTTCTTGTCGATTTTTCTTATTTCTTTCATATAAAGTTACGTACCGTGCTATTTTCTTTCCTTCTTTCTTATCAATAACCTCAATTTCATTTTCAAAACTAAGATTCACTTCATTAGTCTTGTTTTCATTAATAAATGAAATCGTGTAATTATTTGCTTTAATTTTCTCAAACCTTAAAGTTGGATATTCAGCCCGTTTTTTGTTATCGTATTTATTAAAAATATCCTTTAAGTCGCTGTGCCAAAAGATCCTTGTTCGTCCAGAGATGTCTGTTTCTTTAGCAATATAGGCATCATAGGTTACTTTGTTAAAGGTTAATTTTATCTCCACTTTAGCACCATTAGCTAAGTTTTCAACATTAAAGAACCATCTAACTTCAGTTGGAATGCCTGAGCTATTATATTCGAAGAATGATTTGTCGCAATTCTTTACTGCTATTCTTTTGTCATAAATAATCCAAGAGTAAAAAGTTCCAGTTTTATTTTTCATTATGTGTGGTTTTTTATTTAATAAGGATCATGGGTAACAAAAATTATAACCTAGATTGCTCAGTCTGATTGATCTAATTATCCACTTAGTCTGCTTTTCCAAATTAAACTTCTTTTGAAGTTAGAATTAGAAATCAAGTTTTCATTATAGATTTCTTCCGGATTGTTTAAAATTAATTTTGCCTGTAATCTTTTACTTGGGAGAGGTTCATGAACCATTATTCCCATTTGACCTCTGTGAATTAATTTGGGATAATCTTCTTTCTCAATTTTGTAACAGTAAATGACCCCATATTTATAAGAGTTAATTAGATTTGACAATTCAGAATAAATTTGTAAATATTTCTTTAGCTCGTAATTCAGATACTCCAAGTTAACATCGTATTTTTCACCGGTGAAGGGATAATCCCTTTCCATTTGTTTTCTATGTTTCTCACGAACTGCTTTGTCTTCAATGTAAGTAAATAGATCCCTTATACTGTGATATAGAGAACGGTTTAATTCACCTCCTGCGAAATCTTTAGTAGCATATAAACAGGATCTTTGATAAGTTTCCCCAAGAAATAAATATTTTCCTTTTCTATTTTGATCAGCAACAGAGAATGTGCTTAATACTGCATATCCTCCACCATGATCTCCAAACCATTTAATTCCTTTATACAGAGATAGAACATTAGAGATAAGCTCAATAGGTATCTCTTTGTTTCCTTTCGTATCTCCGGTATCTAATTTACTTTCATAGATATTACTGGTACCATGAAAAAGGTAGTTGTGGTCAATTAATATAGATGCTGGTAATTTACTTCTGAATATTTCCATATAAAATAAGCATTTAGAGATACTACTATTTAAAAGATTGGCTTTGCTATATTGAGTTCTGTGTCGTTTGTCATTTTAAATATAGCATCGTAAAGAGGAACAGCTTGGGGTATTAAATCTTCTACTGGATATAGAGGGAAAAGATCGTTTCTATTATCTAATCCAATCGGGAAGCTTGTTCTGTTTATCCATTCTTGTTCTTCAAGTTCTGGAATAACATCCAATTCCATCTTTTGGTCAAAACTAATTCTTGATTTTTGGATAATCTCTCGTTCAATAGCTTCTCCGTTTATTCTTATAACAGCTTTTTTAAAAAAATCAATACCCTTAGCTGGTATGTGTATAAGCAAAAATTGAATTTTATCAACTTTCTGATAAATGTCTAACACTTTAAAATAACTATTTGCATTGATTGTATGTAATTTCCACCTTTCTGTATCAGGATTAAATTGATATAATGGAGCAGCTTTATTTGTTGCAAAAATAAACCTACAATTTTTGGCTAATCTCCCTGCAAAACTTGAAACATCTACAAATGTTCGAGAACGTATAATTTGCCCAACTTGATATTTGGTAATTATTTCATTAGTCAATAGACTATCCCTGTAATACATTGTTAATCCGGGAAGTGTCCAATTAATTATTTCTTCAAATATTTCTTTTGAAAATCTAAAATCTTCCATGTTATTATTGCTTACTGGGAAAATATGCAGCTTAAAATTAGAACAAAATATTCTAAGGATAAAGTTGTAAGAATTAAAACTGATTTGCGCATTTTACTTGCTAAAAGTATCAATATCCACAAATGACTTTGAAATATTAAGATATAGACGTTCAAGATTAAACCGAGCAATTGGATTCTTCGTTGCTAATAAACCATACTCAATGGTTAGATGGTCAAATAAAATTTCAAGTGTTTCATCTGTATACTGACCAACGGTTGAAGCGAATCTTTCATTTGATTCTTTGATAAACTCCCAATTGACATCACCGAAATCAAAATAATGTGCTTCTTCGAGTGCTGAAATAAACATTCCTGTTCCCAGCCCACATAAATGATTATATAACATGAACTCTCTGGCATGACACCACATATAAATGTTATCCTCTTTTTCTGAGAGCAAATCCGAAAATGAGTCATCAATAACAAAAGATCTATCATCAAATTGTCCGACAGATAATAATCCCATCGGAGTTCCATGACCTAACATGATGACGCGGTGGTTACGCTTGATAAGTTCTCTTAAATCGGATTTTGAGACACCACCATTGATAACCGTTTTATTTTTAATTGGTGCATAAATTGGTTTGAGAAAATCGGTGGTGGTGTCAGCTGGATGAATTATTAATGTTTCATAGTGAGGCTAATGTAAGCGATCCTTTTTGATCGCACGCTAGATCGGATCAGCAATATTTCATCACAACTTAATTAGCAAAAATAACATTAGGAACTCTCTGGATACTCAACAATGAGAAGGATTAGGTGAAGTCAGGAGACTCTGAAGAAGGATCAAAAATTGAAATGTTAATCGGCAATTGAAATGCGTTGGAAAAATACCAATCATATTGGTATTAATCCTTGACTGATAAGAACAGTCACCCTCGTCCGTTTTCAGTTTTTTGTTCGACCAGTAATTCTCAAAAGGACTGCTTCAAAATTCATCTGGTGTATAGCTAATATAGTGATTTAATGCAGTGCTGCCAAGGATTAAACAAAATTAATCAACAGATTATGAGTGGATTAAAAGGTTTTTGCCAGTTAATATTAAACTGCGGAAGAAGGATGATGTGATCTGGTCTTCAGGATTCTCCTTGAGGATCTTTATTTCAAATGTTGATTGGCAATTCAGTTAAGAGTGTAGTTTGTTATTTCAGTGATGTCTTGTCGAGAGTAATCAAAATTTATGGAATGAAATATAAATCTATCAACATTATATAAGACAATAGAAATCAAAGAATATAAATTTAATAGGTTTATAAAATGAGTCGATTGGTTACCCCCCTTCACGGGTTTCCCAATTTCCGTCTTTCTGTATCCCCTATTGTAGAAAGGGTATTTTAAAGGTCGAAAGGGGCTAGAATCTCAAAAATCAAATCTGGATCCAGTTCGATGAAAATCTAAGATTTCTGAAATAAACTAATTAGTCAGAAATTTTTGGGAAATTTTTCTCCCAAAAGTTGTAAGTTTGAAAAGACACCACTTATAATTCATTTTCAATGACATCACTTGATGAATTGCAAGGACACATAGACCAGTTCATGAACGAACGGAATAACCGACCAGTACCTGAATTTGAAGGTTATTCTCCCTTTGAGATGCAGCACATCCTTTACGATACATTTGGGGAGAAAAGTCCTATTAAGCTTAGGAAAATGACCGGTGATAACTATAAACTGATTCCAATTCTCAACCAGATAAAATATCTAGGAGAAATAATATCCAGAACAGGTGAAGTCAAACTAACTAAATTGGGATTCCTTCCGACAAAGGTGGTGACAGAACTATACAATCAGGGTTTCATAAAAGAATACCAATTTGAATCAGGTATTTCAAAACTTTATAAAGAAATGGACTCCACCGGTGTTCATGTGGCTCGTGTTTTAATGGAAATTTCAGGATTGGCGAAAAAACGAAATAACAAAATCAGTTTAACAAAGCAAGGGGAGAAGATTCTCCGTGATGACTACCAATTGTGCCAATTAATATTGAAAACATATGGGGAGAAATTTAACTGGGCTCACTTGGATTATTATGGTGAAAATAATATCGGTCAACTTGGTTTCGGTTTTTCATTGATTCTGTTTCATAAGTATGGACACCTGAAACGAACCGACAAATTTTATAATGAAAAATACTTTAATGCTTTTCCAATGTTGCTGGAAAGTATTTCATATCCAACTTATACGACCAAAGAAAATTATGCAGGACATTGTTATACATTAAGGACTTTCGACCGTTTTTTGAATTTCTTTGGTGGTGTCGTTATTGAACAGGAAAGGGGAATGGATGCTGAAAAGTTTATTGTAAAAGGTGATGTCTTTGATAGGATGTTTGAGATTTTGCCACATTCATCGAACCAAGTTTAAAATCATTATCTGAAACAACTTTTAGTTTAACCGCTCTTTATTTATAGGAATTAAATATTTCTATCAATTTTTGTCTATCAGCGTCATTAAGTATATCATCTTTTGCTTGAATAAAAGGATCATACCAGTCGATTTTTTTCTTAGCCCAATCAATCCATTCTTGAAATTCAGCATTTCCGTTTAAGGTAGTTCTACCATTTTGGATCACTAACGTCAAATAGTCCCTCATAAATTTAGTTTGCTGCCAATGAACTGCTTGTTTAAAAAGGTTAGCAAAAGAGGTCAATTCTGTTTGTTTGCGAATAAATGGTTCATTTGCTTTTTGTTCCTCGGCTTCAATAATTTTTCTTTTTCGTTCATACTCCAATTTCCATGCCTTTACTTCGGAACTCTTTATCTCAAGATAGATCAATATGTCAAGAAGTTTATTTTCAATCAATTCAGAAGTATCTTTCCACTCCTTTTGAGGATTAGTATCAACAATGAAAGCCAATTTTCCTGAAGGATGAAACTCGTTTTTAATAAAGTTCTCCTTTGGCTTAACAATTTTCATCTTCTCTTTTAGACTAAATTCAAAATCAATACCATTAATTGCACATTTAATTTTACCATATTGCAAGTGAACATTATGATTCCGAGCTATCAATAACTTGATAAACGCATCCATAAATCGCAAAGAACGAGCAACATTTGAAGGTGCTACTCTTATGTATAATTCTCCGGGTTTGGTTTCCAAAACACCATCAAAATGAGGACTTTTTCGCTTTTCAATTAACAAAGTCTCCTTTGCCTGTAATACTAATGGGTCAGGATTTGACAATCTTTCGGGGACTTTCATAATTAATTTTGGGTCATTTAAGATTTCCTTTTTTATTAATGATCTTTGAGACGGTTCAGGTTCCACATAACTACCATCTTTATTCCTAAGAATCAATTTAATAGTGTTATTTCCTTCGAATTTGGCAGGAAGCTTAGTGACTTGGACTTTATATCCAGATTTGATTTTTTGCCAATGACCAGCAGTCGGTAATGGAATATTCATCCTTTTACAAATTTTCCTTAATCCATTATCAGATATCTTGAATTTTTTTGAGAGTCGAATTAAAGGTTCAGACCAAACTAAATCATATAATTCTTTTCGGGTAAATGTAATCTCTTTCATTTCTACTATTTGTTTTAATGGTTTTAAGCTATGGATAATTAATTGCTTAACAAATCACCGAATGATTATATGATTAAAAAAGAAGTTATTTATTGAATCAAAAAACTTGATATCTTGCACCAAACTTTTCCAAATTAGGTTGGAGACTTACACTTAACTGCCGGATTTCTAATTTTGGGGTATTCCAAAAAGAGTTAAGGATCAATGAAAATCAATAATTAGCTAATGACTTATTAAGAACATTTTTGATTCTATCAACAAAAGTCTTAGGAGATAAAACTTTGCAATCTTTTCCAAAAGATAAGACTAGCTGTTCAAGTTCATGATTAGGAATTACATCAATAGAAATTTCTAATCCAGATTCATCATTTCTAATTTTTCGCTGAGAGCCATGAAGCGGTTTCGTTAGAACATAAGGAGCTGTTTCCGGTGAAAACCACAATTTGATAATTTCGGACGTTTTGTCTTCTGGTACTGTCACACCAATAACATCTTCAAAATATTCTTCAAAATCGACAGAGGTATTTTCTATATATTTTTGAGATATCTCAGATATTGATTCTATTCGATCAAGTGCAAGGTTGTAAATTTTCTTTAATTCTGAATTTAGGCCATAAATAAACCACCTGTTATTATATTGTTTCAAATAATAAGGGTGAAATTGAAACAGAATAGAATCAGTAAATTTAAAAGGTTTGTAGGAAATGGATAAAACCTTCTTGTACAGAATTGCATTAAACAACAAACCAAGATTTTCTATACCCTTAATATAAACATTTGATTCAAAGCTCATTATTTTTTCTGCACCTGCTTCAAATTTTAAGACTGATTCCAACTTAGGTATTAATTCGTTTATCCAAGAAAATTGTGGCAGACCTTTAATCCTTGAAAGAACTAGAATAGCTGATTTTAAATGTTCTCCTTCTAATTGATTTAATGGTTGATTCTTTATTGAGAAATTTAAATCTGAATAGCGATAATAAATCCTTTTTCCAAATCTATGTCTTTCAAGTGGTATACTTCCACCTTGTTCGCTTTCTAAGAACCGTATATCATCAAATAATTGTCGTTTTTTTATTCCTTCAGCATCAGGGTCAACTTCTCTGATAGCACGATTGCATTCTTCTAATAAATCTTCGATGAAATAATTTCTACCGGGATTCCTGAAGCATCTATCTAATGTTTGATATCTTATGTATGGATTTTTCGTAATTGACATTTTGATGTGCAGTTAGAATGCATTGAACAAATTTAGGTTTGCAGAACCAAAATTCAAAACAATTTTGTTTGCAATGCACTAAGAATGCATTCAAAAATTTTAGATTTGTAATAGTTCTTTGAATTACCTGCCAAAAAGATATTGAAACAGCATGCTGGTTTATATTTAATAAACAATGATCGGCATGGTTTCCCGATTTATCGGGATGAAAGTTAGTGAGGAATTTGTCTGGAACTATTAGCAAATATCCTTTAACATATTTATAGCTTTATAGCTGTTAATCCAAAACCCCCACTAAACATAGTATTGTATTACTATAAACCGTAATTGGTAAATTATCCATACGTAAAGAGTATCGGCAGGTTTTTCAAAGAACTTATGCTAGACTGAGCACTATGAAAATCGAACCCGAAGATATCAAACGAGTAAAACAAGAATTTGCTTCAATTAGAACGAAGCAAGATTTATTGGAACTTATAAATCTTGCAAAAGACGTTTACTACGGGGAAAAAACAATCCCTATTGATATTAAGAGCATCAATTACTATTCGAATCCAGAAATTTGTAAAAAAAGATATACGTCTTTTAGTGTCAGAAAAAAGAATGGTGGGGAGCGATTAATAAATTCGCCAGTTAAAGGATTAAAATCAATTTTGAAAATCATGAATTTCATATTTCAATGTATTCATGAGCCTCATAAAGCTGCAACAGGATTCGTTAGAAATAAGTCCATTGTGGATAATGCTAAAATTCATATAAACAAAAGGTTTGTATATAATATTGATATAAAGGATTTCTTCCATTCTTTTGACAGGAATAGAGTAAAGCTTGCTTTTATGAATAAGCCTTTTAATTTGAGAGGTGAATTAGAACCATTAGCGTTTATAATATCAAGCATGTGTACCCATCCATTTTTAGTAAATGGTGAAATGAAAACTGTCTTACCTCAGGGAAGCCCAACTTCACCTACAATAACGAATATAATATGTCAAAACTTGGATAGAAGATTAAATGGATTGTCAAAAAGGTTCAATATGAATTATAGTCGTTATGCTGATGACATTACATTTTCTTCTAATGTTAATAATTTCAATGATGAGGATTTTCAGAAAGAGTTAAATAGAATAATTGAGGAAGACCAAAATTTAATTTTAAACAAAAATAAAACGCGGTTGCAAGGACATTTCTATCGTCAAGAGGTTACAGGTCTTGTGGTAAACGAGAAGGTTAATTTAAGGCGAAGATATATCAAACAAATCCGCATGTGGATCTATTATTGGGAGAAATATGGTTTTGAAAAAGCGGAAGAAATCTTTAAAAGAGATTATTTGGCAGACAAAGGATACGTTAAAAAAGGCATTCCAAATTTTATCAATGTTCTAGATGGTAAATTAGAATATTGTAAAATGGTAAAAGGAATGAATGATAGCACATATCAAAAATTAAAAAAACGTTTCGATAAATTACAATCCCAATCTAATGAAGTCAAGAGTATTCTTGATTTGTGGGATAAGGAAGGTATTGAAAAAGCAATTGAGACATATGGTAATTTAATAACACAATAAATGATTCTTGAGATTATTTTAAAAAAAACCTTTAAAGACAAATTCGGTAATGACATAAATAATTATAAGGTTTTCATTCAACGTAATGAAAATATCGAGGGGGTATGGATTAGTGAGACTGATTTCAAAAAATATTCCGATTTATTAAGAGTAGTAGGATTTGAAAAAATCTCGGATCTTTTGAGGTTGAGAGAGAATTTTGACGTGGCAAAGAAATTCTCAAAGAAATTCAAACAGGAGCTGGCGAATAAATCTGCTGAAATAATATCACTTTTTGAGCCTTTTGATCACTTTTACAAAATAGAACATAGACAAAACGAAAGGGGTTCTTTTAATGTTTTATTACCTAATATATCAGATGAGGAATACAAAGAACATCTAGATTTAAAAGCTTTATGTGAGAACTTTTCTGCTCTCATAGATGACTTACCCACAGAAACTAAGACAAAAAAAATCATTGACATATCATCAGATGAAGAACTTGTTGTGGAGCAGACTGAGAAGAAAGTTGACTTCCAAAGCAATAGCATTAAATCAGAAAATTCCGATCAAAGATCAAGTACAATTATTAATAATTTAAAATATGGGGTTGATAATAAAATAACATTTATCAAAAACCTACTTGATTATAGTTTTAAAAAGAAAATTGATGTTAAAACGGGACAGAAGCTGATAAGTTTAATAGGTCAAGAAATTGAAAAATCAAGTATTAGTAACAAGGAGATCTTGGAGCGACTAGAGATAATTGAGAATAAAATTGAGTTACCATCTGAAGTAAGTTCTATCGTTAAGCCTGAATTACAGGGAAACGCAACAACAGATAAGAATAAAATAGAATTTACGAAGAAAGATGTGGAGAAAAGAATAATTGAAAACAAAAAAAAGCACTCTCCTCAAAAAGTGGTTAATTGGTTAAAATTATTTACGAAAGACAACTGTCATATTAAATTCAGCACACACCTTTGGGATGAAGATAAATATTTGAAATATGAAGATTTCATTCAAGGTTTGGACTCAGACATTAAGGATTATAAATTAACAGATTTGCAGCATTATAGTTCTAATTTATATTGGGGGAAAGTTTATCCTTTTCTAATTCAAAAAGAGTTAACGAAATTAGAAAAGGATGGTAACAAAGTATTTGGTTGGGGGCAATATAAAATAAAAATTGGCTGGCAATATCCAGATATTATTAAACAATGGAGTAAAGAGAATTTTGATTTAAAAAACAATGGAATAAAACCAATGTCGATGGAATTGTCAAATGATTTAATTCCGAAAGTTCGAATCAAAGGTAAGACCATTAAATATTTTGAAGATGTAGTAAATGTATTCAAGGATGAAATAGAATTTAGGGATAACAAATTATTCATTGAAGTAAAATTATTAATAGAAACTGAACTCAATAACTTTAATGTTGATGATACGGGATTACAAAGCTTGAAAGGAAGGAGTTTTTACACAAATACTGAATATATCCTTACTGCGTTAAGGCGAATTTTTAAGATGATCAAGTCGAGAGCCGAGAAACATGATGTCATTATTAATTCATTAATAGTTAAAAAAGATAATCTGAATTATCTAAGCATCGAAATTCTGCATAAAGATTCATTTTCATTAAAAGAGTTAGATCATACAAAAATTTGCCTAAAAGAAGAATCTGGAGATTTGGCGATTTTGAGAACTGTATTAACAAGTTTGTGTGATTTTTCCATCGAATCAAAATTTCGGGATAGTCAGAATAACATAGTCTCAGCAAAAATTGATTACCTATATGAAGGAGTTGAAGCCAATGGTTGGGTACCAGAAGTAAATGCTTTAGATTCAGAATCACGAGGCTTTAAGTTTATATTACAATTCCCCTTATGAAAAATATATTACTAATTGAGGATAGAATAGGTCGTCAGAAGCATTTCCTGAGTACAGAAGAAATTGCTGAATTAAAAGAATTGGTAAGTAGCGACAATCTACCAATCCGGAGAATAATTGAAAAATTAAATTGTTCTGAGATTTCACAAGAATTGGAGTCCGCAAATTTAATTTCAATTCATAAATCTGCATTAAATTCTGAAGGGCTAAGACAATTATTAGATTATTGTAAAAGTCATCAAAAAGATCTTATTCTATTTACAGGTGGGATAAGTCAGATAAGTTATAGTAATGAAGGATTCCAGTTGTTGATATTAAATTCAAAAGACTTCTATTCCAATCTACTTCTTCCATTTTTGAGAGATTATAAAAAAGTTGCATCTACCAATCTATTGAAACTAGTATACGGGGATAGTTGGAAACTTTCATTTATGCTTCAATATAGAAATTATAAAAAGCTGTATGAAAATGAAGGTGACTTATATAAAAAGGAAGAACTTTTGATAAATCTACAAACAATTAAAAAGATAATTCCTGAGTCTATTGATAATTTGGACGAGAAAATTAATTCGATAATTTCCTCATTATGAATGCACTACTGATACATAACGATAACTTGCCTACTAAGTTAATTGATTCATTTGAGCACCAGTTTCTATTTAATATTCCTTTAACTACAATGTTAGACCCTGAATATTCTTTTGACAATGAGGCTCATAAGTTATTGTCGAAAGCTTTAAGTAATAAGAATTTCAATGTAATTTTTGTTCCTTATACTTTATCAAAGGATAACTATTTGGAGTTTTCTGGACTTAGAGTATCGTTACATATTCGTCTAACACCTGAATTAAATCATTCTGAATGCCCAATTGTTTTTATCGGACAAGAAACTAAAGAACAGATTGCTAAGCTTTCTGATTTTGGAAATATTTTGTTCACATCAGGTATTTTCACTACACAGAAGTTGGATGTTGAAACTATTCAAAAGCAATATAGCTGGATAACGGATAATTGGAAGTCAGGTTTAGATAGTAATAAAATAAGTCCTTCAGAATATCAGAAATTTCTTGAACGAATAAAAATCGAACCACCTGCGAATTATTTTTCTCATCATAGCATTACAAATGAATGGGGAATTCTCCGTTGGGCTGAAATGGCAAACATTGATGCTAACCTGTACGATGAAATAATAAGGAAAATTAAAGTAAAACACTTTTTATATTTCAAATATTTGGAAGTTATAAATGGTGCTAGACAAAGATTTAAAAAGAAAACGAAAAAAGATCTGAAAATTGAAAATTCACAGACATCTAAAATTTACTACATTGATGACGAAGCGAATAAAGGTTGGGCGGATATATTTGATAAAGTGATATTCAAAGACTATCATGATAGTTTTCAATTTTATGATGAATTTGAAAAAGGAGAAAGTCAAGAACAATTATTACAAAAGGTTTACCGAGAAATAGAAAAAAAGATTCAAGAAGGATTTAATTTATTTATCATTGATCTACGGTTATGCGATGATGATTTTGAGATTTCTGACAATGAAAAGTTCTCAGGGATTCAAATTATCAAAAAGATTAAGAAACAAAATCCGGGGATACAAATCCTAGTTTTTACTGCATCCCAGAGGCTTAAAAATTCAAAGTTGTGTTCAGATTTAGGCGTTACTGGGTATATTGAAAAGGAGAATCCTCTTGACGGTTTATCGAGGGAAGGGAGCTATTTGAAATTTGCTGAATTTGAAAGGAAATTTAAATTGGCAAGTTCAAGAGTATTCTTATCGTCTTTATTTGACAAAAAGGAAAAGTTAAAGAATAATAATTGGCTTATCTCGAAAAAAAATATAGACACTAAAGAGCAAGACTTTAGAGATTCAGTTTTTTCTGATGGTGGTCTGTTAGATGAAATTTTTGATTTATTATTTTTAGATTATAAAACGTTATCTAAAACCGCTTTACTTCTAAGTTATCAAATACTTGAAAACTATGCGAATTTATTTGGGATTTTTGAAGCTACTTGGAAAATATATAATAAACAAAATGATAATGTTCTAAACTATAATCATAGTGAGCCATTAACGAAATTTGAGTCTCGGAAAGGTCGTTATTCAGAAATGATGGCAGCAGATGAAAATGATATATTTGTCGGTATTGACTTTTATGAATCAAGGAGAGCCAGAAAAAAGAGTGACAAAACCTTTGATTACAATGTCAAATATGCTTCCCAAATAGTTCGAATAGTTTTAGTCCTCTACTACGTTGATCAGATTGATACGAAGATCTTAGACCAAATTTGTAAATACCGTTTTATTCGAAACCGAAAAATTGCTCATGCTAACATGGTAACTGAGAACATAGAAATAACAAAAAAGGATATCATCTTTTTCATAGATGATCTTTTTTCAAAGATATTTCTGGAACATAAATAATTAACCCTGATTTTTTAAATTATAGAATATAAACAACTGTTAGACTTTTTATCTGTTCCTAATCGCAAATTACTATTTAAAACTTATGGCATCAATATATCCGGATTTAGCAACGATTAAAAAACTTCATCAAAAACCGACAGAAGGGGAACTTGTTTTATTGACATTTTTGGATAGACATTTAAGTTCTGAGTTTGAGATCTTCTTCCAACCTTTCATCAATGGTGACAGGCCAGACATAGTAATTTTAAAAAGAAACGCTGGTATTGCTATTATAGAAGTTAAAGATTGGGATCTTGATAATTACTATATTGATGAAAATACTGATTGGTATTTGAAAAAAAATGATGCAAGGATTAAGTCTCCTTTATCCCAAGTTAAAAGCTACAAAGACAATCTACTTGATTTACATGTAAATAATCTTTTAGAGAAGAAAATCAATAATAGATATTATAATGCGATTATCAGTACCGTTGTATATTTTCATAATGAATATGAGCATAAATTAGATAATCTTCTTATTAAGAATTTTGAATCGGAACGATATACTAATTATAGAACTTTTGTAAAGTATATTCACAGATGGGGAAAAGATTCGTTAACGAATAAGAAGTTAATGGATTTTCTAAGTGTAACAAGGTTAAATAGACCATCGAGGTTATTCGATGATGAATTATACCACGAGATCAGAAGATACTTGCAACCGCCCTTTCATATGAAAGAAGAAGGAAAGTCGATAGTTTACACGAAACAACAAGAGGAATTAGTAAGAAGTGAGCAGAAACCGAGAAGAAAGATTAAGGGATTAGCGGGGAGTGGAAAAACGTTTGTACTTGCTAAGCGTGCAGTAAATGCATACCTTAGAACCAATTCAACGGTATTGATTTTAACTTATAATTTATCTCTTAAAAATTATATTCACGATAGAATTAATGAGGTGAGAGAGGATTTCCCATGGGATGACTTTTATATAACAAACTATCATCAATTTTTTAAGGCTGAAGCCAATAATTATGGTTTGGAAATTAGGTCTTTGCAGCCATTCAATGACACCACTTTTTTTGAACCAGTAAAGGATATTATAAAGAAATATTCGGTGATTTTAATAGATGAAATCCAAGATTATTCGACAAACTGGCTTGAAATAATAACTAAGTTTTTTTTAGAGGAAGGTGGTGAATTCGTTGTATTTGGAGATGAAAAGCAGAATATATACAATAGACCGCTGGATGAAAATAATGAGCCCGTAATAAAAACGATACCCGGGAATTGGAATAAATCATTAAATACTTCTAAACGCTTTGCTAATGAAATTGGTCGGCTGGCTATCCAGTTTCAAAATGAGTTACTATCCAGAAAATATTCAATTGATGAATTACAGATTTTAGAGAATCCAACATTTGAATTTGATCAAAAGATTTTGCAGTATTTTAATTTTGGTTTTGAAATTACAAGTAATGATTTATTTCTTAAATATTCTCAGTTAGTCAAAGGATTCAACATACATCCATCAGATGTATGTATCCTCTCTGCTACTGTTGATTATTTAAGAGAAATCGACTATCTCATTAGAACAAAATTACTGGAAAAGACCACAACAACTTTTGAAACAAAAGAATTATGGGAGAAATTAAAAAAGGAAATAACCGGTGAAGAAACATTTAAGAAAAGAATTGAAAATGTAAGGAGAAATAAAAAGAATCATTTTTGGATGAAAACGGGCACTACAAAGCTTTCTTCTATTCATAGTTTTAAAGGATGGGAATCCCATACAATTTTTGTTTTAATTGAACCAGAAATATTAGAAAATCAGTTTGAAACAGTAGAGTTAATATATACAGCTATTACAAGGGCTCAATTGAATTTATTTATATTCAACATGGGAAATAACTTTTATGATAGCTTCTTTAGAGCTAGGATGACAAAGGGAGTTTAACCATTACTAGTATAAAATAATCACGAGAAAATGACTCAGAAGAAAGTTGAAATAATACACCAAGAACACAATGAAGATTGTTTTGAGATTCTTAAAAGCACAATAGTCGAAGATAAGGTGTTGAAAAGATATCGAATTGACAAGGATACATTGCTTCATGAATTACCGGAGAAAATTGTAAATGAGTTTCTTGATTTTTTAGGTTCTGATGAGCAACATCGTAATTTAATGCTTCATATGATAAAGAGTGGAACATTGGTGATTAATTGTTGGGAAGATGAAGAAAACGAATATGGATTAAATGCTGGGTCAAAAAATATTAGTAGAAAACCCTATGAGAATAAAAGACAAGAACCATTTGATCCTTTCGATAGTCCGACAGATGATAGCTTACCATTTTAAAAATCAGAAAGGTTTATTACAATCTAAGCCTCGAACAGCCTATTTTCATTATCTCCCCAATAGTTCGTTAAATATGGTGTTGAACAAGAATTATTGAAAATCTTTTTTAAAGATTTAACAAGCATTTCATGAGTTGAAGGAATATCTTGGTTAGTATCTGTTTTTGTCCAAAGAAAATAACCAAGAATCCTAGTTTGTTGTTTCGCTCCTCTTTTGGTAAACAGATCGAATCCAATACCTGATTCGAGTATTAAATAATTGGTCAACAAAGTTCTATCGTGAAATTCACCATTCAATTTGTGAATTGTGATTTTGAAATTTATGGATGGCCTAAGCTTTGATAAATTCTTTTTGATTTTTTCAAGACGTTCGGTATTATTATGTTCGGATTTAGTAAAGATGGATATATGAAAAGGGATTTTAAGATTTACAGGGATTATCTTATCCAGAATATCAATTAAATTATTTTCAATATCATCAATGTTCTTTAATAAGTAATTGTCAACCAGAATCAAAGTATTGCAAGGATGTTTGAAGATAGAGAGAAAATCCCAATTTGAATGAGATTTGGTCCCTTTGTCAATTGTTTCAATATGTGTAGAAGATAGTAGGAGATTTTCATATAAAGATTCAATACTAAAAACTTTTACACCATAATTCTTTTCAATTTCATTACACAAACCTGAAGGTACAGTAGAAAGAAATATTGAAGAAAGGAAATTAGCGTTTGTTGCAATTGCATCCTCAAATTTTTCAAGATTAGGAAAGTCGCTGGAATTAAAATCAATATCACATTCTCCATTAGCTGATTTTTTCCATAGCCTGAGCATCCATGGTTGAGTTTTACATAGGTCATGAAAATTAGAAACTGATGTATCTATTTGAAGATTAGATTTACTGATGAAATTATTTATAGTAATCCATTTTGTTAATTGATGAATTTTATCCTCAGAAAGATCGTTTGTGTCGGGAATTGATTTAAGAAATTTTGTATAAAAATCTAACTCGCAATAGACCTTTGGCTTATCCATAACTAATTCAATGATTTAATGATTAATAAATCCATTGCAAGATTATCAGCTTCGTCAAAAAAACCGGTTCCAAATTGTTCACTTAGTCGGCCATCATCTTTTATTTGAATATTTTGTACTTGAGGTTTACCGTTAGGACGCTTAGTTTTGTCATAATTAAAAATGTAATTAAGAGAAATATTTTCTGGAGATAGTTCTTTCTTTGCAACTAGTGTTTGTAGCTTCCTTACAAAGTATTCACTATGCGTTTCAAGAATAAACTCTATGTTATAATCTTTGTTCGCATCTGCAATCATTTCTGCGAATAATGACTGATATCTTGGGTGAAGATTTGTTTCAGGTTCTTCTATTGCAATTGTTGATTTTTTATAACGAGATAACGGTTTAATTATTAATGGATGATTAATCTCTTTCATAATTGAGTCAATAATATTTAACTCAATTTGCATAATGACTGGAAGTAATTGCGTAATGCCGTACCCTTCATCAGCTAGTAAAGTTTTTCTATCTCCATTAATAATGTACACTTCGACTTCTGTTCCATCTTCGGTAACTTTAAAACTAATATCTTCTCCAATATCAAACTTATTCAACCATTTTCTTAAAAAGGTCCCTTCCTTGTATGAGTTATTGTTCTTAGTATCCAATTTACGATCACTTCTTGACCTTTCATCAATTATTGTCATATAGCGTCTTATTAATTCTGAAAAAAAGGACATTTTCCCCTTCAATGAATATTTCCTGTGCATGTCAGCTCTAATGGCTTCAATAAAAGTTAAGTTCGAAAGGAAAGAAGGTAATTCGATTAATGTTTCTTGTAGTACTGCAACATAAAAACTCCTTGCAGCGTTCAATTCTTTTGTAGTTACATATTCAATATATTCTTGTGTTGCTGGGTCGGTGAAGAAAACATCTCCTTTTATTCTGTCTTGACAAAATTGTTCGTCAAGATAGGTATTAAAAATGACCAAAAAGAGGTAAAAAGTTTCGAAATCAGCCGGGGGGACTAACATAATCTTTTTGTATTCTCGATATCCCATGCTTGGCTCCACAGTTAGGTTCACAGAATTCCAAGGTGGATTGTCCATGGTCATATAACATTGATGAACTAAACTTAAAAAGGTTGTATTTTGGTTATTTATTGCTTGGAGAATTCTTAATATTTTACTGTCACATTTTCCTTCCATAAGTAAATATTCATTCTCTTTACTTTGATAGTACTCTCTAAAATCTAATTTTCCGCTATTTTTAAAATCATTAGCAATAAGTATTAATCCTTCCCTCAATCTCTCAAAACCGTCTTGTCCTTTTTCATCTGTGATTTTCTTTTTTAATTCTTCAGTTTTTTCCATGAACCATACATCTATGTCATCTTCTTTTGCTTCATCAATTATATCAAGAAGTGTAAGCGGAAAAAGTAATCCTTCTTTCGTATTTATATCTTTAATGGAGTCAATAAATGTGCTGGCACCATCTCTATTCATAATATTATTCTTTGAATTAATGATGCTTTCAAATAATTCAAAAGTTTGATAATCCAAGCCATTTTTATAGGATGAAAAATCAGTAAAACCTCTCTTGCTGTCCCAATTTTGATATATACCAGCGTCTTTTACAAACCTGTTATAAGAATCATTTCTATCAATGAAATCAAAGAAGTCTTTTTTCATTTCTATTCCATTCACCTTCAAAGTGTAATTATTTTTTATATCTAGATGGAATAATTCAACATCTTCTTTGAATATCTTGATATAGTCCAAATCCACTTTTTGTAATAGATCTTCCTTTTTGAAATTAAAAGAAAATTCAACATTAATTTTAGAAGCTAGTAGATTTGAGTACTTGGAATATGAAAAAACAATATTATCACGATTTGAGTATCTGGACAATGTATCTTTGAAAGAGCCTAACTTGTGTTTCCCTTCAATAAAATTTAACGAAAAGTCTTCAATTCGATATTCCTGATTGTTTTGGTATTTAAATTTGAGATCTGAAAATGTGTCGTTTAATAAAATCAATGACTTTATTAGGGAACTTTTTCCCGAGCTATTACAGCCAGTTAGAACTGTAATTGGGGCAATCTCAAATTCAGCTCCCACATTATCAAAAACTCTAAAATTTTTTAAGGAGAAAGTGTTATTCATGTATGTGGAATATTAGTGAAACATAAAAATAAAACAATTCGTGTAATGTTCGTAAAGCTTCGTTGATGATTTATATTTTGGTTTGATTGAGTTGTAATCTTTCAATTAATAATTTGTGAACCAATTCCTTTTCCTCTAACGAATTTCTTGTTTCTCTGGCGTTCTTAAACCTGTGTTTTAACATAATCTTTCGTTTTAACAACAAATTTATTCCAATTACCTGATTTGATTCATTCAAGATTATTTGAAATCCAAATTCATCAAGTCTTTTTATATTGGTTGCGATTTTCATTATTCAATTTAATGTTATTATTCCTACTGACTCAGCCCATTCAAGGATAGCTTTTCGACTATTTGCGAAATAACATTCGTCTAAGATTTTATCGACATAATTTTTGGTATATTCTTTATCGATCTCAACATTGTTTTTATTACACGTTTCTAATAGAGTTTGGGTTAGGAATTGACGAACTAAATCCATCGTTTTGGCTCTAGTATATCTGATATTACGACCAACCTCAATCTCCTTTAAAAGCTCTTTGGTCTTTTTGTGGTATATCAGAATTCCACAAAGTAAGGTACATGCTGTTCCCTCTGCAATTTGTTCAACAATAACGATATCATGAATTTCCCGCATTCCAACCATATAATTAAATCCAGAACTAGCAGTATATGATTGATAAATATTCATCCCTGTGGATTCGCTATATCCAATAGGTTTAGATATTCTTTCTATCCCAGATTTATTATCCTCTTTCATATTTCATGAGTTTAAATATTTTCTAGATTGCTGAAGTAACATTTGTCTTTGGTCGGTTGAGAAAGCGGTATTAACCAATTTGTCAATTTGCTCACTAATTTCTGATTCATTAAGTAAAATCCCATCCTTTTGTGCAGCAGAAATCAATAGATCATTTAGCATTGTTCTAACCTCTAATTTTATGAAGTATTGGCTATAAAACTGGCAATGATAACTTTTTTCACATAGTAATTCTTTTGTCTTTAAATTGAAGATTCGAATCCCATTTATAAACGTACGTGCATATCCCTGACCAACATCTTCTTTAACCAATAGTCCTTCGATTAATCTGATCTCATTCAAATATGTATTACCAGCCAACGATGTGTATCCATTTCCAATGAAAGCATTAGTGCTTTCAGAATAATTGAAGTTATTTGTTTTTTCAAGTCCTATTTTTCTAAATAATGCAATTCCCATATTATCCATTTTCGTTTTATTGAGATTCTGATGCAAACATAAAATCCATCTATGCAGTCTATCTGCATTGATGAATTTTAATCAAAAGAGGGAAGCTAAATAGTTCGATTATATTGGATCGGTTAATCTGTAAAAGATAAGACCTAACAAACTAAATCCATTAAAATTTGAGAGTCGTGGATATTTAAACTAAAGGTTAAAGCAAGATCCCAGATTGGAATGTCAACCAGCAATCATAACCGATTTTTTTGTTTAAATATAAACAAGTCGTGTTCCCCTATGTATATAGAGCTACCACTTTCTTGAAGATGACCCCCTTCGCTATTTATATAAAGTCTGAAGGAAAGTTATGGAATTATTTCGCCTTTCACAGTTGTGTGAAAATCAAGTGTTTGTATGTAAATAAGAGAAAGCCAAATATCAATATATACCTTGAACGTAAATAAATTGTATCGGGGAAAGAGGTTTGTTCTTTAATTGAATTAATAATAATTTTAAAATCTATTTCACAATTATTGATTATGGGACAAGAATTTCTACCTAAGTGGCTTGAATCAATGAAGAACAGAACATTAAAACAAATTGAAAGTGCAGATTCTTGGTCATTAGTATTTTTCGATGAAAATAATTCATCAGTTATTTCAATTTCTAAAAACGATCTTGATTCATTAAAGAAAGGATTAATGGAAATTAATAATTTTGAAGCATTACAAGAACCTTATCTCATTGATGGGTTAAAATTCTTTAAAGTTGAATTTAAGTTTCCCTTCTAACTATCAATAAAACTGCTACTAATTATTCAATGCCTATTAATCTCAAAGTATTTTTGTGATTAAACTCTTTACAAGTTACTGTCTTCTATAGCAATATCTATAAACTACCGTATCTTATTTCCATTTCGCCATTGAATCTGTTGATTTCTAATTCTAAATACTCCTGATAATCCGAATAGTTAAAGAAATATGAATCTTCAGAATTACTTTCCCATGAATATGAAATGTTGTCATTTCTTTCATTATCGGTGATTTCAATAGAACTTTGTATTTGTTTGTAGAATTCTTGAACATTTAAGGTATCAAGCTGAACCTTATATTCCATTGAGAAATCTCCATTAAAAGCCGGACCGAAGGTTTTATGTCTTTTTTCAATTATGGTAAATTTCGGAAAATTCAATCCTGTTTTAGTTTCAATCTCAGACTTGGTACCTCTTTTTATATATGTATAATAGTACACATACCCTGATATTGACGTCAATGAAATGATTAATAAGGTCATTGGAGCGATAATAGTTAAAATGATGCGTGGAGCCAATCTCGGCATTTTCCACTTAATTGATAAAAAGAGGAAAAGTGGTGACAATAGTATCCACATTAGTATAAGCACGAAAACCTGTGTGTTTTTTTTAACAGTCATCAATCGATGATTTAGTCGTTGTATTCTTGAAAATTAGTTCGTTTAAAATTAAAATATTATCATTTAATAAAGGGTAGAATATCCAAAAATAGTTGGTATATCACACCAATCTTTCACATATTAGGTTGCAACTTCCGACTGTTAGGGGAGCAGACAGGATTTAGAGGTCAATTTTTGACCTCTTTTTTTTGTTATAATCTTTCAGAATTATTGATATGAAAGGGATAGGAAATTATTTCAATTTATTAAATGAAGGTTGCAACTAAGCGATTCAAATATATCGGATTAATTATGCAATTGACTTAAATGTTAGTAAATGAATGAGTTATAAAGGTTGCAAGTCTTGTCAGGGTAAAATGATTTTACTTGGTAGATATCTTAGACAAAGAATGGTGGTAATTCAAAATCCTATTCATCAACACCTTGAAAAATAAATGAAGCCCAAAAATATGGATTTCTGCTAGTTTCGTTAATAAATATTAATTGCATATCCCTGAAAGCTTCATAGAAACAGTTTTTATCATCATTCAAGTTATTGTAAAAACTAACCATCATTTGTTGCGTTTCTTCGTCGCTAACTTCCCACAAACTCATAACTAATCGATTGGCCCCAGCAAGCTTGAATGCCCTTCTTAAACCAAACACTCCTTCGCCGTTATCAATATCACCGAGAGCGGTCTCACATGCAGATAATACTACAATTTTAGTGTGGCTTAAATCCATCAGTGCAATATCCATAGCTGTTAACAGGCCATTTCCCATTTCCTTGGGGACCTCTTTGAAGCTAAGCCAGGCATTAAATCCCGCAAGCACAAGCCCAGAACGAAGCATTGGATTTTGAATTGTCGAAAGCTGCTGTTGGTGATAACTCTCAGAATCTACGAGTGCAACTTCTATGTTTTTCAATTCTGTCTCTTTCGGCATAAAAAACCCATGTGTGGCAAAATGCAAGTACTCTGGAGATGATAATTCAAGTACTCTTTTTCTGTTGGCATCCTGATGAGTAATTGGGCTGACCTTTAATATCTTACCTACGTCTTCAGCTTCTTGTTGCGTCCATTTAAGGTCTTTTGCATGCTTTAATCCCCCAATCCTTTCCGGTTTACGTCCTTTTGTTGCAGTATCAAGTTTTTCCCCAAGGTCAAAATCAGGGTTGGCAATAATCGCACTTTCCTTGTAGCCCCCTTCATCCTGGTGACTTTCCATCGGAACGAGATCTCGTCCAGAGTTTAAATAAAGTATTTTATACCTTTCAACAACAAATTTACCACCATCTAGTAGTAATGCTTCAAACGGGAGTCGGTGGAGTTCACCATCAGGTACAAGATATAACCTATTGCAGTTATCAATACTATTAATAATTGGCTTCAGCAGAATTGATGATAATCGGTTAAGAGACTTTGTTAAATCCTTATCTAAAGCTGCATACAAATCATTTTTCGATTGAATAATTGATAAAATATCCTTTATTAAATTATCAATAGTATCAGCACTTCCAAGACTGAAACATTTAATATTATCAATATTACCGCTAAACTGTAAAAAAGCAAGATACTCTGAAGCACCATATTTGTTATCTTCGAAATTGAAACGTTTGAACTTCAAGAATTCAATCAGTACATCATTGCTTTCGAGTTTTGACGATATATGCCCTCTTAGATCTTCATTGAAAATGTTATTGTATAGATCATCAGAAGAAGTTTTCTTCGAAATGATTTCTTCTAATTCAATTTTGCGTTTATTATACTCATTTAGCGCCTGCTGGTAGTCAGCCACTGGCAAGGATTCAAATCCCTCGAGTTGCAGGTGTATCAATTTTCTTTTTAATTCAGTTAGTTCTTTGAACGAACTGTCAAGTTCGGATGGTGTGTCAAGTTTTTGGAATTTATTTTGGCCAACTAATATATCTCCGACAAGTGCTTTTCGTTGTAAAATCAAATTCATCCCAAAAATGACCGCATCAGGATCATTTATAAGATACTGTGTAATTACGGAAAATATCTTATCGATATCAATAAATACTCTATCCAAGAACTTGAGCTTTTGCTGATCCCCTCCCAAAAAAAATGATTCCTTGATTAGTTTATCATCAATCTCCTTTGTCTGTTTATAAAACTTTAAGGCTTCCTTATAACTACCCTTTCTAACATTGAAACTTGCTATTTGATACCTGTCGTTTCTCAGAATTGGATGCTCATCACCCAGAATATTCTTAGTTTTTATAAAAACATCTTTAATGATTGCTTCTGCCTTCTCAATTTCACCCTTTTCATCATACAACCAACCTAAATTAAACATCGTATTTAAGTAAAGTGGATGGGATTGAGAAAATAGCTTTTCATAGATCTCAAGCGTCTTATTTATACATCTCTCTGCTTCAGCGAAATCACCTTTCTCTATTAAACAATGACCAAGTTCTGCCAAATTTCCAGCCGCCTCAGTACTGAACTCACCATAACTATTCTGATTTATCTTTAAAGAATTGCGGATTAGTTTTTCTTGTTCATCAAATTCCCCACGTATACCCATTAGGAAAGCAATATTCATGTCTACTTCGGTAATAGCTGGATGATCCTCACCCCAATATTCAATTCTGATATCCCTAGCCTCATTGAAATATTCTTCTGCCTTTTCATAATTATTGACTCTCATGTAGTATACTCCCTGGTTTTGAAGGAATTTAGCAAGCTGTTCACCTTTTAATTTGGCTCTTATTGATTTCTCCAGGTCTGCATCGTAAAAGTTTTCTGCACTTTCCACATTTCCTTCCTTAAGTTCTAGGAAATTCTTATAATATTGGAAGTGGACATATTCATCACTTTCTTGACCAAAACATTTGATAATTCGCTCTTCAATTTGATTATTGTACTCTCGAACACTCGGAATATCTTCTTGTATCAATTTTAATAAAGACAACTTTTTCAGGACTTCAATGGAAAATCTGTCATCGCCTTTTATGATATTTAATAATTCCAAGAAGTGATTTTCAGCTGCTCTAAATTTTGAGTTTGCAAAATAACTTTTAGCTAATTCAAACAAGCATTGGACATAATAAAACCCTGGGATATTGTCATATTTTGACCAAATTCCCAAAGCTCTTTTAAAGGATTGTTCTGCCAATCTATGATCATTTTGTAATGTATATATTCCTCCCAGATTATACTGACTAAGTGCATAATCAGCACTTTCACCTCCATAGGACCTCTTGGTCATGCGATCAACTTTCTTAGCCAAATGAACGACTTCGCCCAATTTATTATTCAGAGCATATTTTATTTGTTTGATAAAGAGATTGAATAATTTAGTTTTATTTAGTAACTGGTTAATAATAAGTAAAGTAGGTATGGACCAAATAAGATAATAGACCCACACAAATGATTTATTGGCCGTGAATATAATTACAAATAGAAGTATAAAAGTAATTAGATTCAATATAGTCCTAACAAGAAAATATTTAGCAAAAAACTTCGGTTGAAAAAGTAATTGTGTATTCTTAGTTTGTGTCACTTGATTGAATAGTTCGATTGCCAGAGGGTCCTTCAGAGAGATATAGTAACTCATAGGTTTTCTATCCCCCATTAACATAGCATCTTCGTTTTCCTTACTTAGAGATAGTATATTATGAATTACCCTGAGACATCTTTTATTGATAAAATGCAATATCGTTTCAAACAAGGCCAAAACCGAAAATGAAATTGCAACAGGAACAATATAAGACTTAAATTCTCCTTGGAAGAGACCAATTATCGGTACTAAGAGGAGTAATATCCAATAAATTACAACTGTTTTCTTCCTGGGATCAGATTGATTCATTTATATATTTCATTTGTTTCACGTTAATCCGCTGGTGTAATAAAGGGTACAAGAAAAGTATACGCCGGTAATAATAAAGCCCCATAAAGTTCTCTATACCAGTCAAATGTTTCTTTAAATGGACCGCCAAGAGCAAAAATCCAAACAATAAAAGCGCCCAAAGAAATTGAAATCTGCACCAATGATTTTACATTGTCTTTTTTAACAAGGACAAGTATGATAGCGAGAAAGCAAAAGAAAAATATTATCCAGTTGATGACGCCGATCGAATCAGGCTGTGTTTGTGCTGACCTAATAATTGTATCGAACGTAAGGTATAGAGCAATGATTTCCGCCGGAATATATTTCATTAACCGGTCAGAATAAGTGTCTTCTTTTTCCGTCGGTTTTGAACCTATTTCAGCAATGAGAGTATCCATTTTTGCCTCTGCTGCAATTTCTTCTTCGCTTTTTTTAATGCCGCCTCTTTTTGTGGTTATTTGTTCTGCTTCCGTTAGCAACGACGAGATTAATTCCTTCTTTTTCTTATCATATTCTTGGTTAATCTTATCAACTTGTCCCTTAGTAACAATTTTTCTAGCCATGATTAATATTTTTGGTTCATAAAAGTTTATTCCTGAATAAGTTCCAACTTCAATCTCTTTTTCACAATTAGTATGGTTTCAGTAACATATATGCAGTCACATCAGATTTAAGAGTCCATTATACAAGTTAGAAACTTTTAACGAATTAAACAACAGCTTGTTAGGGGGTGTAGGGTGTTTTGAGGCTTATTAATTCGATATAAACTTTACTTGCGAGAAGAGTGAAAATAGACGCACAATCAACTAGTAAAGGTACCTAATCATGCATTAAGATGGGTTCAATAAAAATAATGTTGTTGCCACAAATTATTCCAACAGTAAACTCAAACGACAGTTCAGTAATTGAAAAAAATTACAAAGAATCAGGATCTTAGCAAAAGTGATTTAACAGAATAAACCCAAAAGACGCTATAATATTTTAGGATTTAAAAACTTTACGGAATTAATGTCAGATTAATTTTGAAGCAATTTCAACCAAAACATTAACTCCACTACTGATCTTTTTTATCGCATCAGCCTTTTGTGTATTTGATTTTGTTGCACTTTTTACCTCTTTCAGCACTTCTGCTAGATTTTTTTCACTGATACCTGTTTCATTTACTAGTGTGATAATTTCATGATCGTTTAACCGGGTTAAACTTGAAATTCGATTGACAAAACTTTCAAAAGTTTCATTATCGGTATCTTTAGCGATTTTTTCCCAATCTATTGGCATAGCTTAATTATTTAAAATTGAGTTAATTGTACTGTCTAATTCGTTAATGTTATTACTTATCTCTCCTCCTTTTACAATAAATTTATCTATTTCATTCTCCAGTTGGTTTAAGTCAATTTTATTATTTGTAAGGTTTTTGATATCCTCAAATGCAGCAATCCGTTGCTGATTTACATTCACCCCCGACTCAATAAGACTTTTTAATTTAGATGAGGCATTTTCAAATTCTTTATAATCATTATTAAGTTTCGTGATTATCTTTATTCGTTGAGTTTCGAGTGCACTTTGCATCATGTTTCTTCGTTCTGTGATAACTGGAATAATACTTTGGACCATTACCATAAATTCTTCTTCGTAGTCAATTTCTTCGGGGACGTTGTCTTGAAAATTTTCCAAGTACTCGGGAATATATTTGAGTGTAATGAAATCATCTATTCGCTCTCTTTTCTCTTCAAACATTTTATTAATTAACAGCAGGTTTAATTCATGCATTCTGCTACTTTCTTCAATAAGAGTCTCTGTTAATGTAATTGTTTGGACAGGTAATCTTACGCAAGAAAAAAAAGTCAGGATAATAAACAAGAAAAATAGTTTGAATGGTTTCATGGAATAAGCATTATTATACGATGTTATCTATTAACTAATTTAAGGAGCTTTTTAACTAGAGGCAAGTATTTTAGAAAAAGATTTAACGAACTGATTCAAAGTTGCGTATTTAATTTTTGATATTGCTCTTCCTATTTAGAATTTCACTCTTCAAAACAAACTTCACATTTAAAGTGGATAAGCTTACAAGCTATCAGTCACTAATGATCCGAATAAATAAAAAAAGAAAGTTATAAAACTCATTGGCTCAATTAACCTATTATTGGTTAAAATTAGTTTAAGTTAGGTGGTAATTCACACCAACCTTTCACAACTTAGGTTGCAACTTCCGACTATCAGGGGAGCAGCAGTACAAAGAGGTCATTTTCGACCTCTTTTTTTTATCTAAATTTTTGAAAACCTTGCTGGTATTGAGAAGTACCTCCATCGGTTTTTTGAATTCATAGGTTGCAACTTTTGAAAATATTAGAGAATATTTAGTTCTCCTAATAATGATGACTGAATTTAATCGATTAGTTTTTAGTGTTTTATGATAGGTTCAAGTCTGATTAGGTTATTTGAAGGTTAATGCGAATTGAAATTATAGAAGTGAATGAATATAATTTGCAGAGTCTACCAGCCCAAGTTTCCTAAACCTATCTAAAATCTGAAATTCATCTAAATCAGGATTAGTTCGATTGAACACCAAATCTTTGAAAGCCTGAATTGCACGCTCTTGATTTAAATCGATTATGTCAGTAATAAAATCGTCAACACCTTTTACTTTTAGACCAAAAGTCGCCAGGTATTCTTTAGGAAAGTCTTTTAGGTTGTTTGTTACAATGACATTTGCATTTGTTTTTATTGCAGCAGCAAGAACATGTCTGTCTTTTGGGTCAGGTAGTTCAAGTCCATCAATTAATGGTTCATAGTTTTCTACCAATGCATCTGGAAATGCCAATTGTGCTTTGTTTATTCTCTTGTTTGCTTCTTCTTCAGGAACTCCTTTTCGAATCATTACATCTTTCCATTCATCAAAGATGTGATTACTCCATTTTGGGGTATAAAGTTCATAATAAGCAAACCAAAATAGTAAATCACGGATGTCAATTGGATAAATTACATTCGTATCCAATACACAAGTAAATCGAACGCTATGTATCATATAATCCTGATTCTTCGTCAGACTTCATTATATCAATCAGTAATTGCTTCTGTCTGGCTTTCATTTCCTTTTTATATTTGATGATATCCTCATATCTAATTCTTCTGTGTTTACCTACCTTAGTAAATTGAATTTCACCTTTTTCTAATAATTTAATCAAATGAGGTCTGGAGCATCCTAAAAGTTCTGCTGCAGCTTGGGTTGTCATCTCAGTTGCAATTGGTACAATGGAAACAGGTCTGCCCTTGCTTGTTTCTTCAAGAATTTTTGCTAAAAGTTTTAAAGCATTTAATGGTATCCTTATTTTCTCAGAAGTTTCTTCAATTTCAATCTCTGGATTTTCTGTATCTAATTCTTTCAACATTGAAACCAAAGCATCATAAGATTCCATAGCAGTTTTCTGCTCTTGTTTTGATGGTCTTTTTATATCTTCAATGAATTCCATAGCTATTAATTTTAAATTGATTGCACAAATATAAACGAAACAAACGAAAAAATGTTTCGAATATTTCGTTTATTTTAATTCTTAATTTGTGATTGAGAATTATTCTACGGTCTGAAATCCATTCTCATCATTTTAGAGATATAGCTAATGTAAGCTATTCCTTTTAATTAAACAGATTTGGGTTCTCAACAATTGACAATATAAATTGGTTAAGTCAGGTGGTAATTCACACCAAACTTTTACAAATTAGGTTGCAACTTCCAACTGTTAGGGGAGCTGAAATAAAAAGAGGTCAAAAATGACCTCTTTTTTTATTCAATTTTTGAGATGAAACTCATGTATCCGGGGTGAGTTCCTTGAAAATTTTTTATCTACTGATGGTCATTAACTTCAATCCAATAGCCGTCAGGATCCTGAAAATAGATTTGTCGGACTCCGTCAATTCTTGTTTGAAATTTCATGTTTTTCCCTGAGAACTCTCCGTATTCAATACCTTTTTCACGTAAGAATTCCAGGTAACCATCAAAATCATTTACGGTAAAAGCGAAGTGGATAAACTTATGTAGTTTTATTTCGGTATTGTATTCAGTGACGTGGAGTTCCATCTTATTGCCAAGATCAAAAAAAACTGCGGGCAGGGGGGGTATTCTCTCCCCAGGGTGTTGGTACTTCCCTGAGATGCAGAATGTTTTTATAAAATTCTTCACTTTTCTCAACATCCTGAACAACAATACTTATGTGGTCCATCTCCATGCTAAAGGATTGAGCGATAGAAAAGACCGGGCTAAGAAATAATGCTATGATGAACACCAGATTTTTCATACTTCTTAATTGAATGAGTTAATAACTCTGATCCCTTATTGTCATTAGCCTCCCATTTCAGCCATCTTTTTGCCAACATGATCCATCACTTCTTTAAATTCGTGCGCCGGATTAAAATCAACGAGTTTAATATCATCCTGCACAATGGCCGTATGTCCTGCAGGTAAATAATAAACGTCACCGGTACTGATTACCTCTTCATTTCCATCGTCGTAAATCACTTTCATAGCTCCTTCCAGAACATATCCCCAGTGCGGACAGTGACAGCTATCGTGATTTAGTCCCTCTAACAAAGGTGTAAAATCGGTTCCTTTCGGCATTACATTAAAACCAGCTGTCATCCCGCCAAGACCTTCCAGTGTGCACATTTTGGTATTTGGGCCTTCCATTACCACGTTCATTTTTTCTTTATTAAGTTTCATAATGTATTTGTTTTTAATTGATGAATTGTTTGTTGTGATTTTGAAATTAGCGATTGAATTATATCAATCGCTATTATACTACTACCGCGTTCCGGGGAACATTACTTATCCTTCTTTTATTGGTGAATGGTGCTCGTGAACCAATTTCCATTGACCATTGGTTTTTACAAATAATAAAGTAATTAGATTATTGATTGTAATTTCTCCATATTCCTTATGCTTCAGGACAAAATCTGAGACAAAGGTTAAATTTGCTACATTCCCATAATATACCGCAACTTTCAAAGTTCCCTCTTTAGCCGCAAATTGTATAACTCCATCTTCTTCTAAATCTTCCCCAAACAACTGACGTTCATTGTGTTCATTGCCCGCACTGTCAAAAGTTTCTCCTCCATTGAATTCAACAAACTTGGGACCGTAGGCATGAAATGAGATAAGTTGGTCCATATATTCACTATCATATCCTTTCCCTGCTCCGTCTGTTATACTTTGAGCAATGGCACTAAAAGTTTCTAACACCTCTTGCTGCGCTTGCTGATATTCATTGCTAATTACGGCTGAATTGGAGGATGAAGATGCACTCTTGGTTAATAGTGCTTCCTGAGAAGTCATTCCTGATTCCTGTACATTGTCATCATCTTCTGAACACCCGGAAAAAAGAATAGAAGATGCAAGAACTGCTGCTAATAATACATGTTTTGTTTTCATAATTATAATCTTTAATGTTTAACATTTGTATTCGAATTGCGATTTGATTGAATACCTTACCATTGCAAGATTACGACAATGGCTTTAGCACAACATGTACTATATTTTCAAAGCTTTGGAGTATGTCTTAAAAGTTAAAAAAGCTTGTAGTATTTTTGCATGACAAGCATGGGGGAGTGCTGTATTTGTCAGGTTGTCAGTTATTTGGACATTGCGCTCGGGGCAAATCCAAATTCCTCTTTAAATGCACGGCTAAACCAGGCCGGATCGTTAAAACCAACTTCGTACGCTATTTCGGAGATGGTATCATCAGTAGTTTGAATCAGCTCTTTTCCTTTTTGTAAACGAATGGACCGAATAAATACTGCCGTAGATTTCCCGGAAATTGCTTTTAACTTTCTATAAATTTGCGATTCGCTTAAACTCAATTCATGGGCAAGTTGCGCAGCTCCGAACGAATGATTACTGATGTTCGCGTGAACAATCTTAATCACTTTCTGAAGGAATTTTGTTTCCGGATTTTCCACCCGTTTATTTAAGATGTTGCCAAAACCCGTGTTTTCAAATTTGTGTCGCAATTTTTTTCGCGATAAAATCAATTGATCAAGACGGGTAAATAGCTCAACCGCAATAAATGGTTTTGCCAGGTAGGCGTCGGCACCATGCGATAGTCCGGCAAGGCGGTCTTTAATAGCAGCTTTGGCAGTAAGCAGAATAATAGGAATATGATCGGTTAGTTCATCCGATTTTAAGGTTGCACATACCTCGAAGCCATCTTTCCCAGGCATCATTACATCGCTGATAATAATATCCGGGATTTTACTGGTTGCCATCTCAATTCCCTCAATCCCGTTTTTAGCATGAATGGTTTCGTATTTCCCGATCAGACTTTTTTGTAAATAATAAGCAACATCTTCGTTGTCTTCAATAATAAGCACAAGGGGTAAATTCGTATCTGTTTTTGTTTGCTCTACAATTGCCGGTTCATAAGAAGAACTGATAATTTTATCTGCTAATTCTACCTTGTTTTCTTTTACTTTCTCAGCTTTATTGCTGACAGGAATTTCAATAATAAACGTACACCCCTTTTCTACGTCACTTTCAACACGAATGCTCCCACCCATCAACTCCACAAATTCTTTACTCAGCGCCAATCCAATACCGGTTCCCTGTTCGTCTCGAGCCGATGAATTACCGACCTGATAAAAGCGATTAAAAATATGGTCAATCTCTTCTTTTGGAATTCCAGGTCCATTGTCTTTAATTTTCAGACAGAAGAATTCGTTTTTACCTTTTGTAATTTGGTTAAGGTGAACAATTATTTTCCCTTCGGGTGGAGTAAATTTAATGGCATTCGACAGCAGGTTGGAAATGACAGCAGATAATTTCTTTGAATCGAAATCCATTATTAATTCGTCAACCTCGGAATAAACGGTTAGGTTAATCTGCTTCTTCTGTGCCAGCGAATGAAAACTCTCGCTCATGTATTTTACAAAGGGAACCACATCGGTTTGCACCAATGCCAATTTCATATTTCCGCTTTCTATTTTTGCCAAATCCAGCATTTCGTTTACCAGTTGCAACAGTCCTTTACTATTCCGTTTAATCATTTGCAATGATTTTTCGGTATCGGCAAACTGTTTGTTTTCCAGATCTGTTTTTATGGAATCTGTCATTCCGTTAATAACTGTAAGCGGAGTTCGAAACTCGTGTGTTATATTGGTATATAAAGTATTTTTTACCTGGTTAATTTCCTTTAATCGCTTACTCTCGGCAAAGGCTAATCTTCTCGAAAGTTGAAAACGGTAGAATCGATCGGCAAAAGCGATGGCAAGGACCAGATAAATAATGTATGCCAGCCAGGTTCTCCACCAGGCAGGCTTAATCGTGAATTGCACAGACTCTGTTTTATCGCTCCACACCCCATCGCTGTTGGCAGCTTTTACCTGGAAATTATAAGTGCCGGGCGATAAATTGGCGAACCGAACCATTCGTTCATTCCCGGCATTTATCCATTTGTCATCTATGGGATCGAGCTTGTATTGATAGCTGTTTTTCCCCGGATTGCTGTAATGTAGTGCTGTATATTTAAATGCAATGTCGTTCTGCTTATGCGTTAAGATTAATTCATCCGAATTTTTATTGTTGGTTAAATAATTCTCTTCCGAAATCAATAATTCACAAATATTTACCTGCGGAGGATAAGGATTTCCTGTAACCTGATCTGGATAAAACGAAACTAATCCATTATTGGCACTCAAATAAATTTGATGATCACTGGCCTTTAAAATTCCTCTGTTGTAACGGATTAATGGTAGTCCAATAGAAGATATTTTACCGGTTTCAGCATTAAATTTAGCAGGTCCCATGCGAGTTCCAATCCAATAATTGCTTTCACCATCTTCCACAATATCTACAACATCATTGCTTGGCAGTCCATCCTTTTTGGTGTATTGAACAATAGTACGATCGACAGGATTTAAATGTATCAGACCTTTTTCCCAGGTACTAATCAGTAACCAACCTTTTTTATCAATTAACAGGTTATACATTTTGAAGCCTTTAAGATAGGAGCTAAACTTTTCTTCCTCCCGGTTATATAAATATAGCGTTCCCTCTCTGGCAAAGTCCGATGCCCAGATTTCTCCATTTGAATCAATTCGAACTATATTTTGGAAAATATCCCTTGAAGAATTGTCTGTTTCACCCACTTTAACAGGAGTAAATTCTGTCTTATCCCGGTTCGACCGAAATATACCTCCCGGACCGGTGCCTAACCACAAATAGCCTTCCCTGTCTTCAACAATACTATAAGGTGTGTAACTAAAATCATCCACTCCATCATCGTTTCGGGTTAATTTAAAATGAGTAAATTTTCCTGTTGCCAAATTCATCCGGTCTACGCCACCATCTCCTGCCTGCTCTCCGTATGGACCACCATTGCCAAGACCTAACCAAAGTGTTTGTTTATTTTCCTGATAGGCTGAACGCACCCAGTTGTGTCCTAAACTTCTATTGTTTAACTTATCATGCAGATAGTTTTTGATTTCGCCGGTTTTTATATCCATTCTACTAAGTCCGGATTCTTGAGTCGAAACCCATAAAATTCCCGGATTTATAGATGATTCGTAGGCAACTTCCACATTCGTAAAACTGGTATTCAAATTATACTTGCGTTCAAAAAGATCGGTTTTGAAAAGACCACCACCCATAAATGCTCCAATCCATAGATTACCCTGCCGATCTTCATATATGGACGATAAAAGTTGAGGATTAACCAGGTTAAAGGTGTAGTTTTTAACTGTTCTGGTGGCAGCATCAAAATAATTGATTCCCTTTCCAGTACTACCGATCCAATAAGCTCCATTTTGGTCCTGATGTAGGAGTTGTACGTAAGGAGCACCACCAAATACCTTTTCTTCGGTATAGGGCGCATGCAACTGATCAGGTTTGTCAGGATCAAAGCTCATTCTGCGGATCGATTCATTTTTGGTATCGTAGATATGAAATCCGCATTTGTAGCTGCCAATTAATAACTGACCGTTCTGATCTTCATAAAGTGCACATATCCGGTTATCTAACAAACTATTTGGATTTGAGGGATTGTGTGAAAATCGTTTTACCTTCCCTGTGCGAATATTGTATCGAACTAATCCTGAGGCTTGGCCTGAAACAGTAGAGTTTGTGCCGATCCACAGATTATTATTTCGATCAACTAATAAATGCTCAATCCTGTTATTGATAACATTTATTGAATCAGAAGGGTTATTTAGAAATCCTGTAAAGCTGTCACTTTCTTTTTCATATCTATATAATCCACCGTTATATGTACCAATCCAAATGTTTTTGTTGTTATCTTCTGTAATCGACCGAATCTCAGTCAGATTAATATTATCAATTTTAGAAGGATATTGATATACACAATCACAATCCGGATTGTATTTTTTTAGGCCGGTATGGGTGCCAATCCATAAATCGCCCCAATGGTCAATATATAAACATTCAATGTAATCATTCCCGACTGAAGAAGAATCTTTCCTTCGAAGGTCATATTTTTTGCTTTCCAAACCATTGTACCTTATCAGTCCCAAATTTGTATTCATCCACATATACCCCTGGTGATCCTGTATAATTTCATATATATCAAAAACTTCTTCTCCATCAATTTCAATGATTACTTTTTCGAAATTATTTTGATTGGATTGGGCATTTGAGGAAAGAAAGATTAAGATGAAAAAGATTGAAAACAGAATTTTACCAATTGATTCTGGGGAATAGAATGACCCGCATGATTTACATTCGTTAATGATAGCGACAATGTATGAGTCAGATTGTGTCAATGTAGCATCTATAACAGTCAGATTATGAAATAGTTTGTTTTAATGTACTATCTTTGATTTAGTTGTGTGAAATATGTCTGTGATTAAGTTGCAAAACCTTTAGTTGGTACGTGTTATTCCCCTCTTTATTCCCTTTGATTGGCTTATCAAAGTCAAATAATTGATTCACTTTGGAAGTAATTCACACCAAACTTTCAAAAATTAGGTAGCAACTTCCGACTGTCAGGGGAGCACAAGAATAAAAGTATTAGCGTTATATGAGTTTTCATATAACGCTTTTCTTTTTTCATATCGCCACAAAATCAAAATTACGTATTAATTAGATTCGTATATTTGTTATCGAAATGACAAATAAGGAATACATATTATCTGCTTTAAAATCTAAAAAAGCTGACCTTTCGGCAAAAGGAATCAGCCAGCTTGGTTTGTTTGGTTCATATGTTCGAGATGAACAAACCGAACAAAGCGATATTGATATTCTTATTGATTTCGACCCTGATAAAGAAACCTTTGACAATTATATGGCAGTTTATGAGTTGTTAGAAAAACTTTTTAAAAACATTAGGGTTGAGGTTGTTACAAAAAATGGTTTAAGCCCGTACATCGGTCCTAAAATTCTAAATGAGGTTCAATATGTCTAAAGAACCATTGGAGTATCTCAAACATATCAGAGATGAAATAACTTTTATTTTGACTGTCATTCCTGAGAATTTATCAAAAGATGATTTTTTATCCGATGAAACTTTAAAACGTGCGGTTGTTAGAAGCCTTGAAATAATTGGTGAAGCAACTAAAAAGATTCCGGCAGATTTTAAATATAAATGGGATTCCATACAATGGAAAAATATGGCAGGGATGCGCGATCGATTGATTCATGATTACATGGGAATTAACTATTCCATTGTCTGGGATGTGGTGAAGAATAAGATACCTGAATTACATCCACAAATTCTCGAAATTATTAATAAAAACTAAAAATTAGGTTGCAACTTCCAACTGTAAGGGGAGCCACACAGGACAAGAGGTCATTTTCGACCTCTTTTTTTTGTATAAACTACCCCCAAATCCTTGCAGCATAATTAATTCTCATTGTCTTTTGTTGCAATATATTTGATATCAATACTTTTATGTTTCATCTACATGTAATGTAATTTAGATGTAATTATATCAACTGGTTTCATGGATTGTATGAAAAACCAGAATATAAGTAGTTTCTGAAATCTCTTATTATTAAGGAAGACAAGTTTGCTTGAATTAAAATTGCGTTTGTGCGTACTTCTATTCACACAAAAGCGATTTTCCCCTATTTATTTGTTTCATTTTTTGAAAAGGTTATGGATATCGTTATGTTGAGAATAAACTGTCTGTTGATGTGAATACTATGTTAGGGATTGGTTCTGAATACAATTCTTATACAAGTGCTGGTTTTGATGCAAAAGGTAAACCAAAGTTTATTATGGATGTAACTTTATTCTTCTCCACGCTTAATCCAATGCAATATTGTTCTTTTTTATTTCTATTGCGACATTAAGATTATGATTTACTTTTTCTGCGAGCTTTGGCTTTGAGGTGATTTCCATGTTTTTTAATAGTACAATTGCTTCGTTGTAATGTCCCGATTTGATAAGAGCATTTGTTTCCTTAAAATCCTTTCCGTCATAAAGTTTCTGCATTACATTTCTTTCGATAGAAGGATAAAACATACCAATGTATTCTTTAGCGGCTTCTTCTGCCATCTTTTCTATAATTTTTGTTGTCTTTGCAAGATTGGGATTAATGGAAATTAATCCGCTCAATGTGAGTCTTGAAGTGTAATAACTAGATTTTTCAATACTCGTTTGGTCCTTTATTGTGCCATCCAAACCATAAAGTGTAAGGTAGTAATTACAAATAAGATAAAACTCTTTTGTTTTCGACACCGCTCCATCATCATCTTCTTCTCTTATTACTTCCGAATCGAACTGAAATTTCAAATTATCAAGACTTAACAGGAAATCCGCATCGAAAGTCTCACAAAAAGAAATAATTTCATCCTTTGTTATTGATCTGCCATGCAAAGCTCCTGTATCATTAAAAACAAGTGTAGTATCGTATGTAAAAACCGCCATGGTATCGTCGGGTTGAGTAAAACTCATCAGGGTTTTGGCAAAATTGTCGATGCCCGTTTTATAGACTTCTTCGTGTTTTTCTTTAATTTCGGAGTTATTTTTATACTTAAAATTATTTCTGAAAACAACATTTGCCGGCTGCTTTTCAAGTATCAATTTTGGAGCAACTTTTCTATCCATAAAAACTACACTTGTACAACTACTTAGTAATAAGATTAGATTTAACAGGCAGATAATATTTCTCATACAAATCAAATTTTAAATTTCTATGCTTTCTTTCGCTTACCGCTTACACTTAATTCAGGAATAAACCTATTCCATCAATTTAATTATTTTTTCATGCCATAGACTTTTAATTCTCTGATCATTCTTGAAATAATTGTACGTTATCGCAATAAGTCAGGTTGCAACTTCCAACTGTCAGGGGAGCCACACAGGACAAGAGGTCATACGCGACCTCTTTTTTTGTGCCCGAATTTTTGAAAACCTTGCTGACATTGAGAAGTACCTGTATCGGTAAGGTGAATTCGTAGGTTGCAACTTTATATTCAAATTCACTATTTTTCTTACAATTTTATTTCTTTTTGTTTCTAATTGACTGTTGTATAAAGATTTGAATTAGTTGCATGTCCTGTTGGGGTGTTTATCCATGAATTTTGAAATTGAATAATGATTCTGTTACGGGCGATTTAATTATGACAGTTGCAAAAAGTATATTTGTAATATGTCGGTTGAAAGGCAATACATAGAACTTTTTAAAACTCACTTTCGAGGCAGAAATGATTTATATGCGGTTAGGTGGGAGAAAGATGGCAAAAGTGGTTATATGCCTGCTTACAAAGTTGATTGGTCAAACTACCAAAAACATAAAGCTCAAGGTGGCACATTTAAAGATTTTAAGGATAAAGAATATTTACCATTTGACGATTTAGCTATTGAAAATCATTTATCGGGAAAAGAAACGTGTGGTATTTATCCTCTATTGGAAGATAATACTTCGTTTTTTATTGCGGTGGATTTTGATAAAGCAAATTGGAAAGAAATCATTCTTCGACTTCACAAAACTTGTTCAGATCTCAATTTACCAAGTTATATTGAAAAATCACGTTCAGGAAATGGTGGACATCTCTGGATATTTTTTGAAGAGGCATTTCCAGCTGAACAAAGTAGGAAAATAATGTTTGAAATGCTTAGAAATGCGGGAATAATTTCACACTTTGAAAAAGAACCTAGTTTTGACCGGTTATTTCCGAATCAGGATTTTCATTCTGGTAAAGGAATTGGGAATCTCATTGCTCTGCCAATAAATGGAACGAGCATTAAACATGAGAATTCATGTTTTTTAGATCCAAATTCATTTGAACCATACAAAAATCAATGGGACTTTCTTTCAAGGGTTAAAAAGGCTACAAAAGTAAGATTGAAGGACCTTTATAAAGAATTATTTAATATGGCACCAGCCGATATTCTGGGGTCTTTTAATATTGACAGTATTCCTGAATTGGAGATAATAATTCAAAATCAGATTTATCTCAAAAGGGTTCAACTGAATCGGAAACTCATTCACTTTTTAAGAGAACAACTGAATTTCTATAACTCGGACTATTTGGCAAAAAAGAATCTGGGGAAAAGTACTTTCAATACTGAAAAATTCTTCAATCTGATTGAAGAATCAGAAATAGAAGTTATGATTCCTCGTGGTTTTACTGCATCGTTGATACATTTTTGTAAAACCGAAAATATTCCATTTAAAATTATCGATAAAAGGATTAAAAAGGAGTCTATCGAATTTAAATCCGATATCAGTTTGCAACCTTACCAAAAGATGGTTTTGGATAAAGTCAGGGATAAGGACTTTGGAGTTATTGTGTCTCCTCCCGGTACGGGAAAAACAGTTGTCGGATTAGAAATTATAGCTAATAAAAAGCAGCCTGCATTAATATTAGTCCATCGTAAACAGTTGTTTGATCAATGGATAGAACGAATTCAAAGTTTCTTGAAAATTCCCAAGAAAGAGATTGGTCAAATTGGTAATCAAAAAAATAAAATTGGGAAACAGATAACGGTAGCTATGATACAATCTCTGGCTCGAAGAGAAGATTATGAGGATATTTCAAACGAGTTCGGTACAATCATTATAGATGAATGTCATCACATTCCAGCTAAATCATTTCGGGAAGCAATAGTAAAATTTAATGCTTATTACTTGTATGGTCTTACTGCAACGCCTCAGAGGAAAAATAACGACCAGAAATTAATCTTTGTCTTTATCGGAAATATTATACACCGGCTAGATCAGCATGAATATCTTAAACAAAAAAACATTCAAACGGAAATTAATATAACTGAGACCGGACTTTATGCGCCTTTTGATTATAAAATAGATAATTATGAAACAATTTCGAATATATTAATTCACGATACTAACAGAAACTCCTTAATTCTAGGCGATATTGAGACAAATGCTGAACGTTTTAAATCAATACTAATCTTGTCAGAGAGGAAAGCTCATGTTGAGTTATTGCATCTGTATTTAAAAGATAAATTTGAAACAATAACTATTCATGGAGATGATCCTGCTGGTTCAAGAAAAAGTAAAATAGAACAAATAAAGCAAGGTCATTATAAGATTGTCATTTCAACAGGACAATATTTTGGCGAAGGAATAGACATCAACAATTTGGAGTGTTTGTTCATCGCATATCCGTTTGCATTTAAGGGAAAGCTGATTCAATACATTGGAAGAATTCAACGCTCGGAAAAACCACCTGTAATTTTTGATTACAGAGATTCGAAAATTGATTATTTTGAAAAAATGTTTAAATAACGTAACAGGTATTACAAAAAACTAATGAAATAAAATGTCCGAAAATCAAAATATCGAATGGAAAGAATCATGGCGGGATGAATACCTGAAGTGGATTTCTGGATTTGCCAATGCAAAGGGCGGTAAAATTTTTATTGGTAAAAACGACAAAGGTGAAATAACCGGTGTTGAAAATTACAAACGATTGATGGATGACATTCCTAATAAAATTCAAACACTGCTTGGAATCATCTGTGATGTTAATTTACATGATGAGGATGGAAAACGTCATATTGAAATTGATGTAAAGCCTTACGATGTTCCTATTTCTTATCAAGGTAAATATCATTACAGGAGTGGAAGTACAAAGCAGGAACTGAGAGGAAATGCATTGAATGAATTTCTTTTAAAGAAAGCCGGAAAAACATGGGATGATGTGATTGAACCTAGAGCAAGCCTTTCAGACATTGACCCAAATGCAATTGAAGTTTTTAAAAAGGGAGCAACCAAAAGTAAAAGGTTACCGTTTATTGAAAACGAAAATGACATTGAACCAATTCTGACGAACTTACTTTTATTTGAGAATGAAAATCTTAAACGTGCAGCTATTCTTCTATTTGGAAAAACTCCTGAAAGATTCTTTATTAATGCTTATGTGAAGATTGGGCGATTTGGTGAATCTGATTCTGACCTTAAATATCAGGAGATAGTTGAAAGTAATGCCTTTTCAACTGGCAGACAAAACACTTGAAGTTTTAGATAGAAAGTTTTTTGTTTCACCAATTTCGTATGAAGGTCTTCAAAGAATTGAAGGTTGGGAATATCCCTATGAAGCAATTCGAGAAACGATACTAAATGCAATTGTTCATCGTGACTATATGGGAGCTCCAATTCAAATTAGTGTCTACGATGATAAGTTAATTGTTTGGAATGAAGGACGGTTGCCAGATGATATGACAGTTGAAGATTTGAAAAAGAAACATTCATCAAGACCACATAACCCGATTTTAGCCAGTGCCTTCTTTAAAGGTGGATTGATAGAAGCATGGGGACGTGGTACTTTGAAAATTGTTGATGAATGCAAAAAGGCTGGTCTACCGGAACCTGATATTGAAGTAAATTCAGGTGGAATTAGTGTTACCATCTTTAAGAATATTTATTCTGAAAGACATTTGAAAGATAGGGGATTAAGTGAAAGACAAATTAAGGTTGTTTTATTTGTAAAGGGTAAAGGTTCAATTACAAATAGTGATTATCGCAAAATGTTTGAGGTTTCTGAAAAAACGGCTTTCAGGGACTTCGAAAAACTCGTTGAACTGAAAATATTGAAAAAAGAAGGAGAAAAGAAAGGAACCTTTTACACTCTGAATGTCTGATAAATGTCCGATATATGAACTCAATGTCCGATATATGTCTGAAAAATAAGTGTGAGTTATTTAATATTATTGACTTAAAAAGGTAGTAATTCACCCCAATATTTTACAAATTAGGTTGCAACTTCCGACTGTCAGGGGAGCACCCAAAAAAAGGTCGTCAATATTGACGACCTTTTTTCGTTTTCCGGGGTTACTTTGAGGAGATTCGTTTTAGTGACATTTAACATCAAGCTCAAGAAGTGTGGGCCAGGCAAGTGGATCTGTCCATTCCAGAATCATGGTTACATAGTATTTGCTCCCCTTATTGCCTTTAAATAATAGTTTACCTCTCCAAATACCTTTGGTTAGATCTCCACTATTAATCTCATGGGTTTCAAATAATTCCCCTGTAATTGCACTTACATATGTGTTGTGTCCTTGATTCTTTGACCATTTTATCCCCAGTATATTATCCATTTTCATATCAAAGTGCTCGACAATATGGTACTCATATTCGAATGCTTCTGAAGGAATAAGGTGGTCTATTGTTCCGTCACATTCTACGAAAATTTCTCCTAAAAGATCAGTAGGTATGATTTCACGCGACACTTCAGTTTGCGAATAGGAATGAAAAGCACATACCATTAAAAACAATACAATAAGATTTTTCATAATTCACGATTTAAGTTTGACAATTATTATAGAAACAATTTCGTGAATTATCGAATATGGGAATAATATAAAATGTTGCCATTTCTTTAATACATGTTGCCTAAAATAGTAAAATAGAGTTTTTGAGAAAATCACTATTGGTCATATTAAATTATTATTGGGGAGTTGTTTCTATTTCTTTGAAGAAGTTTTCTTACTTTTTTATGATCTTTTTGAAATTTGATTTCAATAGCTTCAACAGTATTTATAAATTTCTCATTCGAGTATAGTTTTTTAAAATGTGGCGCGTGCTTTATTTGGACAAGCCAGTATTTTAAATGACAATCTTGTTTGGCATAAACCTTTAAATGGTTTATTGCCATATCGTTGTCACCTCTTAAGGCATAGCATTCAGAAATGGTGATATAGCCAAATTTATTCTGGTGGAATGGATTTTTTGAAATATCCATATCCATTTTCAGCATTTCAATTATTTTATTGTATTCCCATTTAGCTTTTTCGGTATCACCAAATTTTTGGTAAAGATAGGCACTGATGACGTCAGGAAATTTCTGTTTAAAATATTGAAGTGATAACTCGTTGTATTTAGGAAACATTTGGTAGGCTTCATTTAATTTACCAAGAAATAGTTTACAAGTTCGAAGATTTTCATAAAAAGTGAATGAATTAAGATAGTTTTTGCAGAGTGAACTATATAGTTCCTCCGCTTCTCGAAAGTTACCATTACAATATTGGATATAAGCCATTGTCTTTGTTAGGTAAAGGGAGTCCAGACTAGTTTCCGCAATGATTTTTGCATATTCTGTTGCCTCCTCCGGAAATCCTGTCTGTATCAGGCAGTGCATTACCTTTGTTAATGTCGAAGGCTTAATCGTGTGATCAGTTGGTTTTTTGTCAAAATATGCAAAGTAGTTTTTGAGAGCTTTGTAATAACTGAACTGGAAATAATATAATTCGGCAAGTTGGAAATAATAAGTGTGGTTTTTTGTCTTGTTCTTCCATAACTGGTTGAATTGTGTTATTGCTGTTTCGTAATGCCCATAAAACTGATGATAGCGTATTTTTTGATAAAGTACTTCATCAATGTCTCTGATGTGATATTGTACTGCTTTATTCAGCATCAACATTCCACTGTCAAGGTAATTTTCATAATCAAAATATGACAAGGCTTTAAATGCTGCCGTGCCCGACAATTCATTTATGTAAATACTTCCTAATTTTGCATATGCGTCGGCAAAGGTTGTATCACTGCTCACAGCTAACTCGAAGAATCTTTTTGCTTCAAGATAATGTTCGGGATTATCTGTTGTTTGCCAATTAGCCATATGTTTTAATCCTAATTGGTAATAATAGTAGGCTAATCTATTTTCTGTGGGTTGTTTTATTATCTCTTTTTTCTCCCTACCTGACAAAGCAATATCAAGTTCCTCAATCAGATTGAGTGCTGCTTCTTGCTGAACCTGAAATAATGCCTTGTTTTCGTTTTTTATATTTATTGTCTTTGACCAAATGTCAGCGTCTTTTTTACTGTTTATCAGGTGGATTCTCAAGACTGTTGCATCTTTATTTGATTGACCAGATATTGTTACAAAAAAATCCGTATTTAATTCTTTACCAATTTCTGCAATTGATTTATCCGAATTTCTAAAAGCATTAGTGGATATCAATGGAACAATTCTTATTTCATCAACGGCAATCAATTTATTTTGAATCTCTTCTCTAAATCCTTCAAGGATAATGCATTCGTTTCCATCCTGACTGATATCATTAGGAGGCAAAACAGCAATAGATAGCTGTCTAGTAGTTGCTGATGAAATAATAATATAGCCAATAAATAATATAGCTATTATTATTGCTGGAACTAAAAACGTTGATTTTAAAAATGGCTTCTTGTCCGTATCTGTTATGTCTGCTTCTTCTTTCTTCAATAAGTTCTTCTGTACTTCTCCCGGCGAAACTCCAAAACGTTTTTTATAGCAGGTATTAAAATAAGAAGGACTGTTAAATCCAACATCATAAGCAACTTCTGAAACATTCTTTGACTGATCTTGAAGTAGTTCTTTTGCAATATTCAACCTAACTTCTATGATAAACTGGCTAACTGATTTTCCAGTATATTTCTTGATCTTTTTGTATAATAAGGTTCTGTTAAGTCCTGATATGTTGGCAAGCTCGGTTACGCCAAATTTTTCATCTTTAATATGGTCAACGATGATCTCATGGATAGTTCTTAAAAACTGATTGTTATCGTATTTCGAGCTCATCAATTTAAAATTTGATTTGGGATACTTATAAAGTTACAAAACAATTTTGTTATGAACTTTGAAGCTAATCTCAAATCAATAATTAATTTAAAACTTTCGACTGCCAGGGGAGCTTAAAAAAGGAGATCAATTTTGATCTCCTTTTTAATGCCTGAATTTTGTGAAAACCTTGTTATTCTGAAAAGTACCTTGAATAATTTACTCCCATTTAAGTTTCTATTTGGTCGCTTGCTGAATCAAAAAAAAGTACGAAAAACTATTCTCCAGCAAACGATACTTATCTAAAGGTTTCAGGCCCCAGCTGTTATTTCCGCCGACTCCCCGTTGTTTGTAATCTACCTGGATGGAATAAAACGGTTTTTTCTCCAACTGATAGTTGTGGGTAGCTGCTTCCAGTTCTTCCATGGTATAAGGCCAGGCAGAAATATCCACTTTAGGCAAGCCTGTTATTTTTATCCCTTCTCCTTTTTCGTTGCAGAAGGTCACCCAGCGAACATCGGTTTTGTTGCCATTTTCCTGTGGATAGATATAGGGAAATATCTGGTCATCCACATTGCCAGAATAAATACCAAAAGCTGCACCTGTTTTACGGTCCTGGTAGCTTTCCTGTGGCCCCCGGCCATACCATTCCATCTGCCGGAATTCATTCGGTATTTGAAATTGCATACCAAACCGGGGTAGTTCAGGAACTTTCATTCCAATGTTCATGCGGCTTTCGACCTTGATTGCTCCTGAATTATAAACGGTGTAAGTTGTATAATACGGAATTGCAAATACAGGTAATTTTGCACTTACATTAATCTGAACGCTGTCTCCTTCATATTCTTTAGTTTCAACTTTTTCAACAAACCTGTCATGTGAAGCAGTTCTCCATGCTCCGGAAGTGATTTGGAAATTATGTCCCATATCATTATCCGTCGGGACCCGCCAAAAATTCGGAACCAAAGGAGAATTCAGCATTTCCTTTTCATTGTACTTCAACTCTGAAAGTTCGCCTTTATCGCTTGAGAAGGAGGCTTGAAAATTAGTTCCTTTTATCGTAATTGTATTTCCATCATCGGAAAGCGTCATTTCTTCATTTTCAGAAATTATCTGGAGATTTGTTGGTCGGGGAGTTTGAAGACTGAACTGATCCCAGGCAACAACATAACCGCTTTCAGCCCACGATTTTTTTTCTTTCAGAGAAAATTCAACTTGTAAAAAATATTCCTTTATTGGATCAAAATCCGGTTTAAAAGGAATTGATACTTGCATTGTTTTTCCGGGGGCAATATCTAAATTGTCTAACTTGCCGGTTTCAATCACATTCCCGTCTTCCATGATTTCCCAAGCTGCATCAAATTCAGAAGCATTCAGGAAATTGTATTTGTTGTGAATTTCTAGTTGACCTTGTTGAGGATCGATCAGTTTTACAGAAATGTTCTGATATACTTTTTTAACCTGTGATAAAGATGGATTGGGTACACGGTCGGGTGAAACCAATCCGTTGATACAAAAATTATCGTCGTTTGGTTTGTCTCCAAAGTCTCCACCATAAGCAAAGAACTCAATCCCATTCTCGGTTTTATGCCTTAATCCCTGGTCTACCCAGTCCCAGATAAAACCACCGATAAGTGCAGGATATTTCTCTATGGCATCCCAGTATTCCTGTAAGTTCCCCATCGAATTTCCCATAGCGTGTGCATATTCGTTCATCAGGAATGGCCGGTTAGGCTTTTCCTGTGCCCTTTTAATTATCCAGTCGGGTGTGGGATAAGTCTGGCTGTCCATGTCAGCTGCCTCATTCATTTGCCGGTAATGGATGGGACGAGTCGGGTCCAGTTCTCGGATCCTGTCAGCCATTTTATAGAAATTATCGCCATGACCGGCTTCGTTGCCAAGCGACCATATAATGATAGAAGGATGGTTTTTGTCGCGTTCAACCATTCGTTCGGCCCGTGTAACCACTGCGGCTGTCCAGTTCGGATCACTGCCGGGGAGTATGTCTTTGCCATATGAAATCCCATGTGATTCTACATTCGCTTCATCAATCAAGTACAAGCCATATTCGTCGCAAAGCTGATACCAGACCGGCTGATTGGGATAATGTGAACAACGTACTGCATTGATATTATTTTGCTTCATCAATACGATGTCCTTTATCATGCTTTCGCGGGTAATTGCACGCCCCCGGTCGGGATCGTGTTCGTGTCTGTTAACTCCTTTTAAAAGAATGGATTTGCCATTGACAAAGAACTCTCCGCCGCGAATTTCTACTTCCCTGAATCCGAAGTTGGTTCCAATCCGGTGAATAATCGCTCCGGCTTCATCATGTAATTCCAAAACCAATGTATATAAGTTTGGTGTTTCGGCCGACCACAGTTTTGGAGCCTTCACTTTTTTCTCCAAATCAATTGTGACGTCCTCACCTTTTTTTACCTCAACAGAAGCATTCAAAATAATCTTTGCCTCCGATATCGACCCCCCTTTTTCGAAGACATATGCGTTCAATTCATATTTGGAAACTTCATTCGCTGAACTGTTTTTTATATCCGTCGCTATTTTCAATACAGCATTTCGATATTGGTCATCCAGATGGGCGGTAATGTAAAAATCACTGATGTAACTATTGGGTACAGCATACAAGTAAACATCCCTGAAGATGCCGCTGAAACGCCACATATCCTGATCTTCCAAATAACTTCCATCGCTCCAGCGATAAACCTCTACTGCCAATATATTTTCACCCGATTTTAAATATGAACCAATATTGAATTCTGCAGGAGTCATACTGCCCTGGCTGTATCCCACCTTTTGTCCGTTAATCCATAAATAAAAAGCACTTTTTATGCCTTCAAAATGAAGAAGAATTTCTTTTCCTTCCCAGGTTTCAGGAATAGTAAATGTGCGTCTGTAAGAGCCAACTGGATTATTGTCGTGCTGAATGTGCGGCGGATCAACTTTGAAGGGATAAACAATATTGGTATAAATTGGAATACCGTAGCCGTGTAACTGCCAGTTTGCCGGAACAGGAATTTCTTTCCAAGCCGATACATCATAATCCGGTTTATAAAAATCAACCGGACGATCGTCTGGTTTTGGAGCCCAGTTAAACTTCCAGTTGCCGTTCAGCATTTTCACAAACGGGCTTGACTCTTTATCAAAATTCAAAACTGCATCCCCTAATTCAAGCGGCACCATGGTAGTGTGTGCCTTTTCTTTATTTATTTCAAATACTGTTGAGTTTTCCCAATCGTTTTGTGCATTTGCAAAGGCAGCAAATGCCAAAAATCCCAGTGCACAAAAAATACTTTTAAAGGTTTTCATTATAAATTATAGGTTTCTTGGTTTAATTATCCGAATTTATTCTTTTCCTTCTTTAATTACAACAATTTAATTGTTGCAAATTGCAAAAGCGAATTCTGGGTTACGTGAATATTCAATAGTAACAAGATTTCATTTGAAAAGAAGTTAAAGTAGTAAAATGATCAAATGATCGTTTTTTTTAAAATGTGTATCTTAGTACCTAATAAACTTTAACCTCAACCGCAAGTTTATTTGAACTTGTGTCTAATTTTTATTACCGATTTTGGTAAAATAACCTTTAAATTAAAATTATTATGAAAAATTTTAGTATTAAGCTATTAATGCTTGCAGTAATTGTCTTTTTTACTAGTGTAAGTTTGAATGCAAATGCACAGAAAAAAGGTGAACCGATAAGAGCTCTGAAAGGCGATGTACTACAATTGAGAGATGGTAGTTGTTGCGATCTGACTCCTGAAGAAGCCGCTGATTTTCATTACGCGATGGATGTATTGCGTTTGGCCAAGCAATCTACTACTGATTTGCTTGAAAAAGTTATCATTAGGAATCAAATGGATTATTTAAAAGCACACCCCACAGAAGCATTGAAGTGGCTTGATGAATGGGGTTATATTGATAGTTAATAATGATGCGGCCACGAAGTGTGTAAGTCAAATAAGAGGGTTTAGCTATGCAGCTGGGCCTTTTTTTCGTCCATCCATCCGCAATCCCAAGGGAAAAGACAGAGGAATATTTTCCTTATCTTTAAAAGCATCAAACTAACCTTATACCACCTGTAATGACTGTTCTTCAAAAAAATCAAGTTGTACTATTCTTCGTGCTGGTATTTGTTATTTCCTGGACATTGATTTACGCCATATTCGGATCAGAAGGTATTCCTGCAACTAAAGAACAGCAGGAGCTTATTGGAATGACTATTTTAATGGGACCTAGTGTAGCAGGTTTGTTGCTGATATTACTTTATGACAACATGCAGGGATTAAAACTATTTGCATCAGGCTTAATCCGGATTAAAGTAAATGTAAAGTGGTATTTGGTGGCTCTTCTGACAGCTCCCGTTACCACATTTGCCGGATTATTTATCAATTCTCTTTTTTTTGAAAATGCACAAGCTAATTTTATTGTTACCGACGATTTAATTGGCTTAATTTCTCTTGGACTAATTGGCGGTTTGTTTGTTGGATTTTTTGAAGAAGTGGGCTGGACTGGTTTTGCGATACCAAAATTATTAAGGAATCACGGTATTCTCTATACCGGGTTACTCGTTGGAATAGTGTGGGGAGCCTGGCACTTTATATTGTTTTGGGAAGGTAATAGTTTTAAAGAATTAATCCCTTTTCTCTTGCTAGTAGCTCGTCTTTTCAGTTGGTTACCTGCCTACAGGATTTTAATGGTCTGGCTTTACAAAAATACAAATAGCCTTTTCCTTGTAATCGTAATGCATATGGTTTTGGTAGCCAGTCTGGCCATAATTGATCCAGTACTTGAGGGAAAGGAGTTGCTGGCCTTCATTGTGATTCGGGCACTAATTCTTTGGGTTCTCGTTGGAATAGTCAACCTAATAACACGAAAGGTGGTAGTCCCGAGGTTTGATCAAATTTAAAGCTGTAGGTCGGTCAATTAATATTCCCAGGAAGAAATAGTATTCATTTTCTGTTTGATAGAAGCATTCTTTATAATTTTGAAGGAGAGAATTTTAAGTGATTATGGGAATGCCGAATCAGAAGCTATCCGATTCTTTATTGAACACTCCACCATCCAGGAGTAAAAATGTATTTACGGATACATGGCATTTTCTTATTCATTCACCTACCAAAAAAACACTAGTAAAAACCGATTCGGAAGAAAAGCGCCAGGAATATAATAAACGTGTTTTGCAAAGAATAGGGGTGGATATCGATAAAAATAATATTCTTAATATTCATCAGATAGGCGTGAATGCGCCCGTAAGTTATGTTTTCAACGAACTCTTAAACTGGAATGGTGATTCAACCTGCTGGCCAAATCACGTGGCACAGGTGGAGCGTATTGATAATCAACTTGAACAAATTAGAATCCTGCCTTTTGGTTGGTCAAAATATCCTTTTCGTTTTATGAAAAGTATTTTTGGTTTGCATATTATTCCTTTGTTTTATCTTAAATCGATCCGTTTCAAGAAAGTTCCCGATCCTTTTGATTTTGATAATGCTCGTTATCTTTTATATCGCTGCAGTGGCGGATATCCGATTGGAATATTTGCAATGTATGTGCGTTCTTCCATTGAGGAAATGGGGGAGATTGCATCTTCGCAACTGGTTTTTGCAGTCAGTTTCAATTTTTATGGAAATGAAAAACAGAGAGGCAGGTTGGTCAATAAAGTATGGGAAGCATTACACAATAGAGTTACTTCAAATGTGTTAAACCGTATAAGACAGCTTAGTGAGTGGCGTATTGAAAAAATGAAAAGGCAGTTTGAGAAATTGTAATTCAAAATCACTATGGTTAAATCCAATTAATTGTAATTACTATAAAATTCATTAAGTCTGTAAACATTATATTTAATTTAAATAAAAGATGTCAACTCAAGCCAAAATTTTACAAATTAGGTTGCAACTTCTCCCGAGAGCTCGGGATCAGGGGAGCAAAAAAAAGAGTTCAAAGCTGGCACTTTTTTTTCTGCTATATTGAAACAAAATCCTAACTAACTGCGAAGAGTTCCAACGAATAGTATTAAAATAACCACCTTATTTTTCTGCGTTTGCATACTTAATAAAAGGAATGATGTCTTCATTCTTTATCGAACTTGTGCCGTCGTACTCGATAGTAACAATTGGAATTCCAGTTACTTTTTCCATTTTTGATGTCATGGCTTCAGTTACAAGAGACGGGCAGCAGTAGGATGGATTGGTTTGGACGAATACCGCAATATCCGGATAGTACTCTATTAAATGGATTATTTTAAGTGCGTTCTCAAATGATTCACCATTGTAAGAGTTGTTAAGGTTGAATGCTTTTAGTTTTGCTTTGTATGATTTAAGCGGTTTTGAAATCGGTTCGTGTAATATCTCATTAAAAAGTTTTAGGTATTTTTCTTCCAATTGTGTGGCTATTGTAAGTAGGAAATATCGTAATGAAGATTTCATGTAAAAACCTTCTTTTATCAAACGGTCATTCGAGGCATGAGCTATTATTTTTAAATACTCACTGTATGGAGTTGTGATGGCTTCTCCTCCATTTTTTTCAATGGTCAGAATAAGATTCTGATTAAACACATCGTTGTCGCGTGCATACAAGTCGCCGAAAATGGCCACTTTCGGACGCTGTTCTTTTTTTATTTCAACGGCTTTACTCCATTTAATAACTTGTTTCAGTGCCTCCAATTTCGAGGTCCCTTCCAGAAAAGTTTTATACAGAAGTTTCATCGATTTTCTCACCAGGTCATCAGTTTGGCCTTTTTGTATTTCGTATGGCCTTAATTTGCATTCAATTTTACGGATAAAACCCCCGAACAGAAAAGCCAGGTAGGCATTAATACTTGTATTTATTGAAAAATCGGCAAAGATAATTCGACCGCGGTACATTCGTATTTTTTGTATTTCATCCTTCCGCTCTTTTAGGACTTTCGACATATAATTGATAAACATTCCCAGGTTGCAGGAAACTGGAGATTCAATCATCCACAAAACTGTATTTGTAGGATCGAGTTTATATTTATCGATATAATCGATTGCATTTTGGATGATAATATTTAGCGGTAAACACTGACCAGTATTCGAGTTCAGGCTTTTTTTAATCGACTCTTCTGTGTCAAAAAGCGTATGGGCTTCAATTCCTGTTCGACGTAAATGGGCTTCAATCAGTTTTGAGGCATATTCGCCCAAAGATGGCATAAGTAAATTTTTTCCTTTTAATTCAGATGCATTGCTTATTGAATTGTAGGTCGAATTTAAGTTTATGTTGCCAGTCAATTTTTTCGTTGATTGAAAATGATTTTGAAAAGAACGGATCGCTGCTTCAATACGTGTTTCGTAACCTACATTCGAATCGTATTCATCCAGTTGTAAGACCAAATAAGGTTTCCCATAAAAATCCATTATTTGTTTGAAATATTCAATAATAAACGAATCGGGTGAACATTTAAAAGAAGAAATAAATACAGGGAACAAATCTTTGGTTTGAGCAACATAGTCGGCAGCAGTTAGAATTGCGGCTGCAAATTTCCATTTTGTAGAACTTAAAATTTCTTCGAGACTTTCGATACTGTTTTCATCTACATTCAGCATATTCTGGAAAAAGGTTTTTACTCCTTTTTTTGCAAAAATCTCAGGAATATTATTATTCATAACAGGCGAAAGTACCGTGTATGGCCTTCCCAGTAAAACCACTTTCAGTTTGTTGTCTGTTGCAGCAATAGGATGAAATTTATTTTTCCATTCTTTTAACCGATCCTGTTTTTCCTTTTTTGCTTTGCTAAAGGCGTTTGAAATATCAAGCAGGTTAAATCCATCTAATCCTGCATTTTTAAGCGACTGGTATAACTCATTTTTCAATAACAATTCGTTTTGAAGAGAGAAAAGCAGGGGATTGATCAATTTATTCTGTTTTGCAATTTCATCAATCGACGCAACAATAGGCGGTGCATATTGACTGTAGTAACAATATTGACGCCGCCGCGTTTTCGATTTTTGTCGTTCTTCAAGATAGGTTGGCAGAAAAATGTAATCGGCTTTATCGAGAAGGTATTTTACATGCCCTTGAATGGCAGTCATTGGGGCACAGAACTCAGCGCCGGAAATACGTTTTCCGGTTTTTACTGCATCCTTAAAATCGGAACTGGTTATAGTTTTAAAATGTAATAAATCGAAAAAACGCTGCCACATCAACAAGTCTTCAAAAAGATATAAGCCGGCCGGAATTCCGATGGTAATCTGCGACTTTTCTTTAGTGGATACCTTAAATTTGAAATTTTTGTTGTACTCTTTACAAAGGTTAAAATTGGATGTATTGTTATCGACGAATTTCTGGGAGTTATAATCTCTTCCACACAAAAAACCGTAAACTTCTTTCTCCCCTTCTACATCAGCAATTTTATATTTGCAGTGGTTGGTGCAGATGTTGCAGATTTCGGTTCGAACCGTTATATCGTTTTTGTAAAGAGTGATTCCTTTAAATTTTGTTTTATAGATCTTTTTATCGAACAGTTCAAGCGCAACTCCTAAAGCACCAGTTAAATGGCAATATTTCGACACCAAAATCGGTTTGTTTAATTTTTGCTCAAATGCGGCTACCAGTGCCTGGTTTTTAGCCGTTGCACCCTGAAAGAAAATCTTATTTCCGATATTTTTTACAACAGCAACTTTTGAAAGATAATTTTCGCGAACTGAATGCAAAACCGATGCTAATATTTCGTTGGTACTGTAATTTTCGTTGAGGTAATGATTTAGGTCGCGCTCCATAAAAACGGTACAACGGTCGCTTGCCATTGGCGAAGCTGTATGCATTGCTTTTCCTGAATATTCGCTTAAACTCACACCCAGTTTTTTCGCCTGCTCTTCAATAAAACTTCCGGTGCCGGCAGCACAAACATTATTCATTACCGAAAAAGTAACACTTCCCTTACTCAAAGTTGTAAATTTTGCATCCTGCCCCCCAATTTCAATAATAGTATCAACATCAGGATCCAGCTCAACAGCAGCCCTGGCATGTGCTGTAATTTCATCAGGAATAATATCGGCACCGATAATTTTACCGACAAACTTTCGGCCCGAACCGGTTGTTCCCGATCCTAAAATATTTAATTGAATGTTTTTTAGCTGAATTATGTTCTGAATTGCTTCGAAAATAATACGAACAGCAATTACCGGCTGCCCGGAAGTTCGGGTGTAAAAACCGGCCAGGACATTTTTGTTTTTATCTGTCAGAATGGCTTTGGTGCTTGTTGAACCGATATCAATACCCAAAAGAACATCATATACCTGATCTTTTAATTCAGTATAAATGTCAACTTCAACTTTCGGAGCATGTTTTACAATTTTCGGTTCATAGTTGTATGCTTCGAATGAGGTGAAATCAGGATAAGCGGATAACTCAAGTTTTAGCGGTTTGTGGAAATAGGTTTTTCCCTTTTTATCTTCTAGAAGAATATCGCCGGGCGCGTTAAAATTAAAACCAAGTGGTTTCTTTTTATCATCGATAAGATTTATTGCTGCTCCAATTGCACCATAAAGATGAGAATGTTGTCCAATTACCGGTTTAATTCCAATAAGCTTCTCAATATGGCCGGCAACAGCTTTATTCAATGATACTCCGCCGGCAAAAATCATTGGCTGGTTTATGCTTCCGGGGCTAAATAATGTGTCCACAATATTTTTTGCCAACCCGTAACACAACCCGTCACATATTTCAGGAAGAGAGTATCCTTCCTGCTGTGTATGAATAAGATCTGTTTTTGCAAAAACAGAGCATCTCGATGCAATTTTTGGAAAGTCCCCTTTATTAGAGTTGGCCAGGTCGCAAAAATTGGAAATACTATCGAGGTTTAAGCGTCGCGATTGCTGATCTAAAAAACTACCGGTCCCGGCCGCACACGATGAGTTCCCTTTAAATTTTCTGTATTGTTGCTTGTCATCAAACGTAACAAGGCCAAATTTTTCACCGCCCACTATTAAAATGGAACCAACGTTTTTGTGTAATGATTTTGCTGCTGTAATGTAGGTTATGCGATTGTCATAAACCGAAGTACTTCGAATATATGTTGGGGTTGACGATGTAGTTGCTATTCCATAAATATTTTCCAGGTTAATTCCCGAAAGCAATTCGATTAATTTATTGGCAATTTTACCGTCATGATAATCGTAGGCTGTATCAATTATTTTCTTTTTATGATTAAGAATAATGACAGATATAGCAACTGAACCCACATCAATCCCTAAATATTTTTTTTTAACGTCCATCGTTCATTTTTTTAAATATGGATCGTTTTTTATGCTTAGAACAAATTTACTGATATGTAATAACTAAAAGAAAATAACTGGATGCATTAATTATTAAAGATTTGATGCAATTTACACTAAACTTTCAAAAGTTAGGTTGCTTATTCTCCCGAGCACTCGAGATCAAGGGAGAAAAAAGTCATTCGTATATGTTCGCCTGATTTTAGACCAAATATTTAAGGAATCGCTCTTTTAGGGACATTAATCACTTTTATTAGCAAACGTAAAAGTACATTAGGAGGGCAGTGGACTACCAACAGGGATATCACAACGATGACCCGGCTGGCCATGTGGTGGATTTAACTTAACATTTGTACTTGCGGTAGCCGATAAAGGATCTCCAACCGGTATATCACAGCGATGCCCGGGTTGACCATGTGGTGGATTTTTGACAAGGGCTTTGTCAGACGCATAGTTTGTTGGTTGTGAGGTGTTTATTTTTTTAAGATTCTCGATAGTTGGACCAACGCGACCCGTTGACGGTAAAGTTGCATTGTTTCTTGTTGAAGTAACAGGTGTTTCCGAAGACTTTTTTGTGGTCTGATCGGTTGTATTAGGTTTCGAAGAATCTAATGGCGCACCTACCGCAATATCACATCTGTGACCAGGTTCACCGTGTGGCGGATTTAATTTAACCTGTGATTCTGTTGCTTCACTCAGTTCAGATTCCCTGATATCGGGGCTTTGAATAATTGTCTCAGTGGCCATATTTTCTTCACTGGCTGTTTTATTTATTTCCAAAAGAAGATCCGAAGTTGACTCAATAGCTGATGTTTCGCTTTGAGAGTCACTTTTGTTTGTGGGCGCGCATGCTGCTAAAGAATACAGAACAAGTATTAAAATAAAGAATCGGGAAGAAATTATTTTGAAAGGATTGTAATGTTGTTTCATGATAAAGCATTTATTTTTTTGTGGTCGTTTAAAGAACTTCTTTTGTAAAAGCATTATGATTGAAACACTTATTTTTTGTAATAAGTTCAATAAAACGATTGATTTCGGAGCTCAATTTTTCATTGAACTCATATTGTTTTGAAATGAATCAGCTTTGAGATTTGATAAAACTTGACCGGTGAGGATTGATTGCTACATAACTGTTTAAACTAACCCACTGGCAGTTGTTCCGCCAAGAATTGCATTTAATGCTGTTGCAAAACTCCTAAAGAAATATTGACTATTAATAATTTACCGCTAAATTTAAAAGCAATATTTCGATACATAAAAATCAGAACTAAAAACCTAACCAACTAATGATGAACATAAAAGACAAGATTTATAAAACTATTGGCTTTCCACCTTATTTTAATATTCCTCAAAAAACCATTAAACAAAGTGTCGAACTGTAGAATCCTGCAATACAATTATTTAACCGAATAAATTCTCATTTAAAAAATAGGAGAATAAACTTATGAAAAGAAAGAACTTAATATCGATTGTAATGATTTTGTCTCTGTTATTTCCTGCTTTGCTTATGGCACAGTCGGGAGATGAGGCAGCTTTGATTCCTCCCAGACCGGAAGGACCGTGCGATATATACACGGAAAATGATTGTCCTTGCGTAGCGGCACACAGTACAACGCGTGCATTGTATGCCTCATACAACGGTCCATTATACCAGATCATGCGCCAGTCGGATGGAAAAACCCTCGACATTGGAGTGGTGCAAGCCAGTGAAGGAGATCCGGGCGGTTATGCTGATGCAGCGGCTCAGGATGAATTTTGCAAAGATACCTATGCCTGGATAACCATACTTTACGACCAGTCGGGGAACGGGAATCACCTGATCCAGGCACCTCGTGGAGGTACAGGAAGACCTACTGCAATGGGTGGTTTTAACAGTCTGCCAATGGCAGATATGGCTCCGGTTACTGTAATGGGCCATAAGGTTTATGGTATTTTTATCGAACCTGGCATGGGACTTCGTCAGAATGACCCGAAAGGAACTGCCGTGGATGATCAGGCAGAAGGTCAGTACTGGGTAATCAACGGCCATCATTACAACAACGGTTGCTGTTACGATTACGGTAATGCCGAGATCGACAGCCGCGATGATGGTGACGGGACTATGGAAACAACCTATTATGGTAATGCTACTGCATGGTATCACGGGCAACCACCCGGTCCATGGATTATGACCGACCAGGAGAACAACCTTGTGGGTGGTGTTAATGAATCACCAAACGATAAATACTTACCCGACCTGCCCAGTATCTCCTGGCGTTTTGTGACGGCAACTGCCGACGGCGAACCTCACCACTGGCGATCAATGGGAGGTGATGCTCAGGGGGGCGACCTTGAGGTTATGTTTGATGGCCCGCGCATTATCAACGACAGAAGCAGCTATGATCCGATGCGTAAACAGGGAGCTATACTTTTAGGAAACGGAGGCGATAACAGCAATGCTTCGCAAGGAACTTTCTACGAAGCAGCAATGACAGCTCCCGGAACATTCCCTACAGATGAAACGAACCAAAAAATTCAGGATAATATTGTAGCCGCCGGTTATGATGTATCTCCGGTAAGTATTGCGCCTGCATCGGCTACCGACACTCCACCCGGACTGCAAACCTTCTCACCGGGTTCTACGCAAAACACCACGGTTACTTTTACCAACACCACAGGAGCTTCTGTAGCACAGGTGCAATTGAGTATTGCTGTTCCAAAAGGTTGGAAATCGGTGGTTCTGAATTCCGGTGAATCGATACAGGAATTCACTGAACCAATTGCCCCGGGGGAACAAGTGAGCACCACGTTCTCAGTGACTTCAGGAACAAACTCTTTTAATGGAGATATTGTGGGCATTGCATCGTGGACTTCTACCGAAAATGGTAAAATCCAAACTGAAACAATGGTAGAGAAAGTACGAAATGTAAGTCCGATAAAAATAAATGAATTCCGCATTAGTGATGGTTCAAATACCACCAATTCATTCATCGAACTTTATAATAACAGCGACAATACTGTCGATATTTCGGACTGGAGCCTGACCCAACATGCAACTCAGCTTCCTGTTTTTTCAAGCATTAAAGTTCCTGCAAAAACAACACTTGGCCCTCGAAGCTTTTACCTTTTGGGACTTTCGAACTCTGGACTAGCAGTTCCTGCCCTTAAGGGAGAATCAATCCTTTATGTGAGGAATGCAAAAGGCATGAATGCAGGTGATGAAATTACAATAGGTAGCGGAACTTCTGCCGAGACGCATAAAATTGCGGAAGTTACAGTGCCAACGGAGCCGGAAGATAATTCGCCTTTTGCCAGATTCAGAAGGGGAACTCCCGGTTTAACAACCATTTGGCAACCTCTTCCCGAGGGGCCGGTGATTACTTTCCCTGCCGGATCGAACAGTATTTCTGTTGCCAGTGTTGATGGATTTGAGGTGGGACAGAAAATGGCCATTGGTTATGGCGCCACCTATCCTGTGGCAACACAATCGATCGAGAAATACGAGGTAGTTACCATTACCGAAGTTGGCAAACCCGGAACGCAAGCATGGTTATCGATGGATGCAAAAGCCGGCGATACGAACATAAAAGTGTCATCAGTGGAAAACATTTCAGTTGGCGACAAAATCAGACTGGATATCGAGAGCGAAGGCCATGGTATTGAATGGGTAACAGTGAAAAGTGTGGGTACAAAATCATCGCGCAGTACCTTTATGGGGCCGTTGACCGATGAAGATGATCCGGGAACAGGACTTGATCTGGAAGAACCACTGAAGTTCGATCACTCGTCGAATCTACCCTTTAGTGTTTGGGGAACCGGAATCAGCTTCGAACCGGCATGCCAGTTCGACCATTCAAGCAATGAGCCAGTTCTTGCTCTTGGTAATGTAATTACTTTGGACAAATCATTGTCTAAGAATCACGAGATAGATGAGGTTGTTTACGATGCCAATGTGAAAACTGAGGGTTATCAGGATGCACAAGCTCCCGACCAATGGTTTGGAGGGCCTGCACTTTCATCGAATGCCGGGAATATTGTATTGCGCGATGCAGACGACAATGTGGTTGATGGCCTTAATTATGGTGCGATTGTCGATCCGTGGCTGGCTGAAGGGTACCAGGGACGATCGGGAACAAATGAGTTTGGGTGTTTTGCAGCCACACCGGCCGCAAGAAGCCGCTTTTGGTGGAGAATGGATCCCAATTCATCACCTAATATTAGCACGGGTCGTTTTCCGGATGGAACCGATCACGATAGCAATAGCAGCGATTTTGTGATGCAAAAAACAATGTCGCTGGCAACCGCTTCCGAAGCCGGATCAAACAACATTAAAATTTCAAGCGCTGATGATTTTAATATTGGACAAAAGGTTGTTGTGGGCTCCGGTGCAAACAGCGAGACTGCTGTTATAGCTTTAATAGGTTCAACCGGTGGAACAACCGTTAGTAAGGCCATTGAAAAAGGTGTTGATGTTATTCCGGTGGAAGATGTGAGTGGTTTTTCTGAAGGCCAGACGATAAACATAAAAGATGGTGAAAATGAAGAAATTGCGGTAATTGCTTCAATTACAGTTGCCCGCCGTCGGTTTGGGCGCCGAAATAACGACGATCCCGGAAATTCTATTACTGTAACTAAACCGTTGGCAAAATCCTACAACGAAGGAACAATAGTTGCAGGAAGTGGAATCACTTTTGCAGAGCCATTGGCGAAAGCACATGAAAATGGTACAACGGTAGCCAGCAACGTTCCAACACCTGGTCAGCCAAATCAGTTTTAAAATAATTTATTGAATGAATAGCAGGAGGTTTCTTATTTTAGAGACCTCCTTTTTTATGCTCATTTATTCTATTCTGAAATACGGGACTGGTGAAACAGTAATATAGATTGGTTTAAGAGAAAGATCCTATTGCCACATCGGATCATCCGGAATTTGCCCCGATCTAATCTCTTCCTTCCATTTTTCCAACATATCAATTTTTCGTTGATTTGCTGCCATCTTTCTGGTATCGCTAGGTTTAGTGGTTTCTGGATTTGCCCAAATATTGGCAACATTGTCCAAAAAAATTAAGATAATGTCTTTCTCCCCGTATTCAAGAAGTTCTTTGGCAAGAATAAATGATGGCCCGAAAAAGCTCAAATCAGAACCTTCGAGATCCTCAACAGATTTAAGTAAATATTCTTTTGCCCTGGGTATATCTTTTTCTCTCAAGGCTACACAACCCAGCAAAGTTTTAGCCTGATTTTCTGTAATGCCATAATTGAATAATTCAGAATCGGTATTGTTAGCGAGCATATCTTGTGCACTTTGTTTAGCCAAATCAAGATTTCCAGCACTTAAAGCAGCAAAGGCAATTTTCTCTTTCAGTGTAAGCAGGTATATTTTATGTACTTTATTTATACTGTCATTATCATTAGGTAAACTAACATTTTCAAACGTTTCCAGCGATTCCGAGAGATATTTGAGCGCATTTTCAAATAACAATCTCTTTTCATCTTCGTTCTCTAGTTGTCTCGCATTATATCGTTCAGATGCAAAGTGCATATTAATCATATCAATCCAGATAAAACTCTCTGGTCTCTTCTTTTGGGCCTTAATGAAAAATGAGATGTCGTTATCGCGTAAAAATGTAAAACGAAATGTTGGATCTTCACTTTCCAGTTTTTTCTCTAATTCAGCGAATTCATCATCACTTAAATTAATCGTTGTATCAATCGGAATTGATTCACTTCCGAATGTCTGTGTTTTCAGAGATAAAAAGAACAAAAGAAAAACAACGGAGATTATCATTCTCATAATTGTTGATTTTTGGTGTACTAATCAAGTTACGAAAAGTTCTTCGTCATATAACAGAAAAATGTTTCAATTCAGGATACAAGGTTTTGCGTTAAGGAGCAGGAGAGGAGCAACGAAAAAGAGGTCGTCAAAACTGACAACCTCTTTTTTTTGCAACCTTGGAAAAGCTGCAAACAATGATATACAAATTTTAATCACTAATTTATTTTTTGTCAAAAACCTGCGTTTCCTCCAAATCTCCATACGATGAGGAAGCTTTGGACTGGATGACCATGGCGCCGTCTTTCATCGAAAATATTTCGGTAACGGTCATGGTTTCTCCTTGCATCGGTATTTTTGACGTAACGGTCAGCGATTTTTTCTCTCCGTCCCAAACGGCTTTCGATTTTTTCTCGGTGTCCATAAATCCTTTATTCACACATTCTTTCCCGTCGAGGGTATACTTGTCGGTTGAAGTAAATTCGTTTCCCTGGAATTCCGAGTGTTTTTCAACACTTATGTCGTTGCCCTTCTGTGCAACAACAATAGTTTTCGGAGCCATACTAAATTGTTCTCCCAATTTACTTTTTGAATTGTTCAATTTCCAGGTTCCCGAGAAATCGGTTTGTGCGAAAAGTGAAATGCTGCAACATAATGCAACGGCTAAAAAGAATAATTTCTTCATGATGATAGTTTTTACGGTTAAGTTTATTGCTTTTTGACATTCGAATTATGCATTGGTTTAATGCAGTTTCTGAATATATTCTTATAATTTAATTACATCGAATGTCAGAATTCATAAATATATATAGAACTGTATAGTGTACATAATCAGAGATACAAAACTCTGTGGACAACTTTGAGAAGACGGTTTGCAAATTTTCCTGATTTCGAAATTACTTATCTATCACTTACAGAAGATTTGGATAGTTTTGTCTGGAGGCCGCATGCTAAAGCGGCTATGAAACAATTGGTATAGTTACATATACAGAAAAGAAATCGTTACACAAGGATATCCCTGTGGTACGATGTGACAAATGAACTACAGATTTAAGCCGTTTTAAGTTTGTGTTCTGATTTAGTATTGAGGTAGCTTAGTGCCTCACCAAACGACTTCAGGTCTCTAATTGTTTCAACAATTTTGATCTTTGGATTTGGCTTGTCGATGGTTTCAGCAAACACCGGTAACATTTTTTTTGCACGATCCCTCGAAAAGATCTTGTCATTCTCGTAATCGTACGAAAACTCGGTGTGTCGTGCAAAAATGAATTCCAATCCCGAACGATCGAAGGCCACGTTGTAGAATCTCGAAAAAATCAGGTAGATGTTTCCATCAGGCATCCCATAAAAATGTGCGGGAGACGCAGATGGTAAGTAGGTTGTGCACGTTTTGTGCAACAGCTTGGCTCGTGGTTTCATACAGCTACATTTTAAGTGTTACAACAGTTTGTATCCCTTACTTTTATCAACCTGAACCTAAAAATTGTTAGAATAAGCGTCCTATTACTATAATATTCCGAAAATCGGTAAAAGGTAACCTATAGTTATATAGATTGGAACAATATTTATGAATAGTCAGAAATTATAAATCTTTAATTCCGTGAGTTTATGCAGTTCTGAGAAGAAGTAGCTTACAAAAGAAATGCAGGAAGAAGTTCATCAGTGACCCGGATCGTGAAAAAATAGTGTTAACTTGTAAGTAAGATTTTGGTATTGGTGCAGAAAACTTCTCAAATGTGGAAAGCTGCGGAAACATGATTAATTCAACATTTAAATTCATTTATCATGAGTAAACTAGTCGATCCGGTTATTGTAGTACCTGGAATAACAGCAAGCAGTTTGAAGGATGAATACGATATTGACCACGATAAAGTGTGGGGAGTAATACGCAAAAATTATGAACGGGTAGTGTTGCACCCTGATAACTTTAAGTACGAAGCCACTGAACCGGCCAGAATAAGACCTTCCGAAATTTTTGAAATAGCTTACAAGGAATTAATCGAGGAGCTGAGGTATAATTTAAAAGAGAAGGAAGAGGAGGTGGTTCCGGTTTATCCTTTTGCTTACGACTGGAGAATGCCTTTGGAAATCATTGAAGAAGAGTTTGATAAGTTTATTGAGGAGGTAGTAGAAAGAACCAAGTTAATGCGGCATTACGCTGAAAACGGATATGCCAACGATCCGAAGGTTAATCTCGTTGGTCATTCGATGGGGGGACTTGTAATTACCGGCTACCTCATTCGAAAATCGGCGAAAACAAAAGACAAACAAGTGCCGGTAAATAAAGTGATTACATTGGCCACTCCGTTTCAGGGCTCTTTTGAGTCTGTTATGAAAATTACTACTGGAAATGCAGAACTGGGAGCGAAACAGGGAAATTCAAGGGAGCGGGAAACCGCGCGATTAACTCCGGCATTATATTACCTGCTTCCGATGTTTCAGAAAGGCATTAACGTTGAAGACGGGATACCCGATTCGCTGTTCAACCCTGCTTCATGGCAAACTTCAATCATTGATTCAATAAGCGAATTCATCCGACTAAAAGGCCTTCCAACTCCCAATCATAAAAATAAAGCGCAGAAGATTTTTAAGAGTTTACTCAAGAACGCCGAAAGTCACGGGAAAGCCATTACTAAGTTTAATCTTACCGATGTTGGACTTGACGAAAAAAAATGGATGGCAGTTGTAGGAGTAAACTCAAAAACGAGGGTTAAACTAAATATTGTGACCAGAAATGGGGAAGTAGATTTCGATATTCGTTCAGATGACAGGGACAACCAGTGGGAGAATGCCAATCCTGAGAAACGGAGATTAACCGGCGACGGAACTGTTCCCTACGAAGGTGCCATTCCACCGTTCCTTAAAGAAGAAAATCTGATCTGTGTAACTACCGACGATTACGGTTATTGGGAATTCAGCGATAAAGCATTTTCAAAAATTGCCGGTTTTCATGGCATATTGCCAAATATGAATTTGATCCATCGATTAATTGTCCGGTTTCTGAAAGAACAGGATGATACACGTGGAAATACCTGGGGAAAAAGAGCGCCCGGTGTTCAAGACTGGAATCCGCCGCTGGATTTAAAGGAAGGGTAGATTTGGCTGAAATGTTTTGACAACGTTACACTTAGAATAAGCCAGTAGCATGTGCGTGCTAAAAAATCCCAAAAATAACCAAAGCGTAAATCACAAAGCGCATATAACGAAACAGCGACCACAACAGATAACTTTTAAAATCGTATTTAATCAGGCCCGAAGCAAGGCTTACAATGGAGTGGGGTACGGGCGACACGGCACCCACAAAAACAAAAATTCCTCCCCATTTGCGGAGATTAATGATGTGTTTTTGTATTTTGTTTTCAATCTGGTTTTTTATTGAGGGGATCATAAACAGTCGGGTACCCATAAAGTAAGCAAGTATTCCCCCTATGTACGATAAAGTAGCCAGTACAAACAGGCTCACCCAGGGAGTTTCCAGTTTCGATGCCCAGGCAATAAATATCTCCGGAGGTACCAGACCTAAAAATGTTTCGGACAAAAGAAATGAAGAATAAATTATTTTGGGCGTGTAGTTTACAACCAGGTTATTGAGCAGCAAATTAAAATCCAGGAAGAAGATTTCCAGGCTAATTAAAATCAACACAAAAACACCGGTTCCCGCACCTCCTTTATAAGCCGTATTTTTCAGAAACGAATAAAACCGGGTCATACGGTAGTATCGGTTCAATATTGATAATCGTCTGGGTGATAGACTGTAAAGCAAATTTTTTATCATTGTTTATTTATACCTGGCTTTTTTCGCATTAAAATGAGTTTATATAACAAGGTTGGGATTTAAAATGTTGTTGTTCACCCAAAAAATATTTAGAAGTTTGAATGAGCACTGGAAATGAAAATGCCGGGAATTTATTCCCGGCATTTCACGATACACTGAATCAATCAGTGTTGTGATCGAGCCAATAGCTCATTATAGTAACCCGAATTGATGATTCTACTTTATATTTTTTTTATTCTGAGTTCTCACAATTTTATCCCTTATCTACCACTAACTTTTTATTCAGAGTCAAGTTGCGCATCTAAAGTAGTGGTTTCCTTTGCTTTTATTTCAACATCCTCAATTGTTGTGGCAGCGTATCCGTCTTTTGCAAATTCAACTTCATAAACTCCCGCATCGATTCCTAAAATGACATATTTCCCGTTCTCTTTTGTAAATGAAGAGGTATAAACCGTATCGGCAGCAATTATCGAAACCTGTGCTCCTTCAATTGCGTTGTCATTTGCATCGGTAACGGTTCCTTTTAATTTTCCTGCTGCATTAGCGATCGTAGCCTTTACAACCGGATTAAAATTAAATCCCTTTATTCCTGCCGGTGTATTGGGATTACCCTGAACGACGAAAGATTTACTTACGTCGAAATCGAGCAACAACTCAGCATTCAATGCACTGTCCACTTCAATCGACGGATTGATTTTTACTTTGAGGCCGGATTGAGCCCCGCTCGGAATTTTAAGATCGAAAAGCGTCGAGTCCTTTAGTTTTACATACGCGTCAACCACTTGTAGCCTGATCTCCTTATAAAAACCCGATTCAATGGCTGTATCTGCCAGAATAGCGGTAACTCCATTAGTCAGGTCCAGCAGATTGAACGATTGTTCTTCTTCTGAAAATACAATAAAAGGAGGGCCTTGTTCGTCATCCATTTTATGAATTTCAATCTTATTGATCGTCACACTCGCTTCGGCAACCAGATCGGTAGGAAACGGAGCATCAGTCAGGCGAATAAGCAAATTACCAGATTTCGTGGGCGCAATTTCTTCGATCACATATTCTTCCTGGCAAGCAGTAAAAGCTGCAATCGCAATTGCAACAACACTGATCATTAAAATTTTAAACGATGGCTTTCTCATACCTTTATCAACTAAAAATTGTTTTCAATAACTGTGCTTTCGCAAATAAAACAGATGGATTTCTAAATCTCCTACCTGAATTGTTTGATTTTTTTTATAATCTTGCGTAAGAAGGAAGCATAAATCAGTGTAATTGATTGACAATGAGCCGAGAGAAGAGTGTTGAAAATGTTTGTAATGAAAAGGTCTTCAAAGATTTGTTCATGACGTACTCGAAAGATTTGCATGACTTCCTGTATTATAAGTTCGGCGAAAATAATGCACCGCAAGACATTGTTCAGGTAGCTTTTGAAAAGCTTTGGCAGAATTGTGACAAGGTTACGCCCGAAAAAGCAAAATCATATTTGTTTACGGTTGCTAATAATGAAATGCTCAATTCAATTTCGCGAAAGAAGACCGTACTCAGTTATCGCCAGCAGAACACGAAAGATTATACCAATGAATCCCCGGAGTTTTTATTGGAGGAGAAGGAATACAACGATCGTTTACAGAAAGCAATTGAAGAATTAAGCGAAGATCAGCGAGTAACATTTTTGCTTAACCGGATTGAAGGGAAAAAACACCAGGAAATAGCCGATATGTTAGGAATATCGCGCAAAGCAGTAGAAAAACGTATTTATACGGCTCTAAAGGTTTTAAAGGAAAAAGTGGAGCTTAAAAAGATTTAAGCATAATTGAGGTAGGAACTTAATGTATGAATCTGTTTATTAATTGAAGGCATGGATCGAAATGACAAAATAAGGAAGTGGCTGAAAGGCGAACTTACGGATTCCGAACGAAAGGATTTTGAAAGTTCTGATGAGTTTGCCGAGATGCGCCGGCTGATGGATGCCGTGAATAAGTTTGCAGCACCGCCTTATAATGCAGAAAAAGAATACCGGAAGTTCGAAGGAAAACACCTGAAAACAAATCGTGAAATTTCGCTTTATCAGCGAATAAGTCCGGTATTAAAGGTAGCTGCAGTTCTGGTTTTTGTTGTATTACTGGGGTACTTTGTTTTCGATAGGGGTAGCAATACAGGTAACGGCAACGGTTGGATTGCGGACCAAACTGAAATTTTTCTACCCGATTCATCTTTTGTTTTGTTGAATGCCGATTCACGCATCCGTTACAACAAATCGGGTTGGGAAAATGATCGAAAAGTAGAATTGCAGGGTGATGCATTTTTTACGGTAAAAAAGGGATCGCAGTTCAAAGTTAAAACCGGGCAGGGCACCGTTACTGTTTTAGGCACTGAATTCGAAGTAGAAGACCGGAAGAAATATTACGAAGTTATTTGTTACAGTGGTTCCGTTCAGGTGGTTACCGGGCAGCATTCAGTTGTTTTGGAGCCACAGTCGGCATTTCGAATAATCGACAATAAAGAAGATAATTACACTATTTCAAGCCAATCGGAACCGGAATGGTTAAGCGGCGAGAGCAGTTTTAAGAGTGTTCCTTTGCAATATGTTTTAAAGGAATTGGAAAGACAATACCAGGTATCGGTTAAGGCTGAAGGTGTTGATTTAAATCAGCTCTTTACAGGCAGTTTTTCGCACGAAAATCTTAATATTGCTTTGGAGTCGATAACATTTCCTGTTAATTTGGACTACCAGATTAATGGGAATAAAATAGTATTATCTTTTGAGGGCAAATAATTTCCTTCTTATCATTTACCTCCTTGTTTTTGTTAGTATTAAGTCTGTTGCTCAGCCTGTAAAACAAGAACCTCTTGAGCTTGTTCTACAACGCCTTGAGCTGCAATTCGATGTTGTATTTACCTTTGCCGATGAAAATTTAGAAGGGATCGAAGTGCAACTTTCTAACAATGATCAAAGCCTGGATTCGATTCTCGGAGAGTTGGAGAAACAAACCAACCTTGTCTTTAATCGTCTTGATTCACGTTATATCGCTATTCGACGAAAACCTCAGGTATTCCGGATATTCGGTGTAGTTCGTGATAACGATACAAAGGAACCTCTTGAAGGGGCCTACATTTATACCAACAGCCATTACACTCTAAGCGATAAAAACGGCTATTTTTCAATACAGGTGAATTTCACCACCGATTCTGTCGTTATTGCCCGACATACTGGATACAAACATTTTTACCTCGATAAAGAACAGTGGTTTGCAGATACGGTTGCAATTAATTTGGTGATGGATTTTCAGCAGATTGGCGAAGTTGTGATCAATTATATTGCCAAAGGATTGGTTAAATTGCCCGATGGATCGATTCAGATGAATGTGAGAAATCTTGAGGTTTTACCGGGGCTTGCCGAGCCCGATGTACTGCATACTGTTCAGGTGCTTCCTGGAATTCAGAGCATCAATGAAACAGTAGCCGATATCAACACGCGTGGCGGAACAAACGACCAAAGTCTGGTTTTGTGGGATGGCATTAAAATGTATCAAACCGGGCATTTTTTTGGTTTGATTTCGGCTTTCAATTCGCACTTGATTCAACAAACCAGAATTATAAAAAACGGGGCCAACGCCTGTTATGATGAGGGCATTTCGGGAATAATTGATATGAAACAGCAGGATTACCTGCTAAACCGATTTGAAACCACGGTAGGAGTAAACATGATTAGCGGCGACTTTATTGTAAAAGCCCCGGTAACCCAAAAAATTTCATTGATTCTGGGTGCCCGACATTCAATAAATAACCTGGTTTTAACGCCAACTTATAAGAGCTATTACGAACGAGCTTTTGAAGATACTGAGGTGGTTTTGAATCAGCAAAAATCTGATAAGCCGGTAGATCGCTTTCAGGATTTTTCATTTTATGATTTGAGTGGAAAACTGCTGTATGACTTTACGAAGAAAGACAAATTACGGCTTAGCTTTTTACACATTAACAACAACATCGAATACGAAGAATCTGCCTCTGTTGATGAGTTATTGCAAATCAGAAAAAGTTACCTGAAGCAGTCAAGTTTATTGTCGAATCTGAGGTATTCCCACTCGTGGAATGCGAATAATACTACCGAATTTGCCGCCTACATTTCTCATTACCTGCTGGATGGCCGTAATATTGCTGATCTTGAAAACGAGCAACATCTTCAGGAAAACGAAGTAACCGATTGGGGACTTAAGTTGGAATCGAAGCATGAAATTGCTCAGCGAATGTTGCTTTCCGGTGGTTATGGATTTAAGGAGGTCGGTATCAGGAACCTGGATAATATTCGTAATCCGGGATATTTCAGAGACGCAAAGGACGTACTTCGGATACACTCGGTGTATGCTGAGACTGAAAGCAAAAAACGTTTGGGGAATTTATACCTGCGTGCAGGATTGCGTGCCAGCTACTTTACCAAATTTGAGAAGTTTTCTTTTGAACCGGGTCTGGTTTTGAATTATAAATGGGGAGCGAATTTTTCGATGGAACTTTCAGCACAAAGTAAAAACCAGCACACAACCCAGCAGATCGATTATCAGACCGATTTTCTGGGTGTTGAAAAACGAAGGTGGGTACTTTCCAACGAGAGTAGTGTTCCTTTATTAAAGAGTAAACAACTTTCATTTGGAGTGCAGTACAATCGCAATAATTTTCTGGTGTCGCTTGAAGGGTATACAAAAAATGTAACGGGAATTATTACCTCAAGCCAAGGTTTTCAAAATCAGTATCAATCGGTTCATGCCATTGGCGATTATAATACGCAAGGCTTAGAACTTTTGGTGAACAAGCGATTTGCGCGTACCAACTTCTGGACCAACTATACACTGGCCAAAAACGATTATGAATTTCCGGATTTCAGTCCGTCGGTTTTTCCAAATAATTTTGATATCAGGCATTTGTTAGCTCTGGGAGGAAGCTATGTGATCCGGCAATTCGAAGTATCGGGTGGCTTTAATTTTCGCACAGGAAAACCGTATACCCAACCAGCTCAGGATAACCTGGATGATTACCGTGAAATTGTTTATGAAAGTCCCAATGAATCTCGGATTGATGACTATATCAGGTTTGACGTTTCAGCCAAATACAGGTTCACCTTTAAAAAGATGAAAGGAGAATTCGCATTTTCGGTGTGGAATGTTTTTGATCGCGATAATATCATCAACATTTATTACAGGAGTAATGACGATAACGAAATCGAGCAAATTACACAGCATGCACTTGGCATAACTCCAAATTTCAATCTTAGGCTAAGCTTTTAAATTAGACCAAACTTAGTTCATTCTATAATTTTTTCATAGAATAGGACTTACCTCGCTAGTTTCTGGTTTGAGAATTGAAGGATAGAATTTCGTATCGGGTGGCAGATTAATCGCTTTCTGCTTCTTTTTTGTCTTCATGTTTTTTATCACCACGTATTAAGTGCAATACGAGTGATGTACCCCATTCAAATACCCAGTCTTTAACCGCATCAGTGACATTATCAACAATTTTCACCGATGAACCCAGTAATTTTTTTTCGGTTAGCAAGCGCTGGTATTCCATATTCTCCTGAATTAGCTCCAGTTCTCGCATGCTTTTAATCGATCTGATTTTATGTTTTTTTGAGTTCATTTTCTTCATACAATATCTCTGATATGTTTTTTAGGAAAATCCTGTTGAGTATGTTTTTTCTGAAAATGATTATCAGTAACGCGATAAAAAGAAAAAGTCCAATAACAATAAGAGCTCCGTCTAAATAATTATTGAATGTTTCTCCGTACCACAGTGTGAATGCCGTTCCGGCAAAAATCAGTATTACAGTCGCCATCAGGATTACGATGAGTATGCTAAAAAGGAAACTCATCGCCTGGGTGGTTTTTTTTAGAAGCAGGAGCTTATACAGATCCAGGCGGGCATTGATGTAATCCTTCGCTGAGTCGTTAAGTCCTGCTATGCTTTCTGAAATTCTATCTTTCATTCTTAAAGGTTATGATGAACTTCTTTTAGTTGCTATCGGCTGTTTTTGAGGTTTTTGCTTTGGCGTTCACCTTTTCTTTAATTTCTTCTTCAGCTTTATCCGCCTTGTGACGCATCTCGTCAACTACCTCGTTGACTTTGTCTTTCATCTCATCCACTTTTTCACCAATCACGTCAGCCATCTCTTTAGAGGTGCTTTTTATTTTTTTGGTGAGTTTTTTGCGGGTTTTCGTTCCTTTTTCAGGGGCTACCAAAATTCCGGTTAGTGCTCCTGCTGCTGCTCCTGCTACAAATCCAAATACTGCGTTTCTTGTTGCTTTATTCATGACATTTCTTTTTAAGGTTAATAATAAAATATAGTGTGTTAATTATTTCTATATTTGCCAATTCATTTGAAAATACTGTTCCAAAAATCGATAAAATACACCTCTTTGTGTTAATGTCTTGTTAACTAGGTGATTGTGAGAAAACTCAAAACTGAGGTGTGAAAAAAACTGTTGACTTTTTTCTACACTTAGGTGTGAATGTTGTAGAATTCATCTTCATGTTAAAATTTCTATTAAACCATAAAATTAAGATGGTAAGTGTATTTCAATGTTGCACTACTGCCAATATATACGGCATTTTACGAAGCAGGTTATCCTTAACGACGGAGTATTTTTTATAAATTCGGGGAGTTTTTTGTTAACGAGCTAAAACACATTTTAAAACAAGTAACAATGAAAACATTTGGATTTATATTAATTTTTTTGGGAATTGCTGGAGCGGTTTATTTTGGCATTCAAGCGTTTAATAATTCTGAAACTTTTAGTGCGCTTGGAGTTGATGTTGCAGTAAGTAAAGCCGATTGGACGCCTGTTATCGTGAGTGCCGCGCTTGGTGTTCTGGGATTAATCGTGGTGCTGATTAAAGCAAAGAAACGCTAAAGACTTCACCTACTTTTATGGGACTGCAGTTCGTCATTTTGTGAAAAACCAGATTTTAAGCACTTACTCAGTGGTCTATACTAAACTTTAAACAATGAAATTCAGCTTACAGGCATTATTAGCTGTTCTTGCACTTAGCATTTTAGCACACCCCGTTTTATCTCAACAAGTGGTTTTATCTCAATCGAATGCTTCGGGCATTTACAAGGCGGGTGAATCCATTAAAGTCAGTGTACAAGTGCGCGGAGCAGAAGCCGACTCGATTCAAATTAAGATGAATAGGAATTACTCGAATTCAGCAAGTTGGCAGACTATTCCTACCCCTGTTGGGAAAAAGGTTTTGTTTGAAGGCAGCTTTTCAAAACCGGCTTCCGGGGTTTTTCATGTTCGGATTGGCGATGAAATAAGTACAAGCGGTTTTATTGTAGAACCTGATCAAATTAAGCCGGTGACTCAACGACCTAAAGATTTTGATGCTTACTGGAAAGCACAAAAGAAAGCATTGCGCGACCTTCCCATGGAAATTGAATCGGAGTGGATAGATCATATAGAAGCGGGTTTTGTTTGTTCTGATGTTGAGCTCAATTGCATCGGCCCGAAGCCGGCTCGCGGTTATTTTGCCAAACCTGCCAATGCCGATCCCGCAACTTTACCCATCGTACTGTATGTTCATGCTGCAGGTGTAAATGGCGATTGGTGTTTGTCGAAAGCATCAACGGCCATTCAATATGCAAAAAAAGGTAAGGGTGCGCTTGCATTCGATTTAAATGCACACGGGATGCTGAACGGACAGGCACAGGAATATTACGATGATCTTCAGGAAGGGGAACTCAAAAACTACTGGGAAATTGGTGCCGAGAATCTTGAAAAGAATTACTTCAGAGGTATGTATTTGCGCTTGCAACGCACGCTCGATTTCCTTTGCGCCCAGCCCGAGTGGGATGGAAAAAGGATCATTATTATTGGTGAAAGTCAGGGTGGAGGACAAGCGCTTGCAGCCGCCGGGATGGATGATCGGGTGACCGCTGTAGTGGCTACTGTTCCGGCCATGTGCGATTTTGGCCGGACATTAATCGGAGAAACAGGAGGCTGGCCAAATCCGTACAGTTTTGAAAAGGATCGCGAAAAAATGCTTGACACCTATCCTTACTTCGACGTGGCACATTTATTAAAAGGGTGTAAAGCTACTTTAGTTACCGAAATTGGTTTGATCGATTATACCTGTCCGGCATTTGGGATTTATGCGGCTATTAATCAGGCTAAAGGCAAAAAGCTCACCCTCGTTACTCCATATCGGAGCCATCATCTCGATCAAAAAGAATTTCAGAAACAGTGGGAAGAGAAGATCTACAAACCTAAAATGGAGTTTATAAATGCTTTTTTACGCTGATTAAATTAATGCGGGACAAAGTTACATTAGCCAAAATAAGTTAAAGAAGAGCAGTATCAGGCTTAATACTATAACCAGAAGATTTATGCGGTTCCAAAAATTCCCACTTACTTTTCTTGAACTATAACCTAATATTACTGCCAGAATACAGAAGAAAATAGAGCTTACAGAGATTCTGCTGCTCTGTTGAAGAAACTCCGGAAACCATTGGAAAAAGATCGTTCTCTTTTCTTCCATGCTATCTCCCCGAGATGCTGCTATTCCCCAGGACACGAAAGCATAACCTGGAAACAAAAAGCACAGGAATCCAATTAAAGTGAACAATCTGTATCGGTGTTCTTTCTTAATTTTCATAGCTACAGGTTGCAATGATCAGTTAGACATGTTGCCATTTTAACTGTAAAATTACTATATTTAATTGGCTTAGAACCTGATTACTAACCTTATTCTGAACTTATGTCTGAAAATTTTAAAAATAAAGTCAGGCTGATCATCCAACACAGAATACAGGAAGAAAGTTTTGGTGTATCAGAACTGGCAGCTGAACTGGGATTAAGCAGATCACAGGCATTACGCAAAGTGAAGGCGGCAACCGGTAAATCGATTAACCGCTTAATTCGCGAAATCAGGTTGGCAGAAGCAAAAAAGCTACTTGGCAACCATGAACTCACCGCATCAGAAATAGCTTATCGTGTGGGATTTAGCAGTCCGTCCTATTTCAACAAATGTTTTCTTGACCAATATGGTGTAACTCCGGGTGAGTATAAAAAGGATTCGGACGATGGAACAGACGAAGAAGTTCAGACGAAACGTGGCTTTAGCAGGCAGAAATCGTTGTTTGTTGTATTTTTCTTTTTAATAATCCTGATCGCGTCAATTTATTCCACCATTTGGAAAAAGGATAAGGCACCCGCTGAACTGACCTCCATCGCTGTACTTCCATTACTTGATTTTTCAGAGTCAAAAGATAAAGACTATCTGACTGACGGTATTACCGAGGCCATCACTTTGGAACTGGCACGTAACGAATCGATCCGGGTAATCTCGCGCGGTTCGGCCATGAAATACAAGAACGAAAAGAAACTCTATTCTGAAATTGCAGAAGAACTTGGAGTCGACCTTTTACTCGAAGGATCAGTTTTGTCCGGAGATGACACGCTACGTGTGGTGGTTCAACTGATCAAGCCTTATCCTGAAGAAAGACACATCTGGCAAAACAGTTATGACCGCGATCACACTGATATTTTGGGATTAATCCGGAATGTATCCAATGAAATTGCCGGTGAAATTTCGGATGTTGTTGAACCGGATTCAAAACAAAAAACATATTCGGTAGATCCAAAAGCTTACGATCTTTACCTTCGGGGACGACATTTATGGAATACACAAAATATCAATAAAAACGCTTTGATGAACGCCGTTGAAAATCTGAACGAATCCCTGAAAATTGATCCTGATTTTGCACCGGCTTATATAACACTTGCGGAAACTTACCTTGCAATTAACACGCTAATTGGCGACAATGTGGAGAAAATGAATTATCGCGAAAATGCCCGCCTGGCCATCAATAAAGCATTGGAACTCGATCAGTCGCTAGCCGCAGCTTATGTTACAAAAGGCAACCTGGCAGGAAAACTCGACTGGGATTGGGAAACCATGAAAGAAATGGCAGACAAGGCGCTACAGCTTGAACCAAGTAATTCCGGTGCACACCTAACTTTGTCGAATTACTTCGTGATAACCGGCGATTATAAAAAGGCCATCAAAGAAGCTCTAATAGCAGAAAAACTCGATCCAATAAACCCCCAAGTGGGATGTTTGGTAGCCGAACGTTATTACATTGCGAGGGACTACGATAACGCCATAAAAAAATACAAAGAGGTCATTGATCTGTATCCGAATTATGGTTGGGCATATAATAATATTGGTTTTGTATACATACAGATAGGAGAAACAGAAAAAGGTGTTGAAGCCTGGCAACAATTACAAATTATAAGGGGGCATCAGGAGCTATACAATTGTTACGATGAGCACCCCTATCAATATTGTTTTGAATTTTACCTTGAAAATGCTAAAAATAACGAACCTCGCTTTTGCAGCAATCCGGTTCTTATCTCATCCGTTGAAATGTTGGTGGACGATGAGCAGGGAGCACTAGAGTATCTTGATATTGCCAGGCAGTATAAAAACGAGGATCTCCCGGTAATGATAACTTATCCCGATTTTTATGCACTTCACCACAAAGACGGATTTAAAAAAATAGCCCAAGAGGTGGGTGTTAAGCTTCCCCTTTGACAGGTCTTTTCTGTTGTATTACCCCAATGCTTCAAATTTTAAAGAAGTGCTTCAAATTTTAAAGTTTATGCGGCGTGACTACTAAGTTGCAAGCACCTACTTCCGCGAACTTTGTATTATAAACTTTAAAATCAATTTATCATGAAAACTTTAAGAGTATTTTTAACTGTATTTTTTTTCCTTGGGATAATTGGTGTGCAAGCTCAGGCACAAGAAAAATCGAACCGTGTGGAACAAGGTTGGTTTGAATCAGGATACTGGTCACCAATATTTTGTGACGGAGAAATGGTCGATCTTCTCGAAGGTGGGACTTTGAGAATACATTATGTGATGCGTTATGAACCCTTTGTAATTTATAAAGAAATCGACCAGCTTAAAGGAACGGTCACCAGCAGCGTTACCGGAGAAGTTTTCAAAGTACGTGAAACCGACAAGCATCTGGGTACACCCGATTTCTATATGTTAACGTGGCGCTTCAATCTGATCGGAAATCAAGGCACCCATTATAATGGATACATAACAGTGAATATGCGTACCGGTGAAATTGTAGATTTCGATACGGTGTGTCACTAAATCCTATAAAACTGATTAATCATGAAAAGAATATTCGTATTTACAATTGTTTTGGCAATGATTCTGGCTTTTGGTGCCTGCACCGAAACGTTAATCGAAAATCCTGAATTGAAATCTGGAAATAAAGGAAATGAAAAGCTGACCGGGATAGATGAGTGGGGGTTTAACTGGAATGCGCATCAATTCAATGGTTACTTAATTAATATGATGCTGGGCGATCACTATTTTGAAGGATGGCCTCATTATCAGCAACATGTTTACCATGGCGAAGGCATTGAATTTTGGAACATGTTACAAACGAGCTATGGTTATTTTAATTTACTGATGCCGATTGAACTGTTGGATACCCGTTTAAATGCGCATTGGAACGATGGTCTGATCAGCAAAGAGGGAGTATATCCTACAGGCTGGGTAAATTCCGATGCCTGGATTAGTTTTAAATATTCAGGAAAAAATGGAAATAAACGGTGGTCGCATTTTCGAAAATTAGTGGCTGCCCAAACCGGTGATCACCTCGATAAACAAGACACCAATGGCGACGGTGTTGTCGATATGTATGACGAGTTGGGAACCTGGTACAACGCCGATGGAGAAGAGATTGGTTTCGAGTCGGCATACTGGCCTGAATTAATCGTTGTTCAGGTAGTAAATACCGGCAATGTTCCCCCGTTTTTCTATGCTGAATACGTTAGCCCATGGGGACCTGGTTATGGTCATTATAAAGCAAAATAACCAAATCTGTTCAGTTTGCGTATTCATATGCATACTTAACTAAAAATCATTTACTATGAAATTATTGATTATTTCTGTTTTTATATTTTTCTTATTTGGTACAGTGTATTCACAGGAAAAATTTGAGGTTCCGCAATTGACTGAAGAACAAAAGACCGAAGTTCTTTACAGCCATATGATCGCGTATGGAGTTACAGGTGTCAGTTTTGCAAAATCGCATGGAGTGAGTGCTGAGGATTATGGCAGGTTCATCGGCAAAAAATTCATCGCATTCTGGAATCCTGAAGATGGTTTCGCCATGCTGGTTAATCGTATGATGTTTATCCTGGCCGGATTACACCCGGATAACGAGATGCAAATTGTTGAACAGGACGACTCCGGCATCACCTTCAAACTAAAAAATGTAGATATGTCTTTTAAGAATGGTCCTATGTTTGATGTTAGCTATCAGGATTTTCTGGATTTTTCGTACGGAATTATTTCAGTGGTTGCAAAGCATATGAATTCCACTTTTGCTCACGAAATGACAGAAGATGGCTGGTATGTAGTGCACTTAAAAAAATAATTCGCCCGAATTCGAATGCTTAAATGTTAATCTAAAATTCAACTGTTTAAAAAGGGAGACTAATGCTATCTCCCTTTTTCATTGGTTTTCAAATTGTGCATAAAATTTTATTCTGTTAAACTACATTCTCGGATTTTGATAATACGCGATTTATAGTAATTTCGTGGAAAACAATAATCTATACCTTTTTACCATGAAATTATCTAGTATCCTTTTAAGTTGTTTAGTATTGCTGGTATTGAGCTCATGTTCAAATGGCGATAAAAGCGCTGAAAAGCTTTCGGTTCCTTATGTACAATATGAATTGGGTAATGGCCTGGATGTTATTCTGCATCAGGACAAATCTGACCCTATTGTAGCCGTGGCCATTCAGTACCATGTCGGTTCTAACCGCGAGGTGCCCGGCCGCACCGGTTTTGCTCACCTGTTCGAACACATGATGTTTCAACAATCGGAAAACGTTGGTCAGGACGAATTTTTCCGTAAAATACAAGGTGCAGGTGGCACGCTTAATGGCGGAACCAGTAACGATGGAACCGTATATTACGAAGTAGTTCCGAAAAATGCTTTGGAAATGGTGTTGTGGCTCGAGTCCGACAGGATGGGTTACCTCACTAATACGGTTACCAAGTCGGCATTTGCCAATCAACAGAACGTGGTTCAGAACGAAAAACGCCAGTCGTACGACAATCGGCCTTACGGGCACAACAGCTGGGTAATAGCTAAAAATCTATACCCTGAAGGTCATCCTTACAACTGGACCGTTATTGGAGAAATGGAAGACCTTTTTAATGCTACCGTAGATGATGTTATTGAGTTTCACGATAAGTTTTATGTCCCCAATAATTCAACACTGGTAATTGCCGGTGATTTTGAATTGGAAGATGTTAAGCCATTGGTAGAAAAATACTTTGGGGAAATTCCTGCCGGAGAAGCGGTTGCTGATTCGGAACCAATCGAAGTTACTTTAACCGAAACCAAGAAACTCTATCACGAGGATAATTTTGCACGCACACCACAACTGACCATGGTTTGGCCGGTTCCGGAACAATACAGTAAAGAGTCGTATGCACTCGATTTTCTGGGGCAGGTGCTTGGAAGTGGAAAAACAGCGCCATTTTATCGTGTAATTGTTAAAGATAAAAAGCTGGCCCCAAGAGCAAGTGTTCGAAACCGTTCACTGGAACTTGGAGGACAGTTTACGATCTCCATTGGTGCCAATGCCGGTACAAGTCTTTCTGAAGTGGAAGATGCAGTTTTTGAAGCCTTTAAATTATTCGAAGAAGAAGGAATTACCGAGAAAGACCTGGAAAAACACAAGGCAGGAATTGAAACCAGTTTCTACAACGGAATCAGTTCAGTTTTAGGTAAATCGTTCCAGTTGGCACGATACAACGAGTACGCCGGATCGCCTGATTTTATTGAGCAGGATATTGCCAACATTCAGGCTGTTACCATCGACGACATTATGCAGGTTTATGAAAAGTACATCAAAGATAAACCTTATGTGGCCACCAGTTTTGTTCCTAAAGGCCAGGTTGATCTTATTGCTGAAAACTCAGTGAAAGCAAGTGTAGTAGAAGAAAGTATTACCGAGGCCACAGAGGTTGATCAATCTGCTGTTGTTGACGAAGAAGTGATTGAAAAAACAGCGACTTCTTTTGATCGCTCGGTAGAACCGGCAAAGGGACCTGACCCCGATCTCTCCATACCTGAAATTTGGACAGCTGAAGCAGCAAACGGCATGAGCGTTTTAGGCATTGAATACACAGAAGTACCTTTAATTCAGTATTCAATTGTAATGGACGGCGGTCATATTATGGAGTCGAAAGAAAAGGCGGGAGTTGCAAGTTTTCTGGCAAGTATGCTAACTGAAGGAACCGCCGGTAAAACGCCCGAGGAACTGGAAGAAGCGATTGATATGCTCGGGGCACGTATTTCAGTACGATCAGGATCCGAAAATATGATGGTAAGCGTGAATTGTCTTTCTCGGAACTTTAAAAATACCATGGATCTGGTACAGGAAATTTTACTGGAGCCACGTTGGGATGAAGAACAATTTAACCTGATAAAAGCACGGATGATCAACTCGATCAAAAGAAATCAGGCTAGTCCCGGATACCTGGCCAGCGTAGCCTTTAATAAACTTGTTTATGGCGACGATTGCATCCTGGCAGTACCCAGCGGTGGAACCATCGAATCCATCGAATCCATTACCATGGATGACCTGAAAGATTTTTATGAAAAGAGCTTTTCGCCTTCGGTTGCCAACATGCATGTTGTCGGCCAAATTAAAAAAGACCGGGTAATGTCGGCAGTTCAGTCTTTGGCAGAAAACTGGGAGGCAAAGGATGTTGAAATACCTGAAATTGCGATGCCTGAAGCTCCTGCAAAATCAAAAATTTACTTTGTTGATGTACCTGGCGCCAAACAATCGGTAATTAATATTGGCGGAGTAGGTCTGCCTGAATCGGATGAAGATTATTATCCGGCCTATGTGATGAATTATAAACTGGGTGGATCGTTTAACGGAATTGTTAACCTGATCTTGCGTGAGGAAAAAGGTTATACCTACGGAGCAAGAACGGTTTTTTCTGGTGGAAAGCAATATGGTACGTTTACCGCAAGTTCAAGCGTTCGTTCAAGTGCAACCGAAGAATCGGTTCAGATTTTTAAAGACGAAATGGAAAAATACGTACGGGGAATCGATGATGAAGGCCTGGCGTTTACAAAAGATGCATTAATTAAATCGAATGCCCGCGGTTTCGAAACCTTGTATGCTTTACACGGTATGCTCACCGATATCAGCGCTTATGAATTGCCTTTCGACTATGTTGAAAAAGAAGAAGACTTTGTAAAAGCTTTAACCGCAGAAAAACATAAGGAATTGGCTCAGAAATACATTAAACCCGACCACATGTACTACGTTGTAGTTGGCGATGCTGAAACACAATTATCAGCCTTAAAGAATGTTGGGCTCGGAGATCCGATTCTGCTAAAACTTTAAGCTAAAAAAACGATCCGGAATTCCGGATCGTTTTTTTGCACGTGATTTTAATTTTTACAATCCACTAAAATCAACACCTTCAAACACTATGGACGGGGTTCTCCACGACGAATTTTCCTTTACATCGTTTCCGATCTCACCAATGTTCGACCAAAGTGTAAGCATATTCCCCGTAATGTTCATTTCCGAAACAGGCTGAACAATTTTCCCGTTCTCGATCAGAAAACCATCAATTCCGTAGGAGAAATCACCGGTTGATCCGTTACTGTTTCCTCCATTAAAACCGGTAACAAGAATGCCTTTTTTTACTGAAGCAACCAAACCATCCAGGTTATTGCTCCCAGTTTCGAAAACGAGGTTGGTAGTGCTTCCGCTTGTGGGCTCTACTTCCAGTTTTTTACCGTAATAGGTATCGATGTAGTAATTTTTCAGAATGCCTTTATCAAATACCAAACGTTTTTTAGTAGCGAGTCCTTCGCCGTCAAAAAGGCGCGAACCCCGTCCACCAACAATAAACGGATCGTCGGTCAGTGTAAGTTTTTCCGAAACTACCTTTTTGCCCATTTTATCCATCAGGAATGAATTCTTTTGCTGTATCTGCGAACCATTCAATGCATTGATCAGTGGACCGAAAATGCGACCAACCTGGCGGTTTTCAACGATCATTGACATGGTACCCGACTTTATCTTTTGCTGACCGATTTTTTTCAGTGCCTTTTCCAGGGCAATTTTTCCAGTTCCTGATTTCTTGAGATCAGAATAATTGATGGAGCTTTCATTCCAGTTGGCTTCGGGGCGTGCATTGCCTCCTTTTACCGAAACATCGGTGTTAATCCCAAAAACTGAATTGGCGGTATCGCCTTTAAACCCGTTGCTGGTCACCATTACACGCTCGTGCATGCTGTCGTAATAACTCGAAGAAACTGAAATAATGCGATCGTCTTTTCCCAGGGCTTCCTTTTCAGCTTCCATTGCAAGGTCAATTTTTTGTTGTGGTTGAACCGCTTCGAAATTTTTATCCAGTAAATTCAGTTCAGGCCCACCGCCTTTGTAGTACAATTCCGGGTCGGGTAAAGTTCTAAACTCATCTTCGGCCAGGAAGCGTGTTGCTTCAATGGCTTCCTCAATAAAATGTGCCAGGTCTTCCTCTTTTAATCTGCTGGTTGAGTGTGTGGAATATTTTCCATCCACAAAAAGCCGTATTGAAAGGTTGCTTTGAATGGCCTGCTCCAGTTTATCGATTTTTTGTTCGCGCACTTCAACACTGCTGCTTTTGCTGTTGGCAATGCTGACGCTTACTTGTTGTGCACCATTCTCAAGTGCATGATTCATGGCCCAATCGGCCAGTGTATATTTTTCTTCTTTTGTCATTTTAGTACCACTTTAAGCATTTATTCCTCCAACAGTGAGTTTTTTTACCAGAACAGTTGGCAGGCCCAGCGTTACCGGAACCGATTGTCCGTCTTTTCCGCAGGTCCATGTACCGCTGTCGTTTTTGTAATCGTTGGCTGCCATGGTAATGTCAGCGAGTGCCTCCGGACCGTTACCAACAATGTTAATGTCTTTGATCGGTCGGGTGAGCTTGCCATTTTCAATAATGTAGCCCGATTTTACGAAAAAGGTAAAATCGCCGGCTCCAATTTTTACCTGGCCGTTGCTGAAATTATCCACATAGACGCCGTAATCTACCTGTGCCAAAATATCGTCAACCGAATGTGGCCCGTTTTCCATATAGGTGGAGCGCATGCGAGGAATCGGTATGTTACGGAATGATTCGCGACGTCCGTTTCCGGTCGGATCCACGCCGTAATAATCGGCGCTAATGCGGTCGTGAATGTAGCTGTTCAGCATACCATCTTTAACAAGATAAGTTTTCTGAACGTCGTTACCTTCATCATCGATGTTGATGGCACCGCGGTCGTTTGGCAGGGTTCCGTCGTCAATGATATTGATGAAATTCTCGGCTACTTTTTTACCCAGTTTGTCGCTGAAAATTGAGGTTCCTTTGCGGTTAAAGTCGGCTTCAAAAGTATGGCCAATTGCTTCGTGAAGCAGAATTCCTGAACCTCCGGCACCAAGTACTACCGGCATTTCTCCGGCTTTTGGTTTTCCTGCTTCAAAAAGAATATTGGTCTTTTGGATAGCTTCGTTGGCAATTTCATCAACAATGTCATCTGTCATCACTTCAAATCCTTTTCTGAAAGAACGTGCCGAATAGGCATTTTCTATCTGGTTGCCTTTCTGCATAACACAAACGGCACCAATTCGCATCATCGGACGGTAATCGTAGGTTAGTCTTCCTTCCGAATTGTAGAAAAGTAAGGTGGAAGTTGAATCCGAGTGAAAAGCGTTTACCTTGATTACTTTATCATCGAGGCTGAACACTTTATCGTTGATCTTTTGGACAAATGGAATTTTGTCTTTAATGCTCACATCGGTCCATTTTTGCGCGATCCTGTAATAATCTGCCGGTGCCTTTTCGCTTACTGATAGTGGCCCTGTTTCCGTTGGCTCATCCGCAATGTTAGCCGCCATTTTTGCTGCATTCAGCATTTCGTCGAGGCTAATATTTTCCGAATAGGCAAATCCGGTTTGGTCACCTTTTAATACACGAATTCCAACACCAAAGTCTACATTAGAATATGCACGGTTTACTTTACCATCTTCCAACGCCAGGCTGTTGGTAATTTTGTGTTCGAAGTATAAGTCGGCATAATTACCGCCTTTGCTCATAGCTGCTGAAATTACTTTTTGTAGCATCTCGGCCGAAACCTCAAAATGATCTAAGTAGCTTTTCACGTTTGCTGAAATTTGTACGTTGTGGCAAGATTGCATAAATGGTGGAAGAATCATACTTCCGGCTGCAAACATACCACTTGTTTTGATAAAATCTCTTCTGTCAAACTTCATTTTGGTTTTTTTATAAACGTTCCTTAATTGAATACGTATGATGAGTCTTAGAGCGAATGAAATTATTACACCTGATTTTTACACCGTACACATTTTGTTGTTGGCACCTGGTCTAGAATGTTTTTTTGAAAACAACCGGATAATTTTATGTGCTCCTTTTTTTTAAGGGTGTATGCTGGGAAAATGTATAAAACGATTTGAGTAATATTGAAAATTCTGAGGTGATGTTGTAAAGAAAGGGCAGTTTTGAGGTAGAGGTATTATTTTTGATTAGGGTGTCTGACAAAAATCTACTTTTAATGTAAATTTTTTATTAATTTATTACAATTTGTTATAAAAACCTATCGGTCGGTTTCATTTAAGCATATTTTTGTTGTGAACAGTTATAGATAATCCATTATTTTAAAATAATTTATTACATCATGAAATCAAAATTGGAATACATTTGGCTGGATGGTACGGAACCAACACAGCAGTTGAGAGGAAAAACTCGGGTAAAAGAAAACTTCAGCGGTAAACTAGAAGATTGCCCGATTTGGAACTTTGATGGTTCATCTACTAACCAGTCGGCCGGAGGTAAATCTGACCTCTTATTGAAACCTGTTTTTATTTGTCCTGATCCGGATAGGAAAAACTCGTATGTAGTTTTAACTGAGGTATTGAACCCGGATGGTAGTCCGCATGAAACCAGTGGTCGTGCTCACATTGAAGCTGAGGATGAAGATTTCTGGTTCGGTTTTGAGCAGGAGTATTTCCTTTACGATCCGCAAACACGTCTTCCATTAGGTTTCCCTGCAGGAGGTTTTCCTGAGCCACAGGGACCTTACTATTGTGGAATTGGTGGTTCTAAAGCTTTCGGTCGCCAGATCGTTGAAGAGCACTTTGATATTTGTCTCGAAGCAGGTTTGAACGTTGAAGGTATCAACGCTGAGGTAGCTGCCGGACAGTGGGAATTCCAGATTTTTGCAAAAGGTGCACACAATGCAGGTGATCAAATCTGGATGGCTCGTTACTTCCTGGAACGTACGGCTGAAAAATATGGTGTTGATGTTGAATGGCATCCAAAACCACTTGGAAAAGACCTTGACTGGAATGGTTCGGGTATGCACGCTAACTTCTCTAATGGTTTGATGAGAACTTGCGGTGACGAAAAAGTATTTACTGCTATTTGTGAAGAGTTTGGAAAACACATTCCTGAGCATATTGCAGTTTATGGTGCCGGTAACGACCAGCGATTGACCGGAAAGCACGAAACACAATCAATCGATCAGTTCAGCTACGGAGCTTATGACCGTGGAGCATCAATTCGTATTCCTACTAATACGATTGAGGATGGATGGAAAGGTCGTTTGGAAGACCGTCGTCCGGCTTCAAACGGTGATCCTTACAAAATTGCTGCACGAATCATCAAAACTGTTAAGGGTGCGAGTGTTTAAGCCCGCTTTCACAAGATTCTAAATAATTGCAAATTATAGAAAAGGCTGTTTCCTTTTGGGAAGCAGCTTTTTTTGTGACATCAATCGGGGTATTCGGAATTATTTGATTACCGCCGATTCACAAATATAAGTTGGAATGATCCCGGAACTGCCGATTTTAATTTTTGCCATCTCGGGAAGTGTATTACCCGATAGAACGAGCGCTGTGTCGAGCCCGAATTTGTTGCCCCCGATAATGTCGGTATAAAGTGTGTCGCCAACCATCAGAATTTCGCTGCGTTTAAGGCTCGGTACATCCACCATGGCGCGTTCGTAGGCGAGTAAAAACATTTGGGCATCGGGTTTTCCAAAGCGTATAAATTTTTTACCCAGAATTTGTTCTACCATGTCGGCCAAACCACCAATAGCCACCGAAATATCGTTTTTATTTACCGGATAATTAATGTCGGTGTTGGCAACAATTACCGTCATGTTTTTATGGCGAAGCAGGTTGATGGTTTTATCGATGTCCTTGTTCCAATCGAAACCTTCATCGTCGAGAAAAGCAAAAGATTTGATGTGATCCAGTTTTTCAAGGTCTACTTCGCTGATCGGAACGGTGTGTTGTCCGGCGGTTTCGAGGTAGTGTGCCGAGTCTTTTGTACCAAGATAAGCCACTGCTTTTCCGTTGGCCAGTTTTGTTTTGAAAAATTCCATCGCCAGCATCCCCGATGATAAGATCTTATCGGTGGTAATGCATTCGAGCCCTCTGTTTTGGTACCAGTTCGATAATTCATCGGGGCTGCGTGACGAATCGTTTGTTAATACGTAATAGGGGATCCCTTTTGAGTCCAGATATTCGAATGTGTTTCCAACTCCTTCAATCAAGCCTGAATGATTTTTCAATACACCAAAGGCATCGAAAAAAACAGCTCTGTACTTTTTTACTACACTTTTAAAACTCACTGTACGCATAATACCGGATTATAATTTTAATGTTTTCAAAATCTTCTCAACCCGGTAATTGGCATCCATTGCCGGGAAATAAGTTTCGTAAGCTTCCTGAATTAACTTGTTCGAATATGTTTTCCTGAAAAAATAGGGACCATCTTTTACCACATAATTTAAAATGAAAAAGCGGTAAACCTCTTTTATGAGCCTTACTTCAGGTTCGGTAAGCGGGAAGGTCCGGTGATATTCTTTCAGAAAGATCATAAAACGTTCTTCCATGAGGGTGTCGACAAGGTAACTAAAAACAGTTCGGTCGCCAACATCGGATACCACGCGGCTGAAAAAGTAAAAATCCATTACCCGCGACGACATTCTGAACCAGTCGTAGTCCCAACGCGAATAGAATTTAGCATCTCCGGAAACCGAGAAGTTGCCAATGTTCCAATCCACAAAAACCGGAATGGTTTCTATTTCGGTCATGTAGTCAACACGATCGGTATTTCTCAGAAAATAGTCGGCATGGCGCAAGATGGTGTCTTTGTGCACATCGCACATTTTTATTTCATTTTTGTATATCGATTGTTTAAGGCGCTGAATATCGATAATCACATTTTTCGATGATTGCGGCAGCTGGTTCGCAACATTGGTACAGGCTCTGTGAAATCGGGCCAGTTCGCGTCCCAGTTTTTTTATTTGTTTTGTTTCAAGACGGCGTGGTAATTTGTTTCGAATAAGAATGGGATTGTAGAAAACTACCCATGCACTACTGCCATCGAGCTCATGATATCGATAAATAAATAATTCGTTGCGTTTCACGAGCGACTGTGCTAAAAACATCTGATAAGGATACTCGAGGTTGTTGGCCAGGTTATTGATAATAATATGGTCTTCTCTGAAATCCTCAAAATTGCCGTATTCCGAGATCTTGGCATAAACGTGTTCGCGATTGTAAAACGAAAGTTTATAAACGTGGTTTGTAGAAACCTGGGCGCTTACGTCGAAAACACCTTTTATCTCGTGTCGGTCGCCATCGAATTCGCGCCAGGCCAGTTTTATAATTTGTGCATAATCTGATTTTTGCATTTTCCGGGCTCTTTTAAACTCAAAATTAACCTAAATAATTTCAAAATACCTTTTTAATTCCCAGTATTCATCATTAGGGTCAACCTGCCGGCATTCCCATTCCCGCGTTCTGGTAAAATGGTTTACAAATGCTTCACCAAAAAGTTCATTGGCGATCTCCGAGCCTGCCATTTTCCTGATCGCTTTCTCCAGCGAATCCGGCAAGCGATTGCCGGAATTTGAAAGGTAGGCATTGCCGGTAATGGCTTTCGTATCCAGCGGGAGCTTGTTTTTTATTCCGTATAATCCGGCTGCCAGCGATGCTGCCATAGCCAGGTAGGCATTTGTATCGGCGCCCGGTACACGCATTTCAATTCGTGTAGAACTTTGGCTCCCCGGAATAGCACGAATTGAAGCCGTTCGGTTGTCAATTCCCCAGGTCAGCGTTCGTGGTGCCCAATCGCCTCCGCTCAGCCGTTTGTATGAGTTAGGATTGGGTGCAAACATCGGTAATATTTCGGGAAGGCATTTTAATTGTCCGGCAATGTAGTGTTCCATTAAATTGCTCATTCCTGACGACGTATTCGCATCGTAAAAAAGATTCTTCTCGAGGTGATTATCCCACAAACTTTGATGGATATGACCGCCGCTTCCCGGAAGATCCTTGTTCCATTTGGCCATAAATGTGGCCACAAAATTGTGTCGGTAAGCAATTTCCTTGACTGCAGTTTTGAACAGGATGGCTTTGTCGGCAGCATTTAAAATCTCGTCGTAAATTACCGTGGCTTCCACCACACCGGGTCCCGTTTCGGTGTGCATGCCTTCAAGCGGTATTTTAAACTTCGAAAGCAGTTCAAAAAGATCATTGAAATATTCCTGATTCAGAGAAGTACGTAAAACTGAATAGCCAAACATCCCGGGAGTTATGGGCTTCAGGTTTTCGAACCCGCTTTCATTAATCTCGCTTGGTGTGCCCTGAAAATTAAACCATTCGAACTCTTGCGAAAACAAGGGTGTAAATCCAAGTTTCTTGCTTTCGGCATCAATTCGTTTTAATAAACTTCGGGAGCAGGTGGCTGCTGCATATTTCTCATCGTTGCTAAAATCGCCAATAAAGAAAGGAGTATCGTTTTCCCAGGGAATTTCGCGATATGAGTTAATGTCGATAGTTGCATGTGCATCAGGGTAACCGGTGTGCCAACCTGTAACTTCTGCATTATCGTAGCATTTATCGTTACAATCCCAACCAAAAATTACATCGCAGAATCCAAGTCCCTGTTCAATAGATTTTTCAAATTTGTCTTTGTGGATGTATTTTCCGCGCAGAATTCCGTCGATGTCGGAAAAAGCGATTTTTACTTTTTGGCTGGCGATATTTTTAATTCTGTATAGAATTTCTGCTTTATTCATTTATACTTTGAGTTTTACAAAAAACGATGGTTAGTTCTTACGTCGGTCGCTTTTGTGGCCTTCTTTTAGCCTGGTTCAATCATTGCTACGAAGACAGAAAAATACGGCATGTTTCACTAATAATCAAACGAAGTGTGCATAAAAACATTTCGGGAGCTTTAGGTACGAGGGGTGTTATGAAGGAAAACGTAAGTTCTTATACGTTTGTCCTGGTTGTTAAGGAGGTGGATATGAGAAATTAGTGTGATTATTTGATCATGTATGCCAAAAAAATGGCATACCAGCCGGATTAATGTTATTTTTATAGTTACAAAACAGACTTAATTTTTCACAAAGATGGCACAATTCAGATTTAAGGCACTTGAAGAAGTGCTGAACCGTAAACCTGACGAGATCGTCAGAGAGAATAACCTTGTATCCGATTACTTTGGAATGTTGGTTTTCGATACTCCAAAGATGAAAAAATACCTTTCGCGCGAAGCTTTTAAAGCAGTAACCGATGCGATTGAAAACGGAAAAGCTGTTGATCGGAAAATGGCTGACCAGGTAGCACAGGGAATGAAAGCCTGGGCGATTGAAAACGGGGCAACCCATTATACGCACTGGTTTCATCCGCTGACTGATTCTACCGCCGAAAAACACGATGCCTTTATCGAGCATGGTGCTGATGGGGGAGTGATTGAATCTTTCTCCGGCAGTCTGCTGTCGCAGCAGGAACCGGATGCTTCTTCTTTTCCTAGTGGTGGTATCCGACAAACTTTTGAGGCGCGCGGTTATACGGCCTGGGATCCAACTTCACCGGCATTCATCAACGAAACTACTTTAACCATACCCACCATTTTTATTTCGTATACAGGCGAAGCACTCGACCACAAAGTTCCACTTTTGAGGGCTTTGCAGGCAGTTAATAAAGCGGCCACTGAAGTTTGCCAGTATTTTGATAAAAATGTGACTTCAGTGCAGGCCAACCTGGGTTGGGAACAGGAATATTTCCTGATTGATGAGGCCTTGTTCATGGCGCGCCCCGACCTGGTTCTGACCGGCCGTACTTTAATGGGGCACAGTTCGTCGAAAGACCAGCAACTGGCTGACCATTATTTTTCTTCGATTCCAACACGTGCCAACCGCTTTATGCAAGATCTGGAAAACGAAGCTTACAAACTGGGAATCCCGGTAAAAACGCGGCATAATGAGGTGGCGCCAAATCAGTTCGAATTTGCTCCCATTTACGAAGAAGCAAATCTCGCCAACGATCATAACCAGCTGATGATGGACATTATGCAAAAAATTGCCAGGAAGCATAAGTTCCGGGTACTTTTTCATGAAAAGCCATTTGCAGGAGTAAACGGATCGGGCAAACACAACAACTGGTCGTTAATGACCAACACCGGAGTGAATGTTTATAAGCCTGGTAAAAATCCAAAATCAAATTTGCAATTTCTCACCTTTGTAATCAATACTTTGCAGGCGGTTTACGATGGTCAGGACTTATTGCGATCGAGTGTTTTAACTGAGTCGAATTCGCACCGTCTGGGGGCCAATGAAGCACCGCCTTCAATACTTTCGGTATTTTTAGGTTCCGAAGTATCCAAAATGCTCGACTTAATGGAAGATGCTGTGGTGGACCGAAAAATGACTCCGGACGAAAAGACAGCTTTAAAACTAAATATTGGCCGTATTCCTGAGATCATTTTAGACAGTACCGACAGAAACAGGACCTCGCCCTTCGCTTTTACGGGTAACCGTTTCGAATTCAGGGCCATCGGTTCGTCGGCAAATAATGCTTCGGCGTTAATTGTTTTGAACACCTTGGTGGCCAATCAGTTGGTGAAGTTCAAGACTGCTGTGGATAAACTGATCGAAAAAGATGTTAAAAAGGATGAAGCGATTTTTCAGGTATTGAAAGATCTTATTATTTCCTCGAAACCGATTCGTTTTAATGGCGACGGTTACAGCGCGGAATGGATAGAAGAAGCTGCAAAAAGAGGATTAACAAACGTTACGAATGTACCTGAATCGCTGGAAGCGTACCTCCGTCCTGCAAGCAAAAAGCTGTTTGAAAAAATGCAGGTGCTTAACGAATCAGAAATTATTGGTCGCGTGGAAGTAGAATACGAGAAATTTGTGATGAAGGTACAGATCGAATCTCGCGTACTGGCCGATCTGGCGATTAATCATATCGTACCCACGGCAGTGCAGTATCAAACCATTTTGCTGGAAAATGTAAAAAGCCAAAAAGAGATATTCTCGCCTCAGGAATTTGAAGAGCTTGCCAGTGGCCGGCTCGAACTGATCAGGGAAATCGGGGTACACATTTCGTCCATAAAAACCATGCGCAAAGAAATGACTGAAGCGCGTTCGAAAGCCAATAAAATAGAAGATGTTTACGATCGGGCAAGAGCCTACAATCAAAGCGTTCGTCCTTTCCTCGACGAGTTGCGCAAACACATCGATCGACTGGAATTAATCGTGGACAACGAAAAATGGCCACTTCCGAAATACCGTGAATTGCTGTTTGTAAGATAGAACAACAATAAATATAATTTTTGAAAAGGCTTCTCATTCCGTTGAGAAGCCTTTTTTATGGTCAGCAATCTTTTAATTAACCTGGTAGTTATTGGATCTGCATTGCTGCTGGCCTTGTTTCCTCAGGCATAACAAATACAATTTTTATTAACAATAATTGTTTTTTTAGGCTGCTCAATATTTCGTAAATTATAGGGAATAGTGAACTATAATCTAAAATAATAGTTGCATAAGATATATTTATAATGTTTATTTTATTTTTGGTTAAGTACTAAAACAGATAATTATGGAAAATAAGAATCATTCAGACGAACATGCTCACACTTCTAACGGCGAAGGCAAATGTCCGGTACACGGTCATGGAGCCAGTGGCGGTACATCCAATAAAGATTGGTGGCCAAATCAATTGAACTTAGGTGTTTTGCGGCAAAATTCGTCCTTATCCGACCCGATGGGCGAGAACTTTAACTATGCTGAAGAATTTAAAAGTCTCGATTTAGCCGCGGTTAAAAAAGACCTTGAAGCGGTAATGACAGACTCTAAGGATTGGTGGCCGGCCGATTTTGGTCATTACGGTCCGTTTTTTATACGGATGGCCTGGCACAGTGCCGGAACTTATCGAACAGGCGATGGTCGTGGTGGAGGCGGAACCGGACAGCAACGCTTCGCTCCGCTCAACAGTTGGCCCGATAATGTGAGTTTGGACAAGGCTCGACGTTTGATCTGGCCGGTCAAACAAAAATATGGAAGAAAAATATCGTGGGCCGACCTGATGATTCTTGCCGGAAATGTAGCTCTGGAATCTATGGGATTTAAAACCTTTGGTTTTGCCGGAGGACGTGCAGATGTTTGGGAGCCTGAGCACGATGTGTATTGGGGAAAAGAAACGACCTGGTTGGAAGATGAACGTTACTCGGGTGATCGCGACCTGGAAAATCCATTAGCCGCCGTGCAAATGGGATTGATCTATGTAAATCCTGAAGGGCCTAACGGAGAGCCTGATCCGGTAAAAGCTGCCATTGATATTCGTGAAACTTTTGCCCGCATGGCTATGAATGATGAAGAAACGGTGGCCTTGATTGCAGGTGGACACACATTTGGAAAAACACATGGAGCCGGTCCCGCCGATCACGTTGGTGCGGAACCTGAAGCTGCAGGTTTAGAAGAACAGGGACTGGGATGGAAAAGTACATTTGGAACCGGAAAAGGTGCCGATACAATTACGAGTGGTATTGAAGTGACGTGGACCAAAACACCGACAAAATGGAGCAATAACTTTTTCGAAAATCTTTTTGATTACGAATGGGAATTGACCAAAAGTCCCGCGGGAGCTTATCAATGGAAACCAAGAGGTCAGGCTGGAGCAGGAAGTGTACCTCATGCTCACGATCCTGAAAAACGTATTGCACCGGCTATGTTGACAACCGACCTGTCATTACGTTTCGATCCGGAATACGAAAAAATTTCGCGTCGATTTTATGAAAATCCGGATGAGTTTGCCGAGGTATTTGCGCGTGCCTGGTTTAAATTAACACACCGCGATATGGGACCTAAAGCGCGTTATTTGGGACCGGAAGTACCGGAAGAAGATTTGATCTGGCAGGATCCGATTCCTGCTGTTACGCATGAAGTTATTAACGATCAGGATATCGAAGAACTTAAAAGTAAGTTACTGAATTCAGGATTGTCAGTTTCCGATTTGGTTTCAACGGCCTGGGCATCGGCTTCTACCTTCCGCGGATCTGACATGCGGGGAGGAGCAAACGGTGCACGCATTCGTTTTGCCCCGCAAAAAGACTGGGAAGTTAATAATCCGGAAAAGCTGGCGAAAGTGCTTGAAACTATTGAGGGCATTCAGAAGGCATTTAATGAAGCTCAGTCAGGCAAACAAGTATCGAAGGCCGATCTGATTGTATTAGGCGGTTGTGCAGGTGTTGAACAGGCTGCAAAAGATGCAGGATATGACGCGAAAGTACCATTTACTCCGGGACGTGCCGATGCCTTATTGGAACAAACTGATGTTGATGCATTCAAAGTACTGGAGCCTTCAGCAGATGGATTCCGAAATTACCTAAAAGCAAAATACTCGATAAAATCTGAAGAGTTACTGATTGACAAAGCTCAGTTGCTTACTTTAACTCCACCCGAAATGACCGTTCTTATAGGCGGAATGCGGGTTTTAGGAACGAATTGGGATGGATCGAAACACGGAGTGTTTACGGATAAGCCGGGAACTTTAAGTAACGATTTTTTCCTGAATTTGCTGGATATGGGAACAGAGTGGAAGGCTACTTCAAAGGATGAGGAAATATTTGAAGGTCGTGACCGAAATACCGGTGATTTGAAATGGACCGGAACTCGAGTAGATCTTATTTTTGGTTCGCAATCTGAACTTCGCGCTTTATCAGAGGTTTATGGTTGTTCCGATTCAGGTGAAAAATTTGTGAAAGATTTTGTTGCTGCCTGGGATAAAGTGATGAACCTCGATCGTTATGATCTGGCTTAAGAAACAAAACAGGGATTACGATATAAAAAGAAACCGGTTCAATCTTGAACCGGTTTCTTTTTGGCATCAAACCAAGGTTTCTTTTGAAACCTTCAGTTCGGTATAAGCAGATGAATTTTACCTGCCTTATTTAGCGATGATCAGTTTCTTGGTAACTGATTGTTCTTCTGTGATTACCGCAACGAAATATAAGCCAGGAGAGAAAGGTGATAAATCTATCTCAAAGGATTTCTCTACCTGGTTCGTTGTTATTCTTAATTCCTTTCCGCTTGTATTGAAGATTTTAACTTCGGCTTCCCCGTTCATTTCTTCGGGCAATTGTATTGTACAAGTTGATTTTGCCGGGTTTGGAAACAGAAGAATTCTATCATCCGATTCCAGGTCAATAATACCTGTAGGTGAAGTTACTGTAATATAATCAGCTTTTGTCTTTATCACATCTCCATTTGTACCTTGCACGGTCAACGTAACAGTAAATGTTCCGGTGGTATCGTAGGCATGAACAGGATTTTTTTCTGTACTTGTGGTTCCATCACCAAAGTCCCAATGATAGCCTCGTACAACATTAGATGACCGGTCGCTAAATTCGACGTTTGAACCTTTATCGATACTTGTGGCATCGGCAATGAAATTGGCGGTTGTAGTGGGAAGCGGTGGGTTGTATATGTTATTATCCCATTGGTACCATTTCGCTTTCCAGCTTCCACGTTTTTCTATACCATCAACCAATTTCAGGCGATAATCGAAATGTGCTGTTCTTGTTTGTTCGCCTTCGTAGATGTAATCCGTATTACAGATTACAGCAATAACTACATCGTTGGCAGGTTGTTTATCCAGTGCCAGCTTGCATTCACCTCCAAGCACCGGTTCACCATAGACGATAGATCCGTCGGTGGCCCGGTAACACAACTGGCAACTCATATTTTTACCGATCGGCTGGAAATCAACAGTAACAGTATCTCCATTTGCAATTAGAGGAATCTGATTAGCTCCTGACCATCCCGGAGTTGTGCGGTATTCAGGTGTAAGTACACGGTTCTCATCTTCAGAAGTTATCACATACGGAGTTGCATACCAAGTCGGAGGATTTTTCCATGAAGGTTGCCATTCTGCTCGTATTCCTACGCCAAAGTTTGCGTCAATTAATTTACGACTTGCTTCCGACCACTTGCCAATATCCAGCATAGCCTGTTTGGCCCTGTACTCCATAATTACCCGACGCATCTGGTAATCACCCAATGTATCAGCAATGCCTTCCAAAACGCGGTTCTCGCAATAACGCCAAATCCATGCAACACTGTGGTCGCCGAAAATCTGGCTGAAAATAACGGGGAACATATTACCATACTGGTTTCCTCCCAACAGATTTTTCCAGGTACAAATTTGCTGATTTCCTTCAAACATATTAACGCCCTCGGCTGACGGGCCACCAAAGGTTTCGTCCTGAAGCCAGCCACTGTAACATTCGATAGGCATAAACGGGGCAATGAGGGCTCCCACATTCAGAAATCCCATAGATGAATAATCGCCTGATTTTCTTGACTCCATTTCCTGTTGCAACCAGGTATTTCCTCCTTCGTGAAACCATGCTGAGTTTCTTGCACCGGGTAAATCGGCCAGTAAGGCATGAATTCCTTCATGGATCATAGCTCCTGTCTGGTAATCATCTTTATATTTAGGATCGAAACTCCTGACGGGGAAATACGAAGCCAGCACCATTGGCCAGTTCTCGCCCTGGTAATTAATGCTTCCCTGCCAACCTCCTAAAGTTGTGGTATCAGTATCGGGGCCGTCTACGCACATGCCTGAGCCAAACAAATAGATGGCACTTCGGTATCCGTTTTTTGCTCTTTTGTCCGGTGGCCATCCCATGGTATCCCGGAAATAGGCGAAATCCTTGTTGAATCGCTCCAACATATTATCGATGGCTACATCCGTTACATCTTGGCGTCTGTTTGGCCCCCATACAAAGGTCCACCATTCTGAAGATTTACGTCCTGCAACGTTTGCGCAATCATCCAAATCTTTAGTGGGCATTTCCAGTGCAGGATACTCATCTCTGAAATCGTAATAAATAGTAGGTTCATAAGATGGCCAGGAATATGCCGAACCGTCGTTTGATAAACTTACTGTTATAGTAATGGCCGACTCAGAAATTTTACCACAATCATTGATTAACTTTATGTTGTAGGTTCCCGATTGATTGGCTTGCATATCGGTAAAGCTGACTTCATTTCCTGTTGTTGACAATTCATTGGGTCCACTCCAGAAATATTCTCCTGCTTCCTGTTCATCGGCAGAAAGAACCAGGTTATCACCTACCAGAATACTAATCGAATTACCTTTTAAGGCTTCGGCATCATTTACCTTTATATAAGTATCAAACACTGTTGCTTCGCAATCATCTCCACCGGTTTGGCCCATAACTTTCCACTCCAGTATTCCGGTAGCAGCCGGGCTCTTCATAGTGACTTTAATTTTCTGTGTCCACACATCACCCATTTCCAATTTGTTATACATGTCGAGATTGGTTCCAATGTCACCGGCATTAACCCACTCCAAACCGTTCCAGTATTCAATATAGGCTTCAGTGGGTTGTGCAATTCCTACATCACCCGGATTGTCATCCCACCAGTAAATTGATGTTGAAGATACTTGAACAGCATTTTCCCATTCATACTGCACCCAGTTGTAAATACCGTAGTCTCCATCACCATTCCAGTTTCCGTATGCTGTAGTTGTTTTTGTTGAACTTGTTGGATCAACTCCATCCTTTACCGCCTCCAATGATTCCCAGGGCGAAACAAATGAGGTGGTTACTGTTGCTTCCAACGCCAGATTGGTCGTTGTTTGCGCCGCCAGGTTATTCACCCAGGCGATGCAGGAAGCAATCATGATTAAAAAAGTAATTTTTGTAAATTTCATAATGGACTATTTAATTTTGTTATTCTGATAATTTTCTTTCATAAATATAAGCTATCTCAATATCATTTTTTCTGTTGCAATAATTTTAGAATCCACTTTTAGGACTGACAGGAATATGCCACTCGAAAGGTTGGCACGGTCGAGTACGACCGTATTTTCGGTAGATTTTACATGTTCATTGATAAGTTCCCTTACCACCTTACCCGTGATATCGTACAATGAAATATTTACAAGACCAGGTTTATCAATAGTATAAGAAACAATAGCTTCCGTCGAAACTGGATTGGGATAAATATGCATCGCTTTTTTAGAGTCGATCACTTGATCATCGATGCTGTTAATCAATCCCGGATCGTACAGGAATAATTCACTTACTTCCTTACTGTTTAGTACCCTGTTGTATATTCTGAATTCATCGATAATTCCGTTAAACGCATAGTTACCTCCTCGTTCGGCACAGCCTATCGTAAAAGTTGCATTACGGCCATTGCCGTATGCCATCGGGCCCTGACTTTCGATCTCACCATCATAATAGAAAGTAGCAAACTCTCCATCGAATGTAAGTACCACATGAGTCCAATCGTTTGTTGCCGGAGGTTGTGTGGTATTCATTGTTTTTTTTCCTTCAGCAGTGTTTACTTCAAACTGAAAGATTCCATTATTATCAATGGTGGCAATATCCCACATAAAAGGTACACCTGTCCAGCCATTTCGTTTTCCACACAGACCGTGCCATCCGCCACTTCCTGTACCACCCCACCGAATCCAGGCTGAAATTGACATGGCTTGTCCGCCTTGAGTAGGATCGAAAGTGCCAATGGTAACATGATTACTTGATGTAGAAGAAAAGTTAAGTGCTTTACCAAATTTCCCATCTACCCAGCCTGGGTTATTCTGAAGATCTCCGTCAGGAGCTACGTTGTCACCTTCAGCAATGTTCTCGGTGGTTGCACCTTCACCTTCATCGAAAGGAAAATAGCCAACCAGACCGGAATCGAGTGCCACACTATTGTCGACAACGAGCGTATCGATGGCATAAGCCATGGTATCTATTTCAGAGCTGTCGAGAATAGTTTTAATGACAAATCCTCCGTAAGGGTACAATTTTACATCAAAGGGTTCCGAGAAATCAACTCCCCTTTTAATAATGCGGTATGTTTTTATTGAATCCGTATAAATAATTCCTTTAGTCGTATCGTTTAAAAACGCTAAATCCAGATTAATTGTTTTTTCTTTCGGCTCACCATTGATTCCGGCAATGTACCACCTGTCGCCCGCTTTGCGTGCCATAACAACCAGTTTACCGGGATCGCCTTCAATAAATTTTACATCGTCCCAGGTGTCGGGAATGTTTCGCATGTATTCCTGCAGAAAATCCCTTTGTTGTGCCATACCATTAACCGATTCGGCAAAGTGTTGAATTCCTGATGTGAAAATTACGGAAAGCGCTGCTTCAAATCCTTTTGTGGTTTTACGAGAGATATTGGAAATGCCGGAAAAATTAACCGGTGTAAAATCCATCGGATCAAAAAGGTTGCGTGTAAATGGTATAGTGGTACAGTGCGCAGGTTGTGCATCGGCATCGGCCTGGTTAAAGGTGATGTATTCCTCGCCTTTAATCGACTCCATGGTCATCAGGTTAGGATAAGTTCGTGCCCAGCCTCGTGGAAAAGTACACCCGTGGAAGTTTACTGCTATTTCGTAATCAGCGGCATCTTTCAAAATATCGGTATAGTACTTCATGGACGACTGACCGTCTCCCGGGAAAAAGTCAACTTTAATTCCTGCAATTCCCATTTCCTGCAGTTTTGCAAATTCAGCTACGCGTGATTCGTGTGTGAGCATTTTATTTCGCGGAGTATAGAACGTAACGGTGTTCCAGTTACCTGCGGAATTGTACCACAAAATAAGTTTAACATTTTTAGTGGCTGCATAATTGGCCAGTTCCTCAATTCTGCTGTATCCAATATTTACATCCCAGTTTACATCCACCAAACAATACTGCCAGTTCATCGAAGCTGCAAAATCAATGTATTGTTTCTGCACATTGTAATTGATCGATCCATCGCCAAGCATAATCCAGCTCCATGATGCTTTGCCGGGCTCCAGCCACGATGAAACATCGTATTTCTCAGGGGTAGCCAGATCGGTCCCCAATGTTGATTCAACCAGAGTCCCCAGATTGTCGGACAATGCAATAATTCGCCAGGGCGTGTACCAGGATGAATTCGATTCGGGATAAACAGCTCCACCGTTTGCTCCCTCGGTTGACTGAGGAAATTGTATGCTGTATTCTCCTCCCGGCGAGTAACGGCTTAATCTCGATCCGCAATAATTGCCATCAACAGCGGTTTCAGTAAGGCTCACCCATATATTTCCTGATTTAAAGAGCGCAGGCATTACCCAACCTGCAGTAAACGGAGCTGCTGTTCCAACGTTAATATCCCGCCAGTACTGTTCTTCGTACGATGGCTGTGTTTGGTTCCAGCCCGATTTTGAATCCATAGCCGGCTGAATAAATGCTTTGGCCGTTGACAGGAAGTTAAAGGACGAAGTCTCTTTGGATATTTCAATCTTACTTTCTGATTCGTTGGGGAAATAATACCTGAAGGCAACACCATCGTTGGAGACCTGGAAAATGATATCCATTTTTGTATTGTTGGCTCCCGACAAATGAAACACTTTTTTGTTTCCCTGATACACACATTCATGACGTTTTCCATGTAACAAGGTATACTGGTCGTTAACTGCTGTGACGTCTGAAACTGAATCGAGAACCAGTTCTTTCGACAAATCAACATCTTTTCTAACGACTCCCAGTTTTGAAGGCTCAAGAACCAAAGTTCCTGAGTGAGAAACCGAATAAGTTATATGTTTATCTGTCGAAATGGTAACATCAACAGAAACAGCACCATCCGGACTGCTAATATTGTATTCATCTTGCGCATAAATCGTTGTTAATGTCACCAAGATGATCATAAGTGTTAATAATGTCTTTCTATTCATAGTTCTATTCATTTAGTCTTATCCAAATTAGTATACCTGTATTTCATTCTTGATTTTCTATTTAATCTCTGACTCACTATTTTTTTTATACTGCCTTCGTAATTAATTGTTCGATTTCGCAATTTAAGAACGTTTAAGACCGATCTCAGTTTTCATCCGATTATAAATACTTCGATATCAAAATCTTTTGCCTTTGTTTGCCAATCGATACGATATAAATTCCAGATGGCAGTTTTACTTTATATGACGTTGAATTGACATGCTCATTCACAAATTGCCGGCCTAATATATCATAAACCATGATATTTGCGTCAGATTTAATATTTTTTACGACCAATGCATTTCGATCAGTATAGATAATCGCCGATTGTTCCTCATTCAGCTTATCCTTTTCAATATCCGTTTTGTTGGTTACCGTAACATAAAACTTAAAAACAACCCGGCGCGATACATTATTGCTTGTGTATGTTAATGCCTGACTTAATATGTATTCATCGCCTTCATCACTCAAACCAGGAAACAACCCGATATTGAACGATAAATTGGACATATTCAATTCGGAGAACACTACAGAATTATCATTCCAGTTGGTTACGTATCCGTCAGCATTAAACCAGTGTCCGGGATTGTTTGCTGTGGAATTTGTATTCAATGTTCCTGCCGGGCTTACCGCTGCATATCTTATGGAAGTGCCAAAATTATTCTTAATCTCGACTGTGCTTATTCCAAATGCATCATTAAGTAGCTGAGCTTCGATTGACACGGTGGTAAAAGGATATTCCGAATTATCAGAGCCATATTTCGGTGCTACATTTACGTAATAAGTCAAAGTATCTGTTGCCGGACTTGCCTCTGCGATGTCACTGTATCGTGCCATCCATACCTCCATTTCCCCGGGTCCTCTGTTCGCCCATGCATAATATGGAATTGCTTTCAGTTGTTTTTCCTGCAAAATAATGGAATTTGTTTCACCATCAGCAATAGCTATGTTTCCATCAATATTAAGGCTAACCATTCCGTTTAACCAATCCGGTTCGCTATGGGCTGAGATTGAATCGTCGTCTTCAATAACACTGTTCAATACATGACCATTATTATCGGGCCATTCAAGTGTATACACGATCGGACCGCGCTCCAGGGATACTTTACCCTCATCTTCCGCAACCTTTTCATTGGCCAAAGTTCGATGAATGTCCATCGGAAATTCAATATTAATCACATCATCCGAAGTCCAGCTTTTGGTTAAAACAATATAACCGTCGGTATTAATTGTATATTCCACCGGTTCACCATTTAATGTTAAGATGATATCGTTTTCTTTTGCATCAAGATAAGAGTACAAATCGCCCGGTACAGGTTTGTTTTTTACCCAGCCGGGCACCCGGAGTAAAAGGCTGAATTCTTTTGTTGTTTCAGGATGGACATGAAGTCCGACTTTCCCTTCCCACGGATAATTTGTGATTTGAGAAATATGCACAACATCATTATTTAATTCTATTTCCGATTCGCCCTGAACATAGAGGTTCACATAAATGCTGTCACCTTTTTGAGCGTAAATATAGCCCGGCATTGAAGGAATAAACCGGCACAAATTACTCGGACAACAGGCGCAGCCAAACCATTTTTTTCGCGTATTGGCTCCCTGGTTAAAGAGGTATTCTCCGTCTGATTCCAAAGGATTGGGATAAAAGAAAAGATCGCCTGAAAGGCTGATTCCCGATATGACTCCGTTGTATAAAGTTCGTTCAATTACATCGTAATATTTCGATTCTCCGTGTAAAAGAAACATGCGATGATTCCAGTAAACATTACCGATAGCTGCACAGGTTTCACAGTACGCCTCTTTGTTCGGTAATACATAATTATGATCGAAAGCCTCGCCATCGTGTTTTGCTCCAATTCCACCGGTAATGTAGTACTTCTTCTCCACAACATTTTCCCAGATCGTGTCAATCGCATTCAGGTAGGAAGTATTCTTGGTTAAAGCAGCTACATCAGCCATTCCTGAATACATATAAACGGCCCGAACAGCATGACCCACAGCTTCGGTCTGTTTAATTACCGGTAAATTGCTCTGGCTGTATTCATTTCTCATAACTCCTTTGGTGCCGCGAATATCCAGGAAATATTTGGCCAACTCAAGGTATTCTTCTTTACCTGTAACCCGGTACATTTTCACCAAACCCATTTCAACGATTTGATGACCGGGCTCGTAAGTTAAACCGCCAACCAAAAAATCTTTAACCAAAAGGTCGGCACTTTTGATGGCAATATCGAGCAACGATCGTTTTCCTGTAGCATTGTAATGTGCGACAGCTGCTTCGTACAAATGTCCGCAGTTATATAATTCGTGGCTTAAATCAGGATCTTTTTCCCAACGTTCGGCTCCAACCCAGCTGTGCATATTACCCGGTTCGCCGGCAGTACGTGCTGTGTATAAATAGCCATCTTCTTCCTGTGCCTGTTCAATGTAATAGATCAGTGTATCCATTTGCTCTTCCAGTTCCGCATTGGGCAAGCTTTGGATAGAATACGACATACCCTCCAAAATTTTATAAATATCGGTATCGTCGAAGGTATATTCGGTTGAGAAATAGCCCGGAATTAATCCCCCGGCTTTCTTAAAATTATCCACACGCCCGGTAATGTAGCACTGATACAATGCAATTGGAATAGTTGTTTGCTGGTTTTGGATAATACGTGGCGACCAGAAATTATCACTCAGTTTCACATCTGTAAAAGATACAGGTTCAATCGGGTAATCGTGATAATCATGGTTGCCCGCAGTATCAATACTTACTGAATCGCTCGCATCGTAAACCTGCCAGTTATCCAAATATACACGGGTTGCTGTTTCATTATTCCCGTTATTAACCCAGGTACCTCCTGAAACAGAATTTGAAACTTTAAACTTATATTCAAAGTAATGCCATTCTTCTTTCGTATCAGGAATTAAAAAGTAAATATAGTCTCTTGTTTGTTGAACAGTAGCTTCATCAGAACTTGAAAACACACCGCCATTTCCATAAATTCCGGTTTCAAAGGTGCCGTTGGTTTTTATCCATCCGGAAATATTATACTCAGTGGCATCGAAATACATGTTTGGCGATTCAATGCCCGATGAGCCTTCGAGTTTTAAGCACGTTGCACCGCATTTAATATCTTCTCCGTCTGAAAGTGTTACAATAACCGGAGGAGTGCTCCATGTTGAGAATCGCTCCATGGAAAGAAATTGCGGATCAAATATCAGGTTCAGAATTTTTTCCTGAAAACAAGCATTGTCTTTCGAAGTATTTACAATTATATTTTTATTTGTTTCACCTGCAGCAAAAACCAGGGTATCAAAATCGCTGATACCATCTTCAGGATTAAAGGTCAAAGTCAGGTTGTATCCATTATCCGTGAGGGCTTCGGACTGAGTAATGTGGGTTGCTGATATTGCCACGCCATTTAATTCGTTTTTAAAAGCAAGGTCAATTCCTTCTTCCGGAATGTTTATTCCTTTAATATTCACGGTTGCTGTTGACTTTCCCCGAACATCAGACAATACAAGTTTTGAAGTATTGATCAGCACTGCAGGTTCTGCAAACTCGGAATAAACCTCCCATTCTGTTACGCCCACCGCAGCATACGACGTTCCATTGGTCGAGGCATTCAGGAATAAACGTATTTTTTTTGTATTAACAGGTTCAAATTCAACCTCATTTGGAGTAGCAATATGAGAAGGATAAGACTGACCATCTGTAAGTGTTACATCCTGCCATTCTGATGAACTGCCAGCCTGGTACTGAACTTTCCATGAAGAAGGTAGTGCAACTCCATCGCCCGCCGTTGAGCTGGCATTATCGCACCAGAAGTACACTGAAACTCTGTTTATCAGAACCGAATCGGACCATTCATAACTTAACCATTGCGATTCGGGACGATCACCACTCCATGTTCCCCAGGTTTCTGAATTGCCCAATTGAGGTGTTCCGCCACCCACCAAACCATAGCCGATAGTTTGATTATTAACAGCATTTAGATTATTCCATGGTGCTGTGTATGAGGCGGTAACAGATGATGCGTTAGGTGCAATATTTAGAAGTGTTTGTGCATTAGCCGATAATCCTGCTATGCAGATAACGGTTAAAAAGTTCATTAAAAATACAATAGATCTCATGCTAGTTATTTATTATACAACCATATGCCGTATGAAAATGCATTTGAATATTTGTCGGGCTTGGTTTGGCCTTCACGATACCATTGTCCGATATTGGCAAATGGCACCAAATTGACTTTAACTTTAGTGTCTCCTAAAGAAGCACTGGCGAGATATACCGGACCAAGCATATCCACTCCGGGTTTATCCACTTTCACCGGAACAATTCCTGTATCAATTTTAATCTCCTTATTGAGGTCAACATTATCCTTTTTCAGCTTTTCGTTCCAAACCATGTCCAGTGCATAAACAATCGGTCCGCGCACAAATGCATATGGAACGTGGTCGGTTGGAGTTTCTTTATACATATGCTCTCCACCCGGCAGATAATACATACTGTACTCGCTGTGGTGTGCGCGTTTCAGCCATTTCTCTTCCATTGGGAATTCAACTGCAATCACATCTCCTTTGTTCCAGGATGCCGGCAATTCAAGATAAGTTCCCGGTTGAACATCAGCTATTTCTTCACCATTAACTTTTATCTTTGGATTAGTACACCACGCAGGAATTCGCAGATTCAATGTTTTATCAACGGCTTTACCTGAAGTTACTTCAATTTCAAATTTTTCAGATTCGGGGTATTTCCCTTTAATATCAAGCGAAAGGTCATCTCCCAAATACTGAGAAGAAATGTATTGATTGATGAAGAAATCGCGGTCGTTTTCAGCATATAAAAATGTAGGCAGAAGCGATATGATACGATGTCCGCTTGCCGTGCAGCAATCGGGGCCATGGAAACAACCTTCAGGTTTAACTCCGTTTGGAGCGGTATGATACCGGCAAACGCCGCTTTCGCTTTCCTGGGCAGCAAAAACATGATTAATCATCAAACGCTCAATGGCATCGGCATACTTTACATCGCCTGTAATTTCCAGAAGCATTTGTGTCAGTTGCATCCACGACATGGTGGCACAGGTTTCAACAATGTTGCCTGAAATTGGCTTAACATAGTCGTGTTCGTAGTGTTCGGCCACGCTTACACCACCGGTAATGTACATTTGTCGTTCGTTAATATCGTCCCAGGCACCTTTTACTTTGCGCAATAAGGTGGCATCGCCGGTAATGCGGTAAAGCCTTAAAAAGCCCATAAAATTCATATGGAAAGTGTGAGAGTGTACATAGGGTTGTAGTTCGCCTACTCCCAAAGTTCCGTCGGCTACAGAATCTAATTTTGAGAAAGAATTCCAGCCGCTCCACTTATCGATATTACTGACCACCCACTGGCTCCAGTCGAGGTACTTTTCTTTTCCGGTTAATTCATATAGTCTGGCCACAGGATCGGCTAAAAGCGCGCCTTCCCACGAATAGTGTACGCTGTGGCCTGCAAAATTGGAAACTCCGGCTAACTTTTTATGTACGTTCTCGGGATATCTCAGGTCCGATGGCCAAAACTCCTGCTTCCCTTCGCCAAAATTATTTAAGAAATAATCGGCAAGCTTTTCAACGGCAACAAGTGCTTTTTCATCTCCGGTTTCTTCATAAACGGTAATAAAAGCATGAAAAACAAAATAGAGCTCATATGGATCCATTCCGCGAATCGGTCGTTCTGCCGACCTGAAGCTTTTTGCCGTTGCTCCCACATAGCCGCTCTCTTCTTGCGATTTGATTATTCTGTCCAGTACTTCCTGAACCTTTGCCAACAATTCTTTATCATCACTTTGGATTGCCGACAAATAAGCAGATTCAACCCATTTCCCGTGTTGTTCTGCCTGGGTCCAGTCCCAGTCTGTGTGCTCTCTTTTAACAATAAAATCAACATATTTATCAATCGGAAAATTTTTCAAATAAGTATCTCGATTCAGTTCCATTCGATCGCCAAAAAATCCGGAGATATTCTTAATGGATGAAATCCGCACCGGTTTCTCATTCAAATCAATCACAACATTGTCTTTTCCTTTTTCGGCAGAACATCCCGACAGAATCAGAACAACCAGAGAAAATACAAATATGATATTTAGGTATTTCATTTTTTAATGATTTAGAATTTATGCCATTGCTTTCTTTATTATACTTTTCTTTTAATTCCGGTTATGTGAAAGTTTCCGTTTTGGAAGAAATTTATTGCTGAAAAATTATCGGATAATCTTTGTTTTCAGATCCAAATATTTATTACAGAAACTTTATTCATCGAGTCCCGGATAGAACACGATTTTAGTCGTTCAGTTCCTGAATTAAATGTGGATTTGAGGCAGCCACACTTTCAGGATATATAAGAAAGATGCTGATCTGATCCGGCTGCATTTTATAGAAAGCTTTCATTTTCATAAGTATTTAAGTTAGTATACGCTTTTACTGAACATCAGGCAATTAATACGGCTTTGTAATTTTGCACAGAATTCAGTATGCGCAATTAAATCGGAAAAAGCAACAAGTCCTGTCACACATGTGCAAAAAAATAGCACATATGTCAATCGTGTTGATAGTCAGTTGTATGCAGCTTATGTTGGGTGGTGTTTGTGAGCTGAAGTTATAAAAAAAATTAAAATCTTGGGTAAAAATATGAGTCGAATTACCCTTGCAAGGTGCTGCTTTGGAAATATTTCAGTTTTCAGATGACGATCATTTTTGCATGATGGCTCTCAAAATTTTCCTGTTGAATTGAATTTGCACGGCTGTCGGGTGATCAGTATATCTCGAATGATATAAACTTTCAAATATTTTCACCTAACATGAAATAATGTATGTTCCCTACAACAAAGAAATACAATCTACGTTTTTTTATACATTTGGATCGATAATTGGAAAATGTGTCGATTATTGTTGTATAGCACATTTTAAAGTTGTTGATAATTAAATTAGTTTACGTTTACTTCCGGAAATAAAACTGGGCATGAAGCAAATAAGATTAGTAATTCTTTCTGTTTTGATCTTAATCTTAAGTGCATGTGGGGCGGCAAAGTATGGCCGTGAAGCCACACTTTCGAAAGACATTGGTGAATATTATAAAGCGATTGAACAATACAAGAAAGCACGCAAAAAAGAGAAGAGTAGGACCAAGCGTATCGATTATGCTTTTAAACTTGCTGAATGTTACCGTGCTATTGGAATGTACGAATATGCGGCGCAGAACTACAAATTTGCCATACGGTTGGGTTACCCCGATAATGAAGCGTTGTTGCGTTATGCCGACATGCTGAGAATAACTCAGGATTACGAAGAAGCTACCGAAACTTACCGCACTTACCTCGATTCGGTGCCCGGAGATCAGCGTGCTCTCGACGGAATTGAAGCGATGCGTAAAACCCAGGAGTGGGTGGCGAATCCTACGCGTCACATTATTAATCCGATACAGCAGATCAATTCACGTGAAAGCGATTATGCACCTGTTTTTGTGGGTGGGCGCGACAACGAGATCATATTTACTTCGACACGGAAAGCCGCAACCGGACGAAAAGAAAGTATGATTACCGGACAGAAATATGCCGACCTTTTTCGCGCGACTTTTAGTGTGCAGCGTCAGAAATGGCAGCAGCCGAAATTGCTCGACGAAAACCTGATCATCAATACCGGAGAAGAAGAGGGGGCAGCCACTTTATCATCAACCGGAGAACAGATGATTTTTACCCGCTGCCGCTACGATAAATCGCAAGCCATGGGAACCGAACTTTATTCTACCTCTCAGTCTCGCGGTTCGTGGTCCGATCCGATAAAGTTGGAAGTGACCGGCGACAGTATTGTTGCTGCGCACCCTGCAATGAGTGCCGACGAAACGGCGCTGTACTTTGTTTCCGATATGGCAGGCGGACAGGGCGGTAAAGACATATGGATGGTAGAAGCCGACGGAGGATCGTACGGCAAACCGGTGAATCTTGGTTCTGCCGTTAATACTGAAGGTGACGAAATGTTTCCTTTTATCCGCGATAACGGTGAACTTTATTTTGCTTCCAACGGCCACATGGGGATGGGGGGATTCGATCTATTTGTGGCTACAAAAAACGAAGATAATGTTTGGGTGGTCAAAAACATGGGATCGCCAATGAACTCACCTTCTGACGATTTCGGAATTGGTTTTGTTACCGGCGAGAATAAAGGAATGTTTTCATCCAATCGTAAAGGATCGAAGGGTGGGAGCGACGATATCTATGAGTTTATGGTGCCGCCTAAAGTGTACCAAATTGAAGTTGATGTGTTCAACAAAGAAACCAATGCCAAGCTCGACGGTGCAACAATGCGCGTAATTGCTACCGACGGAACCAACCTGAAAGTGCGAGCACGCAACGGTAATTTTAAGATGAACCTGAATCCCGAAACCGAATACGTGTTTGCAGCTTTTAAAGACGGATTTTTGCGCGATAAAGCTGCAGTAAGTACCATTGGTTTGGAAGAAAGCAGGGACTACCGTTTCAAAATGTACCTCACACCAACCGATGCCCCTATAAAAGTAGAAAATATCAGTTACGAATTTGGCAGCTGGGAGCTAATGGAAAGTTCAAAGGCTTCGCTTGATTCCTTGGTTCAGATACTAATTTTCAATCCAACCATTACCATAGAATTGATGGCACATACCGACCATGTGGGTAGCGACCAGTTCAACTTTGATTTGTCGCAGAAACGGGCACAGAGTGTTGTTGATTACCTGATTGAAAAAGGAATTAACCCGGCACGATTGGTGGCTAAAGGTTATGGCGAAACCTGGCCGAAAACCGTAACGCGCGAATTGGCTAAACAGTACGATTTCCTTAAACGCGGTGACGAACTGACAGAAGCTTTTATCAACGAACTGACGGAACAGCAACAGGAAATTGCACGCTCAATCAATCGTCGTACTGAATTCAGGGTATTATCAACCGATTTTATCGAGAAATTTGATGCCGAGCCGGAACGTTAATTTCCTTCCGTTTCTTCGACTTCCTTAGGAGGCGTTTTTACTTTCCGGGTAGAAGAATAATCGGTCAGGTGATCTTTGTTTCTGGCTTTAACAAATACTTTTCCGATTACGTCGGAAGGGGAAAACCGAACAAGACTTAATGAGGTTGCCTCGCTTCGTAAAAGGCTGTTGTGTTCGGTGACAATGGATGTTACCGGATCTTGCTGATCGGAAGAGATCTTCGAGAATTCCGGAACCTTGTATTCGTTGATGAATTCCATATTTTTATTTGCCCGGTCTAGATCGCTGATCTGTTCCGGACTGATACGTATTTCGGGTACATTTACATGCTCGGATATGAGCGTAATGAGCGGATTCACCAAAATGGAATGCACGCTGGCCACACGCCGCGTATAAGCAATGTGTGAGAGGACCAGGGAATCGGAAGGAACCACCCAAATTGTGAAAACACCATTATCTCGACTAATGTCTCTGTCGTGGTTCCGCAAGTTAACAACATAAACATCAGGAATGGCTATTCCATTCTCATCGACCACCCGGCCTTCAATTAAAAAAGCGTCGTGCTGAGCCTGTGATGCAAGTCCAGAAAATAGAAATGCGAACGTCAAAAAAACAGTTGCTATCTTAAATTTTATTTTCATAATTAATTGTTTTTGGGCCATTTTATATGGGTGCTACACTTTCCTTAACGAAAAACTCCCTGATCAGGTTTTATACATACTCCACTTTAACTTTTTTAAAAAATTTATGCACCAGTAATTTAACAATTCGTTTTATCACAAACTTGCGAAGTTCCAGTTCCAGTGGCTGGTCGGGATCCTGATGTGCCCAGTTGATGCGTGTTCCAACAATAATGTCGATGCTGTCGTGTTGCAAAAGCAACTTTACCACTTCTTCAGGCGGCGAGTCGGCAAGCCGTGTGTCGCTATCGTAATTTTCCAGTATTTCTTCCACTTTACCAAGTGTTAGAATTCCTTCGGTAACCATCTCGAAACCACCCATAGTTGCACTTGGCGGCAGCTTATCGAGATGTTTATTTCCGTGCTGAATTTCAACATCAAGGTTCAGTTCGCGGGCAATGATTTCAGCAGTAGTTCCGCCACAAATGATCTTTTTCCCTTCAAAATCTTTTATGCGTCCCACAAAATCGTAATCCTTTATCTTGTAAAAAGGGGGGCCGGTAATGAGCATGAATTTTCGTGGTTCGCGGAAATAAATGACTCCGGAAGTTACATCGTCTTTTACCGAAAAGTTGTCATTCATCATTGCCTGGTTGATGATTTTACGCGATAGTTTTGTGGCCGAAATATCGGGCTGGCGTTTTATCTGGTTCAACACAAAGGTTTCAATCTGTTCCACTCCCCAGCCCATGGGAAAACGTTTGTCCCCCAGCCCCGACTGCGGTATTCCGTCCGACATAAACAGGATCCGGTCTTCCTTTCGTGCAATAAATTCTTTACACATCATAACTTTTCCCCGGTTACCTTCACCTTTAATTGTTAGCCGGTATTCTATGGGCTGTATGGAAACACCGTTTCTCATGATCAGTACGCATGGATTGTCGTAGTTAACGATGCGTACATGACCATCGTCTTCCAGTTCAATAATCGTAAAAGTGGCGTAGCTTTCCTTATCTGCACTTCTGGGAAGAGCTTCGATAATAAATTTAGCCGCAATTTCGGGTTTTGTATGCAACTGCGTGTATTTCAATGCCATAGTCGATGTAAGGGTAGCCAGAACACTGGCTTTTATTCCATGACCAATTCCATCGCTTAACACCAGGATCGTTCTGCCTTCTTCTCTGAAAATGCTGGATTGAAACACATCGCCGCAGGCCGTTTCTCCTTTCGGCCGTTGTTGCTGAACATCAATTTCAACGTGAAAGTCAGGAATTGTCTTCGTCTCCATAGCGGTAGGTTTCAATAATTGAGTTGAGCAACTCCTCGGTTTCGGCGGCATTTTCGCCCAGCAGGAAAGCTACTTTTTGAACGGTTTCAATATTTTGTTTGTTGATGCGGCGGGCACGGTTGATGATTTCGTCCTGAACCAGCATGGGAGCCGACATATCGCGAAAAACAGCCCCAACCACCCTGTTTTTATAAAGGGTTACCACCGATACGTGCAGGAGTTTGTTGGCAAACCGCAGGTCGCGCTCGGTTTTTTCTTCACCCGAATTCAACACACCCTGCATCATTTTAAAAACGGCGTCGGGCACCAGGCCGCTCACATCGGCACCTTTTAACCCGGGAATGGTTTCGTACAATTCTACGGTCTCTTCTCCCATCAGACGCGCAAAACTTTCGTTCGAGTCCACCACCTTAAAATTACGGTCCATCATTACAATTCCGGCGGCAATTTTATGAATCATCTGCGAAGAAACTTCCATCGATTCCTGAGCTTTTTCAAGACGTTGTTCAGTCTTTTTTAAATCGGTAATGTCGTTTATCGATCCTACAATTCCAACTATTTTACCCTCGTTGTCGCGAATTACCGCTTTGTTCAGTATTACATGGTGCGATGTTCCGTCGCCATGCCGAACCTGGGTGTTGTAAACCTGTACATCAGGATTATTGATCAATTCTGCATCCTGATGGGCATATTTCTCAGCCATTTCTTTGGTATGCACCTCAAAAACCGATTTGCCAATAATCTGCTGTTTCGTTTTGCCGGTAAACCTTTCGTGCGCTGCATTGCACATTTGGTAAACACTGTTCACATCGCGGTAAAAAATCGGCACCGGAAGGGTATCAATGATCTTTTGGTGGATTTCCGGATCATCGATATTACCGGTGAGAAATGAGTCTTGATCGTATATCATTATAAGTAATTATTAGGTTGTGAATTTAAAAATACGGATTTTATCAGGCATAAAAAATAACTCTTGTTTTTAATGATTTTAAATTCTGCTTCCGCTGATTTAAAATAGTGGTTATCAACTTGGCTAGCACTATATTTGTACCCTGAACGATTTTATAAACCAGAAATTGAAAGGTGAAACTAGCTGATATAATCCGAATTACGGAGGCAAAGCTTATTGTCGGAAATGAAGTGCATAAACACGATCTGAAACGAGCCTTTAGTTCCGACCTGATGAGCGATGTGCTGACCCTGGAAACTGATAACATTTTATTAATAACGGGATTAACCAATCCGCAGTTGATCCGGACTGCAGAAATGGCCGATATTGAAGTTGTTTTATTGGCCCGTAACAAAAAAGCAAGTCCCGAAATGATTGAACTGGCCCGCGAAGTTGGCCTTGTTCTTCTCGAAACGCCGTACTCCATTTACAGGGCGAGTGGCGTGTTGTTCACTAACGGTTTGGAAGCAGTGTATTAACATGAGGTTGGAATTTGACATAGCGAGTGGTGATTTCTCACAGGCGGGACAAGCTTCAAGCCAAATAAAACGGGTGCTGAAGCAATTGCAAGTCAATCCGAAAGTAATTAAACGTATTGTGGTTGCCGTGTACGAAGCTGAAGTAAATGTAGTGGCGCATTCACACGGTGGGCAAATTGTTGCTGAAATTAGTGACAATCACATCGAAATTACCGTAAAAGATACCGGCCCCGGAATCAAAGACATTGAACAGGCGATGCAGGCAGGGTTTTCAACAGCATCGAAAAAGGTAAGGGACATGGGATTTGGCGCCGGAATGGGCCTGCCGAACATTAAGAAAAATGCCGACGACTTACACATCGAGAGCGAATTGGGTAAAGGAACCTGCCTGAAATTTAAGAACGATTTAAACGGATGACAGTACAAACGACATATCATGCCATAAAAGTAAATCCCGATAAATGCATTGGTTGCACTCATTGTATGAAAACCTGCCCAACCGAGGCCATTCGGATAAAGAACGGGCTGGCCAATATAAATGCCGATCGCTGTGTGGATTGTGGCAACTGTTTGCGGTCCTGCCCGGTTAATGCATTTTATGTGGAGCACGACAGTTTAAGCCAGATTGAAGCGTATAAATACCGCGTTGCACTTTTCCCGTCGGTCATGATCGGTCAATTCAACGAAAAATACAGCGAGGATCAGATTTATCAGGCAATCCAGAAACTGGGTTTTACGCACATTTTCGAGGTGGAGCAACCCATAAGTTTGCTGGTCGACGAAATAAAGGAACGGGTAAAGAAAACGGAAAGCAAACCGCTGATCTCTTCTTTTTGTCCGGCAATTGTTCGTCTGATTCGTTCGAAATATCCTTCGCTGGTCGATAACATTATTCACCTGAAGGTTCCGCACGATCTGGCTGCAGCTTTTGCTATCGAAACACTGAAAAAGCAGGGCATTGGCAGGGAAGAGATAGGATTGTTTTACATTTCTCCCTGTTCGGCAAAAATGGCGGCTGTAAAACGTCCGCTCGGAGAGAAAGAATCAGTGGTGGATGGGCTCATCAACATGAAAGATTTCTATAACCGCACCATGCAGGTGATCTCAAAAGATAAGGTGAATGATTTCAGTGGACTGAGGAAATACCTGCGCCGTGACGGGATCATCTGGAGTTTGCCCCGGGGCGAGGCACGTCATTTGAAGCAGAAATCAATGGCGGTGGATGGCATTCATAATGTTGTAAAGATACTGGAACGCATGGAGAATGAAGATGTCCCCGATTTGGATTTCCTGGAATTGAAGTCGTGCCACCAGGGATGTGCCGGCGGAATATTGCTCACCGGCAACCGATTTCTTACTGTTGAACGTTTGCAGAAGCGTTCGAAACGATATCCGGAAGCAGGAGAAGAAGACCTGGCTTGTGTGAATTGCGAGGAAATAAAACGGTCGCTCGAAGGTGATCCGATATCACCGAATTATGTTTTTGCACTCGATACTGACCGAACAAAAGCATTGGATAAACTTCGAAAGATGGACCGAATACTTTGCCAGTTACCGGGCATTGATTGTGGAGCCTGCGGAGCACCAAATTGCCATGCGCTGGCCGAAGATATGGTACAGGGAAAGGCAAAGATGACCGATTGCGTATTTCTGCAAAACCGCTATTTGAACGAAAACAAAATCGATATAAAAAAGGCGACGCGAAACCTGGAAAGCACCTGGGGTGAAAATCGTTTCGACGCCGACTGTAATAAAAAAGGAGGTAGAAATGAAGGTTTCTGATCTTGTAAATCAATTGAACTTAACTGTTTATTGTGGCGAAGCCGGACTCACAAATGAAATCAGCGGTGGTTATGTTTCCGACCTGTTGAGCGATGTGATGGGAAATGCATCCGAAGGACAAGTTTGGGTCACTTTGCAATCGCACCAAAATGTAATGGCTATTGCTTCCTTAAAAGAACTGGCTGCTGTAATTCTTGTAAAAGGTTTCGAGCCCGAAGAAGACTCAGTGAAGTACAGTAATGAGGAAGGAATCCCTGTTCTGGGAACGTCGCTGAGTACCTTCGAAATAAGCGGGAAGTTGTATGATCTGTTAAAATAAACGCATGCCAACATTCAGGGCCGATTTACATATTCACACTGTGCTGTCGCCCTGTGCCGATCTGGAAATGTCGCCGCGAAATATTGTGGCAAAAGCCAAAGAGGCAGGGCTGCAGATGATTGGAATTACCGACCATAATTCAACAAAAAATGCGGTCGTCATAAAAGATCTGGCTCAAACTGACGGTATATATGTGTTAACAGGGGCAGAGATAACCACAAAGGAAGAGGTGCACTGCCTGACGTTCTTTGAAGAGCCTGAACAACTGGAGGCTTTTCAGGAGTATTTGGATGACAACATTACAAAAATCCCGAATACTGACGGGCACTTTGGGTACCAGCCGGTGGTTGATGCCGATGAAAACGTGCTGGAAATGGTGCCTTACTATTTAACCACGGCACTTAAAGAAGGAATCAACGAAATTCAGCAAAAAGTTTACGCGCTTAATGGAATATTCATCCCTGCCCATGTTACCCGCCCGATGGGTGGAATTTTTACCCAGCTTGGATTTATTCCTCCCGGTTTGAAATTTGATGCGCTTGGAATAACTTCCAAAACAGCGGCGAAGGATGTTTGTGAAAAATATGGATTAGGAAAGGAGATTACATTTGTTTACAATTCCGATGCTCATTTTGCGGAACAGATTGGAAGGAATTATTCAGTATTTCATATTCAGGAACTCAGTTTTGAAGAAGTTCGCATGGCACTGAATCGTCAAAATGAAAGGTGGGTGGAAGAACGATGAGAACACTCTCGGAACACATATTGGATATTGTGCAGAATTCGGTGCGCGCCAGGGCGAAAATGATTGAAATCATAGTTGAAGAAAGCAAAAGTAATGACCTTTGTAGTCTGACTATTAACGATAACGGTTGCGGCATGGATGAAGAAACTTTAATGCAGGCAACCAACCCGTTCTTTACTTCCAGAACCACCCGAAAAGTGGGATTGGGACTTCCTCTTCTGAACCAAAATGCTGAGGCTTCAGGCGGAAAATTTCTGTTGGAATCGGTGCCCGACAAAGGTACTTTCTTGAAAGCCGAATTTCAACTTTCAAACATCGACCGGCCACCTATGGGCGATATCTGGGATACGCTGTATCTGTTGTTCCTGAGCTACCGCGATCGGCAACTCATTTATCGTCACAAAACGGAGAAAGGCGAATTCAGTATCAGCACCTCGGAATTGAAAGAGGCACTTGGCGATGCATCGTGGCAGGAAAAGGAAATTAGGATGGGAATTATTGAACTGATAAAAGTAAACCTCGAAGAGATCGGGGCTACTGCATAATGCAATTATATAACTCAAAAAATCGATATGACTAAAATTAAATCACTGGCTGATCTTCGGAAAATGAAAGATGAGGTCCAGTCGAAAATCAAGCTTCGCGAGAACAGCGACAATTCCGGCCAGCTTGTTCAGATTAAAGTAGGTATGGCCACCTGTGGAATTGCTTCGGGTGCCAAGGACACCATGAAATACTTTATTGAAGAACTGGAACAGGAAGCCATCGATGCGGTGGTAACTCAAACCGGTTGCATGGGGTTTTGTTACGCCGAACCAACCGTTGAAGTAATCCTGCCCAACAAAGAACCTGTGGTTTTTGGCCATGTTGGCAAAGAAAAGGTTCACGAAATTATCGACGCTTACATCAAGCGCGGCGAACTGGTGGACGGCATTATCCCTGTAAATTTTAAAACCATTGACGATTAAACTGAAAACCTTAAACTATGACCGATTACAAAATGCATCTGCTAATTTGCGGCGGTACCGGCTGCAAAGCTTCCCAGGCGGATGAGATAAAAACAGAACTGATCCGGCTGATTGAAGAGTTCGATCTCCAGGATGAGGTCCAGGTGGTGTCGACCGGGTGTTTTGGCTTCTGCGAAAAAGGCCCGATCATTAAAGTACTTCCCGACAATACCTTCTATGTTCAGGTTACGCCGCACGATGCGGTTGAAATTATTGAAGAGCACGTTGTAAAGGGTAGGCCCGTTGAACATTTATTGTATACCGATCCAAAAACTGCCAAGCACATTCCCGATGCCAAAGGAATGGATTTCTACAAAAAACAGATTCGAATTGCTTTAAAGAACTGTGGTTTTATTAATCCTGAAAACATTGATGAATACATTGCCCGCGACGGCTATCAGGCACTGGGGAAATGCTTGTCTGAACACACACCCGATGAAGTAATAAAAGAGATAAAAGACTCCGGGCTTCGTGGCCGGGGAGGAGGTGGTTTTCCTACAGGCTTAAAGTGGGAGATTACAAAAAATGTGGAGAACGACCAGAAATATGTGGTTTGTAATGCTGATGAGGGCGATCCGGGGGCTTTTATGGATCGCTCGATCCTTGAAGGCGATCCGCACGCCGTGCTTGAAGCCATGGCGATTTGCGGGTATTGTATCGGTGCCGATACCGGATTGATCTATATCAGGGCTGAATATCCGCTGGCCATTCAACGACTGAAGGTGGCTATTAAGCAAGCCGAAGAATATGGTTTGATCGGCGAAGGTATTTTGGGAACAGGATTTAATTTCAAAATTGAATTGCGTTATGGTGCCGGAGCATTTGTTTGCGGCGAGGAAACAGCGCTTATCCACTCGATGGAAGGATTGCGCGGTGAACCTACTTTTAAACCGCCATTTCCTTCGGTTTCGGGATACATGGGGAAACCGACCAACGTAAACAATGTAGAAACTTTTGCCAATGTTCCGGTGATCATCAACAAAGGAGCGAAGTGGTTCTGTAGTATCGGCAGCGAAAAGTCGAAAGGAACAAAAGTGTTTGCCCTGGCCGGTAAGATCAACAATGTAGGATTGATTGAAGTACCAATGGGAACGACCTTAAGAGAAGTGATTTTTGACATTGGCGGTGGCATTAAAAACGGTAAGAAATTTAAGGCGGTTCAAACCGGTGGTCCTTCAGGGGGCTGCCTCACCAACGAACACCTCGATATTCCGATCGATTACGATAATTTGCTTTCTGCCGGTTCAATGATGGGATCGGGCGGAATGATCGTAATGGACGAAGACGATTGCATGGTTTCCATTGCTAAATTCTACCTCGATTTTACCTTGGAAGAATCGTGCGGAAAATGTACACCGTGCCGGGTAGGTAACAAAAGGCTGTACGAAATTCTGGATAAAATTACCCGTGGTAAAGGCGAGGAGGATGACATCGAGAAATTAAAGGAATTGAGTGTTGTTATAAAAGACACCGCGCTTTGCGGATTGGGTCAGACATCTCCCAATCCGGTTCTCTCTACAATCAGTAATTTCGAGAATGAATACCTGGCACATGTTCAGGATGAGAAATGTCCGGCGGGGCAGTGTAAATCACTGGTGCGCTACGATATTATTGAGGATGCCTGTACAGGATGTACACTCTGTTTCAGAAATTGCCCGGTTGGAGCCATCTCGGGCGAACGTCGTCAGCCTCATTACATCGATCACAGTCTGTGTATAAAATGCGGTGTTTGTCTCGAAAAATGCAAGTTCAACGCCATTACAATTAGCTAACCCGGAAACTCTGAATTATTATGAATACAATAAATCTAACAATAGATAACAAGCCACTGGTGGTGAAAAAAGGCACCACAATTTTGGAAGCGGCCTCGGATGTTGGAATCGATATTCCTACCCTGTGCCACATGAAGCTGGATGACCTGAACATCGAAAACAAACCCGGAGGTTGCCGCATTTGCGTGGTGGAAGTGAACGGGCGCCGAAACCTGGCTCCTGCCTGTTGCACCGAAGTTAACGAAGGAATGGAAATCAACACGCACTCGATGCGTGTGATCAATGCCCGCCGTACGGTGATGGAATTGATTCTTTCCGATCATCCTTTCGACTGTTTGATCTGTGCCAAATCGGGCAACTGTGATTTGCAGGATATGGCACATAACCTCGGTATTCGCGAAATTCGTTATAAAGGCGAACAATCGACATATCGCGAAGATACCTCGCCGGCTATTATCCGTGAGGTGGATAAATGTATCATGTGTCGTCGTTGCGAGACGATGTGTAACGAAGTACAAACTGTTGGTGTGCTTTCGGCCATAAACCGTGGTTTCGAGTCGGTGGTTTCTCCTGCATTCGAAATGAATCTCGACCACTCTGTTTGTACTTATTGCGGACAGTGTGTTGCAGTTTGTCCGACCGGAGCACTGACTGAAGTTGACGAAACCGGTAAAGTGGTTCGTGCCTTATCGGATCCAACAAAAACTGTGATCGTTCAAACTGCACCTGCAGTGCGTGCTGCTTTGGGCGAAGAGTTTGGCATGGAAGCCGGTACGCTGGTTACCGGAAAACTGGTGGCTGCCTTGCGTCGACTCGGATTCGATCATGTTTTTGATACCGACTTCGCTGCCGACCTTACCATTATGGAAGAAGGTACAGAGTTGCTTAATCGACTCGGAAAACATTTGAACGGCGACAAGGATGTAAAACTTCCAATACTTACTTCCTGCTGCCCGGCCTGGGTGAAATTTTTCGAACACCAGTTCCCGGAAATGAAGGATATTCCATCAACAGCGCGTTCGCCCCAGCAGATGTTTGGTGCCATTGCCAAAACCTTTTTTGCTGATCAGCTGGAAGTAAAACGCGAAGATCTGGTGGTGGTTTCGATTATGCCGTGCGTGGCTAAAAAATACGAGTGTGGTCGCGAAGAATTCAGTGTGAATGACAATCCGGATGTGGATTATGCCATAACAACACGCGAGTTAGCAGCTTTGATCAAGCTTTCGAATATCGATTTTAAATCCTTACCCAACGAAGAGTTTGATAATCCTCTTGGAGAGTCAACCGGAGCGGGCGTTATTTTTGGAACAACTGGTGGTGTAATCGAGGCAGCTGTTCGCACAGCCTACGAAGTACACACCAAAAAGGAATTGCCACGTCTCGATTTTGAGGAGTTACGAGGTATGGAAGGCATCCGCGAAGCTACCATTGATTTTGATGGCTTGCCGATAAAAATTGGTATTGCCCATGGCCTTGGAAATGCCCGGAAACTGCTGGAAGATATTCAGGCCGGCAAGAGTGAGTTCCACGCCATTGAAATTATGAGTTGCCCGGGTGGATGCATCGGTGGAGGTGGTCAACCTTATCATCACGGAAATGTAAACGTTCTAAAGCAAAGGCAAAAAGCTTTGTATACGGAGGATAAGAACAAAACTATTCGTAAGTCACACGAAAATCCTCATATTATTGAGTTGTATGAAAAGTTTCTGGGAGAACCGATGAGCGAAAAAGCACATCTTTTACTGCATACAGAGTATTTCGACAGGACTTAGGAGTCATTGGCCATTCGTCAAAAGTCATTAGGATTTAAAAGATGGTTATCATGAGCTTAGAAGATTTAGTTGTTTATCAGCTGGCAATGGAAATAGGAGAGGAAGTATTTTCTATTGTCGATAAATGGGAAAGCTTTCATAAATGGACAACAGGAAAACAGTTAGTGGAAGCTGCTGACTCTATGGCTTCAAATATCTCAGAAGGATACGGGAGATACTTTTATAAAGAAAATAAGCAGTTTCAGTATTATTCCCGAGGATCTCAAAGTGAGACACGAACCTGGTTACAAAAAGCCAGAAATCGAAATTTGATCGATGATGAGGTACATCTTCATTTAGTATCAAAATTGGATGAACTTGGTAAGAGACACAATAATTATATAAAATCTATTGGCTCTTCCTCCCAATGACTAATGACAGTTGACCAGTGACTGTTAATAAAAGAATTGAAGGTTTTTAATTTAGATTAAACAAGTTAAACAAACAATCATGCCAAAAATAAAACTTGCAGAAAATACAGTTGGACTCATTAAATCAATTTGTGTTGAATTTGAGAATAAAGAAAGTGAGCTGATAAATGTGTTGCATCGTGTACAACAGAAACTCGGCTATTTGCCGGCCGAAGTGCAGGAAGTCATTGCCCATGAACTGAACATGTCGGTAGCAAAAGTGTACGGTGTTGTAACCTTCTACAGCTTCTTTACCATGATACCGCAAGGTGAATTTCCCATTTCGATTTGTATGGGAACAGCCTGTTATGTGCGTGGTGCCGAGCAGGTGCTCAACGAGTTTAAGCGCCAGTTAAAGGTTGAAGTTGGTGAATCTACTGACGATGGAAAATTCTCGATCAACTGCCTTCGTTGCGTGGGTGCCTGCGGACTGGCTCCTGTAGTAACGGTAGGCGAAAAAACCTTTGGTCGGGTGGCTCCTTCCGATGTAAAGAAAATTATTGCTGAATACCGCGAAGGTTGTGCCGATGATGCAAAGTCGGCCTGATTGAAAACATAAAAGTCATGCTCTCACTAGCAGTGAGGGTATGACTAAATTGTTTTATCCCGAAATACTTTTGATAAACTCGATGCTGCGTCGGTTAAAAATCTCCGGCTGATCGATGTTGCAAACATGACCACTGTTATCGATGACTTCGAGGCGCGAGTTGAAGTGCTTTTGTACCAGGTTCGAAACCATGGGTAAAAACATATGATCGCGGTCGCCCATCAGGTAAAGCACGGGTGCCGAAGCTTCTTTTTTAAGGAATTCCTGTAGGTTATCTTTGATCTCGGTCGACATTTTTAACCATTTCCTGAATTCTTTATCACCCAGGCGAATAGCTTCTTTGATAAATAACTTCCTCGATTCAATGTCTTTTTTGTACGGAATCAGTATCCAGGCATTGATCTTGTAAAGCCACATATACGGCACAATCGAATTTAGCAATTTGGCCACATTCAACAGCGCTTTTATACGCGAATTAAACTGAATGACTGCACCACCCAGAATAATGGATTCGGCACGACCGGGCGCTAATTTATCGATGGCACGGATAACGATACATCCTAATGAAATACCAACCATGTGCGCTTTTTCGATCTGCAGGTGATCCATGGTGTTGATCACATCCAAAGCGATTTCGTCGAATTTATACTGCTCTTCCCTGGTGTATTCTTTTTTCGATTTTCCGTGGCCACGCAGATCCACCAGCAGAACATTAAAATGTTTTTTGAATTCACGCAGCTGTCTGAACCATACAATATTACTTCCACCGGCACCGTGTATAAACACGACCCAGGTATTCGAAGTTTTATGTCGGAATGTTTTGTGGTACAGCATGGCGCAAAAGTAGGTTTATTTTGAAAAATACCAAATACTCCAATCTTCCATAAATTGGTTGTTGCTAATGAATTGTCTATAAATACAGATTTCTAACGCTGAATACAAAATGATTAAATATCGGAATATGCAGTTGGGTGACACAACCATTTATCAATATGCGAAACCGTATTGGCATATTCGGATTTATCCGTTAGTGTTTTCCAGTCAGGGTGATTACGGAAAGCTTCCCAGTGTTCATCGTTTGATTTTTTGTCTGGAAAAGAGGTCATGTACATCAGGTTAGGCATATCAGAACCCGATATTACCTCGCCGTAAAAAACGGCATTGAACTGTAGTTTTTTAAATAAGGCACATTCGCCGCCTTCATTGAACATGTGCACTTTCCTGCGCCAAAGTTTCTCGGTTGGGCCCTGGTAACTTCTAAGTTCAAAAATCTGATCGCTTTTTGGAGTTTTATAAGCTGGAACAAAAAAATCCGGATGCTTTTCAAAAGCCCTTAAAAGAACTGATTCAATGCGAACGAACGGCGGATTATCATGTTTGGCATCCAAATAAGCCTCACCGTTTTTTAGGTATTCCTTGTCTTCGAAGATCTTGTCATCAACCGATTCAATCTGGCCAAGATTTTTTAGTGGAATGAAAACAAAGATTTTTGTTCCGGCAGCAGGATCCTCTTCAATGGGCTTAAAAACGCCAACAGTTTTAATTCCGGCCCGGTGGAGAGCCGGTAAATAGGCATCTCTTAAATAATCATCAACGACACTTTCTTGGGCTTTGCTTGCCAGAGTATAAATTTTTATTTGGTAGTAATCGCGTGCTATCGAGCTAACAGAACTAAAGAGAATAGTCAGAACGATAATTCCGAAGAGCGTTTTCTTTGATTTCATAGGATTAGTTACAGTGGTTTATTTTTCCTGAAAGTAACTAATTTTTTACCAATTTGAATTCCGGAATAAATAATTCTTTATGTGTTTCAGCAAGTAGCTTTTTTAGCGGGATATTTGGCGGGATATTCGAAGTGTCGATTTGTGCAATTTTATCGGATGTAGGCAGAACACCGGGAAACCAGTGGCTTTTTTGCTCAAATATCTTATAGCGGTATTTCGCGTATTCTTTCATGTCGTAACATTTCCACAATTTGCGCAAACGCAGTACCTGCGGAATGTTTATTCCTGAGGCATCGTGTTGGAGGTCGTAACCATCATAAGTGGCGTAAGGATCATCGTTGACGTAACTGTCCAATAATAATTTTGTGTTCTGTTCTGCTTTGCTCCAGGGAGTTGAAAAAGGAACAATACCCTTCATTTCCTCGAAATGTTGGGCTTGATGCATACCAAACGAAAGTGTTTGGACAGCTGGGTTTTGCAAACAAAACCGGGCATTCCACTGGATAGGAGTTAGTGGGGCAGTAGCATTTCTTACTTTCGCGGGAGCTTTAAAAAGCTGGCCTCCCTTATCGTTGGGCGAAATAATAAAAACACCCATATCGGTTACCTGGGCCATGTTTACAGCAGCCAGGTTGCGCTGGTCGAAATAGTAGTAATGCAGGTTAACAAATTCGAAAAGTCCCGATTCAATGGCCCGGATGATTACTTCAAGCGGTGCGTGTGTGCTAAAGCCTACATGTCGGATCACGCCTTCCTCTTTTAGTTTCAGCAGTTCTTCAACAGCTCCGCCGGATTTGCAACTCTGGGTTAAGAGTTCCTGGTTATTGATTCCATGCCAGCCATAAAAGTCAAGATAATCGGTCTGCAGGTCGTTTAACTGTTTTTCTACCAATTCCCGGGTTTCTTCAGCTGTCATCGGATTTCCCTTGGTCATCAGGTAGTAGGAATCGCGTGGAATCTTCAGTTCGTCATTCAATACTTTACCATAAACAGTTTCGCTTTTTTTGTAGCCCCAGGCTGTTTCAATGTGGTTGATGCCGGCATCGAAAGCCAATTGCACAGAAGTGCGACACTCTTCCATCGTCTCTTTCGGAATTTCATTTCGGGGATCGTCCCAGCCTTTTTTAAAACGCATTCCACCCAGTGTAATCACACTCAGGTGTTCTTCGGTTTTACCAAAGCGGCGGTATTGCATTCCCGGATTGTTGTTTAATATTTTGAGCATTCTATCTCTAATGAGGCTGTAAAATTCATCAAATTGTTACAAAGCAAACAACAAGCAAGTGGGGCAGAAGTTGAATTGATATTCATTTAATGTATTATTGTGAAGAGAAGAAATAAAATGGCATAAAAAAACTAAGGGTTGAATTGTCCCTTAGTTCTTTGTTTATGGAAGTTCATTTTAATAATCAGTGAAATCCCACTTACCCCGATACGGACGAGATAACATTAAACTGGCAGAAGGATCGCCGATAAACTTTTCATCATCCGGATCCCACTGCAATGAGCGTTGCAGCGTGTAGGCAATATTGGTAATGTTACAAACCGAACTGGTACGATGTCCTGTCTCAACATCCGAAATAGGCCGGGTACGATTTCTCATGGCATCTAGGAAATCCTGGTAATGGTTGTCGCTAAAATAAAGTTTTCGATCTTCCGGTTTAATTTCAATTTGAGCCAGCTTTTCATTGGGGTAGGTTTTTATGAAGCCGCGTGTCACTTCTATTCGTCCTTCGGTTCCGATAAATTCCACACCATTGCCAATGGGCAGGTCAACATGATTCATCACCACGCCGTTGTCGTAAATCATTTTAAGTCCATGCGTGTTTCCCGGTTTGGGTGGAATAAAAACAGTTGGTCCGCTGTTGTCCATTTGCAAAGCCCACTGACCAATGTCGAACATATGCGCTCCCCAATCGGTGATCATTCCACCTCCAAAATCACGGTAAAGCCGCCAGTTGGGGTAAATATCTTCTTCCACCGGTGGCGAAAGCACGGGATTAAACTCCCTGTAAGGCGACGGTCCAACCCATAGATTCCAGTCGAGATATGCCGGTGCCTCCATCGAGGGCAGATCGCAGGCAACAACAGGGCCACCAACGCAGGCATTTATCGTTTTTACTTCACCAATATAACCACCTGCCACCAGTTCGCAGGCCTGGCGAAAATTAAAACTTGAGCGCTGCATATTCCCGGTTTGAAACACCCTATCGTACTTGCGTGTAGCATTTATCATGGCCCTGCCTTCAGCCACGGTGTACGCCATTGGTTTTTCGCAATACACATCCTTGCCGGCTTTGCAGGCATCGATGGCCACCTGGGCATGCCAGTGGTCCGGTGTGGCAACTACTATTGCATCTATATCGTTGCGATCAAGAATTTCGCGGTAATGGTTTGTAGTGAAAATGTCAACATTGCTTCCGCGTTTTTTATTGGCATCTTTTGCGATTCCAACAAATTTATCCAGTTTCCGACTGTCTACATCGCTGGCGGCAATGGTCACAGTTTCTTCGGTTTGGTCTTTAAAAAAATTCTGAAGGATACAACCTTGTTTCCCCGTTCCGATAAAAGCGAGATTAATTCTGTCGTTGGCGGCAATCCCTCCATTTTTGCCTAATACGGTAGCAGGAATAATGGAAAACGCAGCAGCAGAGGCAGCAGTGCTTTTAATAAAATTTCTTCTTTTCATCAGGTTTTATGGTTTTAGTTAGAATACGTCCTTGAAAATACAAAAAATCCCTAAGACTAATTTTAATCTTAGGGATTTAAACCTGAAAACTGATCTTAGGTCAGCTTCAAGGTACTATTCTTTGTTTTTAAGATATTTTTCGAGCCACTGATCCTGCTCCCACAACATATGCAGAATGGATTCTTTTGCGGCATATCCGTGACTTTCTTTTGGCAACATTACAAGACGAACCGGGGCACCCAGTCCTTTCAGCGCATTAAAATAACGCTCGCTTTGCAGCGGATAGGTACCCGAGTTATTATCGGCTTCACCATGAATCAGCAGCAGAGGAGTCTTCATTTTGTCGGCATGCATGAATGGCGACATGGTATAGTATACTTCAGGCGCTTCCCAGTAAGAACGCTCTTCGCTTTGGAATCCAAAAGGTGTTAAAGTACGGTTGTAAGCTCCGCTTCGTGCAATTCCGGCTGCAAAAAGATCGGAGTGCGAAAGCAGGTTGGCCGTCATAAAAGCACCGTAAGAGTGTCCGCCAACGGCAACCCGGTCACTGTCTATATAGCCCAGTTCATCTACCGCATCGATGGCTGCCTTCGCGTTAGCAACCAATTGTTCACGGAAACTATCGTTGGGTTCTTCGTCGCCTTCTCCTACAATGGGAAATGCTGCACCGTCGAGGATGGCATAACCGCGTGTTACCCAGTAAACCATCGATCCGTAATATGGGCGGGTGAATGAATGCGGCGAACTGGTTACCTGTCCGGCAGTTGATGCATCTTTGTATTCGCGTGGGTACGCCCACAAGATCATTGGAAGTTTTTCCTTTTTCTCCATGTCGTAACCGGCCGGCAAATAAAGCGTTCCGGATAATTCCAGTCCGTCATCGCGTTTATAGGTGATCAATTCTTTATGAACATTCTGGATACTTTCAAATGGATTTTTGAAATTGGTGATCTGCTGTGGAGCGATGCGTTTTTTGATGTTTCGGATGTAATAGTTAGGATACTGCGTACTGGTTTCCACGCGGGTAAGCAGAATTCCTTTTTTTGCATCGATCACCCTTGAAATTCTCTCCAGTGTTTCTTTGCCATCAGCACGCCACAAGCTAGTAGTTTCTTTTGTTTTCAGATCGAACTCGTTAAAAAACGGGCGAATTCCTTCGGGTGAATACCCGGTGCCGTCAAGGTACAATTTGTTTTTGTCGATCAGCAAGGTGTATTTACCAAGGTCGTTGCGTTCGGTTACAAACGAACCCGGATCGGCGTAGCGGTCCTGGTAGTTTAAATCGTACAATATCTCCGGTTCTGCTTCAGCATCGGACGGATTAAAAAGATACGTTTTTGAGTTACGGGTATTCCACCAGCGGTCGCGGGCAATTGCAATTTCGTCATTCCCCCAGGTAATTCCGACATAGCGTTGTTGCGTTTTCAATATCGATTTCGGTTCGCCGTCAAACGGAGCGTCCCACGAGAAAATCTCATCACGGAATTCCACTTCGTTTGCAGGATCACCTTCGTCGAGCGCTTTGGCATAATATAATGTTGCCGGTTTGTCGGCACGCCACCTCATACTCCTGATCTCTTTGGTGGTTGCCATAAAACCTTTTGGCTGAACTTCTTCCAGCGGAACATCGCGAACTACTTTTACCAGGTTCCCGTCTTTGTCGTAAATAGTTGTTTTCTGAGGAAATCGGTTAAGTGTTACCAGGTAAGAAAAAGGCCGGTGCAAAGTTTCCACCATCACATATTCTCCGTTAGGCGAAAACTCAAGTCCTGCATACATGGCAGTTTCTTTCCAAAGTTGTTTATTACCATCAAGATCAACGGTGTAAATTATAGCACGAAGTAACTGCTCGAAATTAAATTCGTCGGCTTGATCTTTTAGCAGGTCCTGGTATGTGCGGTTTTGTGCTTTGCTGCCATCGCTGACTGAAATCCTTGGACCTGTAGGCACTGCTGTTGTTTTGTCGATCAGCGGTTTTCTGTCGTCGGGAAGGAAACGTACAAGTAACTGATCTCCGGTTTCGTACCATTCAAAAGGACTTCCGATGTTGGCATTCAAGCTTGCATCCGTCAGTTTTTTACAACTAGCTGAGGCAATATCAAGCACCCAAAGTTCAACACCGGTTTCAATGGTGTTGGTAAAGGCCATTTTACTTTGGTCGGGCGACCATGAAAAGTTGGTCATTCTTGGATTTTCGGGTAAACCGTTTACCTGAGTTTCTTCCGGATTGCCAACTTTCATCAGCGTGATGTTGTAATAGTACCCATTCCGGCTGCCGATGTTAGTTACCGGGTTAATGCGAAGTCCGGCAAGACGCAATTCAGTTTCCGATAGTTCAGCAATGCTCTTGTACTGATCGCGATACAATAAAACGATATTCTCGTTTTTGTAATCAAAAACCGTTGAAGGAGCCAATGGGGCATCCACAAGTTCCAGTATTTCTTTCGGAGGTTTTTGGTAGGTCAGATCAACCTGGGCCATAACAACGCCGGTCATTATGACCAGTAAGAAGGTAAGTGCAGTTAATTTTTTCATGATTTTAATAAATGAAATGTAGAATTATAGAATTACTAAATTATAAAAAATGGTAATAAGTAGGGTAACGAATTATCCGTGCTTTTGTTGAACTGATTTTTATAGTGCGATTGGCTGTTGCGCAATCGGAAAGTGGAGTGATTTCAATATAGGTGGCCCGATGTGAAACGTATTTTCCCAATATGGGAAGGGTTGAAAATTTGGCAAGATCTCTAAGTTGTTGAAAATGAGTTTGTATTTGTTTTTGGTCTGAATGTTGCTTTAATGCCACCAGAAGTTCATTAGTATTTTGGTAGGGCGATTTCTACAACTTGATTGGTTTTATATTTGGGTTTGTAATGTCAATCATCTAAAAAAGCGTCATTTTAGTTCTACCAAATATTAAGATAAAAAAAACCGTTCAGTTCTGAACGGTTTTTTTATTGGGTTCTACTTCAAAAAGCGTCAAAAAATATTGGTTGTTTACCAAATTCAATTTTATTAAAATGTTGAGTTTTGCGTCCACTCATATATATATTCCGTCTGAAGAAAAAAAGTAACCTCAGAAAAGTGTGTTTTCAACACATAACCCGTATTTTAAAATGATTCAAGATAAGTAGCGAAAGCTTAATAGCCTTTAACATTCAAATATTCAGGATGATCCAGCTCCAGGTCGCTGTTTGGTGTTTGTTTCAGTAAAATGTTTTTTCCTAACACATCATCCGACAATTCATTTCCTTCGATCTTTACATTTTTGCAGTATTCGAAACTAAAGGTATACTCCCGGTTGTGATAAGGTTTGAAATTATAACTGCGTGTGAGCTGGTTGTTCTGAAAGCTGATGCCGTCAACCGATCGTGCAAAAAGCACCGGATAGTCAAACGGATGAAATTGATTATTGATAATGCGAATATTTTTGTGAAAGGCCGGAGTACTTTCATCCAGTTGTGGTATGATGGGATAAACGGATATAATGGCCTCGCAAAACTGGTAAGGACTGGTATTACATAAGTCCGAGAAGGTATTGTTTTGGATCAGCACGTCATTTACGGCTCCCGACTCGAACCAGCCGTTGGCATCGCCTGAAATAAGGATAGCGCTTCCACTTGATTCAAAAACATTGTTTTCGATGACAACCTTTCCGGGAGTTGAAACCAGCAGCCCTCTTGCCCGGCAATTTCTAAAATGGTTGTATGTTACGGTAAGGTCGGGCGACCAGGTGAGATTTTCCAGTGCATCGCCGACTTCCAGTTCCGTTGGAATCGGTGTAGAAAAGGTCAGTATAAAGTTTTTGGTATCGATGGTCTCGAACTCCAGAACTTCTCCGGTTCCGAGTGAGTTCATTTTCTCATTTTCAATAAAACTGACTTTATCGCCTTTGTGTCCCCAGGTCATGCCAACACTTTGGTGATGCATAAAGCTGCATTGCACTTGGGTAGGTGACACAATTTTCTGTACCTGAACGCTGGTTCCGTGAACGTTCACCGGATCGTCCATTAAGCCTGCAAATTCGCAGTTTTCAATGGTCACCTGACCTTTGCAATTCGATACCTGAATCCCGTCATCGCCGCCTCCGAAATAGTGGTTCTTTCGGAGGTTGGGAATCGCCCTGTAAGCCTTAAACGTCAGATTCTCGCTGAATTGTGCCAGAATACCGAGGCCGGTCGCATGATACAGGTTGAGGTTTTTAACGGTTACATTTTTCGATTCGGTGATAAAAATCCCGGCATGGGCGCGTGTAGCATGACGGAAAACGAGGAAGTTGCCCTGTTTGGGAAGTCGTTTAAAATCATTGTACAAACGTACGATCCCGGGCATAGTAGTTGCCGCGGTGTAGTTTCCCCAGCCTTCGCCCAAGCATCCGTTGTCGCCGGTTTGCGGAACAATGTAGCGACCTTCGCCATCAAATTCCATGGTACTTCGCCAGATGTTTCGCTTGTGGCGGTTCACATCGAACCAAAGTTTATCGTCTTCAATCCGGTAAGGCGTGTCGCGAAAATCGATGGCCACATCGATATAATGTTTGGTCGTTTTTAAAACTTCTCCCTGCGCGATCAGTGGATATTCCCAGTCGATGCTCAGATCTTTCAACACGATGTTGGTGCAGTTATCAAAGGTAAATGGCTGCATTTGTTCGTGGAAGATCAGTGTGCTGCCGCGTCCGTCGATCGTCAGGTTATGCACATCTTCGAAAAGAAAGGCACATACCTTCGGATTTACATCGGTGGTGTTCGATTCGTAATATACTTTTGTTTTGGCGCCATCAGGATAAAAGTGATACATACCGGGTCTGAAAACAAGGACTTTCGGGCCCTCATTTTTAAGTAAGTCGTCATCCAGTGCTTTATTGATGTACTTGATGCAGTTTTTGTCCTTTGTTCGCTCTAGCCCGTATTCCTTCAAAAAAATGTAAGTGGTATCGTTTGCTGCCGGATTCTCAGCGGCCACGTTTACAGATATGAAAAAGCTTAATACGATCAAAACAATGAGGCTGAACTTCATGGCGATATCTTTCCCGAAAGATAACTATTTTGTAGTTTTTCCTTCGTACAATCCCCTGAAAACCTCATCCACAGGTTCCCAAAGTTCAATCTTGTTGTTCTCGGGATCGAGGATGTGGACAAACTTGCCGTATTCGTAGGTTTCAATTTCATCGCAAATGGTAACACCGGCTTGCCGCAATTCGTCAACCAGCTTTTCGATGTTTTCCACCCGGTAATTGATCATGAATTCCTTTTCGGACGGTTCAAAATAATCGGTGTCTTTTTTGAAAGGGCTCCAAACCGAATAAGCCGTATTTTCAGGCTTATCCAATTCGCGAAACTCGAAAACCGAGCCATATTCATTGGTGACCAGCCCAAGATTTTTCCGGTACCAGTCTTTCATTTTCTCCGGATCATCTGTTTTGAAAAAGATGCCACCGATTCCAGTCACTTTTTTCATGATCACATTTTTAGTTTGGAGTAAATTTTACCACTGTATTTTTCACGGGGTCCAGTGAATGCAAATAAGCATAAATCGCCTTCAGGTCGTATTCATCCATGCGGGCGTACATAGTCCATGGCATCATGGTATTGAATCCATCACCGACATCGTTGGGAATATACAGTGAATCGGCATAGATTTTAAAACGGTTTACAAACATTTCTTCGGTCCAGTTTCCAATTCCCGTTTCGGGGTCGGGTGTGATATTCGACGTACGCACGATCCCAACAGGCATGGGAAATTCGCGTCCGCCGGCATAGGCTTTTTCCATCACATACTGCCCCTTTTCCATTGGCGTGTGGCAATCGATACAGGCGGCACTCGTAGTTACATATTCACCGTAAGCCACCAGATCCGATTTATCAGGTATTTCGCGCGCTTCGCCTTTTTTCGGAATCGTATTCATAATCAAACTAAAAGGGAACTTAGCCTCAGGTGCGGGCACTGTGTTTTCAACCGGATCGAGTGTGCGTAAATACGCTATCACAGAATAAATGTCCTCTTTCGAGCTTTTGCCATAAAGATGCGAAGGCATAGCCGGGAACAAGGCTCTTCCATCTTTTGATACACCGGCAGTAATGGCACGGTATAGCTCACCGTCGGTCCAGTCGCTTAAATGAAAAGGAGTTAGGTTGGGCGCATAAAAGTTTCCGGGAGCACCCAGCTCTTCCACAAATTCTTCTCCTCCTCCGGCAAACGGCGTACCTGTTATGGGCGCTGAATATTTTGAGAAATCACGCAAACTGTGGCAGTCCACACAGCCCATGACATCGTTGGCCAAATAGGCTCCACGCTCCAGACGCTCTGGCGTTGCCGCTATCGAAATGTCGGGAGCAGCGCCAACATTAGGGAGTGCATATTTTAAATACAATACAAAAGAAATGGCCACAAGAACAAGGATAACAGGAATAATAATTAACAGTCGTTTCATAAAAATGGTGTTTTAGTTAGGGGAATTTACGAAAAAAAGATAAAACTATCCTAATTTCGAAAATGTTAAACAGGAATTATTTTGGTCAACGATAGAATGGGGCAGAGTGATTGTTATAATGCCAGGTTGACAACCGTGATCCCGGCGCCGCCAAAATCAACGTGTTCGTCTTTGTAGCTTCGAACCATGGGTTCCGAACGAAGGTAATCGCGGATGCTTTGTTTCAGGATGCCGTGCCCTTTGCCGTGCAAAATACGCAGTTGGCCAACCTCGAACATAATGGCTTCGTCAATGAATTCGGTGATTTTGCCTATGGCCTCCTCCACACGCTGACCACGAATATCGATTTCAGGTTTAAAAGTGAGGCGACGTTCTGAGAAACCTTCGGTGATTCGGCTGGCACGATGGCCCTGCGATTTGTCCAGCCTTTTGGCCTCGTTTTTACTAATACGCTCGATATTCTTTCGCGGGATGGTGGTCATCAATTGTCCAAAAGCCACCACCGCATTTTTTTCGTTTACCTCAACGAGATCTCCAATGGTATCCTGGCCTTTTAAGCGCACTTTATCTCCCGGACGCAGTTCGATCCGCTCTTCCAGTTTTTCTTTTGAGATTGGTTTTTTAGATTCTTCTGGCCGTCGTTTGTTGCGGTTTTGTTCGCGCTGGCGTAGTTTATCCATTTTACCGGCGATCTTTTTATCATAGGAAGTGGATCTTTTTCCTACCTCATTTTTCAGCTGCTCGAGGTTTTCGCGTGCTTCGCGCGTTTTTTCTTTATCGGCCTGCGCCTGCTTAATTTCCCGAATGGTATTCTCGATTCGTTTGTTTACATCTTTCAACAAAGTATCGGCTTCCTCTTTTGCTTTCTTAAGGATCTCTTTGCGTTGCTTCTGAATTTCTTCCAGTTCACTCTGGTAGTCCTCAGCCGTATTATCCAGGATCTTTTCCACCTTTCGGATCTTCATGCGCTTGGTTTCCCAGTAACGTTTATCGCGGTTGATCTGTCGCAGGTTGCGGTCGAAATCAATGTGATCTTTTCCGATCTTTTCGGTGGCTTGTTCCAGGATATCTTCCGGCAGACCGATTTTCCGCGCGATCTCAAAAGCAAAGGAACTTCCCGGTTTTCCGATCTCCAGTTTGAAGAGCGGATTCATGTGCTGGGCATCATACAACATGGCGCCGTTAACAATGCCTTCGGCCGACGATGCAAAATGCTTCAGGTTGGTATAATGAGTGGTAATCACACCAAAAGCGTGCAACTTATTCAGTTTATCGAGGATGGCTTCCGCGATCGATCCTCCGAGCATGGGTTCGGTACCTGTTCCAAATTCATCGATCAGTACCAGTGTTTTTTCATCCGCATTCCGAACAAAATGTTTCATGTTCATCAGATGCGAACTGTAGGTACTCAGGTCGTTGTCCATCGATTGTTCATCGCCGATATCGATAAACAGCTGTTCGAAAATGCCTGTTTTACTGCCTTCGCTGATGGGGATTAGCAGACCGCACTGCAGCATGTACTGCAACAGACCTGTAGTTTTCAGACACACGGATTTTCCTCCGGCGTTTGGACCCGAGATCAGCAAAATGTGTTCTTCATCCGACAGTTTGATATTCAGCGGAACGATCTTCCGTTTTTCTTTCCGAAGTGTTTGCAACAGCAGCGGATGAATAGCATGATACCATTCAATCAATGGATCGGGATGAAGCTCCGGTTTTATGGCATCGAACTCCACTGCAAGCAGGGCTTTGGCACGCAAAAAATCGATCTCGCCCAGAAAGTCGTAAGAGTAAAACAATTCGTCAAGGTAAGGACGAATATCGTTTGAAAAATTGGTCAGTATTTTGATTACTTCGCGGCGTTCGGCATATTCCAGTTCGCGGATCTCGTTATTCAGTTCCACAATCTCGTTGGGCTCGATGTACGAGGTTTTTCCGGTAGCCGATTCGTCGTAAACAATCCCTTTCAGCTTTCGTTTGTGCGAGGCAGGAACGGGAATTACAGCGCGTCCGTCGCGGATAGACACCGAAGCATCTTCCTCCACCCAGCCTTCTTTTTGGGCCTGTTTCAGGATGCTGTGCAGGCGTTTCGACATGCTCGATTGCATATTAAAAATGCTGCGTCGTACCTGTGCCAACTCGGGCGATGCATTATCGCGTATCTTCCCAAATTTATTGATGATCGTATCGATGCGGTCATAAATGTAGGGGAACACCTGCACTTTGGCGGTTTTTTCTTTAAGCAGCGGAAAGATTTCTTCTTCCTGTTTGCCGAAAAACATGACGATGGCGCGCACAGCCTCGAGCGAACGCTTCAGGTCGAACAGTTCAGCAGGCTCGAGGAAACGGCCTTCAATTTTTATTTTCTGGAGCGCCTCGCGAAGGTCGTAAAAATGCCCCGACGGGAAATTATCGAACTCACGGATGATACGACAAAATTCTTCAGTGAATCCCAGTTGCAGCGAAATCGCTTCAAAGGAACCTTGAAAATGCATGTCATCTACCCATTCTTTTCCCATTGTGCTAATGCATTTGTTGCTTAGCATTTCCCGGATGCGGTCGAAACCGATCTTTACTTCAAAATTATTTGGATAGACGTTTTGCATTGAGCTGCAAAAGTAATGTTCAAAGTTCAGAGTTCAAAGTGTAAAGTGATTTGCTATGAGCTTTGAACTTCTGACTTCGATCTTCCGGACTCTTTAACATAGTTTAATTTTTTTTGAGGGCTGTTAATGGCTTTATTCCTGAACTTTGGAGAAACAAAGCCAGGCAAATGAAACCAATTTTACTAGCGACCTTTATACTATCCAGTCTTTGTTCAATTGCACAAGAAGAACGTATGACTATCCAGGGGAAAATCGTGGACTCAAATGGGGATCCCGTTTCGGATCTGTATATTATAAATCTGGTGAGCAACGAAAAGGATATTACGCTTGAAAACGGTATTTTTACTATTAGGATTTTTCCCACCGATTCACTGGTTTTATCGCACATTTCGTATTTCAGAAAAATTGTTACTGCCCATTCTTTACTGGTAAACCCGGTGGTTATGCTAGAATCGGAGCATGTAAATATTAAGGAGGTAACTATTTCGCCGGTACAAAAAACGGATGCCGATAAAGCCCGGGAAAATATTGAGGAAATTGACTGGGATATGCGGCCCCAGCTTGGTGATGGTTTTACGGAGTCGGAAAGAGTCAATGAAACGATGAAAGAACACAATAAAGTAATGCGGGCGGAAGCTACGTCGGTAACCTTTCTTAAATTTTCGATTGGAGATTTGCTGGGCAAGTGGAAAAAAAAGCGAAAGAAAAGAAAAGACCGACGCTAATTTAGTGATTAAAAATCTTTCTTTTATTGATAGAGTAGAACGAGAACGGTTCTCTTGGGGTAAGCTACAAGCTGCGAGCCTTCGTTCGTAAATCTCAGCTTATTCGGAATGGAAATTGAAACGTTATCAAAAAGATGGGTCGAACTGCCATACATCACGCAGGTTGCCAAAATGCTCGCAGGTTCGTCCTCCAATAATGTATCCATAGTTGCCGATTGCAAAACTGCCGGCCGAACTTCTATGCATACCTTCAAATGTAATTGATGTCCAGGCATTGCTCTGCGGATCAAATGAAAGCCAGGTGGAAGTTCCGCCGCAATAGGAGAACATGCCGGTGCCCATGTATAATTTACCCATTAGTTCGAAGCCTGTTGTTTCACGGTTTGGAGCAGGCACCGTGCCCGCCTTGTTCCATGAATTCTCTTCAAAATCATACTCCCACATATCGCGGCCGTTTAGCCAGTAATCACCCAAAATAAAAGCTCTGTCGGCTACTGTATAGGCTTCAATATCGTCGTGGCTGCTAATATCGGCAATGTTGGCTTTTTGTGTCCAGCTGTCGCCCGCAGGATCATACTCCCAGAAATCGGTTTTTGCCTGGTAATTGCCGTATGCACCTCCCCCCAGGTATCCTTTCCCGGCACGTGAGAATCCGAATGCACCATAGCGTGCCCCACCCGGGAAATCGGCTTTTTGGGTCCACAAATTGTTAGTAATATCATATTCCCATACTTCACTCAGGTTGTCCTCATCGGTAAACTTGTTTTCGGTATAACCACAGCAAACGTATAATTTATCGTCCACGACAAACCAGCCGGTTTGTCCTCGTTTCATTGCCGGAAGCGGTTCGAGTTCCTGCCAGCTGTCGGTTTCCGGATCGTATTCCCACAAATCGGAGTAATGATTTCGGAAGGTTTCATACGATCCCAGCCCAATGTATCCTTTTTCCTTGTATGAGAAAGATACCGGCTTGAGGCGCATGTCACCTGGGAAGTCTTTTAGCTGTTGCCATCGCGATTTGTAATTGATAAAGAGCGAATCAGAAGAACCTGTTTGCTGATCGAGCGTCTGCACAACTACCGGTAAGGTTTTTATTGCTGACACATATTCGTTCGGGATGATCTGATTATTGATCCGGCATGTGATTTCTCCGGGCGAACACGCAATGATCGGTACTTCTTTTCCTCCAATGAATACAATGTTTTTATCGGCATCGGGATGAAAATTTTGCCCGTAAATGGTAAAATTTTCATTATAAGTAGTTAGTTCCTTCGGTGAAATCTCGCTTATCTGCGGAGGCTTTATTTGTAATTTATTGCTGAAGGATTTGGTCGCCCCTTCCAGTTCAACTTTTATCTCCAGCTGCGAGCTGTTGATCTCTTTTGGGACCACGGCTTTGAGCGTAGTTGGTGTGATTTCGGAAATAAAAACTTTGTGGGAATTAAAATATACCTTTCCTAAATCGGGATCGGTTGGGAAATCTGTACCGATAAATGTAATAGTGTCGTTAATTGCTGCAATAGACGGAGAATATTCAAGGATTACCGGATTTATATATGTAAACAAATCCTTGGCTACTGTTCGTTTGCCATAAACCAAAACAGAAACATTCACCGGAGTAGTGCTGGCTACATCCGGAATAGTTACACGAATTAACGTGTCGTTGCAGCTAAGAACTTTTGCGTTTCCATTGTTTCTGAAGATCACGTGAATCTGATCGGAAAAGAAGCTGAAGTTCTTACCGTATATTTTCAGTTCATTTCCCCATTTGGCCCGCAAAGGGCTGATTGAATCTATTTCAGGAGCCGGAGAAGTGAATTCGTTAGCAAAACTGATTCGATCGCTGTAAACCAAAAAATCGGCTGTTCGTGCCCAGGCGTGCACATAGTAAGTTTTACCGGGAATAAAATCAACCGTTCCGGTAGCGCCAAAAGTCACATTCCCATTGGTATCATCATGACTAATTATTTTTGCATTAAGGCCATCAGCCGAACTAACGGTTGACCACATAAATCCCTTTTCGATGATTGGCATGTTACCCTGTGTACGAATTTCGGCATTAAAATACACACCGTCATCATTCTGTACAATCCTGTCAGAAATACCCAAACGAGGGAAATCCCGGTCGACATAATCCTCCTTTTGACACTTGGTGAACAATGTAGAAAGCGCTATGATGAAAGCTATAGCTAATATGGTATTTTGTCTGGTGTGTTTCATTTTTCGTTTCCAGTTAAATAAATCCCCAGGTTTATTCCCACTTTATTTAAAGAAATATTGTGATAGGTATTTTTTGCTTTTGATTGGGAATAACTGGCATAAACAAAAAACGGGATCTTATTTTTACTTAGATTGAAATCGCAGCCCATACGCACATACCAACCAAAAGAGGATGTTGTAAAGGGTGAATTATTTGATTCCTGAGTATCTACTTTGTCACTTTTTTCGGTTTCGACGATTAACTGCGTGTCGGTTGCAAGATTAATATCGAGCAATGTACCGGTTGCTATTGTTGGCCGTAATTTGCCTTTTGGATAGGTATACCTTAATCCAAACGAAGGTTCGAAAATGGTCTGAGATAAAAAGCTTTCAGAATAAGTTGGCCAAATGCCTGCAATGAATTCATTTGTGCCATGGTAATTTACCTTAGTAAATGCAAGCCCGAAATCGAGGGATAATTTTTCGTTTAGTGCGGGAAAATTAAGGTTAAGCATTATTCCTCCCTCTATTGCCGCAGATCCGGGGTATTCCGTTACAGGATAATCACCGGGAGAGAGGTTTAGCTTCCAAACGCTAAAACCGGTAACTGGACTGAGTTTTGCCCGTAACGGCGGAAGCGGCTTTTCGTAAACTATACATTCCTGGTCGGTGCAAACATATTTGTGGTAGTCTTTTGTAATTTTTAATAGCGATTTATGGCTGAGCCTGGCTTTGTCAATTTCGGGCTGAATTTCCATACAGTCAGCCATCGAGGTTTTTAATAATCCAATATAGCGATTCGTGTTCCGAATAATCTTTCCTCTTCCCGGTACCACTTCTTCTATTTCCTCTTGCTGTAATTTTAGCATTCGCATGTCTTTATCTTCCACAAAATACATATAGGTAAATGGAGTGGCGTAAAAATACAGGTTTGTGATTCCATCAAGTATAAATTCAAGAAACACCTGTTCTGTACCTTCTTCTGTCTCAATTGATTTTGAAACATAATATTTACTGTCAATAAATCTGTAAGCTTTAATTTCTTTGGGCTCAAACCTGGTTACTTCTGCTTGCTCGTTGGTTTTAAAAGAACAAAAATTACAGTTCCGCACATATCCTCTGTAATCTACAAGTCCGTATACCGTGTCATTCTCCCAGCTAATATAATATCCCGGACGAAAATCGGTTTGTCCCTTTGCCGAGATCGCAATAAAACACAAAACAATGAAAATAAACCGGTGAAATTTTAGACTGCAGGAACCAGAAATAATTCTGAGCAGGGGAGATTCATTAGCAAACATATTCATAAAAGTCCATAGATTTGGGCGATGAATATATGCAAATTTTCACAACCATCAATTTGAAATATGTTTAGAATGAATCCATTTAAAAGTTATAATTAGTCTAAACTAAGTGAGCTTAAGTTTATTATTTGTTGATCATGTAGTTACGGGATATTTTTTGTAACGACCAAGGTCCAAAGATTCTCCATCACGGTTTCCCAACGTGTTAAAATAGCTGTGATGAAGTGCAGTTTATTTAAAACAAAGAACCGTTCATTCCGATTATTAATAGAATGAACGGTTCTCAGTTTGCCGAAAATTGCAACTGTATACTGAAATTTAATTATCCTTTCGGTACTTTTTCGTTGGGATAGCGTTGGGCATATTCTTTCCAGAAAGATTTAACTTCCCGTTTCATTTCTTTTGAAAGCGCCAGTATTCCGAACAGGTTGGGGATGGTCATCAACGCGATGGTGATCCCTGAAAGTGTCCAAATGATGGTGGTGTCAGTGAAAGATGCTAGAAAAAATCCGATCACATAAATGATGTGATAATATATTACTTTTCCCGATCCGAAAAGGTAAGTAATTGCTCTGTCGCCATAGTACGACCAACTGATGGCAGTTGAGAATGCAAACATTAGCAGCCCGATAGAAACAATGTATTTTCCGTAGTCACCAAACCAACTGCGGGTAAAGGCGATGGTGGTCAGTGGTGCACTGTGCATCAGCGATTTCCCGGTGAGTTTCAGTCCGTCGGTATTTACCAGTTTACCGTTGTTGAACTCAATTTCACCTGAATAAGGTTGACTGTCAATAAACACTTTTACGTCCTCGGCAACGGAGCGTGCATGAAGAATGGTGGGCTGATCGTCAATAACACCGTTTTCCACCTGCAGACTTCCTGTGAACAGAGGAAGGTCTTCTTTCCCCACCAGGTAGTCGTGCAAATGTGCTACATCGCTTTCGCTGGATTCGGAATATGTCCCGTCGAGAACAACGAGGTCGGCTTCCTGGAACTGGTTTTCGTGTTTTTCGGTCCACACACCCGACGATAACAAAACTAGACCTGTTAAGGTACAGATGATGATGGTATCGATAAAAGGTTCGAGCAGTGCTACCAGACCTTCGGAAACAGGTTCATGTGCACGTGCTGCCGCGTGGGCGATCGGTGCCGATCCCTGGCCGGCTTCATTCGAGAACAAGCCGCGGTTCACTCCACGGTTAAATGCAAAGGCAATACTTCCACCCAGGAAACCACCCATTGCAGCTGTTCCCGTAAATACATCGCCAACAATGGCTGTTATGGATGGAATTATGTTTTCGGCATTATAAAGAATAACGGCAATGGCACCAATAAAGTAAACGATGGCCATTATGGGCACCAGCCTCGAGGTTACTTTTGCAATACGTTTGATTCCGCCAATAATCACAAAACCCAGTAAGAGTGCGAGGATTCCCCCGGTAAGCATGTGGCTGATCCCAAAAGTCTCGAAAAGTGAGTTGGAAATGCTGTTGATCTGTGGTAAATTTCCTGTTCCAAATGAAGACAATACCGTGGCAACTGCAAAAATTACTGCCAACCACTTCAGGTTTAGCCTGTTTTTCATATAATACATCGGTCCACCGGCTATGGAACCGTCTTCGGCTACTTCCCTGTATTTGTGCGACAGCGTTACCTCCACAAATTTGGTGGTCATACCCACAGCAGCGGTGATCAGCATCCAGAACAAGGCAGCGGGGCCGCCCAGGTGAATTGCCAGTGCCACACCGGCAATATTACCTGTACCTACGGTGCCCGAAAGTGCTGTGGTTAGTGCCTGGAAGTGAGAGGTGTCACCCTGGTCGTCTTCTTTATCAAATTTACCGCGAACAATTCGAAACGAATGTTTCAGGTAACGGAATTGCGGAAATTTCAGGTAAATGGTGAAAAAGACACCTGTACCCAGCAAGAGGAAAACAAACCATTGAGAACCGCCAATGTAGCCATCGATTAGCGAGAGAATTTCGTTTAGTTTATGCATGAATTATGTTTTTCTTTCGGATGAAGCGCTAAAATAGTAAACCTGTCCAAAATGTTAAAAAAAGCGCGCTTAAAATTCCAATTTATTATGAACAGATTCAAAATCCGGTTAAAAAGATTTTTGAAATTTGAGCTAAAAGTTGAATTGACGGTGTAAATGTAAAGGAGAATGAATTGTTTATGGAACTTATGTTTTCTTCCCTGAAAAATGAGCATTAAAAATAAATTATGTTGTAACTTAGCTTTACAATTAAAAAACAATTAAGCATGCTACCCAAGTTTTTATTAGCCGACAACTCACTAGAAACACCTGACACTATTTTTGTGGTGCACACCGAAACTCCACGTTTTATTGTTGAAGCCGATATCGAAGATTTCTGGAGCAACCAGGAGATACACTGGATTGATGGTGAACCGGGCGACGAAGATCTGATCTCGGACCTGATTGAGGCAGCCGAAGAATTCCTGGAGAAAGAGTTTGAGAACGAAGAGCTGCTTTCGGAAGACGACGAGGATTAAGCCGTGGCTTCAAAAAAGTTATACCGATCGCGTAACAGGGTGTTGGGTGGTGTCCTTGCAGGTATTGCGGTGCATCTTGATGTGGATGTGGTACTGGTTCGCCTGATCTATATATTGCTGTCGTTGTTTTCTGCCGGATTTCCCGGACTAATCGTGTACATTATTCTTTGGGCTGTAATTCCCGACGAACCCAACGAAAATATTCCGTATGAGTAATGCTTTAGGATTCCGATCTGTTTTGGTAGAGAAAGTTCCTTATTGCGCCACTCCTTTCATCGAAAGCTGAATACGTTTTCGTGGAATATCCACTTCCTTCACTCGCACTTTAACATGCTGATGCAGTTTTACGATCTCATTTGGATCGGAAATAAAGCGATCAGCCAGTTCGGAAATATGTACCAACCCCGATTCTTTAATGCCCACATCGACAAATGCCCCGAATTTGGTAATGTTGTTGACAATACCTGGCAGTTCCATCCCCTCCTGCAAATCGTTGATGGAGAAAATACCATCGGCAAACTCAAAGACTTTAATCGGTTTTCGCGGATCGCGGCCGGGTTTTAACAACTCGCTTTTGATGTCGTTTAAAGTTGGCATCCCCACTTCACTGCTTACATAATTTTGCCAGTTAATTTTGGCCACCAATTCTTCATTTCTGATAAGGTCTTGTAATTCGCATTTCAAATCTTTTGCAATCTGTTTAACGATCTTGTATGATTCCGGGTGAACTCCGGAGTTATCGAGCGGATTTTCTGCATCTGGAATGCGGAGAAATCCTGCCGCTTGCTCAAAAGCTTTTGGCCCCATTCGCGGTACTTTTTTCAACTCGTCGCGTGAAGCAAACATGCCGTTCTCTTTTCGGAAATTGGTAATGTTCTCGGCCAGTTGAGGTCCCAGACCGGAAATGTATGTCAACAGATGCTTGCTCGCCGTATTCAGGTTTACACCTACTGAGTTTACGCTCAATTCGACCACAGCATCAAGGCTGTCTTTTAGTTTTTTCTGATCCACATCGTGCTGGTATTGCCCAACTCCTATACTTTTAGGGTCGATTTTAACCAATTCGGCAAGAGGGTCCATCAGGCGGCGGCCGATGGAAACGGCACCACGAACAGTGACATCGTATTGCGGAAATTCCTGGCGGGCAACTGATGAGGCTGAATATACCGAGGCTCCGTCTTCGCTGACCACATAAACGCGTACCTCGCGGTTATAGCGTAGTTTTTTTATAAAGGCTTCGGTTTCACGGCTGGCAGTTCCGTTGCCAATGGCAATGGCATCAATTTTATAAATCTCGACCATGGATGTGACCTTTTTGGCGGCCATCTTTCTTTCTTCCTGTGGTTTGTGCGGGTATATGGTTTCATTGTGCAGGAGGTTGCCCTGTTCGTCGAGGCAAACAACTTTGCAGCCGGTACGGTAGCCAGGATCGATGGCCAGTGTTCTTTTTTGACCAAGCGGCGGTGCCAGTAACAACTGTTTCAGGTTTTCGGCAAATACTTTTATGGCTTCTTCATCGGCTTTTTCTTTCGATAGCTTGGCAAATTCAGTTTCAATCGATGGTTCGATCAGTCGTTTGTAGCTGTCTTTAACAGCCAGAGCTACCTGTTCCGAACTTTCGTTGTTACCTTTTACAAAAAAGCGCTCGAGGTTCTCGAGCACCCGGTCGTCGTCAGGTGAAATGCTAACTCGTAAAAATCCTTCGTTCTCGCCACGCCGCATAGCGAGCAGTCGGTGCGATGGACATCTTTTCAAGGACTCTTTCCAATCAAAATAATCGCGGAATTTGGCGGCATCCTCTTCTTTGCCTTTGATCACCTTCGAACTCACTTCGGCCCCCAGTTCAAAGCCACGGCGTACAATGTTTCTTGCCCGTTCGTTTTCACTTGTCCATTCGGCAATAATATCGCGGGCTCCGGCCAGTGCATCTTCAACGGAGTTTACCTCATCGTTTAAAAATTGATTGGCACGAAATTCCGGATCGCGTTCCAACTGTTTCATAACTATTTTAGCCAGCGGCTCAAGGCCTTTTTCACGGGCCATCGTCGCTTTTGTCCTTCGCTTAGGTTTGTAAGGCAGATATATGTCTTCCAACTCCACCGGATCGTAACAATTTTCGATGCGTGACTGAAGTTCCGGAGTAAGTTTTTCCTGCTCGCCGATGGTTTTCAGAATGGTTTCTTTTCTCTTCTCCAGTTCTTTGAATTTTTCATTCTGCTCTTTAATGTCGAGCACTTGCACTTCGTCGAGACTTCCGGTTCGTTCTTTCCTGTAACGTGAAATAAACGGAACAGTAGCTCCTTCTTCAAGTAATGCGATGGTGTTATTGACCTGATTGTATTTCAAGCCCAGGTTGTGGGCAACTATTTCGATGATTGTTGGTTGCATGTTTTTATTTGTTGAATTGCAAAGGTAGTTGATTATTTCGGTTTGATTGTGCATAAAAAAAGGCCCGGTAAAAGGCCTTCTGAAATATTTTTATCCGATGATTCAGAACAGAAAAAGTTGGATCCATCCCTGGATGATCTCGCCGGTTTCAGGGTCGAGTTCGGAACCATACATACTGTGTGGAATGGAATACACCAGGAGCATAACCACGGCAGCAACTACCGTGTATATTGGGCGTCTCTTGTTTCTGTTCATGGCAAATGCAAGCAGCCAAAAAAGAAATGCGATCAGTGTTTTGTTGTCGGTAAGGTCCCATGCAAAAGGGATTCCGGCCCAGGCTTCGCCAAAAGCATAGAGCTGAACGATGGGGCCCAAAATCATACCGCCGATAAAAAAGGCGATAATGGTTAAAGTAGTGTAAAATTTAAAGCGGTTGTGGTTGAATACAGCCATTATTCCCGCCAGGTTTCCCAGTAACATGGCAAAGAACATAAAGAAAATGTGTGGTGTGAGCACAGCAGGCGGAACAGCTCCTTTGTATCTGACTATGATAGGTTCATCTTTGAAGTAGGCTTTTATCCCGTTGTTATCTTTAACCTCAAAATAATACTGAATTTTACCTGCAGCAGGCAGGTCCGGAATATCGGCAAACCATCCTTCTTCTTCCGTAATTCCAAAAATTTTGTTCATGATAAACGAATCAACCGGTTTTTTTGCATACGCAAAATCAACTTCGGTATACTCATCATGACTTAAATACTGTCGGTAATAAAGTTTTGCTTCAATGGAGTTGTCATCGATGGCCAGCTTGAACGGATCTTCGCTTCCAATTTCGACGCTTCTTATCAATCTTAATTCATGGATGTTTCCGTTTACTTCAATGTCGAACTTCTTAGGATAAGTTGGTCCGGTTGTTCGCTGATAGATGGCGGCAGCAAGCGTAATAACAATGGCAAGTAGCCAGTAAAATACAGTTTTCATAAATAAGATTTAGAATAGCTGTGATTATTTTAATTTCAAATACAGTACACAAAAATATGATTTCAATCTTTTCAGCAAGAATAAATTATGGAAATAAACGAATTATTTTTAAATCGCTGCAAGTGAGCAGCAAAATGAATTATGTTGAAAAATCAACGGTACTTTGTGGAGAAAGATTGGTGTGAGATTCAGACGGATGTTGTGAAATGAAGTTCAGATTTATACTTTTACGAAAATTTGAGCAATATATTTCCTAAATGAGAAAGCTTCGACATTTTTAGAGAAGTCAGAATTCGAAAAATATGGCACTGAATTACATCTTTATTTTCTTTTTCCTGATTGCTTTTATCATTGGTTTGGCGCGCCTGATTTTTTTAGGTGATGCCGAGGTTTTCCCTGAAATGGTGCAAGCCACTTTTGACATGGCGAAAACCGGTTTTGAAATTTCTTTGGGATTAACCGGTGTTTTAACGCTTTGGATGGGAATTATGAAAGTGGGGGAGAAAGGCGGGATCGTTCATGTGTTTTCGAAGTTACTCGGTCCTTTTTTTAGCAAACTTTTCCCGGAATTGGGGAAGGAGCATCCCGCTCATGGATCGATTATTATGAACATTGCCGCGAACATGCTCAATCTCGATAATGCTGCAACACCAATGGGATTGCAGGCGATGAAAGAAATGCAAGCCACTAATCCCAATAAGAAAGTGGCTTCCAATGCACAGATCATGTTCCTGGTATTAAATACCTCGGGGTTAACGCTGTTACCCATCAGTATTATGGTTTACCGGGCACAGCTTGGAGCGGTGAATCCTTCCGATATTTTTATTCCCATTTTGCTGGCTACCTATTTTTCCACCATTGCCGGGCTCATCTCGGTGGCCATTTATCAGAAAATAAACCTGCTGGATAAAGTGGTGCTGGCATATTTGGGTGGATTAACCGCCATTATCATCGGAATTATCTGGTATTTCTCTACACTTGAAAAGGAGGCAATAACGCAGGTTTCGAACATTGCCAGCAATTTCATCCTTTTTACGGTAATTGTGGTTTTTATTCTTATGGCCGTTTTCAAAAGAGTGAACGTTTACGAGGCTTTTATCGAAGGAGCTAAAGACGGTTTTAAAGTGGCTGTAAAGATCATACCGTACCTTGTTGCCATCCTTGTTGCCATTGGCGTATTTCGGGCATCGGGTGCCATGGACTGGTTTGTAGCCAGTGTTACGTGGGCGTTTGAAAAAATGGGAATTAACACAGACTTTACGGCAGCACTCCCCACGGCCTTGATGAAACCGCTTAGTGGAAGTGGAGCGCGTGGAATGATGGTAGATGCAATGAATACTTATGGCGCCGATTCCTTTGTTGGACGCGTAGCCAGTACGGTTCAGGGAGCAACAGATACCACCTTCTACATTTTGGCTGTTTATTTTGGTGCAGTTGGAATTAAAAATACCCGTTACGCCGTGGTGTGCGGTTTAATTGCCGACTTTGCCGGTATCATCGCGGCAATTTTTATGGCTTACCTCTTCTTTTATTAAGAACGAAATTTTTAATCTGTGGAATCATAAACGATCACCTTATTCCAAAGGTGCTGATTATCTTCAACAAATTTAAGGTGGATCGGATCAACCTGGTAAGCATCCTGGTCGGCCTGACTGTCGAACATTACCATGTAAGAAACGGAATACGAATGATCCACAACATCACGATTTTCAGTTCCTGCAGGCAATCCGATGTGACTCAGTTTGATGGTTTTAATTTCCAGCAATTTGTTTAGTGCGTCGAGCAGTTGCTTTTTATGTGCTTCGTTGTCCGGTTCTTTTAGCCAGAAAAATACGTGGTGAATCAAGGCGTCAGTGAGTTTTATTTCGCCCGCACTGGCATTTTTTGAAAATGGGAACAAGCCTGCAAGGGCCAATCCTGCCGCAGTTTTCTTTAGAAACGATCTTCTGTTTTTCATAACGTAATATTTATAAGTTGGTTTATTTCTGACAGATGTAACTGAAAGTGGCGTGGAAAATCGAGTACCATTTCTTCGAGTGTTACCGACACATTTTTGTCTGCTATCCACTGCTTCTTTAACTTTTGGGGATCGATTACACTGATCACATGTAAAAAATGCAGATGTGTGAATTTCCATAACTGCACCAATTCCTGCCAGTCTTCATCTTGGTAATTCTGAATAGCGATCCAGCGATCATTATTTCCGTATGTCGCATAATTCGGAAATTCAAGCGGCGACTTCCTGTATTGCAAATGAACCGCCCGGTGTGTGTTGTTTGACGCTGAATCCACCATGTGACCGACGATCTGACGAATGGAACGATTCTGACTGTTCCTTCTGGTTGAGATAAGCTCATCATCCAGACTGATCAGCTTTTGTGCCCAATCGTAAATAGCCGGTTTTAATTCGTTGATGACTTCTGCGAACATCATTTTAAAAACGGTTGATTGTTTGTCGGATACGAACCAGTTTTTCCAGTAATTCTTCCAGCAGATCGAGATTTAACATGTTGGCGCCATCCGATTTTGCCACCGACGGATCGGGGTGTGTTTCAATAAAAATCCCATCGGCACCAACTGCAATTCCTGCCCGCGCAACGGTTTCAATCAGCGCCGGTTTTCCGCCTGTAACTCCGCTGGTTTGATTAGGTTGCTGCAGGGAGTGAGTGATGTCCAGAACAACCGGCACATTCATGGCTTTCATTTCGGGAATCCCACGATAATCCACAACCAGATCCTGGTAGCCAAAGGTAGTTCCCCGTTCCGTTAAAACGATGTTGTTGTTGCCGCTATCGATTACTTTTTGTACGGCAAACTGCATGGCTCCGGCCGAAAGAAATTGTCCTTTTTTAATGTTCACCACTTTCCCGGTTTCAGCTGCTGCAACGAGGATGTCGGTTTGCCGGCACAGAAATGCGGGGATTTGGAGTACATCGACATATTCCGCGGCCATAGCAGCTTCTTGTGCCGAATGAATATCGGTGACTGTTGGAACATCAAAAGTCTCGGAAACCTTTTTAAGGATTTTCAATGCCTTTTCATCGCCAATGCCCGAAAAAGAATCGATTCTCGAACGGTTTGCTTTTCGGTATGATCCTTTAAAAATGTAGGGTATTTTTAATTTTTCGGTAATGCTGACTACTTTTTCTGCAATTTCAAGCGCCATCTGTTCTCCTTCGATGGCACAAGGTCCGGCCATCAGAAAGAAGTTTTCTGAGTCAGTATTTTTAAGTTGTTTAATGTTCGGAATCATGAATCGAATTTTAAGCTTTAAAAGTAGCAAGAAAATCAAAATAGCAGGCGATAACGGAATTTTAACAAAACATATCAGGATAAATTTGAGAATTGGTGTGGTTAACTTGCCTGATCTACTTTGCCGATGGATCGGTATAGTCCTTGTATGAGTGAATACATCAGAGCGGTCGACCAACCAATAAGCATAATTCCGTTAATGGCTTCAAATCCTGAAAGCATTCTCCATTCAGAACTGATGGTCATATCGCCATATCCGAGGGTGGTAAAAGTTACAATCGAATAGTAAAAGGTATCGCCAAAAGTGTTAAAATCCACACTGGTCTTTGGCAACAGATCGATGCTAAATGCCCAGACAAACGCGTGAATGATGTGTAAAAAAGTGAGGTATAAAAAGGAAAGAATAAGAATCCGGAACATTCTCAAATGTGTAACGTTGTTTTGCCATTTGTTGAGAACAGACTTGGTTTTGTCTAACCAGTACATACTGGCAGCTGCCTGAAGCACAACATTGAATGCTACAATAAGAAAGCCGATGATTAAGATCTTGAACATTTGCTGTCTGGTTTAATAGAATAACGAATATCGATTTGATCTCTTAAAGCTAAGCATTTTCAGTAAATACCAACAAAAGGCATGAAAGAATTCGTATAGGGATTTTTGATAACTCAGGGGGGTATAAAAACACAAATGGGAACCATTCTTTGACAAATAGTTCCCATCCACTTCCAAACAACCGAAGTTGTTTTTCGTGCCAGGCTACGGTTATTACGACCGGCCTCTGATCGCTTTTGCAAGCTTTCATTGGCCCCCTGCTTTCCGGTCGGGCTTTTTACAGTCTAACTTTCCGGCAGTTCATTTGGTAATCGCGTCTTACCTTCCTGAACGAAGCGCCTCTCAGCGTACTTTTCAATTTCCTTGCGGTCCTTGTCAGTTTTCACCCACATTTCAGGTTGCCCCGATTTGTGGTGCAGTGCTGTTGCGAAGGCCGAAACCTTTTTAACATTCTGCATGGAGACTTCACCTTGAAAGAACTTCTGGATTTTCTTTCAGATGATTAATTGAACTTTCGATCTTCCAGATGATCTTGGTTCAAACTTCGGCTTTTCCATCGTACCTTCCCGAAGGTTGGCTGAGAAATGGTTCCGGTTTCAACTAAGTAACTTTTCCCGTTTCATCGATTTCGAAGCAGCCCTTTATGGCTCACCTGATGAATCAAATGTAATATGAAATTCCGAAATGTCAAGTGATTTTCAGGTGTTTATATTCACCACGAATCAACCGGAGTTATTAACAATTGTTAATAAGAGTTGCAGGTCTTTTAAATAAGTCATTGTATCCAAATCCATTGAAATTTGACAGGTTCGTTATTATCAGGTTCAATTCTCAGTTCAATATCATACAGTCCCGGCTCCAGGAAATTGATCGCCCCGATTCGCCCGGCTGCAAAACGCTCAATGTGCCAGTTTTCGTTGGGCTCGCCAACCGTTAAACCCGTTCCCGTGATTCGATTGCTCAGTTCTGTTTTATAAGTCAGAATTGTGAATTTTCCGGAATCAGATTTTCCCTGGAAACTGCATGATACATCCACAGTTTTAGTTCCGGGTTCATCGATATATACCTTCCATTTAAATGATTGTGCAGTCTCAACAGTCACATGTTCCGGAATAGTCCCGTATTTTGAAGCCGGAGTTGTTTCTGTTTTATTCAGCCGATTTATCTGATTCCCGGGCTGAAGCGAGTAGCCTCCATCGGTAGTTTTGGCAACGATATCGTTAATGGATGTCGGGCGTTGTTTATATTCCAATACGATCACCGAAACATACGGATCGGGTTGATCGTTTGGCAGGTCGATTGATGTAAAAGGACTTACATTCTTAAACGAAAGCGATGATTTCTCCTTGTCGGCAAGCAGGTAGACCTTTTCGGGAATGCCGTTAACACCTGTGAGATAAAGTTTTTTATTGAGCGGCCAGTTGTAAACATGCAGGTACAATTTAAATCGGTCTCCATCCTGCTTACATGTGATCTTACCCCAGTCGTGTTGATCTGCATCCAGATCAAATGCCTCACTGCCATAAACTGATTCGCCATTTACTTTTAACCAGTCTCCCATTTCGAGCAGACGCTGCGAGATTTCGAAAGGCACATCACCATTGGATCTCGGTCCGATGTTGAGCATAAAATTCCCATTGAGACTGACATTTCCGATCAGTGATTTTAGCAGGGTAGAGGTCGATTTCCATTGGGTGTCGGACGAATGAAATCCCCAGGAATGTGCAACGGTTGCCGGCGATTGCCACGGAAAATCTTCCTTTTGACTCCCCAGTTGATTATCGCCTAAAGTCTTAAAATCGATATCGGGATCTTCTTCGATTGAAAGTCCAAGGCGGGAGTTCACCAAGCAGTTGGGTTGCAATTCGCGAATCATACTTTTTAGTTGAAGGAGTTGTCTCTTGGTAACAACTGCTTTCGAATGATTGATCCACATATCAAACCACATCAGCGAAATGTCGCCATAATTGGTTAGCAGTTCGCGGACCTGTAGTATTACTTTTTCCTGCCAGTACCGGTCGTATTCTGCGGGTGCGATGCCATAGATTTCACGTTCATGACTCCAACCGTAAGGATGTTCCCAGTCTACCCAGTGCGAATAATACAAACCAAGTTTTAATTCGTGTTTTTTGCAGGCCGCAGCCATTTCTTTAATAATATCTCGATCGGTATAATTTCCGAGATCGTAATCGCTGACTTTGCTGTTCCAAAGTGCAAAACCGTCGTGGTGTTTGGCTGTGATGGTTACGTATTTCATACCGGCTTTTTTGGCCAGAACCACCCACTCTTCAGGATCGATGTCGTCCCAATCAAAACGATCGAGCAAACTCACGTACTCATCCCGGTTGATTTGGTTACGGTAATAGATCCACTCTGCATAATCGTTGTTGTGCCTCAACTTTTCGCCTTTCCAGAAGCCTTCAGCAGCGCTGTATAAACCCCAGTGAATAAACATACCAAAACGTGCATCGGTGAACCACCGGGCCCGCTCGTTCGTATTTCTTTGAGCAAAAATGTGTAAGGAGAGAAGCAGCAATAAAAAAGCAAGCAGCGTTTTCTTCATTACAAAAAATTAGGAAAGTCGGTTTTTGAAATCCTCATAAGCGAATTCTCGCACGATTTTTAATTGATCATCTTTAGTCCATATGGCAATAGCCGGATGGTTGACCCCGTTGAACATGGTGGTTTTTACCATGGTGTAATGGATCATATCGAGGAAAACGATCTGTTCGCCAATTTGCAATTCACGGCCAAAATCGTATGCAGCCATAAAATCTCCGGCCAGGCAACTTCCTCCACCTAATCGATAGAGGTGCTTACTTTCGTTTGTTGGTTCGCTTGCGCCAATGATTTTGGGACGATAGGGCATTTCCAGCGTATCGGGCATATGAGCCGTAAACGAAACATCCAGAATCGCAGTTTTTACACCACGGTGTTCAACAATGTCCTGAATGGTGGATACCAAAACACCGGTTTCCCATGCAATAGCACTTCCAGGTTCTAGTATGACTTTTACATCGTATTTTTCCCTGAATTTTTTGAGCAGTTGGATGAGGTGACCATGATCGTATCCTTTGCGGGTCATAAGATGGCCGCCACCCATGTTCACCCATTTCACCTGACTCAGGTAATTACCAAAGTTGGCTTCAAATTTCTCAATTACTTTTTCCAAACTGTAAGAGTCGGATTCGCATAAAACGTGAAAATGAATTCCGTCAATTCCTTGAGGGAGTGTGCCCGGCATTTCATCAATTCCAACTCCCAGTCGCGAGCCTGCAGCACTTGGGTTGTACAGATCAGTCTCCACATCCGAGAATTCAGGGTTTACACGAATACCGCACGAAATAGGGTGGTCTGCCGTTTGTGTTCGCTGGTAGTATTTACTGAACTGATTGAAGGAATTAAAAACAATGTGACTACTGTAATCCATCAATTCATCAAATTCATTTTCGCGGTAAACCGGCGAATAGGTGTGTGCCCGTGTTTGCATTTCTTCGAAACACAAACGTGCTTCATAAAGCGAGCTGGCTGTTGCACCTTTCAGGTATTCGCGAACCAATGGAAACGCACTCCACATGGCAAAACCTTTAAAAGCCAGAATGATCTCAATCCCAGCATCGCGCTGAACACGATCGATCAGTTCCAGGTTTTTTCGTAGCAGCTTTTCATCCAAAACAAAAGCCGGAGACGGAATTTCTTTATAATTCATTTTGCAAAGGGCTAAGCGCAAAGAGCAGAGGACAAAAATGCAATGCTCTTTGCCCTCTTCGCCTGGCTTGTTAAACTTCTAAGTTGCCATTAATTTCTTCCTGCCATGGCAGGCCAAATTCTCCGATGCGTTCCATAAACGGATCAGGATCGAATTCTTCAACGTTGAAAACGCCTTGGCCTTTCCATTCTCCGGTAAGCACCATCATGGCACCCAGCATGGCCGGAACACCGGTTGTATATGAAACGCCCTGTGTGCCGGTTTCTTCGTAAGCCTGCTGGTGTTTGCAGTTGTTCCAAACATAGTATGTTTTTTCTTGACCGTCTTTAACACCTTTTATACGACAGCCGATTGAAGTTTCGCCCGTATAGTTTTCGCCAAGATCGCCGGGATTGGGTAATACAGCTTTCAGGAATTCGAGGGGGATAATGTCTACTCCCTTATATTTTACCGGATCGATGCGCGACATACCAATATTTTGGATCACGCGTAAATGTGTCAAATATTCATCGCCAAAGGTCATCCAGAAACGAGCTTGTTTTATTGACGGGAAATTTTTCACCAGCGACTCCAGTTCCTCGTGGTATAAAACGTAGGAGTTTCGTGCACCGATATTGGGGTAATTCAACGTCTTTTTAATTTCGAAAGGTTGGGTTTCAACCCATTTTCCATCTTTCCAGTAACGTCCGTTTTGCGTGATTTCGCGGATATTAATTTCAGGATTGAAATTGGTTGCAAACGCTTTCCCATGATCGCCGCCATTACAATCAACAATATCGAGGTACTGAATTTCATCGAAATGATGTTTGGCTGCATGTGCGGTGTAAATGCTGGTCACACCGGGATCGAAACCGCACCCGAGAACGGCCATAATTCCTTTCTCCTTAAAACGATCATGATAAGCCCACTGCCAGCTGTATTCAAATTTGGCTTCGTCTTTGGGTTCGTAGTTCGCAGTATCGAGGTAGTTCACTCCGGTTTCCAGGCAGGCATCCATAATGGGCAGGTCCTGGTAAGGGAGCGCAACATTGATCACCAATTCGGGTTGAAAGGATTTGATCAGAGCTACCGTTTCCGCCACATTGTCGGCATCGAGCTGAGCGGTTTTTATGCGGCCTTTACCAACTTCTGTTGCGATAACATCGCATTTCGATTTTGTACGACTTGCCAGCATAATTTCAGAAAAGACGTCCGGATTGTCAGCGCATTTGCTGGCAACAACGCGGCCAACTCCTCCGGCTCCGATTATTAATACTTTACTCATTTGTTTTGTAATTTAATTGTTGTTCAAACTTATGAATCTTTCAGCGATTCTGTGTAATTAATTGTGTGATCTCTTCAATAAAAATAGAAAAATATCGTATTTTTTAACTCCTGTTTTTTGAAAATTGGAAAACATTAAGGTTCTAAAATTCCGAAATCAACTTTAATTTTTGACGATGAGTCTGTAAGTTGCTTTACCCTAGTATTTCGATGAATAATTTGTATCTTTTGTTTTTTATAAAATGCAGAAAACATTTTGAGAAAATTTGATTTTATTTGCGATGAAATTATCGTGATAACACCACATTCTAATTCTACATGAAGAACAGTTATTTTGATTTGATCGAGCAAAGCTATTATTTCCCGCAGGAAGGATTTGATTTGCGGGATAATTACCTCACTTTTCACGGAATATCTCTAATGTACCTCATTAAGAAGTACGGAACTCCTTTCCGTTTTATATACCTTCCCAAGATTGGAGATCAGATTAAAAAATCGCGAAACCTTTTCAACAAAGCCATTAAAAAAAACAATTACCAGGGTAAATACTACTACTGTTACTGTACCAAGTGCAACCACTTTTCGCACGTGATCAACGAAGCTCTTAAACAAAATGTGAACCTGGAAACCTCGTCGTCGTACGATATCGATCTGATCCTGCATTTGTACAAGGATAAAAAACTGGATAAAAATCGCATCATTGTTCATAACGGATATAAAACGGAAGAATACCTCAGTAAGATTATTTCGATGCAGCGACTGGGATTCAAGAATAACATTATTGTACTGGATAGTGTGAATGAACTCGATCGTCTGGAGAAACTGGCTAACGGCGATAAACTGAAACTTGGTATCCGCATGGCGATCAACGAAGAGTCGCAATCGGCATATTATACTTCCAGGTTGGGCATCCGGAACACTCAAATACTCGATTTCTTTGAAAAGAAAATTAAAGGAAAGGAAAACCTCGAGTTGAAAATGCTGCATTTTTTTGTGGATTCGGGGATTAAAGACAGCCTTTATTACTGGGGGGAGTTTCAGAAGGCAATGAAACTGTACATCGATCTGAAAAAGCAATGCACCACACTCGATTCATTTAACCTTGGCGGTGGATTCCCGATCCGAAACCACCTGGGTTTTGAGTACGATTACGAGTACATGATCAAAGAAATTGTGTCGAACATTAAAACGGCCTGCGAGAACGAAAACCTTCGGGAGCCCGATATTTTTACGGAGTTTGGAAAGTATACAGTGGGCGAGAGCGGTGCCATAATTTTTGAGGTACTTGAGCAGAAACAACAAAACGATACTGAAAGCTGGTACATCATAAATAACAGTTTGATGAACACGATTCCGGATTCATGGTCGATCTTTGAGAAATTTATTCTATTGCCTATCAATAAATGGAATAACGAGTACAAACGTGTAAACATTGGTGGAATCAGTTGCGATCATTCGGATTATTACAATTCGGAGGACTTTAACCAGGAAGTTTTGTTGCCCAATTACACTGACAACGATAAAGAACCGCTTTACCTTGGATTCTTTCATACCGGGGCATATCAGGATGCGATCAGCGGATACGGTGGTATTAAACACTGCCTGATCCCGTCGCCCAAACACGTGATCATCGACCGCGATGAAAAAGGTAATTTTATCGACTATGTGTACCGCAATGAACAGTCGGCCGACGAAATGTTCAAGATTCTGGGTTACAACAAAGACGAGGAATAAGGTTCTGGACTAAAAAATTGGATTTAATTTCCGTTGATTTCTTTCAACTTTTTGATGCCAATCGTGTTTTTCTTACGCAACTGACTTTTAAAAAAGATAACATGTCAATTTCAGAAATCATAAAAAACAGGCGAGCTACGCCACCACGGATGTTGATGAAAAGTCCGGTATCAAAAGAAGTGATCAAGCAACTTTTAGAGAATGCCAACTGGGCACCCAACCATAAAAAAACTGAACCCTGGCGATTTAAAGTCTTCACTGGTGAAGCTAAAGCGGAACTAGCCCAAAAATGTGGTGAATTGCTTCGCGAACAGCAGGCTGCCGGTTACGAGGTAGCCAAAGAAAAAATTATAAAGTTTGAAAACACCCTACAGAATGTGCCGGTGGCTATTGCCATTATTTTGCAGCTCGATCCTGCCAAACGACTGCCCGAATGGGAAGAAGTGGCAGCCGTATCGATGGCAGTGCAGAATATGTGGCTGACGGCTACTGAAATGGGACTGGGTGCATTTTGGGCTACTCCCGGTTTTATGGAACTGTTTACCGACCTACTCGAAATCAAAGAGGGACAAAGGGCACTCGGATTCTTCTATGTGGGCGAAGTAATGATGGATTATCCTTCGCCGGGCAGAGGCGACGTGGCTCAAAAAGTGGAATGGAAATAAAAAACAATATACTATCTAAAGCAATTCTGCTGATTTTTGCGTTGACATTGGTTACGGAAATTCAGGCGCAGGATACAACGGCAATCGACAAAGATAATTTTCCGAATCCGGTGTTTGTTCAGCCCGATCCGCCCAAGCCTGTAAAAGGCTGGGAAATGATCAACCAGGTCGGTAATAAAGTGCTGGAAGGTAAATATCCCGGAAAGATCCTGAAGTTTCAGTTTGAAGGCGATGCCGTGGGAATTGCTGTACTTAGTGGACCTGAATCAGGTATTATTGAATACAGCGTCGACAATTATCCCTGGCAGAAGAAAGATCTTTATGTCAATACCAGAAAGGTTAGCGATCAGGGCTACTTTTTTACGCTCGAAACGGGATTAAAGGCACAAAAGCATACCTTGCAAATTCGTTTAAGCAATGAGAAAAATGATAAAAGTGCCGGTAAAAAATGTGCACTTACTCACTTTTATTTTAATAACCCCGAGTAGCCTGGTGTAATGAAAAAGCGGGCAGTTGCATTTTCACCAAAATGTTACTGCCCGCCTTTTATCGTTATTCGATCAGGAGCTAATCAATATAAAGTACAAATTCATCGTGGTAGCTTTTCCCGTCGGCTTCCACTTTTAGCTCAATCTTATTTTCACCTTTTTCAAGTTTGATTTCCGGACTAACAAATTTTACCGAGTTGATTCCGGCACTCATTTTTCCCTGGCTTTTTCCGTTGATAAAAAGCTCGGGAATACCACGGTTACTGTATGCACCAAAACTTAAGGTGTCGGTTTCAGGGTGATTATTCCGGCGGCCGGTCAGATAAACCACTGCTTCTTCCGACCAGTTGGCTTTGTACCAGAAAAACACGTCCTTTTTTGTTTGGCGGTCGTAGGTTACCAAACCTTTGTGATTGCGGCCTTTTATTCCTCCGCGGTCCCATTCAGGAGTAGAAAAATCAAACATATTCCACACGTATGATCCCCAGATAAACGGGTATTTCTCGATTGCCGAGTAAGTAACCTCGTGGTAGTGGGTCATATAACTTTCAGGAAAGAAAGCATCGTTTGGCCCGGGAGCCGGGAAAATATCGGTTCTTTGCTGAGCAATGTTTCCTCCGGCACCATATTCCGAAATCGAAAAGCGAACATCGGGTTTTTCGCTGTGGTATTTTTTGATCCAGTTTTCCAATCCTTCCGGTTTTCCTCCGTACCAGCCGGTGTACTGGTTAAAACCCTGCAGATTGGCCAGTTCGTGGATCGGGTAATCATACAACCACCAGATGTTGCTTACCGAAACAGTATACCTCGACGGATCGAGTGTTTTTGCCAGGCTGTGCAAGCGTTTGGTAAGGTTGGCCGGTGGTGTTACCCACAGGTTTTTTACCACCTCGTTGTGCAGTCCCCAAACAAAAATCGACGGGTGATTATAGCGTTGCTTGATCAGTTCGGTGAGCTGCTGTATCGCATTGTCGTCGGCTCCTTCGTTATAGCCGTTAACAAACGGGATTTCAGCCCAAATCAGAATCCCCATCGAATCGGCCAGCGAATACATGTAATCGGCTTGCTCGTAATGTGCCAAACGAATTGAAGTTGCCCCGATCTCGTAAATCATTTCCATATCCTGTTTGTGGTGCTTAGGCAATAAAGCATTTCCCAGATCTTCCCATTCCTGGTGGCGGCAAACTCCGTAAAGGCGATAAGGTTCGCCGTTCAGGATGAAACCTTTCTCAGGATCGATGGAGTAGAAACGAAGACCGACTGCTTGTTTCAGTTTATCAACTGTTGTTCCGTTTTGTACGATTTCTGTTTCGAGCGTATACAGGTAAGGATCTTTTCTGCCATTCCACAAATGTGGATTTTTAACTTCAAGCAAGGATGAAACCGGCTCGAATCCACCGGGGTAGATCAATTGCTCGGTTGAACCTTCAGCCACAACTTTACCATCTTTCGATACCAGCTGGTTCTTAACCGTAACAAGCATCGCTGTTGAAGTTTCGTTTTTTATATTACTAACAATACGCAAGGCAGCTTTCTTTTTTGATACTTGATCCTGGTTTACAAAAATACCCGACGAGGCATTGTCGGTGAGGGCAAAATGCAGGTCTTCGGTAGTGATCAGTTTTACTTCGCGGTAAATTCCTCCGAACACACCAAACAAATAATTGTCTTTGGGATAGGATTTTGTAAGTTCGTTGTTCACCCGCACAAGTAAAGTGTTGATTCCTTCGTCGGATAAAAAGCGGGTAATATTAAAAACAAAGGCAGAATAACTTCCCAGGTGTTCGCCCACATATTCGTTGTTAATGTACACTTTCGCATCCTGTCCTACACCTTCGAATTTCAGGAAATATTGTTTGTTTTCCAGCTTTTGAACGTTCAGTTCACGTTTGTACCAGCCGGTACCGTATTTAATGTTTTCGCCCGACTGGATGTCTTTGCTGTTCCAGGTATGTGGAACGCTGACATCGAGCCACGAATCATCGGTAAGGTTGATATAATCGAGCTCTTTATCGGCCAGAACAAATTTCCATTCGTTTGTCAGCAGCTGTTGTTCTCGTTGTTGGCTGTTTCCGGCCAGCGAACCCAGAATTAAGGCAAAAAGCAGTACTAAACTTTTTGATTTAAAAAGTCTTCTTCTCATTGTTGTTTTACTTGTTATTACTAATAGAATTTATTTGTTGCATTTATTGTAGAGATTCCAGCACATCAACCAGATGTTTCCAGAATTTATCGGTGGTTGCAATATCAAGACGCTCATCGGGTGAATGTGCTCCTTTGATCGTTGGACCGAAGGAAACCATATCGAGATGAGGATATTTTTCGAGGAAAAGGCCGCACTCCAACCCGGCGTGTATCGAACGCACGATCGGCTCATTCCCAAACAGTTTTTTATAGGACTCGACGGTGGTTTTCACCACATCCGAATCCGGATTTGGTGCCCAGCCGGGATAACCGTCGGAGTGAGTTACATGAGCACCTGCCAAACTGAAAACAGCTTTCACACTTTCGGCGGCATAATATTTCCGGCTTTCCAGTTCACTGCGCTGGCTGGTGGTTACCAGAATTTTCTGATCGCCGATAAACTTTACAGAAGCCAGGTTGGTTGATGTTTCCACCATGCCTTCCATTCGGGTACTCATCTCTAAAACGCCATGCGGACATCCATAAATGGCGTCGAGTAATTTATCCTGAGTTTCCTTGTCCATTATTGTTTGTGGTAACTCAGTCTCCTTGCAAGCTATCTGCAGTTTAGGTTCCGAAAACTCGAATTCATGTTTAATCTCTGCAGCCAGTTTATTAAAGGCTTTCAATACCTCGTCTTTCTGATTTTTCGAAATGGTAAAAACGCCAAACGCTTCCCGAGCAATGGCATTTCGCAGGTTGCCGCCATTAAATTCAGATAATCGCAGGGCAAATTGTTTGCTGAAATTCCATAGAAAGCGGTTTAGAATTTTATTGGCATTTCCGCGGTTTTTATGAATGTCGTCGCCGGAGTGTCCGCCAAGTAACCCCGAGACTGAAATTTTCAATGCAATGGCATCATTCGGAACGGTTTCTTGCTGGTAGTTAAAATGGGCCAAAGTATCCACTCCTCCGGCGCAGCCAATAAAAATCTCTCCTTCATCTTCCGAGTCGAGGTTCAGTAAAATGTCACCACTTAAAAATCCTTTTTCAAGCGCAAAAGCACCCGTTAGCCCGGTTTCTTCATCCACAGTGATCAAACATTCGATAGGGCCGTGTTTTATTTCTTTGGAAGTTAATACAGCCATCTGGGCTGCAATTCCAATTCCGCAATCGGCACCCAGAGTTGTGCCATTTGCTTTTACCCAACCATCCGCGATAAGCGGTTCGATTGGATCCGTATCAAAGTCAAAAATCTTATCCGAATTCTTTTCGCAAACCATGTCCATGTGCGTTTGCAGGATCACAGTCGGTGCCTTTTCCATCCCGGAAGTTGCCGGTTTCAGAATTAATACATTTCCGGCTTTATCGGTTTTACTTTGCAGTCCGTTCTTGTTGGCAAAATCAAGCAAAAACGCTCTGATCTGTTCTTCCTTTTTCGACGGTCGCGGGACCTGGCAAATGTCTTCGAAATAATCAAAAAGTGGCTGAGGTTGAAGTGTGGATAATGTTCTTGCTTTCATGCTATTAGAATTGTTTGCTTTCAAAGGTATATTATGTAACTCGCACTTATTTAAATATTAAATTGGATATAAAATTTACATGCTCGTTTCATGCACGCGAAGTTGTTAAAAAGCTTTTAGGTTTGAAACGATTATTGTCAGCTTTAGTACGCATGTTTACCTACTATCCATCCTTTTTTGCTGAGGAATTTTTCGCCCGACTCTATGGCCCCGTATTCCATTTCGGTGCCCATCGAGTCGTTCCATCGATTCAGGTAACCAAACAAGCCTACAACACCGGTAATCTCCACAATTTCTCCTTCATCCCAAAACTGGCGTAGGTTTTCGGCAATGGTATCATCCACTGAATTCGGAATAATGGACGCCGCAAAAGCAAAATCAAGCGCGGCACGTTCTGCTTTAGAAAATGCAGGATGTGTTTTATATTCCCAAATATTATCCAGTTTTTCCTGTTCGGCACCGTAGCGTTCTGCAGCTCTAATAGCATGCGCCTGGCAATAACGGCAGCCTGCTGCATTGCTGCTGATGTAAGCAATCATTCTTTTTAAGGCACTGCTTACCCGTCCGTGATTGGCCATCACCGCTTTATTCATTTCAATAAAAGCATAGGCAATGTGCGGCCGGTGATGCATGGTTTTTACGCTGTTGGGACAAAAGCCCAGCGTTTCTTCGTAAAATTCGATGAGTCTTTGCAATTCAGGATCTGAATCTCCTGATTTTGGTAAAACCAGTGGTTGTATCATTTGTAGTTTATTTGAAGTATGGGTATGATCAGTCTTTTTGTTCCGTATTAATATTTCCTCGTTGACTCAATAGAATTGCGATAGGTTGTGTTCCCGGGAATTCAGACATAATGAGGATCAGAATAACGGTGATTGGAACACTGAGCAGCATCCCCGATATTCCCCAAATTGCTCCCCAGGCAGCAAGCGTGAGGAAAACGACGAGCGGACTGATGTTTAAAGAATTTCCCATTAAGCGCGGTTCTACTGCATTTCCAATGATCATTTGAATGACTCCAACAATAGCCAATACTAATATTCCGGGAGTAAGATCGCCAAACTGAAGGACGGCAAAAAGGGTCGGAAACAGGGTAGCAATCAGCGAGCCGATAGTGGGAATAAAGTTCAGCACAAAGATCAGGAATGCCCAAAAAATGGGAGCGTCGATACCAATAAAATACAAGGCAAAATAACTCAGGAATCCTGTCATTAGACTAGTAAGTGTTTTTAAAGCCACATAATTTCCGATGCTGTGGTCGATCTTATTCACCAGATCGGTGACATGTTTGTATCTTTTTTGATCGGGATACATGGCACGCAGTTTTTTTGGAAAAATCGGTTCTTCGAGCAATAAAAAAACCAGGTATAACAAAACGGTAAAAGCATTACCAAACAGCCCTGTCAGAGTCGAAAAGATGGAACTCAGAATACTGCCAAAATTAATGTCTTCACTATAATCGCCTAGCAGGTTCTTTAAATCAATATCAAAACGTTCGTTGATCGAATTGGTGACTTGTTTCACATTGGCTTCGTATTTAGGCAAGGCTTTGGAAAGTTCGGATATATTGTTCGAGATCATGCTTACCGCCAGCACCAGAAATCCAATAAGCAATAAGGTTGAAAAAACAGTGAGTAACCATTGCGGAGCACGGCCAACGAATTTTACTTTTGCCAGAATCTTTTTCATTACCCGGATCAGAAACCAAAATAAAATGGCCAGAATAAAGGGCAGAATGATTGATTGTGCATAAATACATACCACAACGGTGGTTACCACAATCAGGAAAACATAGATTTTTTTGTTTGTCTCCATTTCATAAGCGTTTAGACTGCAAAATACAAATGATTTTTGGGTGAAACCAATACTACTTCAAATGGGAGCGTTTTTAATGTACTGATAAATTTCATCCCACTCTTCCTGAAAACTGTTAGAGGGCATCGTTTTCTCTGCTCGATGGTACCAGTAAGAAGCATTCGCCCGATCGGGTTCTTTACGATGCAAATAGGCATGAATCCAGGCTGCCAGCTTATGATCAATATCCTGCACCATCATGTGGGCTGCATCCCAGTTCCCTTGTTTATCTGTGTATAATGCCTGTAGCAATATATCTTGTAGATTTTGAATCATACTATCCCAATTTATCAGAAACGGGTAGTCCCCACTCTTCTTTCATCGCAATTCCCAGGGTTTCGAGTTCGTTTAAAATGGGTTCATAAATGTTTTTGGTAATGGGAATATGAACACCGGTCTCGCTTATTTTCCCTTCAAGAATCATTTTAACGGCGATGGCAGCAGGTAAAGCTACTGTCCGGGCAATAGAAGTATTTTCAGCCGTGGCAAAATCGAGCAGACGCGATTTGATGACCTGTTCAGCGCCATCGGCATTTTCAACAAGAAAAGAGTGCAGCATAATTACCATATCGCGGGCACTTTCGGGCAACATCATTTTACGGAGCATCAGGTCGGTGGTCAGATCGAAAGTTGAACCTTCCGGCAAGCGTACGAGGTAATCACTGAAAAGGCCTAACCATTCCATGGCAATTATCGCCGGACTATCGATAGCAAGCGCCAAACGTTCTGCAGCCTTTTCTTTGATGTTGGCCGGGTAAACACCCAGTTGCCGTGCCATTATTTTTTTGTAGGTTTTACCCTCAAAGCTTGTCGGCTCGTAACTTAACATGTCAAGTCGCTTAAGGGCATCCATTATCTCGCACCAGTTTTTATAGCGGAATGTTCCGCGGTACATGGTCTCAATTTCTTTCAACTTGTACAGGTCGATGTATTTCAGTGAGTCGCGGTTGGGATAGACTTCCATTTCGCCAACCTCAGGGAAATCGATTTGTGAGGGATTTTTGAAAAGATCTTCTGTTGGAATTTTTACAACCTCTCCGTTCTTCAGATAAGTGGCACTGTTGTTCCCGGCCATAATAACCCCGCGGGGCGACCACGAGAATTTATATTTGAAGGGATTATCGGCCTCTTCGGGAGCTGCCAGAGCGCCGCACAACGAATAAAATTCTTTTACCTTACCACCCTGCTCCTGAACTTTATCAATAATTCGCATGGCTGTCATGTGGTCAAAACCCGGATCAACACCAATTTCGTTCAGAATGAGTATACCGGCTTTTTGCGCGTCTTTATTCAGTGCCTTCATTTCGTCGGAAACATACGACGTAGTGACCATATTTTTCCCATGTTTGATACACAGTTTGGCCACTTCAACATGATAGGTATAAGGCAATAAACTCACTACAAGATCGTGTTCCGTTATCATTTGCTCCAATGTATCCAGGTTGTCTATGGTCCAGGAGACCGCTTTGCCATTCGGATTATTTTGTATCAGTTTTTCAGCTTTCTCGAGGGTGCGGCTGGCAATTGTAAGTTCAGTATGGTGGCTTAACAGATATTCTGCAATGGGTTTGGCTACCATCCCGGCGCCAAGTAAAAGTACCTTTTTCATCTTATTAAAGTTGTTTGTTTTTTAAGGTATAAGATGGAACTCGCATGATATAATAATTGGCCTAAGTGTGAATATTTCTGATGCTCGTTTCATTTTATAAAACCTTAATGACTTCCTTGTTAAAATTGAGCTAAAATCATGGAAGTTAGTTAATTCTGTTTTCTTTTAATTGTAGTGTAAAGGTGGTGATTTTTTATCAGCTTGCCGTTCAGATGTTGTAAAAAATATATTATTTAAACTATCTGTCCCAAAGTTTCCTTAACTTGACTGCATGATTCAATCCTACCAGTGTCCGGTTTTCTTTTACATCGGGATGCCCGAATGTCTCGATGATGATTCGGTTTCTCATTAGCGCTGCGTCCGCAGTGCTGTACCTATAACCATTCTGCCCGCATCAGAATTGTGAATTCAGGTGCTCATTTTATTTAAAATCTATTAATATCAGCTTTGCCTGAATAGCTTCTGACGGGAGTCGGTTCGGATTTTTTATGTGTAATACAACGCTTTATTGGCGTTGTTCGTAAAACAATAAAAAACTGGTCATGAATCCTTATAAATCCATCAAAAGCATTGAACCTTCTGATCTGCTTCGTATGTTCGAACGCTATCAGTTGAGTTCTGAAAGTATAAAAACCATTGAAGACGAAAATTTACTTCCTCCCGGGCTGATTAAACGTTTGCACAATGCTTATCCGCAGCATTCAGGATTTTTTCTTGAAGGTGAAGCTTTGTTTCGCGACAAATCCCATTATTCGGGAATTAAAGGCTTTCGCGAGATTATTCAAAGATTGAGTGAAAATAGTATTGAAATTGGTCACTTAACAGATCGTGAATTTTTTATTGACGTTTACCGGTTTCTGGCCACCAAATACGTGCTGAATACCATCGACTGGAACAACTTTGAAAACGACTCGAACTACCAGCTGGTATTTCCGCAGCCCGGGATGATGCCCCGGGATGAAGTGCAAAAGTATGCGGTTGCTAAAACCGATAAGGAACGAAGAAAAGTGGTGGATGCATACATGCAGAAAACCAATCCGCATGATGGCAAACAGAAGTTGAATAAACCCTGGTACATCAACAACGAAGGGCAATTGGAAATTCTTGAAGGCAGTCAACACAAATATCCGCCCATTAAACTGATACTGGATAAGACCACCCAAACCTGTTTCTCGTTTTGTACTTACTGTTTCCGGCATGCGCAGGTTCGTGGCGACGAGGATATGTTTGTGCAATGCGAAGTTTCGCAGGTGCACGAATACCTGAAGCGCCACAAAGAAATCAGCGATATACTAATTACCGGCGGCGATGGTGGTTATATCACTTTCCAACGACTGGAGGAATATATATTACCGTTGATTGAAGATCCGGAGCTGTTGCACATTCGTACTGTTCGGATCGGATCACGAGCCATTAATTTTCAGCCTGAACTTTTACTGAGCGACCAGTTTAAACCGATTCTCGGATTACTTCAGAAATTGATCGATCATGGCATTCAGGCGGTTTGGGTGGCCCATATTTCAACTGCTCACGAAATCCTGAATCCGGGTTCTGTAGCGGCTATTAGAAGACTGAAAAAGTACGGAGTTACAGTTAAAAGCCAAAGTCCGATCATGAACCACATCAGCTTGTTTTATGATGAAAACGGGAAGGTGGATATTGATCGATCGGCTCAAAACTGGATCGATCTTGGAAACGTTCTTGGTATGCTGGGTATTGGTTTCCATTCGATGTATTGCGCACGTCCAACGGGCGAGCATCATTATTTTACAGCTCCTTTAGCTGATATCTCAAAGATCTTCACCAAAGTATACCGTAGTCTTTCTTCAGTGAATCGTCCATCGCGTTACATCACCATGACTTCTTCGGCAGGGAAAACATCCTTGTTGGGCACTGCTGAAATAAATGGAGCAAAAGTGTTTGTGCTGAAATTTAACGAAGCCCGAAATATGGAATGGATGGACACCACCTTCTTTGCGAAATACGATGAAAAGGAAAATACCATCGAGAAACTGATCCCGTTCAACAGCGATAAATATTTCTACGAAGACGAGCTGGAAGAAATAGAAACGCAGCTTTCGAAAGCTTTGGAAAAGGAAATGAAACTGGCCGAAAGCCATGATCAATAAAATTGTCAAAACAGCGGCAGATGCGGTGGCCGATATTTTTGACGGCGCCACGGTTTTAATCAGCGGTTTTGGCGAAGCCGGCAGCCCGGTGGAACTGATTCATGCTCTGGTTGACCGGGGGACTAAAAACCTTACGGTAGTAAGTAATAATGCCGGTAGTGGTCATGTAGGACTGGCAGCACTTATCGAAAACCGACAGGTTGATAAGATTATCTGTTCATTCCCGCGTACGATGATTTCGGTGGTTTTTCCGGAACTTTACAGGAAAGGTGAAATAGAACTCGAACTGGTTCCCCAGGGAACGCTGGCGGAACGAATTCGCGCTGGCGGATCAGGTATTCCGGCTTTTTTCACACCAACAACGGTCGGTACGCCTTTAGCCGAAGGGAAAGAAATCAGAACCTTCAAAGGCCGAAAGTTCTTACTGGAGGAAGCGATCACAGCCGATTTTGCTTTGGTGAAATGCCATGCTGCTGACCGATACGGAAATCTAATTTACAACAAAACTGCACGAAACTTTGGACCGATCATGTGCATGGCGGCCAAAACCACCATTGTACAAACCCGGAAGATTGTGGAGCCGGGAGAGCTTGATCCGGAATCGATCATTACTCCTGGAATTTTTGTGCATCGGGTGGTTGAAATTGCCAGCCCTATGGACGAATCGAAACTGGTAGCCGAGGAAAGGAGGTATCCATGGAAATGACAGCAAAAAAAGTGGGTTGGAGTGTCAATGAAATGGCTCAGCATGTTGCCCGTGATATTCCCGATGGCGCTTACGTGAACCTGGGAATTGGCATGCCCGAACTGGTGGCTGGTTTTATTCCCGAAGGCCGCGAAGTTATTTATCATACCGAGAATGGTTTGTTGGGAATGGGCGAAGTAGCGACTCCCGGAACCGAAGATCCTGAATTGGTAAATGCCGGTAAAAAATATATTACTGCTATTCCCGGAGCAGCGTTTTTTCATCATGCCGATAGTTTTGCCATGATCCGTGGCGGACATATCGATGTGTGTGTGCTCGGTGCGTACCAGGTTTCCGAAGCCGGTGATCTTGCCAACTGGTCTACAGGCAATAAGGATGATATCCCGGCTGTTGGTGGCGCTATGGATCTGGTGGCCGGAGTGCAAACCATTTATGTAATTACCAGGCACTGCACAAAATCGGGTGCCCCGAAAATTGTAAAAGAATGCACTTATCCGCTGACGGGGAAAAACGTGGTCAGTAGGATTTATACTGATCTGGCGATTATCGAGATTCGTGAGAAAAAATTGCATGTGCTGGAAATGGCTCCAGGAGTGAGTTTTGGAGCTTTGCAAGCCCAAACAGCAGCGACTTTACACCTGAAAGATTTGGCAAATGACAAAAAAGAGTAACAGCGAAAAATTATACAAAAAGGCGGAAAAAGTGCTGGCCGGAGGAGTGAGCCGGAACACCGTTTTTCGTCAGCCTTATCCGAATTATGCCAATACAGCCTCAGGCTGTTACATTACAGACATCGAAGGTGCCCGAAGGATTGATTTTGCCAACAACATGGCAGCGCTCATTCATGGCCATTCTTTTCCGCCTGTGATTGATGCAGTTATCGAGCAACTAAAAAAAGGTACAGCTTACACACTGGCTTCCGAAATTGAGTTGGAATTTGCCAGGCACCTTATTAAGCGTGTCGACAGTTTTGAGCGTATTCGTTTTGTAAATTCAGGCACCGAGGCGGTGATGGCCATGATCAAAGCGTCGCGGGCATTTACCGGCCGGCCAAAAATAGCAAAAGCTGAAGGTTCATATCACGGTACGTATGATTTTGCTGAAGTGAGCCAAACGGCCAATCCATCCAATTGGGGGAGGATCGATCGTCCGGCCAGTGTTCCGTTGGCGCATGGAACGCCTCCGAACGTTCGGAAAGATGTGATTATTTATCCTTACAATGACATTGAACGAACACTAAATATTCTCGATCGCTATGCCGATACGATCGCCTGTGTTATCATCGATCCGGTTCCGCATCGGGTTGGATTAATGCCCGGGACCGACGAATTTATCGAGGCCATTTACTCCTGGACAAGAAAAAATGACGCCTTAATGGTTTTTGATGAGGTAATAACTTTCAGGGTGAATTATGGCGGAGCACAGGCGAATTACGGTGTTCAGCCCGATCTTACTTCACTTGGAAAAATAATTGGTGGAGGATTTCCCGTGGGTGCAGTGGCAGGGCGAGCTGATGTTATGAAAGTTTTCGATCCGCACGAAAAAAACTTGTTGCTGCCTCATTCGGGCACTTTTTCAGCCAATCCCATCACCATGACTGCCGGTTTCAAAGCCATGGAATATTTTGACAGAAAAGCGGTGAAGGATTTAAACGCACTTACAAATAAAGCTATCGCCCAAATCCGCGAAGCAATAAAACTCGCGGATGTTCCGATTTCCATTACCGGTTCAGGTTCGATGTTCCGAATGCATTTACGGTCGACCCCGCCAAAAAGCTATCGAGAAGTGTGGCAAAATCCGGAGGAGAGTGCATTAATAAAAGAGCTTTTGGATTATATGTACAGCAGCGAAAATATTCTCATGATCAACACTTTTTCGTGTATGCTTTCAACCGTGATGACTCAAACTGAGATCAATATACTGACTGAAGGTTTACACCGTGCCTTTAAAGCCTTCAAACCAAAAATTGAACAAGTAAGTGAACAATAAAAAGAACAAGATATGAAGGATGTATTTATTTGCGATGCCATCAGAACACCCGTTGGAAAATACGGCGGAGCACTTTCAACTGTTCGCCCCGATGACCTGGCCGCCATTCCCATGCGTGAACTGTTAAAAAGAAATGCAGACATAGATGCTTCAGCTGTCGACGATGTAATTTTTGGCTGCGCTAACCAGGCAGGCGAAGATAACCGAAACGTGGCCCGGATGGGACTACTTTTGGCCGGATACCCGTATTCTGTGCCTGGCGTAACAGTGAATCGCTTATGCGGATCAGGAATGGAAGCAGTGGCCATGGCCGCTCGTACCATTCGCATCGGAGAAGCTGAGCTGATCATTGCCGGTGGAGTGGAGAGCATGTCGCGATCGCCTTTTGTGATGCCAAAACATACGGTACCTTTTTCGCGGCAGGCAGAAATTTACGATACAACCATTGGCTGGCGTTTTGTAAATGCTGAATTGAAAAAGCGATTCGGTACTGAACCGCTGATCGGGACTGCTGAAAATTTGGCGATTGAATATGGAATCAGTCGCGAGGCACAGGACGAGTTTGCGCATCACAGTCAGTTAAAAACGGCCGAAGCACAGAAAAACGGAGCCTTGGCAAGAGAGATTGTTCCGGTTGTTATTCCACAAAAAAAAGGTGACCCAAAAACAGTCGATACTGATGAACATCCGAGACTTACTTCTCTGGAAAAATTGGCCAGTCTTAAACCTGTTTATCTCGAGAACGGGACGGTCACGGCCGGTAATGCCTCCGGAATAAATGATGGTGCAGCCGGAATTGTTGTGGCATCAGAAGAAGCCGTAAAACGTTTTAACCTGGTTCCCCGGGTAAGAATACTCGGTGCCCAGAGCGCAGGAGTTCCGCCACGAATAATGGGGATTGGTCCTGTTCCGGCCACTAATAAACTTTTAAAGTTGCTGGATATGAAGCTGGATCAAATGGATATTATCGAACTCAATGAAGCTTTTGCCTCGCAGTCGTTGGCGGTACTTCACGATCTGAAACTGGATCCCACCGATGCGCGACTTAATCCACTGGGCGGAGCTATTGCATTGGGACATCCGCTGGGCATGTCGGGAGCACGGTTGATAACAACTGCGTATCATCAGATGTGTAACTCCAGCTCGAAATACGCGCTTTGCACCATGTGCATTGGAGTGGGGCAGGGAATTTCAATGATTCTTGAAAAAATATAAAATCAAATAAATCATAATAAGTTAAAAATGAAGGAAATAAATTTCAAATCTGTTTTAAAAGATTTACATCTTGAGGAAGTTAATCCTGGTGTTTGTACCGGTACGGAATGGAAAAAAACATCAGGTAAATTTATTGAATCTTACTCTCCTTCCGATGGCAAATTGATTGCCCGTGTGCAGCAATGCGGAGTTGAGGATTATCATGCAGTAATTAATACCGCGAAAAATGCATTTAAAAGCTGGCGAATGGTTCCTGCACCAAAGCGGGGAGAGATTGTCAGGCAAATTGGTCTTGAGCTGCGTAAGTACAAAGAGCCGCTTGGAAAATTGGTTTCCTACGAAATGGGGAAGATTTACCAGGAAAGTTTGGGCGAAGTTCAGGAAATGATCGATATCTGCGATTTTGCTGTCGGACAATCGCGTCAGTTGTATGGTTTTACCATGCATTCAGAGCGCGCCAAACACCGCATGTACGATCAATATCACCCACTTGGAATTGTTGGGGTGGTTTCGGCCTTTAATTTTCCGGTAGCGGTTTGGGCATGGAATGCCATGATCGCACTGGTAGCCGGTGATGTGGTCGTTTGGAAACCTTCTTCGAAAGTGTATCTGTGCGCTGTTGCTGTTCACAAAATAGTAGGTAAAGTACTCAAAGAAAATAAGGTTCCCGAAGGGGTGCTGAATCTTGTAGCTGCCGATTCGAAAATGTTGGGTGATACGATGTTTTCAGATAAAAACATTCCACTGGTATCGTTTACCGGGTCGACAAACATTGGGAAAAAGGTGGGTCGATTGGTTGGCGAACGACTCGGACGGTCGATACTCGAACTGGGCGGCAACAATGCCATAATCGTTACTCCGAATGCCGATATGGAAATGACCCTTCGCGCTGCAGTTTTTGGTGCTGTAGGAACCTGCGGACAGCGCTGCACTTCGACGCGACGAATCATTTTGCATGAATCGGTTTACGACGAGTTCAAACAAAAATTGGTAGCTATTTACCGGAAACTACCGATTGGTCATGCGCTAGACGAAAATACCTTGCTTGGGCCGCTGGTGGATAAACGTGCAGTGCAGGATTTTCAGAATGCAATTGAACGTGTAAAACAGCAAGGTGGAAAAATTATTACCGGTGGAGACGTTCTTGAAGGTGCAGGTTTCGAAGCGGGAACTTTTGTAAAACCCTGTATTGCTGAAGTGGAAAATAACTACGAAATCGTGCAGGAAGAAACTTTTGCGCCATTGCTTTATCTGATCAAATACAATACGCTCGAGGAAGCAATCCAAATTCATAACGATGTTCCGCAGGGATTGTCATCAGCCTTGTTTTCGACCAATATGCTGGAAACCGAAACTTTCCTGTCGCACGAAGGATCGGATTGCGGAATTGCCAATATCAACATTGGTACGTCGGGGGCAGAAATCGGCGGTGCATTTGGTGGCGAAAAAGATACGGGCGGTGGGCGCGAATCGGGTTCCGATGCATGGAAAGCCTACATGCGTCGGCAAACAAATACTATCAACTTTAGTACCGACCTTCCTTTAGCTCAGGGAATAGAGTTTACCCTGTGAAATAAATCGAAGATTTAATGCTGTGCATTATTTCACAGGGTAAATGTTTAGAGTTCAAAGCCCGCATGAATAAATCCATTTAAACAGTTCAAACTTTAGGATTTTGAGTTTATAGTAGAAGAACCGAAACGAGTTGATTAGTGCATGAAAAATCCTGAAAGGGTTTGATTATAATAGCCCCGGGCAACGCCCGGGGTAAAAAGCCACAAAATACCATTATGAAAAACATTTTAATATTCGGAGCCGGTCGTTCCAGCAGATACTTGATCGATTATCTGACCGAAAATGCCCGCAAGAACAAGTGGAAATTGCGGGTGGCAGATTTACAACTGAATGGACAAAGCTCTTCGGTGGAGGTGGAGTATTCAGTTTTGAATGTAAGGGATGAATTTGCCCGCGATGATGAAGTAAGGCATGCCGACCTGGTCATTTCAATACTGCCGGCCCGATTCCATAAGTTGGTGGCGCAGTCGTGCGTGAAATATTCAAAGAACCTGCTTACTGCGTCCTATGAAACAGCCGAACTAAAAGCATACGAACCCGAAGTTTCCGAAAAAGGACTTTTCTTTTTAAATGAGTGCGGTCTCGATCCCGGTCTCGATCATATGTCGGCCATGAAAATAATCGACCAGATTAAAGCCGATGGTAATGAATTGCTGAGTTTTGAATCGTTTACAGGTGGATTAGTTGCACCTGAATCGGATGATAATCCGTGGAATTATAAATTCAGCTGGAATCCACGAAACGTGGTGCTGGCAGGGCAGGGCGGACCGGCACGGTTTATTCAGAATGGAAAGATCAAGTATATCCCTTACAATCGACTGTTTCGCCGCACCGAGTTGATCGATCTGGGTAAGTTCGGTCGCTTCGAAGGATATGCCAATCGCGATTCGCTGAATTACATCGAAAAGTACAGTTTACAGGGTATTCCTACTATTTTTAGGGGAACTCTGCGTCGGCCCGGATTTGGAAAAGCCTGGAATGTTTTTGTGCAGCTTGGGGCTACCGACGATTCTTATTTTTTGGAAGGAATTGAGAACATGACTTATCGCGAATTCATCAATTCGTATCTGCCCTATCATCCTACTGATTCAGTTGAGTTAAAATTGTTTCACTATCTGAATATACCGCAGGACTCCGAAATTGTTCATAAACTAAAATGGCTGGGGATTTTTGAAGATCAAGCAATCAGTTTAAAAAAGGCTACTCCGGCACAGGTTCTCGAACATTTACTAAAACAGAAATGGCAATTGCAAGCCGCTGATAAGGATATGATTGTAATGTGGCACAAACTGGAGTATCGTAATCCGACTACCGAAAAACGCTATCGTAAAACATCTTCGTTGGTGGTTAGCGGACAAAATCGGGAAATGACAGCGATGGCTAAAACCGTTGGTCTGCCGTTGGCCGTTGCTGCAAAACTTATGCTTACCGATCAGCTCAGTTTAAAAGGGATGTACATTCCTACCTCGAAAGAAATTTATGAACCAGTTCTGGAAGAGCTCGAGAATTACGGGATTAGATTTTATGAAACCGAGGAGGTGGAGAAAGAATCGACAGTGTGTTATTGATTAAGTTTCAGCACGCTCAGTACGGCACAATGATCTGAAGCAATTGTATCGCAAATTACCTGCGTTTCAATGACTTCCCATCGGTTTGCAGGACGATAAAGAATATAATCGATTTTCTTTTCCGGCTTTTCCGATGAATAGGTCGGAGCCGGATTGGCTTCGGCACTGTCGGTCCAGAATTCTTTCAAAATTCGAATAGCTTGACTCTCCGGAGTGGCATTTAAATCGCCGGCTAAAATGCTCGGATAGCTGCTATCTGCAAATACTGCATTAATTTTTTTCACCTGATCAATTCTGTCAGTACTTGCTTTTTGATGCTCCAGATGAGTACCAATAAAACGAATAGTGTCACCTGATTTCAGCTGAACCAAAACGGATAAAGCCGCACGCGGTTCGTTCCCCGGAGAATGGGGGAGTGCAACATTTTCACTTTTCAGAATCGGCATTTTTGTGAGAATTCCTTCTCCGTATGAACCGCCATCATAAGGCATTGCAATTCCAAAAAGCGGTGCCATTTTTGTACGCCAACCCAGTTCTGTCACCAGATCATAATTTTTTGCCCGCCGGGTTTTAAAATCGACTTCCTGCATTGCAACAAGATCAGGATTTGTTGCTTCGATAACCGATGCAATCTTATCCAAATCGAAACTGCCGTTTGTGGTGGCACCATGCAAAATATTAAAGGTCAAAACCCGGAGTGTATCGTTTTGTTGTCCATATTCCTGCAAATACGATGACAAACTGAATAAAACAAAAAAGCAAATAAAAATGCTTGATGAAAGTGCCTTCAAAACGTCTGTTGTTTTAGTGAGCACCAAATGTAGTGAATTAAGCTTCAAATTCCTTTTTTCGATTAACTTTGGTACAAATCAAAATAAACCAACTAAAATGAGAATCGCGGTTAAACTTTCTATCCTTTCGCTTTTTATATTTCTTTTCTCCTGTAAACCGGATAACGGCAACTGGACGCATTTTAGAGGTTCCAACATGGATGGCCATGCTGAAGTTGAGAAGGCTCCTTTAACATGGAGCGAAACCGAAAATGTGGTATGGAAAGTACCTGTTAAAGGATTGGGGTGGTCGTCGCCGGTGGCTTTTAATGACCAGGTGTGGTTAACTTCTGCAGAAGAAGACGGCACTAAATTTTACACCTTTTGTTTTGACCTGGAAACAGGCAGGTTGCTCGACGAAAAGACCGTTTTTGTTAGCGAAGAACCGCAGCGCATTCACAGTACCAATTCATATGCAACACCAACTCCGTGTATCGAAAACGGACGGGTTTATGTACACTTTGGAACTTTCGGAACAGCTTGTATCGATACCAAGTCTTTTGATGTGCTCTGGAAGCGTAAGGATTTGAAATGTGATCATATGCAGGGACCGGCTTCATCGCCGATTCTTTACCAGAATATGCTTATTGTGCACCTCGAAGGCACCAAAGATCCGTATGTTATTGCATTGAATAAAAGCACCGGCGAAACCATATGGAAGAGCGTTCGGCCCGCTGAAATTTACGATCCTCTGGAGCCGGTCTACCGGAAATCGTATCAAACGCCAATTGTCGTAAATGTAGATGGTAAAGATTTGCTGATCAGTAATTCGGCGTATATGTGTTTTGCTCACGATGTAAACACCGGCGAAGTAATCTGGACTTTTACCTATGGTTTTGATTCTACGGTGAGTCAGCCACTTTACTGGAATGGATTGGTGTTTGTGAATTCGGGCTGGATATTTGAGGATAACAAACCTTATTTTACGCGACAGTTCGCTATTGATCCGACGGGCAGAGGGGATGTTACCGAAACGCACCAGGTGTGGATGTATGAAGATGAGGTTCCGCAAATTCCAACTCCTGTAATTGTAGACGGCCGAATGTACATGGTCCACGACCGTGGAATGGTGACTTGTCTTGATGCCATGAGTGGAGAACCTGTTTGGAAAGAAAAGCTGAAAGGTAATTTTAATGCGTCGCCCATTTATGCAGCAGGAAATATTTATTTTTTTAATGTGAAAGGCGAATGTACCATTATTAAACCGGGCGATACTTTTCAGAAAGTGGCGGAGAATAGTATTGATGGAATAGTAAAAGCCATACCTGCTTTTGTGGGCGATAAAATGCTTGTTCGGTCGGATAAATATTTATATTTGATAGATTAATATCCAAACATGAAAATAAACTTACTAACCGTTCTCATTTTTCTTATTTTTCTTTCGTGCTCTGTGAGTGATAGCACATTACAAATCGATCAGGAAATATCGCCCACTTATAGCATAGAATTACTTAAGAAGATAAACCAAAAAATAGCACGAAAATATCTTGAATATACTGAAGAAAAGAAGATTTCCATACCTGTTGGGTATTATGGCTGGAAAGATATTCGAAGTACCTGGAAGAATGTTCCTGAGATTGGGCAATACAGAACGGAATTTGAAAAGGCCGACAAAGAATTCTTAGACTTCTTGTGTTTACGGGATGAACGTATGAAAGATGCCATCGAAAAATGGAAAAACGGCACTTTGGAAAAGGGAGAATGGAGTAAAACAAAATCAATTGTTTATCCTAGTGTTCGCTCTAAATACCCCGAGGATTATAAGAGATATATGTCAACTCGCGAAGAAAAACTTAGAATATGTAATTATAAAACCATTGAATTCTTACTCGATCAGTCATTAGAAGAGGATTGGTTGTTTCCAATAGATTGGATTCCACAAAATCAAATGAGTTCTGTTTTATCTGATGACTTTATTCAATCTCTAAATGACGAGTTAGAAGGTTTTAGTGTGGAGATGATTGAAAGTATGCCTGATTAATTTTATTCTAATCCAAAATATTGGATTGAACAGCCTTAAAAAAATCTCATAAGAATTTCTTGACATTAACATCACGGATTCACGTTCTGATGTTTAAAATCCTTACACCTGTTGAAAATATCAACATGCAATTAACTTGTTGAATTACAGGTAGTAATATGAGTGTATCTAAAAACTGTAAACAAATTCAACAATACGTCCTGTTGAAATTTAAAACATAAAAACTCATAATAGTCAATAAATCAGTATTTTATGAGCTAAAAATCGCTTTGGTATCATAGTTGAAACAAGGAAAAACGAAAGTTTCCAATAAGCTAAAAACTGATGGGAAAATACCACAGAATAAAAACGTTAAAATCAATTCAACTATGAAAACCAGGATTATATTTATTATGGTGCTGCTCTTACTCGGATTCGGAGGATGGAGCAACAAAAATGCCGTTCCGCCGGCAAAGGAAAAAGAGACTGTAAAAGTATGCGTGACTCCAGCAATGGGAGATCTTGCTGAATCTTGGATCAGCAGCTACAATCAAACTAATCCGGATCAGAAACTGGAACTTAAAAGGATTAGTCCGGCTGATGTGAAAACAGAAATTACCGGAGATCATGCTGTCGGTTTTGTTATGCAGCGACCCGATGCTGAAATGGCATCCAAATCGATGTGGCACCTCACACTCGGGCGCGAAGTGGTTGTAGCTGTTACCAACTCAGCTAATCCATTTATTGAAATGCTGAAGACCGATGGCATTTCATCGGAAGAGCTGGCACGAATCATCAAGAAGAATGGCAATACCTGGAACGATGTATTAGCCAATGGGAGTAAGAATACTGCACGAATTGTTGTTCAGGATGGTCCTGAACTTGGAATGGCGGTTTCAAAATTTCTCAAAGTCGATCCTGCTATTGTTGACGCTCATGTAACAACGAATGAAAAGTTTTTTAAAACGATTCGGAAAGATGCTTATGCGATTGGATTTTGCCGGCTGGCAACAATTACCGATTCTGAAAATCACGAATTCATTGCCAATATTCAACCTCTGTCATTCGATCGCAACCGCAATGAACACATCGATTATGTGGAAAGTGTACATGGAAAATTAGACCAGTTGGTACGGACAGTCTGGATTGGAAAATATCCGAGGGAGTTGGTTTATAACCTGTATGCGATTGCTCCGGAAGCACCAACAAATGGAGCTGTACTAAGTTTTTTGAGTTGGGTTGTAACTTCGGGGCAAACCGCTGTGGTTGAGAATGGATATACCGATCTGGCCTATTACGAAAAACAATCACACCTCGAAAAGCTTAATCCTCCGGTGTTGCTGGCGGCAGAAACAAGCACTAAAAAATCGAATCTGGCAACCATTCTACTGATTGCTGTTGTTTTGCTGGTTGTTACAGCAGTATTGTTATGGGCATGGAACAGTAAACGGAAAACGAAACAACTTCTGTACGACGATAACGAGATGCATAAGGTTTTGAGGCCCGAAACCATTGACATTCCGAATGGACTATATTTCGACAAGTCGCATACCTGGGCTTTTATGGAAAAAGATGGCACGGTGAAGATAGGTGTCGATGATTTCTTGCAACACGTTACCGGAAATTATACCGGATTGGTTACCAAAAATCCATACGAGGAAGTTCGAAGGAATGAGGTGGTGGCCACTCTTGTTCACGAAGGGAAGAAAATCAATATTTATGCCCCGGTTTCAGGAAAGATCATTCAAACAAACGAAGACCTGACCGATTATCCGTCGCTGGTGAACAACTCGCCCTATTCGTGGGGATGGATTTACCAGATACAGCCGACCAACTGGATGCGCGAGATTCGTTTCTTGCAAATGGCCGATAAATATCGCGGATGGATCAAAAAAGAATTTGTCCGGCTAAAAGATTTTATCACCGGTGTTTGTCAGCAAAAAGAACTGGTTGGCCAACTGGTACTCCAGGAAGGCGGCGAACTTCCCGATAATGTATTGCACGATTTTGATCCGTCGGTTTGGGAAGAATTCCAGATCCGCTTCATCGACAATTCCGATATCAACTAACTTTTTAAACCAATAAACAACTCGTCATGGGTATAGATAGAAGAAATTTCTTCCGTGCCGTTGGCCTTACCGGCGTAACGCTAATGGGCGGTAAAAAACTGTTCGCAAAACCTTCGAAAAAGGATCCGGTGGAATTTAAGGCTATTTTATACGATTCAACCCGATGTGTGGGATGTCAGTCGTGTGAGTATGCTTGTGCCGAAGAGCACGATTTGCCAATGCCTGAAGATTTTCCTGAAGTGGGCATTTTGCGCAAGACCAATGAAAATCGCCGAACAGTAGTAAATGCTTACGAAACATCGGTAGGTGAAGTGTATGCAAAAAGGCAGTGCATGCACTGCAATCAGCCTGCTTGTGCATCGGCCTGTCTCACGCAGGCCATGCATAAAACCGAAAAAGGTCCGGTGATCTGGCGGGGCGATAAATGCATGGGATGCCGGTACTGCATGGTTTCCTGTCCGTTTGATGTGCCAAAATTTGAATACCACAGTGCCAATCCAAAGATCAACAAATGTACCATGTGTTTCGAACGTCAGGAAGAAGGGAAGTTGCCTGCCTGTGTAGAGAACTGTCCGGCGGAAGCATTGGTTTTTGGTACGCGTAGGGAACTGTTGGCTGAAGCACGGCGCCGGATCGCTCAGAATCCGGATCAGTATTATGATCATATTTATGGTGAAAACGAAGCCGGCGGAACTGCATTTTTGTACCTGTCGCCGGTACCTTTCGATGAACTGGGATTTAATACGAAGGTTCAGAACGGATCGTATCCTGAACTCACCAAGGGATTTTTGTACAGTGTGCCATCCGTTTTTGTGCTTTGGCCAATGATACTACTTGGCATTCAGGATGCCACTAAAAAACTTAACCGCAAAAAATCTGATGACCATGAATAATACCGTTAGCATACCAATTAAGAAAGAGCGAAAAAGCCGAATGAAATTTTTGTTGGGCGAATTAAAACCCAAGGGTAAAATGTTTACCTGGTTCAATGTCATTTCCATTCCTATTATGCTCCTTGGTTTGGGGCTTATTGTTATCCGGTTCTGGAAAGGGATCGGTTCCGTTACTAACCTGACGCAGGAAGTGCCCTGGGGATTGTGGATCGGTTTTGATGTTGTTACCGGAGTTGCCTTTGCCGGCGGTGCTTATGTAGTAACGTTCATGGTTTATATTCTGAACATGCGCGACTACCATTCCATTGTTCGTGTTACGGTGCTCAACGGATTTTTAGCCTATGTTTTTTATGCCGGTGCACTGTTGCTCGATCTTGGTCGCCCCTGGAATGTCATCAATCCCATCATCGGAAACGGATTTGGAACCAGTTCGGTACTGTTCCTGGTAGCCTGGCATTTTTTGTTGTACATGGTGGCCGAACTCATCGAATTCTCACCTGCCATTGCCGAGTGGCTGGGCGCTAAACGAGCTGTTAAAATTCTTTCGGGGATGACACTGGCAGCGGTGATCTTTGGCATTACCTTGTCAACACTTCATCAGTCGGGACTGGGTGCGCTTTACCTCATGGCCAAAGAAAAAATTCATCCTTTGTGGTATTCCGAATTTATCCCGATACTGTTCTTCGTGTCCAGTATTTTTGCCGGATTGTCCATGGTTATCTTCGAAGGATCGATCACCAATAAAGTATTTAGCGATCAGATTTCGGACGAGCACCACAAAGATCATCGCAAGATCATTCGTGGCCTCTCGAAAATTTGTGCAGGCGCCATGTTCGCCTACTTCTTTTTGCAAATACTCGTTTTTGTACATAGCAAAAACTGGGAATACCTGAACACAAAAATGGGGTACTGGTACCTTACCGAAATGCTCGGTTTTGTTCTGCTTCCCATGTTGCTCTTTTACTATAGTTACCGCAGAAACAACACACTGCTCATTAAAATTGCAGCCGTGATCACCATGCTTGGGATCATCATCAACCGGCTCAACGTTACTGTTATCGGTTTCCGCTGGGATGCAGCTGTTCATTATGTGCCATCATGGATGGAAATTGTAGTTACAATGGCTGTCATTTTTACCGAGATTTGGATATTCCGCTGGGTGATCAATCGTTTGCCGGTTTTGCGCGAGTCGCCGCTGTGGGCCCGAAAGGCAGAATAAGACTGTTTTATTCAATTTAAAAACTTAAAAAATGGAAGCATATACGTATTCAAACATATTCGATACCAAGGGAATCGAATACATTGTCATCATATTTTTCCTCTTGTTGCTTATTCCGTTCTGGATTATTGTGAATCGGAAAAGCGAAACCGTTCAACAGATGAAGCAAGCAATAAAAACACTTACGGCCACTGTTTTGAATATTCCGAGAGGATTGTTTTACAGCCCAAATCATGCCTGGCTTTACCTCGAGAAAAACGGACAGGTAAGAATCGGTATCGATGATTTCCTTGTAAAAGTATTGGGAGAGATTGAGGTGAAACTTTTAAAAAATGAGGGTGAAAAAATCAAAAAAGGAGATGTGATTGCAGTGGTTGAGCAGAACGGTAAACAGTTGAAATTGCATTCGCCGGTTTCCGGACAGATTGCAGGAATTAATGCCGATATTTTAGAAGATGCAGCCACTTTATTGGCCGATCCGTATGGGAAAGGCTGGATGTTTACTGTTGAACCGGATAACTGGAAGGCAGAAACTGTGGGATTTTTAATGGGGAATGAGGTGAAACCCTGGGTGGACCGTGAACTGCGACGTCTTAAAGATTTTCTGAACGTTTCATTCTCGCGACACACCGATCCGTCGATGGCGGTGGTTTTCCAGGAAGGTGGAGAACTACAGATGAATCCGCTAACAGAACTTGACGCTGAGGTGTGGGATGATTTTCAAAATGAATTCATGGAATAAATCGGGTGAATATGACCAATGTTCATTATGACCTGCGTTCTTTTTTTGTATATTTCAAGCTTTAACTACTAAAGATCGACCGACCTGAAATGAGAACCACCGGTTCAAATAATGAGGATAGAATACCTTTGAATAAGCGGGAATCAGTCCGACGCTTTTTTGCCCGTTATTTTAGTTTTCGTTCTTCAATTTATGCCCGCGTGGTGTACATCATTGCAATTTTGTCGGTCTTTCTTTTTATTGCATATAGCGTCATATTCAGGTCGGTTTACGAAGGTTACCTGAATACCGTTATCCGCCAGCGCGGCGATAATGTGGGATCGGTGATCGAAGGCTCCCTGTACTATTCAATGCTGAAAAACGATAAGAGTTCTTTGCAAAGTACGCTCGATATCATCAACGCCATGCCCGGTATCGATGAAGTGAACATGTACGACAACAGGGATAGTGTGGTGTACTCGTCGTTTGTTCCGGATTCGGCACTACACAGTAATCCGAACTGTGTGTGTTGCCACGATAATTTCGCCGAGATGTTTCCGGCGCAGCAAAAGACTTACCGGATCATCGATTACAAAAGTGCCTGCATCATGAATCAGAGCGACAAGGGGCATCGTCAGTTGCTGGTACGCACACCTATTCTTAACGAGCAGTCGTGCTATTTAAGTTCGTGCCATGCGCACAGTCCCAACGAGGAAGTGCTTGGATCGCTCATCATAAAAGTACCGTTGCAGGAGCTCGATGTAGCAGTAAGTAAATCATCTACCGAGTTTTTCATTCTTTCGATACTGATTACCGTCGTTATCTTTTTCCTGCTGATATTTTTTACAAGGAATAAAATTCGGAAACCACTCAGCGAGATCATAACTGCAAGCGAGGCCGTATCGAAAGGCGATCGTAGCCGGCGATTGGAAATCAGTCCTTTTTTGCTCGACGACATGCGATCGGTGGCCTTGGCTTTCAACAACATGCTCGACAACCTCGATTCAGCAAATCGTGAACTTGAAAACTGGTCACACCAGCTGGAATATAAAGTACAAAAGAAATCGGAAGAACTGGCCGAAATACAAAATGAACTGATTCATATTGAACGTATTACTTCGCTTGGTAAACTATCGTCATCAGTAGCTCACGAGATCAATAATCCCTTGTCGGGAATTCTTACCTACAGTAAATTGGTGGCCAAACAGTTGGGGAAAGTTGAATTGCCGGGAGAATTGAAAGATAAGATGCTTCGTTACTTGAAAGTGATTGAAACTGAATCGAAGCGATGTGGCGATATTGTTAAAGGTTTGCTCGATTTCTCCAGAAAGGACCAGGAAAACTTTGTGCCTTGTCAACTGCACCAAATTCTGAAAGAAACGTATAACCTGATGGCGCATCAAATGCGCATTGCCGGCATACATTTTTACACTGAATTCAATGCTGAGTCCAGTAAAATATTCTGCAACGACAACCAGGTAAAACAAGTTTGTGTGGCCTTGCTGGTAAATGCTATGGAAGCGATTTCCGAGAACGGCGAAATTATTATACGAACTTCAAATCCGGATGAAGAACACATCAGAGTTGATATTTGCGATAATGGTGTTGGTATTGCGGCCGAGGATATTTCACGGATCTTCCAACCTTTTTATTCGGCCAAACAACGGGCCAGTGGAATTGGGTTGGGGCTGGCAATTGTGCACGGAATTGTGCAAAGCCACAAAGGAAAGATCGAAGTGGTTTCGGAACCGGGCAAAGGAACTACAATGTCGGTGCTGTTCAAACTTATGAATAATGAAAACTCAGAGCTATGAAAACAACAATTTCAATGCTGATCGTTGATGACGAAGAATCGGTACGCGATTCGCTCTGCAACTGGTTTATCGAAGATGGTTACGAGGTAGATTGTGCAGCCAATGCCAAGGAGGCGCTCTCGAAAATTGAGGCGGGAAACTTCGACATTATTTTGGCTGATATAAAAATGCCGGGGATGGACGGTTTGGAAATGCACAGGCGGATAAAAGCAATGAACAGTTCGGCCATTGTGATTGTGATGACCGCTTTTGCGTCGGTGGAGACAGCGGTTCAGGCTCTTAAGGACGGAGCTTTTGATTACATCACCAAGCCATTCGATCCGGATGATCTTTCGCATTTGATTCGAAATGCTGCCAGGCAAATTTCGCTGAAAAACGAAAACGAAGCGCTAAAAAATAAAATCGTTACCCTTGAAAATATTGAAGATATTGTGGGTAACAGCGAAAAAATGATCCGTGTTTTGAAGGAGGTGGAAAATGTGGCACCCACTAATTCATCGGTGATTATTACCGGGGAGAGTGGAACCGGCAAAGAATTGATTGCCCGGGCAATTCATTCCAATTCGCCACGCAAATTTTTCCCGCTGGTAACGGTTCATTGTGGGGCCTTGTCGGAAGACCTGCTCGAAAGTGAATTATTTGGCCACGAAAAAGGGGCTTTTACTGGTGCACTTTTCAACCGGAAGGGACGCTTCGAAATGGCCGATGGTGGTACGATTTTTTTTGATGAGATTGCCACTATTTCGGGGAAAATGCAGATTGAATTGTTGCGCGTTCTCGAAACAAAAACCTTTACACGGGTGGGAGGAAACAAAGAAATAAAATCGGATTTTAGAATTATTTGTGCCACTAACAAAGACCTCAAAAAATTAGTGGCCGAGGGAAGTTTTCGCGAAGACCTGTATTACCGCCTCAATGTTGTTGATATAGAAATACCTCCTCTCCGAGATCGAAAAGAGGACATCCCGATGCTGGTAAATTACTTCATTAAAAAATACTGTACCTCCATGAGCCGCGACTTGATAACTATCGATCCGGCTGCATTGAAGCGGATGGAAGAATATCACTTTCCGGGCAATGTGAGGGAACTGGAAAATATGATCGAACGAGCGATTGTGGTCGGAAACGGGAAAGAGATCCGACTAAAAGATTTGCCACTCCAAAAAGACGTGATCAGCGATTCGAACGACAGCCTCACCGAACTGGAGAAAAAGTACATTTTGCAAACGCTGAATAAATGCGACTGGAACATCAGCCGTTCGGCCAGAGTTTTGCAGATCGACCGGGTGACGCTTTACAACAAAATCAAAAAATACGGACTTTCACAGCCCAAATAAAAACGCGTGGAAGCACTGTGTTTCGGCATGATATTGATTCATCAATAATACAATTCGATTGCAGACGAAAGGAATTACATTGGTTTCGCATGGCCGGTTTGAAAAGGAGTTTTTAGACGAGTTGGCAAACGATTTACGGGTGGTTTTTGGAAAATCCGTATCGGTGGAACAATTCCGTCACGACATTGCTTCGTATTTTGAACCGGCCCGCAAACAATACGATGCTAACCGTTTGCTCCAGCTGGTACATTCGGAGTACGCCAGGGACGGCATAAAAACATTGGGTTTATTTCGTGTCGATCTTTTTATTCCCATCCTGACCTACATTTTTGGGCAGGCCGAGTTTGGTGGAAATGCCGGAGTTGCCTCGGTATTTCGCCTGCGAAGCGAGCAATATGGAATGAGAGGTTCGGACCGGCAATTGTACGAGCGTTTTCGAAAAGTGGTGATCCACGAGCTGGGGCATACTTTTGGATTAATCCACTGCCACGTACCGGTTTGTGTTATGCGCCCCGGAACCTATGTGGAAGATATTGACCAGAAAAAGCACATGTTTTGCAAGAAATGCCGGGGGGAATTGGAAACCGCGTTAAACGCGTAATTTTTTCCGATATTAAATCATCCAACAATCTGCGCCATTTAACTTCCACTTAATTTTTTGTCATCAAAACTTTCGTACATTTGCGCGCCGATTTCGGAGCAAGAATTGTTTCTGTAATTTATTGACGCAGAAAACAATTCGTACATTTCGATGTTAGCTAAATGGATTAGTAAAAAAGAAAATGACAGAAATTAGAAATATTGCCATTATTGCGCATGTCGACCATGGAAAAACAACATTGGTTGACCGCATTCTGCACCAGGTAAAATTGTTCCGCGAAAACCAGGAAGTGCAGGAGCTTTTGCTCGACAACAATGAACTGGAACGTGAACGCGGGATTACTATCCTTTCGAAAAACGTTTCGGTGCGCTATAAGGACACCAAAATCAACATCATCGATACACCCGGGCACAGCGATTTCGGAGGTGAAGTTGAACGTGTTTTGAACATGGCCGATGGTGTTTTGCTCATTGTTGATGCCTTTGAAGGACCAATGCCACAAACCCGTTTTGTGTTGCAGAAAGCCCTCGAGCTGGGATTGAAACCTATTGTGGTGGTTAACAAAGTCGATAAGGAAAACTGTACTCCCGACATAGCTCAGGAAAAGGTTTTCGACCTTATGTTTAGCCTCGATGCCACCGAAGAACAGCTGGATTTTCCGACTGTTTATGGATCGGCAAAAGCTGGTTGGATGGGGCCCGACTGGCAAACACCCACCGAAGACGTAATTTACTTACTGGATACAATTGTGGATCATATTCCGGCAGCTACACATAAAGAAGGAACCCTTCAAATGCGGATCACTTCGTTGGATTATTCTTCCTACACCGGAAGGATTGCTGTTGGTAAAGTCTCGCGTGGACAACTGGTCCCGGGATCGCCTGTTTCGCTGGTTAAACGTGATGGTACTATTGTAAAAGCAGTGGCTAAAGAATGTTACCTTTTCGAAGGTCTTGGAAAAGAAAAGACAAAAGAGCCGGTTCCGTCGGGAGAGATTTGTGCAGTTCTCGGACTGGAAGGTTTTGATATAGGCGATACGATCGCTGATGCTGAAGAGCCTGAAGGACTTAAACCGGTACAGGTGGATGAGCCAACAATGAGCATGACTTTTGTGTCTAATAATTCTCCGTTTTTCGGGAAAGATGGAAAGTTTGTTACTTCCCGTCAGTTGCGTGATCGTCTGTTCAAAGAAACCGAAAAGAACCTTGCTTTGCGTGTGGAAGAAACCAATTCGGCTGATGCATTTATGGTGTATGGTCGCGGTATTCTTCATCTTTCTATTCTAATTGAAACCATGCGTCGCGAGGGATTCGAACTTCAGGTTGGTCAGCCTAAAGTTTTGATTAAAGAAATTGATGGGGTTAAACACGAGCCCATTGAGGCCTTGACCGTGCATGTTCCCGAAATTTTTTCCGGAAAAGTAATAGAACTGGTAACGCAGCGAAAAGGCGATATTGCCAATATTGAAGTTAAAGAAGATCGTGCACATCTCGATTTTCTGATACCTGCACGAGGTCTGATAGGTTTGAGAAATCAAATGCTTACAGCCACAGAGGGAGAAGCCATTATGGCCCACCGGTTTTATGGGTACGAACCCTGGAAAGGTGAGCTGGGAGTTCGCAGAAACGGAGCGTTGATTTCTTTGGAAACCGGAACTGCCATTGCTTACTCGATTGATAAGATGCAAGATCGCGGTAAATTCTTTGTTGACCCGGGGGAGGATGTATACGCCGGCCAGGTAATTGGCGAATACACACGACAGGACGATCTTACTATCAATATTATACGTACCAAGAAACTGTCGAATATGCGTGCTTCGGGTTCTGATGAAAAAACAAGCATTGCACCGGCCATTAAGTTCTCGCTGGAAGAAGCGATGGAATACATCCGAAATGACGAGTACATCGAAATAACGCCAAATCATATGCGTATCCGTAAAATCTATCTGAATGAACACGACCGGAAACGCATGGCAAAAACAATTGCAGAGTAAACTTTGAAACAGGCTAATTTGTAAAAGTTAGCCTGTTTTTATACCCAATCATTCAGCCACTTTTACACACAACATCCGGGTTTGATCTCGGATTAATAACTTACCATCAGACCGTGCTATCGGAGCCCAATTTTGTTTGAGGTCACCTACTCTGCTTGCAACAGATTCTTAGTCGCTGGTGTTTTTACTTCCAGGTAATTAAGCTTTGTCCGGCGTTTTAAATTCCTCAAAACCGGGTTCAATCAACCGACAATATCACTGTCGAAAAGCATTGTAAAAATCATCACCAATGCTACCGCGATCGATTTCTCAAAGAATCCCTTAATTCTTGTGTGTAATAAATTAAAGAATCAAACGACTAATCAGCTTTAATAAGCTATATTCACTGCTGAAAAACCAGACTGTGCATGAAACTAACTATCCTTGTTCTTTGTACTTTTATTTCCATTCATTCTTTTGCTGCCAAACAGGAAGTTAACATTGTAGAAACTACTCAGGCACCGGTTATCGATGGAAAGCTTGATGATTTAGCCTGGACGAATGCCAATACATTTACAGGCTTTGTAACTTTCATTCCCGATTTTGAAAAACCGATGCCGGAAAAAACCGAAGCCTGGTTAAGTTACGACCAGGAGAACCTGTATTTTGCCTTTAAATGTTACGATAGCGAACCCGATAAAATAAAAGCTACTGTTTCGGCACGCGACCAGATTTTTGATGACGATTTTGTTTGTGTGAACCTTGACTCCCACAATGATCAGCAATCGCTTTATGCCTTTTATGTAAATCCGCTGGGGATTCAGGGTGACTCGCGTTTTGCAGCAGGAACGGAAGATCCGAGTATCGACCTGGTGTGGTACAGTGCCGGGAAGATCGACGATGACGGTTACAGTGTTGAAATCAGTATCCCGCTGAAAAGTATCCGTTTTTCGAAAAACGACACCGTACAAATGGGACTTTTCCTTGAACGATCTATTGCGCGCACAAAAACACATGGTTCAGTACCCGAACTCGATCCCGAAAAGGGGTATGCCTTTTTAACCCAGTTTATGGGAGTTAACTACGCCGGAATTAATTACCACCGACTTTGGGAAATACTTCCTGCGCTTACCTACAAATACACCGATATTAATCAGGATGGAGAAATGGTAAAAGACCAGCGAAAACCTGAAGCAAGCCTGACGGTCAAATACGGAATTACATCGGACCTTGTTTTCGACGGGACTCTGAATCCCGACTTTAGCCAGGTGGAAGCCGATGCCGGTCAGATTGATGTGAACCTGCGCTACCAGTTATTGTATCCCGAAAAGCGCCCTTTCTTTTTAGAGGGATTGGAGCGGTTCAATGTGGCTGCGACACAAACTTCGGTGATCGATCCCATTCAAATGATGGTGCACACCCGAACCATTGTTAATCCGCTTACCGGGGTAAAACTAACCGGGAAAATCGGGAAAAAAGATGAGGTAAACATTTTGTATTCGGCCGATGAACTGGACACCGAAAGTGAAGACGGGAAAAACGAATATGCGCATTTCCCACTGTTTCGTTACAAACGAAACCTGAAAGACGAAAGCTTTCTGGGTTTCTTATATACTGGCCGTGAAGCACCGGAATTCGATAATCGAGTATTCGGAATCGACGGGCAACTCCGCGTAAATAAATCGATGATGTTCGAGTTCAATGGATTTCACAGTCAAACTGCAGATGCTGAAGAAAAGAATCCTGGTAACAGTTTTGGACTCGTGTTAACTCGCGATACCCGGGACCTGACATATAAACTATCGGCTAAAGGTGTTGACGAAGATTTTCATGTGGAAACCGGATATTTGACCCGGACCGGAATCTATCAACTGGCCGCTTTGCTAATGCCCAAACTTTATCCTGGTAACAAAGTGTTTAATCGCCTCGATTTTGAACTGTTTACCACCTACACTCGCGACCGTATCTACAACATGAACGAAACCTACAATTTTGTTTCGGCACAGGTGCGCACCCACGGTCGTGGAATTTTTAAGATCAAATACCTTTTGAGTAACGAAGTATTTATGGGCGAACGCTTTAATACTGGCGGTGTAAATGTGCTGCTAGGCGGTGCAGCCGGTAACTGGTTCGAAGGTCATATCGTTTACCGTCGTATGAACGGGATTTACTATTCAGCCGATCCGGAGCAAGGTAAGTACAACAAAATTACCTCGATGTTTAGCTTTCAGCCCCTGCCGAAGTTAAATGCCGAGGCAAGTGTTTCGTGGTACGATTTTGTGGCCGATGGCAGCGATGAAAAAATATACAACTACCCGATTGAACGTCTGAAAGTGACCTACCAGTTTAACAAGTACCTGTTTTTGCGCGGCGTGGGCGAATATAACGGATACAACAAAGAATTTGTTGGAGATGTTCTGCTTTCTTTCACTTATATTCCGGGAACGGTGGGGCATATTGGTTACGGAGCTTTGTTCGAACAAACCGACAAGGAACTGAATTTTTTTGACGAGAATTACAGACCAACTCAGCAGCAACGTGGATTTTTTATCAAGTTGTCTTATTTAATCCGGTCATAAAATTGAATGATTTGGGCATGGCCGCTACAGAACTGATCGAAGTAATAGCCCGGTAAAATTTCACAGACCGTAATTCTTCACGTTAAAACCTTATTTATATCCATTATTTTTAGTTTGGCCAGAATTTCATTTATTTCGCTATCCTATGAAGAAGAATTGTGTAATCTATTGTAATTGTGGAGCGAATATTATTTCAAAGGAGAAGCAAGCTCAAATATCCTCAACCATGACAGAGTTAAATACTGATGTGATTGAATTGCACGATTTATGCGCCTATTCGATAAACGAAAAGGAAGTCCTGAGCGAGATCAATTCGAAATACAACAAGAAATGGGTGGTGGCGTGCTATCCTCGAGCTATCGATAATATGTTTCGTCAGAACAAGATTGACATGGATAAATACGATGTGCTCAATTTTCGACTGATGTCGTCCGACCAGATCAAAGAGGAATTGGACGAAAAGCAGGAGCCAAACTCAGAAGAGGCGGTTTACGAAGTGAAAAAAAACAGCCTCAAAGTTCCGGCCTGGTATCCGGTCATCGATGAGGAGCGCTGTATTTATTGTGGCAAGTGTGCACGTTTTTGTGTTTTTGGAGTCTACAAATTCAGCAAGAAAAGTCTGGAGGTGGTGGAGCCGCTGAACTGCAAAAATAATTGTCCGGCCTGCGGGCGTACCTGTCCTACCTCAGCAATAATTTTTCCGCGTTTGCCCGAGAATTCAACTTTGTCGGGTGCCAAACCCGGAAAAGATGAACCGGGCGTTTCTGCAGCACCAAAAGATGGTTTGTTTGTGATGTTGAATGAACGGAACAAGACCCGCAGAAACATTTTCAAAAACGATGTGATGCAGCTGGCCGAGGATGAGAAACGCAAGGCTATTGAAGAACTGAAAAAAAGAGCCAAAGAATAAGCATGATAAAACAGGTACTCAATACCGACAAAAAATGCCTTTATAAGTTTGCTTACAACATGGGAGTCAAGGGAGCAATCGCCTTAACCCGGTTTAAACGACGAATGAAAAAAGGCGAATTTTTCCCTGCCTTTCATTTTATTTCGGTAACCGACGACTGCAACCTGAATTGCCAGGGCTGCTGGGTGACCGGGAAAAAGAGAAATGCCCGAATGTCGCCTGGTATGCTCGATAAGATCATTACCGAATCAAAAGCAAAAGGCTCATACTTTTTTGGTATTCTTGGTGGCGAACCGCTAATGTACAAACCTTTATTTGAGGTTTTCAGAAAACATTCTGATTGCTATTTCCAGCTTTTCACCAACGGAACTTTACTTACTGAATCGGTGGCCGAAGACCTGCGAAAGCTGGCAAATGTTACTCCGCTTATAAGTTTCGAAGGTGATGAAGACGTGGCTGATGTGCGCCGTGGGGGTACAAATGTATATGAGAAGGCACAGGCTGCAATCGATCATTCCACAAATGCCGGACTGATCACCGGCGTGGCCATGAGTGTTTGTAAATCGAACCTCGAGCTGGCATTTTCCAAAGAGTTTATTAACTCGCTGATAAAACGTGGAGTGCTGTATTTATGGTATTACATTTACCGCCCCGTAGGAAAAGATGCTACGGTTGAACTGTCATTGTCGAAGGATGAAATTCAGCAACTTCGTAATTTTCTGGTGGAGGCGCGTACTAAATATAAGATCGCGATAATTGATGCCTACTGGGATCAAAACGGCGATGGACTTTGCCCGGCTGCTACGGGTTTGAGCCATCATATAAACGCTTCCGGAGATATTGAGCCTTGTCCGGTGATTCAGTTTGCGGCAAACAATGTTGCCGACGGATCGCTCGAAAACATATATCGAAATTCGGAGTTTTTGGCAGAATTTAAGTCCGAAATTCCAAATCTGACCAAAGGATGCGTGGTGATGGATAATCCGCAGTGGCTTGTAAATAAAGTGGAAAGGCATGCGGTAAAAGATTCATCAGGTCGCGGAAACGAACTGGAACGTTTAAAAGAAATGGAACCGGTCCCCAGCCACGGAAGTGCTGAACCAATTCGCGAAAAAAAGTGGATTTACCGATTTGCCAAGAAACACGCTTTCTTTGGATTGGGAGCTTATGGATAATAAATGAACAAGACGAAACGCATATTAAAAGTTCCAAAGGAGTCGTTCCTGCGAAACAAACTTCGTAAAGAAACACGCCAGCTCATTAATGAAATCGGCCTGCGACCTCCCGCGCCTTTCTCGATTATGGAACAACTTGCGATCGACTTGTTAAAACAACTTGAAATCTCAAATGAATATATCGATTTTACCGTTGTTCTGATTGGCAACGAAACTTGGCGCAAGACTGTGGAGGCCACGCCATTTAATCGCCGCTTGTTGTTATTGCCGCAGTGTTTGAAAGACATTAATAGCTGCCAGGGCGTTTTCGATGAACTTGGACTAAATTGTGCCGGATGTAAAAGCTGCCCAATCGATGATATACTAATTGAAGCTGAGAATCTGGGTTATTCAACGCTGGTTGCTGAAGGTACAACGGTTGCCATCGGTTTGGTGGAAGAAGGCGCGATCGATGCGGTTATCGGTGTAAGTTGTATGCCGGTATTGCAGCGTTCGTTTGAGGCGGTTACAAAAGCAGCTGTTCCCGTAATCGGTTTGCCGCTGATGTACGACGGTTGTGTAAACACCAAGATCGATCTGAAGTGGCTAAACGATGAGATCCGTACTGAAAAAGAAGATCGAAAATCAAAACCTATTTCAATTAGCGGACTGAATCTGCAACTCAACGAGTTTTTTGCGAATGGCGCACTCGATAGATATTTCGGTAGTAAAAGTGAAACGGAAAAATTAGCACGCGAGTTTCTCCAGGTTGGCGGACAACGTATGCGGCCTCTGATAACTGCTTTAAGTTATAAGGCTTATGCCGAAGATGAGAACGAAGAAGTACTTTATCCGTTGTCGCTCATAATAGAGTGTTTTCATAAGGCCTCGCTGATTCATGACGACATTGAAGACGATACTGATGTTCGCTACGATACCGATACCGTTCATAAAAAACACGGTATCCCGCATGCCATTAATGCCGGCGATTTCCTGATCGGGAAAGGTTACGAATTATTGGCGCAACTTCCGGTTGACGGGGCGTTAATAGCAAGGGCGCTGCAAAAAGTTTCGCAGTCGCACACGCAACTTACCCGAGGACAGGGAGCCGATATTCAGTTTAATTCAGGCAAATATCTTCCCGGACTGGAAGAGACTCTGGAAATTTTTCAGCATAAAACAGGCGAAGCCATTAAAGTTGCGCTGGTTATGGGAGCGATCATTGGAGGTGCTTCCAACAATGAAATAAATATTCTGGAACGTTTTGCCGACTATTTTGGAATAGCTTACCAGGTTCGCGACGATTTGAATGAGTTTGATGAGGAAAGGAGTGATGAGAAAATTGCTGATTTTCCATTGCTGGTGGCATTGCTCAGAGAGCATTCGGCGGAACATCAGTTGACTGAAGTAACGGAATTTAAACGACAAATAAAAGAACTGGAGTTAGACAAAAAGGCACATGCAATATTGAATCAGTATGTGGCGAATTGTTATACTCAACTCGACAAACTCGAAAACAATCGTTTGAGGCTGAGTTTATACGGAGTATTGGGTAAGATCTTTAAACCACTCGTCGTCAATGAATAAATCGAAAGCTGTTCCGGTTTATAAGTTATTGGTCGAATATCTGAAAAAAGGATTCAGTGTACTTGATACCAATATTCAGCAGGAAATAATCAACTTCATTCGCACCCAGCAAAATCAAAACGGTGGATTTAACGATCGGGCAGGGAATCCTGAATTGTACTATTCATTGTTCGGACTTTGGCTGAATTTGGCTGCTGAGCAAATGGATTCGCTTTCAAAACTAAAAGAATTTATTTTGAAGGTTGAGACAAAAGGACAGGGGCCGGTAGAACAGATGGCACTCATTTTAATAAAAGCCGAACTGCTGCCTAAAGCCAAAAAGCGATCAGTGTTTTCTTTACTGAAAATGTTGAATCAACAAGGTAAAAATATCAGTTTGTCGTATCGCTTTTTTTTGTTTGCCTTACTGGTCGATGCCGTTGGAAAGAGCAAGGCCTACTATTATCTCCTGGCCAGGATTTACCTCTTATTTTATTACCCAAAACCGGACTTCCCGTGTAGTTTGGTGGCAGCTTTTGCTTATGCCCGGAGAATGCTTGGATTATCTATGCAAAAATCGAAAAAACTATTGATGAATTATTACGTACAAAGCGGAGGATTCAGAGCTTTTGATAACACTTCGAACAGCGATATGTTATCAACTGCTGTTGCACTTTTTGTATTGAAGGAAACAGGAATCGATCTCAGGTTGATTCGTCCAACAACGCTTGAATTTGTTCAGAATAATTACTTTGAAGGTGCATTTTTATCGGGCGATGGAGATCGGACCAAAGATCTGGAATATACTTTTTACGGCTTGCTGGCACTGGGAAGCCTTATAAATTGAAGGGTGAAAGATGAATAAGGAACAGCTTGAAATACGTTTTAATGAGCTCAGCGAAATCCTTCTTTCAGAAATGAATGAAGATGGTTTCTGGTCCGGACGTTTATCATCAAGTGCTCTGGGAGTTGCAGTGGCTGTTGCTGCCCTTCATTTTTACGATGCTGATGAGAATGATTCTGAAATTCAGGCCGGATTGAACTGGTTATCCAGTAATTTTAATTCCGATGGAAGTTATGGCGACACACCCGAAAGTCCGGGGAATATTTCAACCACATTATTAGTTTATGCAGTTTTGAATCTTTATACAGAGAAAAATGAAAAGATAGCAGCAGTTCAGCAAAAGTCGTCAGATTGGTTGTTTGCTCAAAATATTGATCTCAGGACCGGAGATGTAGCAAAATCTATACTTGCTCACTACAAAATCGATTACACTTTTTCGGTGCCGATTCTTACCATGGCGGCCCTTTGTGGAATCCCGCAGAAAGATGCCTTTAAAAAAATACCGCAATTGCCTTTTGAACTGGCTTTGTTGCCACGAAAATTCTATCGTTTGTTGAATTTAAGTGTGGTAAGTTACGCCATCCCGGCGCTGATTGCTGTGGGAATTGTCATTTTCAAAAAGAAAAAATCAGCTAAAGTTGGTAAATGGATTAGAGGAAGTGCAGAAAAGAGAGCTTTGAAAATATTGCAAAAATCGATGCCCGAAAGTGGCGGTTTTCTCGAAGCGATTCCTTTAACGGCTTTTGTGGCTTTGAGTTTGATCAACGCCGGTTATCGCGACCTCGATGTGGTGGGAAAAGGCATTGCTTTTCTGAAAAAAACACAACTAGAAGATGGTGGCTGGCCAATCGATGTCGATCTTTCAACCTGGGTAACGACCCTGAGCATAAAAGCGCTGGGCAACAGAAAAGATGAGGTACTGACCAGTGAGCAGCAAAACCGGTTGAGCAAACATCTCATTGAGATTCAGAACAGAAATATTCATCCGTTTAACGGAACGTCACCCGGAGGTTGGGGCTGGACGAATTTTTCCGGTTCAGTGCCTGACGGAGACGACACTCCAGGTGCAATTTTAGCTTTATTAAACTTGAATAATCCCGATCAGGTAAAAGATGAAGTATTCGCCGGTGTTCAGTGGTTGCTCGAACTTCAAAATTCCGATGGCGGATTTCCGACCTTTTCAAAAGGATGGGGAAAACTGCCTTTCGACCAGAGTTGTGCCGATTTAACGGGGCATTGTCTTTTGGCGCTGGCGACTGCCAAATTAGTCTACAAAAAAGAAATGCAGGCAGATTTTTCAAATGAAGTCCAAGGTGCTCTTCAGAAGGCTTTTGAATACCTGCAAAAACATCAGTTAGAAAATGGATGCTGGTTGCCGTTATGGTTCGGAAATCAGCGGGAAAAAGATCATCATAATCCGGTGTACGGAACTGCCCGTGTATTGGCTTATTTAAAGGACGCGCTGTTTGCCGTTGAAGATGATCTGGCGTTTCAGGAAGAACTTGCAACTTTAATTCCTTCGGCCGAGAATTATCTTGTAAACGTTCAGAATGAGGACGGAAGTTGGGGAGGTGCTAAAAACATTGCAGGTACAATTGAGGAAACAGCGCTGAGTATTACCGCGCTTACCGGCAGCAGCCATCAGCAAGTCTGCGAAAACGGTTTGAAATGGCTGGATAAAAGATTCAGTAAAGAAGGCCTGAAATCGGCTCCAATCGGCTTGTATTTTGCCTCGCTTTGGTACGACGAAAAAATGTATCCGCTCACTGCTTATCTCGAAGCGCTGGTTAAGCAAATCCAGACTCAAAAATAAGAGTAATTTATCTGCTTTTAATCCACTGTAATCCCTGTAATTTAGAGTGATAATAAATTACGATGTAATATTGGCAACATGCTGAATTGATTTTATTTTTAGGAGCTTAATCAACTAAAAGTCATGAGAAAGAAAACTTTGTTATTCCTGCTTTTGAGTATATTTTTTATATCAAACATTGATGCTCAAAATCCTACGGTTTGGCGTGGTGGAAACAACGGTATTTACAACGAAACCGGTTTGTTGAAAAGCTGGCCTGAAAGCGGACCTGAAATACTTTGGTCGTATGAAGGCTTGGGTGAAGGACATTCGTCACCAGTATTTGCCAACGGAAAGATTTACATCACCGGCATGGTAGATGGAGAAGGCTTTGTATTTGTTTTGTCGGAGGACGGAAAACTCTGGTGGAAGAAATCCTACGGGAAGGAGTATACAGATAGCTATCCGGGATCGCGTTCTTCGGTTGTAGTTGACGGCGATCTGATGTATGTTTACAGTGGCTATGGTGTTTTAACCTGCATGGACTCAGGTAACGGCGATGTAAAATGGACAAAGAATTCATTTGAAGATTTTGACGGAGAAAACATTACCTGGGGAGTAACCGAAACGGTACTTATTGACGGCGATGTTGTCTATCTGACACCGGGAGGAAAGAAGAACAATGTAGTGGCACTGAACCGTTTAAACGGTGATCTCATATGGACTTCAGCCGGGAAGGGCGAACTGTCAGCCTACTGTACTCCTTTGCTTGTAGAACTTCCTGCACGTAAACTTCTGGTTACTCATACTGCCGATCATATCATTGGCCTCGACGCAAAAACAGGACAATTACTTTGGGATTATCCGCACACTAATCGATGGAATGTACACCCGAATACTCCGATATTTTATGATGGCGATCTGTTTTGCTTTAGCGGATATGGTCAGGGTGGTGTAAAATTGAATTTAAGTGATGATGGAAGCAGCGTAACAAAGGCATGGACAAAAACTGAGCTCGACAGCCGTATGGGAGGAATGGTGGTTGTTGACGGTTACCTCTACGGATCGGGTGATAATGCCCGTGAGTGGCGCTGCGTGAATTGGGAAACCGGTGAAGAAACTTATGCTGCCAAAGACATTGCCAAGGGTGTCACCATTTATGCCGACGGAATGCTGTATTGCTACAGTGAACGCGGTGATCTGGCCTTGGTAAAAGCCGATCCTTCTGCATTTGAAGTAGTTAGTAAAACCAAGGTTGAGCTTGGAAGTGCTCAGCACTGGGCACATCCGGTTATCAATAATGGTCGGTTGTTTGTCCACCATGGCGACGCACTCATTGCTTACAAAATAAAGTAGCTCTGTTTGTTCAGGTAGAAATTCAAGAACCAAAAGCCAGCTAAAAATGAATCGAATTAAAATATTGATCACTTCTGTTTTACTATGTTATGTAATTGGGACTACTGCCCAACCCATACAATGGCGCGGTCCTGATCGCGACGGACATTTCCCTGAAACCGGGTTGTTAAAAGAATGGCCTGCAGATGGTCCGGAGGAGGTACTTGAGGTTGAGGAGATTGGAAAGGGATTTTCATCTCCCGTTTTTGATAATGGAATGATCTACACTTCCGGAATGATTGATACGCTGGATTACCTTACAGCAATAAATCCTGATGGTAGTTTTAAGTGGCAGGTAGCTTACGGACGGTCGTGGAACAAATCGTTTCCCGATACCCGCAGTACTCCTGTCATAGAAGAAAACCGGATTTACGTGCAGAGCGGAACCGGTCAGGTTTCTTGTATCGACAAAGAAACAGGAAAGGCCATCTGGGAAGTTGATGTTGATAAAGATTTTAATGGAGAGTATCATATCTGGGGAAATTCGGAAACGGTTTTATTGTGTGATGACAAGCTGATTGTTTCTCCCGGAGGTCAGGAAACCAGCATTGTTGCTCTGGATAAAATGACAGGCGAAGAAATCTGGCAAACCAAATCGCTGGGTGGACCACGGGCATACGCTTCCGCCACAATTTTCGAATGGAACGGATTGCGTTACATACTGGCAATAATTGGAACAGATTTAATGGCGATCATTCCTGAAACAGGTGAGATTGCCTGGAGTTACAGGTACTGGGATCCTGAAAAATGGGATCAAAACGGATTGATCTGGACCAATACACCTGTTTTTAAAGACAATACAATTTTTCTTACCATGGGTTACGATTATCCGGCCGTGATGCTCGAAATGGATTCAACAGGAACATCAGTTACTGAAAAATTTGTTGATCACACTTTCGACAATCACCATCACGGTATCATTTTGCACAACGGGTATTTGTACGGATCGAATTGGTTCGACAATAAAAGAGGTCGCTGGATAAGTATGAATTGGGACACTGGTGAAATAAAATATGTTGCCGACTGGGATACCAAAGGTTCAATAGTAATGGCCGATGGGCTGCTTTACTGTTATAACGAACGGGGAAATGTTGGCCTGGTTGAACCCGACCCGGATGGTTTTAAGGTGATCAGCCAGTTCAAAATAAGAAAAGGAGCAGGTCCGCACTGGGCACATCCTTTTATTGCAGATGGAAAACTTTTTATCAGGCACGGCGATGTGCTGATGGTGTATAATATAAAGGCATAATTCGTCATTCCGAACTTGTTTTGGAATCCATTTGAGAAGATGCTGAATCCGTCAGCTGACGGACAGCACGACGGTTCTTGAGATTAACATTAATGACTAAAAAAAGCATAAATATCATCCTGATTGTAGTAAGTGTCCTTTCTTTAGTTGCACTTTTTTGGTGGCTTAGTGCCGACCCAACCAAAGATTTTTCTGTAAATCTTGAAGGAGCCGATAATCGTGGTGAAGGAAATGCCTTTGTGCAAAATGTAACCATTGGTGAATATTTCGAAGAATACAGTTCAGACTACAAACCGTTGAACGAAACCTGGCCAAATTTTCGAGGACCTGATCTGGATAATATCTCGAAATCGCCGGTAAAACTTATCGACAAGTTTGGCCCGGAAGGACCAAAAATTCTTTGGTCGGTGGAATTGGGCGAAGGACATTCGGGAGCGGCCATCTATAAGGGACTGGCCTATGTTTTGGATTACAACGAAGAGGAGCGTGCCGATCGCCTGCGTTGTTTTTCACTAATTGATGGTACAGAGCAGTGGAGCCGCGGCTACGATGTGGCCATTAAACGAAATCACGGCATGTCGCGGACTATTCCGGCCGTGACCGAAGATTACGTGGTAACCATCGGGCCCAAATGCCATGTAATGTGTGTTGATCGCGAAACCGGAAATTTCCGCTGGGGCCTCGATATTGTCAAGGAATACGAAAACGAAATTCCTTTTTGGTACACCGGGCAGTGTCCGCTCATCGATAATGGTGTTGCAATTCTGGCTACCGGGGGAACAAAAATGATGGTGGCTGTAGATTGCGAGACGGGTGAGAAATTGTGGGAGACGCCAAATCCTATGGGTTGGAAAATGTCGCATTCTAGTATTATGCCTTTTACTTTTGGAGGAAGAAAAATGTATGTGTATAGTGCCGTTGGCGGTTTGCTGGGAGTAGCAGCCGACGGACCTAATGCCGGAAAAATTTTGTGGGAAACCAATGCCTGGAACCACTCGGTTGTAGCACCTTCGCCCGTTTGTATGCCCTACGGGAAAATATTCCTTACGGCTGGTTATGGCGCGGGAAGTATGATGGTTCAACTGGTTGAAACCAACGGTGAATTCACGGTTAAAGAGCTTGATGAATACAGCCCAAAAGACGGACTGGCATGCGAACAGCAGACACCAATTTACTGGAACGGGCATTTGTTTGGGATTCTGCCCAAAGACGGAGGTGCTTTGCGGAACCAGATGGTGTGCGTTGCTCCGTCCGATGCTAAAAAGATTGTGTGGTCGAGTGGCAAGGAAACCCGATTTGGTTTAGGACCGTACTTTATAGCTGATAATAAAATGTTTATTCTGAATGATGACGGTACGCTCACCATAGCGCGTCCGAGTACAGAACGTTACATTCAGCTCGATCAGGTTAAAGTACTAGAAAACGCGCACGATGCCTGGGCCCCGTTTGCCCTTGCCGATGGTTACCTGATTATGCGCGATTCGAAAACAATGGTATGCATTGACTTAAACGTTTGAGATGAAAAATAAAGGCATTGTCATATTTCTGATTGTACTTGCAGTGGTGATTGTTGCAGTGATGCTGATCGATTGGTCGTCGAAAAGACCCGATCGGATGGAAGCCAATAAATTTGAATACAGTGTTGATGAGTTCAGGCATGTTGACGAAGAACTGATTCATTATAAAGAAACCCGGAATTTTAAACCCGGATTTGAGAAACCGGCCGGAATCACTATCGAAAAAGATACTATTTACCTGGTTGGGGATAAAAAGTTAATAGTAATTGATCCTGCAGGACAATTACTGATGGAAACTGCTTTTGAAGAAGAACCCACAACGGTTGAAGTAAGCGGAAACAGGATATACGTTGCTTTTAGAAAGGGAGTACAAGTACTGAACAACTCCGGGGTTAAAGTGCTTGGCTGGAACCTGCAAAACGAAAACGCTTACATCACTTCAGTAGCAGTAAACGACGAAAATATTTTTGTCGCCGATGCGGGAACCCGAAGAATCTATCGCTTTAACACAAGCGGCGAACTCATGAATGAATTTGAAGGAAAAGCCAATATTGACGATTCACATGGTTTTATCATTCCCAGCCCGTACTTCGATATGGATATTACGGGATATGGCGATTTGTGGGTGGTGAACCCCGGAATTCACACATTGGAACAATATACTGCCGAAGGTAATCTCAGGGAGCACTGGCAAGCGAGTGGTGCGCGAACAGAAGGATTTAGCGGATGTTGTAATCCAGCGCATTTTTGCTCTCTACCTGACGGAAGTTTTGTTACCAGCGAAAAAGGACTTGTACGAATAAAAGTGTATAAACCGTCGGGAGAGTTTTCAGGAGTCGTGGCTCCACCCGATAAGTTTGAAAATAAGATTGAAGGCGAGGCACCCGATGTGTCAGTCGATAGCGAAGGAAATATTTACGCACTGGATTTTGACCGAAAAGTACTGAGGGTATTTGAGAAAAAATAGCGTCAGAGACGAATTAAAAATGGAGAAAATGGATCGAAAAAAATTCATACAAACCGGAGGAAGATTATTGCTGCTTGGAGGATTTGCCGCTGCATCGGGTTACCTGGTGATGAATAAAAAGGTTAGCGCCACATGCTCGGTTTCTCCAACATGCGAGAATTGTGGAAAATTCAGCAAATGTGAACTTCCACAGGCGAAGGAGGTAAAAGATGGAAAAGAAAAATAAAGCACAAAGCCGGAGAAAGTTTATCGAGAACGGAGCACGTCTTTCGTTGTTGCTCTCGCTTGGGACAGTTAGTTTTGCGGCGCTGCGAAAGGTAACTACCGACGATTATGTCTGGCAGATCGATCCTTTTAAATGCACGCAGTGTGGTCGCTGTGCCACCGAGTGTGTTATGACACCATCGGCTGTAAAATGCATCCATGCTTTTGATTTGTGTGGTTATTGTGATTTGTGCGGTGGATACCTGAAACCCGATGCCAATGCACGAAGTACAGCGGCCGAAAACCAGTTATGTCCAACGGCAGCCATTGAGCGTCGCTTTATCGAAGAGCCATATTTTGAATACCACATTGATGAAGATTTGTGTATCGGTTGTGCCAAATGCGTGGCCGGTTGCACATCGTTTGGAAACGGCTCGCTCCATTTGCAGATCATGCACCACATTTGTGTCAATTGCAATGAATGTTCCATTGCCCGTGTTTGCCCAAATGACGCCATTAGCAGGGTACCGGCAAGCGAGGCTTATAAAGTTAAAGGCGACTGGACAAATCCGGCTTAGACTGATTAAAACTGAATGAACAAAATCGATCAAATAGAAAATAGCAATAAACTACAAGCTGCAACCTGCAAGTCATTTGAAAAAAGGACTGAATACTGTGATTGCGACTGGAAACTATATTTCTTGAAATATGCAAAGGTTGTAGTTTTTGCTGTTGCCTTTTTCGTTTCAACTTTTACTTTAAGTGCGCAGCAACAACGCTTTCCAAAACCCGAATTCGATACCGGCTACGAACAGCCCTCACCGGTAACACCCGAGCCAAGGGCTTTAGCCATGGAATACATCGATGTACTGGTGTTGCTTTTGGTACTCTCTGCCGTCACCTGGATGGTAATTAAAAAGCGTTCGCGGCGAGGAGTTCTATGGCTGTCGGTTTTTACCCTGGCGTATTTTGGATTTTATCGTCTTGGTTGTATCTGCAGCATCGGTGCCATTCAGAATGTAACCTTAACGTTTTTTGATGCCACTTATGCAATTTCGCTGACTGCACTTCTGTTTTTTTTAATTCCACTGGTTTTCACCCTTTTTTTCGGGAGAACATTTTGTGCAGGTGCCTGTCCGCTTGGGGCCATTCAGGATTTGGTGATTATAAAACCGATTAGCCTACCCAAATGGCTGAATAAAACGTTGGGATTGATCCCGTACATTTATCTCTCTCTGGCTGTTTTGTATGCAGCAACCGGAACCGATTTCATCATTTGCCGATACGATCCGTTTATTGGCATTTTCCGGATGGATGCGAAATTTTTAATGGTAGTTTTTGGCGTGGCCTTCCTGTTGATGGGAATGTTTGTTGCCCGCCCTTACTGCCGTTTCCTTTGTCCGTATAGTGTTCCGCTGAATTGGATGTCGCGGTTTTCTCGGCGGCACGTCACCATAACTCCTTCATCATGTATTCAGTGTAAACTGTGCACCAATTCCTGTCCTTTCGATGCCATCGATTTTCCTGCCAACGAAAAAGAGGTTGTAAAGTCTGGTTTAGGACCGAAACGCTTTCTGACTTATGCGCTGGTTATTCCATTATGGGTGGCGCTTGGCGTTTTTGTGGGAAATAGATCGTATGTGTTTCTTTCGAAGGCCAATCCAACGGTTTATCTAGCTGAGCTCCTGATTTCCAATCCTGAAATCCGGAATGATCCTGATAATATTGATGTGCAAACTTTTATGTCGATGGGAAAAACGATGGATGAGTTGGTGGTGGAAGCTGAAACCATTCAGGACAAGTTTTATACAGGAAGTATGATTGCCGGAGGATTTCTGGGACTGATAATAGGAATGACATTATTGAATACGGTGGTTTTCCGTAAACGACAGGATTACGAACCGCATAAAGGAAACTGTTTCAGTTGTGCCCGTTGTGTGGATTATTGTCCGGTGGAAAAGTGATGAACAGTAAATTGAAATATTGAAACTAAAAAAGCAGGAGGAGGAGTTGAAAATTGAAAAAATTTTCAGACTTCATGCTTCCATCTTCAAACCAAAAATATATGACCAACAACGATAAATTAATAATAGCACAGAACATCGCCCTGATTGCCGGTATCTTTTGCACGGCTGTGGCCATTTTGTTGCTATTGAATTTCTGGCAGATCACAAAGAGCGATCCTATTGAAAGCAAGGCGCTTGAAGCTCTGGTCGAACGCCTGAAAGATGAGCCTAATAACGAAGAATTAAAGGCCGAGATCCGTAATTTCGATTTGCTGGCGCGCAAAGCTTATTTTAACAGTCAGTGGCAGGTAAAAACCGGCGCTTACCTTATGTTGTTCGGAGCCATTGTGCTGGCATTTGCACTACGTGTTTATTATTCTTTGAAAAGCAAAATTGAAGAACCGGATGCTAAATTGGAGAATGAGATCACCAGCCGGATTTTGGCACAAAAAGGAGTTATAATTGTCGGAGCAGTTGTTATGGTTCTGGCTGTGGTTGCATCGTTCGCAACTGTTAATCACCTGAATTATTACAGTGCCGAAAGCCTGACAGCACAGAATGAAACAACTCCAGAAGATGAGGGTATTGAGGTGATTGAAATAAAACAGTCATCAGGTTCTGAAAAGCAGGATGGAGCAGTGGAAATTGCTAATCAGGAAGCCGGTGATGTGAGTGAGGTGACGGAATCGACTGATGAGCAGTCTGTTGAGCCGACGACCTCAGAATCAAAGGAAAATACAGCAGAAAAGGTTGTTGAGGAGAAACCTGTGAGCACAAGTTCCGGATTGACTTTAGCCGATGTAAAAGCAAATCATAATTCATTCCGTGGACCGCTGGCGCAGGGTGTGATCTTTCATAAAAATATACCGACAGAATGGGAAGGGGCTTCAGGAACAAACGTTTTGTGGAAATCTCCGGTACCGAAACATGGCTATAATTCGCCAATAATTTGGGGCGATAAAATATTTATTGCCGGTGCCGATGCAGCCAGCCGCGAGGTGTACTGCTACGATCGGAATACCGGTAAACTCTTATGGACCGGCGTGGCCAATAACATACAGGGATCGCCGGCAACAATGCCACGGGTTACTCCCGATACCGGTCTTTCGGCACCTTCGCTTACTACTGACGGTAAAGCGGTATTTGCCATATTTGCTACCGGCGATGTAATTGCTTTTGATATGGAAGGCAAGCGACTTTGGGCCCGAAATCTTGGCGTTCCAAATAACCATTACGGACATTCGTCGTCGCTGATTACCTGGGGAGGGAAACTGTTGGTTCAGTACGATACAAACTCCGGAGGTAAAGTACTGGCACTTGATAATAAAAGCGGTGAAACAGTTTGGGAAACGGTAAGAGATGCAAAAATTTCATGGGCCAGCCCGGTACTTGCCGAGATCGATGGAAAATATGAGGTGATATTGACTGCCGATCCGATAGTGGCCGGTTACGATGTGGAGACAGGCGAAGAGCTTTGGAAAGTAGAATGCATGATGGGAGAGGTTGGGCCTTCTGTGGCTTACGATAACGGATTGGTTTTCGCAGCCAACGAATATGCGCGGCTGGTGGCCATCGACGTGAAAACGAATTCGATTGTTTGGGAAGATGATTATTACCTGCCCGAGGCATCGAGCCCGGTTGCACATGATGGTTTGCTGATCGTTTGTACCAGTTACGGCGTTATTGCCTGTTACGATGCTAAAAGCGGCGAAATGTACTGGGAAGAAGATGTTGGTACCACGCTCTATTCTTCTCCGGTAGTGGCCGACGGGAAATTATTTATAATGGATAACGACGGAGAGATGCGAATCTACGAATTTGGAAAAGAGTTGAAACAAGTGGCTGAAAATGAGCTGGGCGAGACAGCCGGAACAACTCCTGCATTTTCGGATGGACGGATTTATATCCGCGGAGATAATAATTTGTATTGCATCGGAGAATAAACTTGTAGTCTTCGCGAATTTGCGAGAAAAATATGACTGAATACAACCAATATATCGACCAACTAATACAGGAAAAAGGCACAACAAAAAAAAGCCTGATTCCTATTTTGCAAGCCATCCAAAAGGAATACAATTACCTTCCGGAAGAAGCCTTGCGCTTACTGGCCGACAAATCAGAAATAACAGCTGCAGAAATTATTGGGGTGGCCAGTTTCTACTCACAATTTCGTTTGCAGCCTGTTGGCGAACACATGATTAAGGTTTGTGTGGGAACTGCCTGCCATGTAAAAGGAGCCGTTCAGGTGTACGATGCTTTTCGTCGGGAAATGAAACTTGCCGAGGGTGTTGATACCGATGAGTCGGGAAAATACACTTTAGAGAAAGTGGCTTGTTTGGGATGTTGTACATTGGCTCCGGTAGTTCAAATCGATGGAACTACTTATGGCCATGTGGCTTCCGATCAGGTTGGACAGGTCATAGAAGATTTTGAAAGCATAAAGGGCAAAAAAGATACCGGAAAGGCACGAAAGGCTGACGGTTCCGAAATTCAGGGAGAAATACGGATAGGACTGGGATCGTGTTGTGTGGCAAGCGGAAGCGAGGAGATCAGGGAAGAAGTGGAGCAGGTGGTCAACGAAAGTGGTATGCGTGTAAATCTGAAACACGTGGGTTGCGTGGGAATGTGTCACCAGGTTCCGCTGGTTGAAGTTGTTCCCAACGAAGGAGATGCCACATTATATGCCAAAGTAAAACCCGAAGATGTAAAAGACATAGTTGAGTCTCATTTTCAGGCTCCGGGATTATTTAACAAGCTAAAAAATAAATTGCTGCACACGGTAGAAACCATTCAAACTGATCGCAACTGGGACGGTGTTCAGCGCTATGAAATCAGTATGCGCGAGAAACCGGTGGCTTCTTTCCTTGGAAATCAGTTGCCCATAGCCACCGAATACCGCGGGATGATCAATCCGCTTGATATTGAAGAGTACAAAAAGAGAGGTGGATTCTCGGCATTGCAGAAGGTGATGAAATCGATGTCACCCGACGAGGTGGTGGAGCAGGTCAAACAAAGTGGAATTCGGGGACGGGGAGGAGCCGGCTTCCCAACCGGATTAAAGTGGGAGTTTGTCAAAAAGGAAAAAAGCGATTTAAAATACCTGATCTGCAATGGCGATGAGGGCGACCCCGGGGCTTTTATGGATAGGATGTTGCTCGAATCGTATCCCTACCGGATCATCGAAGGAATGACAATTGCTGCATTTGCCACTGGAATTCATAAGGGTTATTTCTACATCAGAGCAGAGTATCCGCTGGCGGTGAAACGTATTCGCGAAGCCTTGGAAATATGCAGGAAGAATAAACTGCTTGGAGAAAGTATTCTGGGAAGCGATTTCGATTTCGATTTACAGATTTATGAAGGTGCTGGTGCATTTGTCTGCGGCGAAGAAACTGCACTGATCGCTTCCATTGAAGGTAATCGTGGATTTCCGAGGATTCGTCCGCCGTTTCCGGCACAGAGTGGTTTATTCGGAAAGCCAACCCTGGTTAACAACACAGAAACCTTTGCTCAGATCGCCTATATTTTACGCGAAGGCTGGCAGAAGTTTGCCGAAATAGGAACAGGCAGAAGCACCGGAACAAAAGTATTTGCACTGGCCGGTAAAGTTGCCCGTGGCGGATTGATTGAAGTACCGATGGGAATTACAATCCGCGAAGTGATTGAAGAGATTGGTGGCGGTATTGCCAATGGACGGAAGTTTAAGGCAGTGCAAATTGGTGGTCCGTCAGGCGGTTGTATCCCCGCTGAATATGCGGATACTCCGATTAATTTCGAGTCACTTCAGGAAAAAGGCGCCATGATGGGATCGGGCGGATTGGTGGTGCTCGATGATACCGATTGTATGGTAGATATTGCCCGCTATTTTCTGTCATTCACTCAGGAAGAATCCTGCGGAAAATGTACGTTCTGTCGTGTGGGTACGCGGCGGATGCTTGACATTCTGGAAAAAATAACATCGGGAAAAGGAAAACCCGGAGACATTGAGGAATTGGAAAAACTGGCTGAGTGGACTAATAAAGGAAGCTTGTGTGGACTCGGAAGAACGGCACCAAATCCGGTGTTAAGTACATTGAAGTATTTCAGGGAAGAATATGAAGCGCATATTAACGGAACATGCCCGACCGGTAAATGCCCGGACTTGATCACCTATTCGGTAAATGATGAGTGTATCGGATGTACCAAGTGCGTACAAAAGTGCCCGGTTGATGCCATCCCGTTTACACCACACGAAAAACACAGCATCGATACCGAATTATGCATTAAATGCGATGCCTGCCGGGCTGCCTGTCCGGTGGATGCGATTGATGTGAAATAGTATAAAATCAAAGTGATCAAGCAGCAGGAACCGAGTATCTAGTATTATGAAAAAATGATCAAACTAAAAATAAATAACAAAGAAATTCAGATTGAAGAAGGCACGTCGGTGATGAAAGCTGCACAGTCTTTGGGCATCGACATCCCGAATCTATGCTGGCACGACGAACTGGAGCATGTTACTTCCTGCATGTTGTGTATGGTAAAAGATCACGCAACAGGTAAGTTGCTGCCGTCGTGCTCGATAAATGTGGTTGACGGAATGGATATCGATACCGGAAATGCGGAGGTGACAGAATCGAGGAAAACAGCCCTTGAATTGTTGTTGAGCGAACATGTTGGCGATTGCGAAGCACCTTGTCAGGTGGCTTGTCCGGCGCACATGGACATTCCAAAGATGAACCGCTTGATTGCTGCCGATAAATTGGATGAGGCTCTGAAAGTTGTAAAAAAAGATATTGTCCTGCCCGCTGTTTTGGGCCGTATTTGCCCGGCACCCTGCGAAGGAGCATGCCACCGTAAAACAGTGGATGAACCGGTTTCAATTTGTCTTTTGAAACGCATTGTCGGAGACGATGGTATTGAACCGGATTTATTTGGAATAGAAAAATCAGGTAAAAAAGTTGCGGTTGTTGGAGCAGGTCCTGCCGGATTAGCAGCGGCTTATTACCTTCAATTAAAAGGAATTCAGGTAGCACTGTTTGATCAAAACGAAAAAGCTGGTGGATTGCTTCGAACTGAGATCGATGACGAAATTCTGCCTAAAAAGGTACTCGATAAAGAAATCGATGCCATCCTGAAAACAGGTGTTGAATTTCATGGAGGAAAAGCTATTGCAGTGCAGGAATTCGAACAGTTTAAAAAAGAATACGATGCGATTGTGGTGGCTACCGGCGCAATTTCAGAAAACGCAGAAATTTTTGGACTCAAATCAAATCCCAAAGGAATTGCTGTCGATCGCTCAAACTATCAAACTTCCGATGAGAAGTTGTTTGCGGTTGGAAATGTTTTGCGTTCGTCGCGTTTGGCGGTGCGCTCGGTAGGGCAGGGAAAAGAAGTGGCTTTTTCGGTGTTGCAGTTCCTCGATAATCAGGAAATCAAAGGTGAACCACGCCTGTTCAATTCACGGTTTGGCAGATTAGTAGCGGAAGAATTTGCAGAATATTTAAAAGAATCCGTTCCCGGGAAAAGAACATTCCCTAAAGATGGTGGGCATACAGGCTTTACAAAAGAAGAAGCAATTGCCGAAGCCAAACGTTGCCTGCATTGCGATTGCCGCGCCATCGATGATTGTAAATTGCGTCAGTATTCCGATCAGTATCAGGTCGATCAGAAACGTTTTAAAACCAGCGACAGACGAAGTATTACCAAACAAATCAATCACGTATCGGTGATTTACGAACCGCAAAAATGCATTAAATGCGGTATTTGTGTGCGCTTAACGGAAAAGTATTCCGAGCGATTTGGTTTTTCGTATGTTGGAAGAGGTTTTGATGTGGAAATTGGTGTACCTTTTCAGGAAGCTTTGGATAAAGGCTTGACTGAAACCGCCGAGAAAGTGGCTAAGAGTTGCCCTACCGGTGCTATAAGTTTGAAAGAAATGAATGATGATTAACGATTTTCATATTTTTGATTTTCATTCTACAATCTTTATAAAAAAGGTGTTATGAAGTATTGGATAGTAGTTGTTTTAATAATCCTGAGTTTTGGGGCGAATGCTCAACCCACTTCTTCATGGCCTATTTTTCGTGGCGACCAGAAACTGAACGGCGTCTCTAAAAGCACTATTCCCGATTCACCTGAATTGCTATGGACTTTCCAAACTGATGACAATATAAAATCGGCACCGGTTGTTGCTGGGGATAAAGTGGTGATCGGTTCCACCGATGGATTTGTTTACTGCCTGGATACAGAGGGGAAGTTGCTTTGGAAATTCGAAACCAATAATTCCATTGAAGCTCCGGCTTTGATTTTGGATAAAACCGTCTACATCGGCAACCTGGACGGAATGTTGTATGCCATTGAACTGGAAACCGGAAAGAAACTGTGGGAATACGAATGCGAAAACCAGATCATTGGTTCGGCCAACTGGTGGAAGTCGGGTGATAAGGTTCGTATTGTGGTAGGAAGTTACGATTATTACCTGCACTGTGTAGATGCGAAAACGGGTGAAGGTCTCTGGAAATATGAATCTGATAATTTTATAAACGGTGCTGCTGCCTGCGAGGATGGAATGGCCATGTTTGGTGGTTGCGATGGCTATTTACACATGGTTGATATTGCAACTGGAAAGCTGGTGAAAAAGATAGATGTGGCCACTTATGTTGCTAACTCGGTAGCAGTGGAAAAAGATAAAGCTTACATAGGCGATTACGATGGCCGTTTTTTTCAGGTCGATTTAAAAGACGATCGTACGACATGGGTGTGGGAACACGAAAAAACCAAACTACAGTTTATTGCTTCTCCCGCTATAATCGGAGATAAAGTCGTAACGGCCAACTATAATAAATTCCTGTACTGTTTTAATAAGAATACGGGAGAAATGTACTGGGAGTACAATACCGGTCGGCATGTGGAAGCGTCGCCGCTGATTGTTCAGGATAAAGTGATCGTAGCCAATATGCGTGGCGATCTGGCGATTGTGAACCTATCGGATGGTAAACTTGTCTGGAAATATGAGATTGGCGGCCAGATCATTAGCAATCCTGCTGTGGCTGACGGGAAGATTTATGTGGGGGCGTACGACGGGAATGTGTATTGTTTTGGAAAATAGTTAGAGAAAGAAGTGAGAAATAAATGAATTTTCCTTCTGCTTCTTTCTTCGTACTTCTAACCTAAAGAATATGAATATTATTCAGATCATACCCGGTTCGGGCGGTAGTTTTTATTGCGGAAACTGCCTGCGCGACAGCAAATATTTTAATGCGCTTCGGGCAGAAGGACATCAGGTGACCAAAATTCCGATGTATTTGCCCCTGTTTGCCGACGAGCACGACATTTCAGATATCCCGATTTTTTACGGTGCAATAAGTACTTACCTGAAACAACTGTATCCCGTTTTCCGGAAAGCACCGGCCTGGTTCGATCGTCTGCTGAATTCAAGGCCTATGATGAAGCTGGCAGCCTCGATGGCCGGCTCCACAAATGCTAAAGGGCTGGAAGATATGACCCTTTCGATGCTTCTGGGGGAAGAAGGAGAACAAAAAGACGAACTCTACCATATGGTCAACTGGATTGCGGAGCATTGCAAGCCCGATATTATTCATATCTCGAATGCCCTGTTATTGGGATTGGCCCGCAGGTTAAAAGAGAAAATAGGCGTTCCTGTCGTTTGTACCTTGCAGGATGAAGATGTGTGGATCGATCCGATGCAGCAGCAGTTTCAGAAAAAAATTTGGAAGCTGATGCATGAGCGGTCGAATGACGTTGATATGCTGGTATCGGTGAGTGATTTTTTTGCCGGGGTGATGAAAGAACGCATGGAGCTTTCGGATGATCAGTTGAAAACCATACATCTTGGAGTGGATGTGGAAGATTATGAATATTTATCGGTAAAGGAAAAGCCACGTAATGTCGGGTACATTTCAAGGATGTGCCATAAGGATGGTTTTGACATTGTGGTGGATGCCTTTATCAAACTAAAGCAGAAACCGGGTTTTGAAGATGTGAAGCTGATTGCAACCGGCGGTTCAACCGGCGATGACACAAAATTCAACAAAGAACAAAAACGTAAATTAAAGGAGAACAACCTTTGGGAAGCTTTTGAAATTGTGCCGGATTTTGAAGGCAAAGAAGTCAATGATTTTTTCAAAAAGGTACAGATGATCACAGTGCCAGTTCGTATTGGCGAGGCTTTCGGAATGTACATGATTGAAGCTATGGCCTCAGGAGTCCCGGTGGTGCAGCCCGCGCTTGGAGCCTTTCCCGAGATCATAAAACTGTCAGGTGGCGGTGTGACCTACATGCCCAATACTCCTATAAAACTGAGCGAAGCCTGGAGCGAACTGTTAACTGATCCGGAAAAACTGGAAAAGCTTAGCAGAGATGGTTACGAAGGCACAACAAAGAAGTTCAATATTCACAACCACGCCAAAGAAATTATAACTTTATACGAAAGTTTGCGTCAGTAATCATTGCGAGCGTTGCGCTACTTTGCGCCCTTTGCGGTTAACTTAAACAGATGTTACTACAACTAAAAAATATATCAAAAGGATACGGAGAGCCCGGCACACATAGTTTTCGACCAGTGCTTGATAAACTAAATCTGGAAATCAAAAAGGGAGAAAGATTGTCGATTGTCGGACCAAGCGGATCGGGGAAAACAACTTTATTAAACCTGATAGGGGCACTCGATTTACCCGATGCTGGAGAGGTGATTTTTAATGGAAGTGACCTGACTTCTTATTCAAAAGATCGGCTGGCGACATTTCGAAATCAGAACCTGGGATTTGTGTTTCAACTCCATCATTTAATGCCGCAACTCACTCTGATGGAAAATATTCTATTGCCGGTTCTGGCGCATGGAAAGACATCGAAAGACGATAAAAACTGGGCAGAGCATCTGGTTAGAAAAGTGGGAGTTTGGGAGCAGCGCAATCAAAAACCTGCGGAAATGTCGGGAGGCGAATGCCAGCGGACAGCAGTAGTAAGGGCATTGATCAATAAGCCCGAACTTATTCTGGCAGATGAGCCAACGGGTGCATTGGATGAAGAGAATGCCACAGCCCTCACTGATTTGTTGCTTGAACTGAGCGCCGAGGAAGGGGTGACTCTCGTTACTGTTACGCATTCTGCTGAAATGGCAAATAAGATGGAGCGAAAACTGACTTTAAAAAACGGGCAATTACATTGAACCCATTCACGCATTCGTGGGAATGACTAAAGATGATTATGACCAGACTACAATTTGTAATAAAATCATTTATTCATTATTTAAGGGCAAACCTGCTGGTGGCGCTGGGTGTGGTGATCAGTACCATGGTACTGACAGGCTCACTGGTTATTGGCGATTCGGTCCGATACAGTCTAACTCAGGCAACTTTTTACCGATTGGGTGAAACAACACACCAGGTGGCAGCAACAGATCGGTATTTCAGGCAGGAAATGGCTGCGGAAATGGAAGCGAATCAACCCGGACTCATAGCTTCACCGATTTTGCAGCTGGAAGGATTGGCAGTGGCCGATGGTGGCCAGTGGCGTGCAAACAAGGTGCAGGTAGTTGGCGTTGATAGAGATTTTCAGGAGATATCAAATTCTCCTGTTTTGACAGAACTGAATGATAACCAGATTGCTGTTAGCAGGAATTTAGCGGAGAAGCTTCAGGTCAGGGAAGGAGACAACATTCTTGTTCGAATAAAAAAGGCCAGTTTGATTCCGATGAATGCGCCTTTTGTCTCGGACGAAGAGACAACAGTTTCTTTGCGTGCCGAAGTGAAGGTAGTATTGGGTAAAACTCAGCTAGGACGTTTCAGCCTGAAGAATTCGCAGACAGCACCTTACAATATTTTTCTGTCGATTGAACGGTTGAATAAGCTAATGGAATTCGAAGGTAAGGCCAATCGGATTCTGGTAGTGAGCGATCTGAATAACTCAGAAGTATTAAAATCGGTCAACCAATCTCTGACTCCTTCTGATGCCGGATTGCAACTAAAAACACTTACTAAATCCGGTGAAAAAGAAATAGCTACCGAGCGGGTATTTATGGAGGAAAAGGTGGCAGAAACACTCCAAAAATTGCCGGGAGCACAATCCGTTCTGACTTATTTTGTAAATGAAATTTCGAAACTTGAATCCGGAACTCCGGAAACTAAAGTCGGAATTCCTTACTCCTTTGCATCTAACATTCAGTATGGTCTTGGATTCAATGATATTGTGCTTAACCGATGGGCCGCTGATGATTTGGGAGCCGTTGTTGGAGACTCAATTAAACTCAAATATTTCGAGATCGGACCGTTGCGAAAACTGATTGAAAAAGAATCGGTTTTTATGTTGCAACACGTCATTGGAATGAATTCGGAACTTTGTGATCCGGAGCGTGTCCCGCATCTGCCTGGACTTTCGGATGCCGGTCATTGCCGCGAATGGGAAGCTGGAGTTCCCATTGATCTGGATGCGATTCGTGACAAAGATGAGGTCTATTGGAACGAGTACAAGGGAACACCAAAAGCTTTTGTATCGACGGAAAAAGCCGTAAAAATGTGGTCGAATCGATTTGGGAGTTATACCGCGATGCGTTATCCTGAGGCTACATTTAGTAAGGAACAGTATTTTCAGGTGTTCAAACAAAATATTACAGCCACCGACCTCGGGATGTTAATTGAGCCGGTTAGAAAGGAAGGAGTAGAAGCTGCACAGAACGGCACCGATTTTAGCGGATTGTTTATTGGCCTCAGTTTCTTTATCCTGATTGCTGCAGTAATCTTAACAGCCTTGTTGTTCCGGCTGAATCTTGAAAACCGTTCGACACAAGTGGGTTTGCTTGCCGCTGTTGGTTTCAGGCAAAAACATATCAGGCGTTTTTATATCTCCGAAGGATTGGTAACAGCTATTGCTGGAGCCATTGTTGGAGTTCTCGTTTCGGTTGTTTATACAAAGTTGGTTTTTCGTGTGTTGAATACTTTATGGTTCGATATTGTTCGGACAAATGTTTTGGAAATTAAGATATTACCATCGACGCTGGTTGTTGGGATGTTGCTTAGTGTGCTGGTGTCGCTGCTTGCTATTTTTATATCCCTTCGCCAGTTTCAAAAAAAGAAAATTGTCGAACTTCAAAAGTCGGTAACAAAAAGAAGAGGTAAAAAGTCAGGCCTCATCTACGATGTTTTCATGTGGATTTCATTTGTGGCTGTTGCAGTTATTTTGGCCCTGCAGTTCACTGCCGACCAACTTGAATCTACCATGTTTTTCATCCTGGGAGCTCTTCTGCTGAGTGGATTTTTGTTTTTGTTTCGTAAAATTCTTGTGCGAATTGAGAACAGCAAAAGAACAGATCTCAGCATGAATACGTTGACACAAGCTAATCTGAGTCGTAATCTGAGTCGTTCATTAACCGTTGTGATCTTATTTGCACTGGGCACTTTTATTGTGGTTTCCACCGGATCGAATAAACTCGATCTTTTTGCCAATGCCGATGATCAGTCGAGTGGAACCGGTGGTTTCCTCTACTTTGCAGAGACAACCGTTCCTGTTCTTTTTGATGTAAATAATGAGCAGAAAAAGGAAGAAGAAGGGATTTATGAAGACTTTAGTCTTTTGCAATTTCGTAAAGTGGAAGGCGACGATGCCAGCTGCCTGAATTTGAATCGCATTGCACAGCCCGCCATTTTAGGAGTTGATCCGGCTGATCTCGCCGGCAGATTTTCATTCGCTGTAAAACAAAAGGAGTTGGATGGCGATCCGTGGCTGAATCTGGATCAGGATTTCGGGGATGGAACAATTCCTGCCATTGCCGACCAAACCGTTATTCAGTGGGGGTTACAGAAAAAAGTGGGTGATGTGTTGGAATACCAGAATGAGTTGGGCGACACCATCCGTTTAAAACTGGTTGCCGGAACTACCCCTTCCATTTTTCAGGGCTATGTTCTGATCTCAAATCAACAATTTCTGAGAAATTACCCAAGCAGTAGCGGCTCAAATGTGTTTTTGGTAGACGGTGACCGGGAAAATGAACAGGCCATTGGAGACGAGCTGCAATCAGTATTTCGCGATTATGGCTGGGAGATGGAACTGGCCGCAAAACGATTGGTTGAATTTTATTCGGTAACCAATACTTACCTGTCGATATTTTTGGCTTTAGGTACGCTCGGATTGATACTGGGAACAATTGGTCTAGCCGTTATTCTCGCACGAACCATTCTTGAACGACGCCGCGAATTGGCGATGCTGCAGGCGATCGGATTTCGGATCAATACCATTTTTAGAATGCTGGTGGACGAATACCTGACGCTGCTTTTAACAGGCGTGATAATCGGTTTTGCAACAGCGGTAATTGCTACCTTGCCATCGTTTTTATCTACAAATACCGATGTTTCTATTTCAACCGTTGTGCTGGTTGTAGTATTAATTCTCATAAATGGGATCGTTTGGATTACCGGCCTGAGTTGGTTTTCGCTTCAAAAGAAACAGTTGGTTACAGGTTTAAGAGTGGATTAGTATCTTAGAATATCATTCAATCCTAGTTTAATTTCAGCCAGTTGTTTTTCGGTAATTCCCCCGATTTTTTTCACGAGTCTTTCTTTCGATACCGAACGAATATGAAAAGTGAGCAATTCCGATGGCTTTGAAAGTTGATTGATGCTGTCCGGTTCCAAAATCAAATTTCCTTTGTAACCTTTTATTTTTGAAGTAAACAGGCAAACAATTACAATTGGCATGTATTCATTCAATACATTTCCGCTTACAATTACCACCGGACGCATACCCTTTTGCTCACTGCCTTTAACCGGATTTAAATCAGCAAGCCAGATTTCATTTTGTTTCATCGCCAAGTTGCTTAAAGTAATCTTCCATGCCTTCTTCTGCAATCTCAAGTATGCTCTCGTCAGCTGCAGCTTGTTTATACGATTTTATATACTCAGCCCTTGTTAGCTGGTCGAGGTAGATTTGCAGGGCTGTTTCAATGATCTTATTTTTTGGCATGGCAAGTTTTTGAGCCATTTGATTGAGTCGGTCCAAAATTTCGTCGGGTAAAGTACTTGTAAATGTTGTTATATTTATTGAAGTTGTATTTGTACTATTCAAATATAAATCATATTTATAAATAATAAAAGTCAATTAAAAGATGGTAATTATTGAGAAGATTACCGAGAAGAAAAATATCTAAGATTATAAAAGAGTTGAATCGAACGTTTGGAATATAGTGTTTTGATGCCAAAATGTTTCTGAATTCCGGTCAATGTAAACAAATCGTTGCCTTCCGCTTTAACTAAGAACTTTCCATCTAAGCATTTGTTTCACTAGAAAATTACAGATTATGCCTGTTAACATTCCTAAAACGGATCAGCCTCGTGTTGTGATTATTGGAGCCGGTTTTGCCGGCCTAAAGCTGGCCCGTAAATTATACAAACACAATTTTCAGGTTGCGTTGATCGACCGGAATAATTACCATCAGTTTCAGCCGCTTTTTTATCAGGTTGCTACTTCCGGCCTCGAACCAAGCTCCATATCTTTTCCTTTAAGAAAAGTTTTTCAAAACATTAAAAATGTGTTTATCCGGATTGCCGATGTAAAAAAAATAATGCCCGACGAGAAAATGATCGATACCACACTGGGAACGGTTTGGTACGATTACTTGGTGATTGCTACGGGTGCAACCACTAACTTTTTTGGAATGGAAAGTTTCATGAAAAACGGTATTCCGATGAAATCGGTATCGGAGGCACTTTTTTTAAGAAACACGCTACTCGAGAATTTTGAACGTGCAGTAACAAGGCTCGATAAAGAAGAGAAACGCCGCTTGTTGAATGTGGTGGTGGTTGGCGGCGGACCAACTGGAGTTGAAGTTTGTGGTGCGCTGGCCGAAATGCGCAAGTTTGTTCTTCCCAAAGATTATCCCGAAATGGATTTTAACAACATGACCATTACCCTCGTGGAAGCTAATACACATCTTTTGCACGGTATGAGCCCGGAAGCAGGTGACAAAGCAGTTAGTTATTTAAAGGGGTTGGATGTAGAAGTAAAACTCAATCACAAGGTGTTGAATTACGATGGGGAGGAAGTTGAGTTGGAGGATAAAGAAAACTTTCAGACCAATACGCTGATCTGGGCTGCCGGCGTTAAAGGACAGATGCCTGACGGAGTAGATCCTGACTTTGTGGTGCGGGGAAATCGGATAAAAGTAAATAGCTTTCATCAGTTGGAAGGACATGATGATATTTTTGCCATCGGCGACATTGCATACATGGAGACTGAAAAGTATCCGCAGGGGCATCCGCAGGTAGCACAGGTAGCCTTGCAGCAGGCCAAAAATCTAGCAAAAAACCTGCTGAATATACAAAGCGAAAAAGCGCAGGCTCCTTTTGAATACAAGGACAAAGGTTCGATGGCTACGGTTGGCCGGAATCGTGCGGTGGTTGATTTGCCGAATCTGAGATTTGCAGGTTTCCCGGCATGGATGGTTTGGATGTTTGTACACCTGATGTCGATCGTTGGAGTGAAAAATCGCCTGGTAATTTTTATCAATTGGTTGTGGAATTACATGACATATGACCAATCGTTGCGTTTGATTCTCCGGCCGTCATCAAGGAGTGTGGAGAAACAAAAGCGTAATGAATAAGTACCTGTTTCTTGTTTTTTCTGCGCCGTGGTGCTAACTTTAATCACCTACAAACATTCAGAAATGTTATGACAGCATCGGACAGAAAATTTATGCGTGCAGCCATACAATTGGCCGAAAAAGGTATGAAGATGAATGCAGGAGGACCTTTTGGAGCTGTGGTTGTAAAAAATGGCGAAATCATTGCCGAAGGATTTAACCGTGTTACGTCGTATAACGACCCGACAGCACATGCCGAAATTATTGCCATTCGTGAGGCTTGCAGAAAGCTGGGAACTTTTCAGCTCGACGATTGTGAGATCTATACTTCCTGTGAACCTTGTCCGATGTGTTTGGGCGCCATTTACTGGGCCCGACCTAAGAAGATCTATTACGCTTGTACCCGCGAAGATGCCGCTTCAGCGAATTTCGACGATCAGTTTATTTACGACGAACTCGAACTAAAAATTGACGAACGCCGGGTAGATTTCGAAAACATCATACGGGAAGAAGGGCTTTATTTATTTTCGAACTGGATCAATAAGAACGATAAAAAAGAATATTGATGGAAAGTTCCGGTGATCTAACTTCCATTTGGAAGAATGCCGGTGGTCCAGTCGTCAGGAATCTCACGAACGGCCTCCGTAAGTTTATTTCCCCACAAATGCGAAATCTCAGCAAGATCTTTTTCGTCGAGACGTTTTACTATCAATTCGTTGCTGTCTTTTGGGTAAATAATTACATCGATCGGATATCCTACGTCGTTGGCAGAAACACGTGTTGAATCAAAAGATAAAAATCCTGTTTTCAGAGCGAATCTAAGGCTCGACTCGTAATAGTTAATTGTGCGGCGCAGTACCGGAGTGCCGTAGCCAGAGTTACCAATAATGGTAAAAGGATATCCTTTTCCAATCTCAATCCAGTTTCCCTGTGGGTATATCAGGTAGAGCTTTTGCTCATCGTCACCATCAAGTTTTCCACCCATTATAGTGTTGATATTGAATTCGATACCACTTTCATCGAGCGTTTTTTTATCCTCGGCAGCCACTCGCTTTATTTGATCGCCCAGTGCATTAACAACCTGGTACATGTGATTCATGCCTTCGAGTTTCTCCTTCATTTCTTCAGAGAAATAGGTCAGTGTTTTATCGCGAACCGAGCGTAATCCCGAGGTCATCAGGAAAATATGATGATCGCCTTTACTATATATTTTGTATTTTTTTGCTGTAATGGTCTGGTTGCCTGAAGTGATCAGGGTGTCGCTAAGCGCCACCAGTCCGTCTTTGAGTCTGATTCCTAAACAATAAGTCATTGGTTACATTCTATGTTTTGTTCCTGCACTAATACTTCGTAGCTGGTTTGGTTGTATCCGGCTCCTTTTATAATTCCTTTAAGTGTTGTACAATCGCCTATATTTTGTCCATGCGCAATTTTTATGTAGTGATGATCCTCCAACAAATTGTTTGTCGGATCAAATCCAATCCATCCCACGCCTGGTATCAAAGCTTCAATCCAGGCGTGTACGGCTCCGGCACCGATCACATCGCTACCCTGATTGAGATAACCGCTCACATAGCGGGTAGGTATTTTGTTTCTACGCAGAATGGCTGCCATCATGTGGGCAAGATCCTGACACACTCCCCGCTTCTCGGCTAATGTTTCTGTCAGCAAACGGTGAGGATCTATTACCCGGTTGTCGTATTCAATTTCTTCGTGAATAAAACGGTTAACCCGCTGCACAAAATTAAAGGTCGTTTCTTCAGCTTCCCTTCGTGGAAACTGATAGCCTTCCGGCAAGCGGGTGGCATCACTTTCACTAAGGAACAGGTAATTGTCAATCAGGTATTCATCCGATTGCAGGATCGTGGATTCTTCCTTCCACGGAATGGGGTGAAAGTCAAATGGATTGGTTTCAGTTTTGTGCACATTTGCCCGGAGATTAAAAGAGAAACTGTCACCAATATCTTTCAGTCTGAATCTCAGAAAATCAAATCCAAAGAAATTTTGTCCGGTATAGTAGGACGAGTTGGGTTCGAATGTAAACTCAAGATTCTCGACCCTCTGATTCTCAAGGTTGGCCGGGAAAACCATGAATTCCAGTAAAGCATCGCGCACTTTCGAGGAATATTGGTTCCTGGTATTGTACGTAATTTGATAAACTGGCATTCCTAATTAAAATATTCATTAGCTATCATGTCGCTAATTAAGTAAATTTTTGATAATAAGTCTTCCAGGAACTCCGGCAAGTTTTCATCTATTTCATTAACATCGAGGTAAAAAAACGGCGTTGAAATTTTCGCCACTTTAAAACTGATGCTGTCTTTGGTGCCTAATCGTTCCGGACTAATTTTTTCCAACGTTTCCATGGTTTGCTTTAGTTTGTTGATTACCGAGCGTGGAAAAAATGGATTGAAAAGGAGAAAATCGAGGGTGTTTTCGCGATTTGGCAAACTGGTATAATATTTATTGCACATGTCTTTTGCTTCCACACTGTCGAGTAAAACATCCCATTCCTGTTCCAAAATGGCATTACCAAGTTTAAGATTACTTATTTCGTTGATATCGTTTATTTTGCTGATAAGAATGCGCACGATCTGGGCAGCACTTTCCAGGTGAATCCCAAGTTGAATAAACAGCCAACTGGTATCGTAAAGCAGTGTGTACTGAACTTTTCCCCGCACCGTAGAACAGTTCTTAAATACGTTTTGGGTGAAATCGGCCAGCCCTCTTGTTTTGTAAATGTCGACCGGGTAATTCGACACAAAGTGGTAAAAGTTATTCATGGCTTCCCACAGTTCTCCTGAAATGCTGTCGCGCACAGCACGTGCATTTTCGCGGGCCATAAAAACTGCCGAAAGTATTGATACGGGGTTTGATTCGGAAAGTGCAGCACTAACCAATACTTTTTCCTCCTGAATGTTCTTTCTCATGTCATCCAGTTCAAAGCCAATCATATCGGCAATTGATAGTAGGGCCAGATCGCGTTGTTTGGGGTGTGGCGTATCCAGCGAAAAGAAATACTGGACATTGATGTAACGTGCCAGGTGTTCGGTACGTTCGAGGTACCTGCCCATCCAAAATAAATTTTCTGCTGTTCTTGATAACATATATTCGTGCTGATTTTATTTGAAGAACATGATCTTTAATCCACTACCCATGTGTCTTTTGAACCTCCGCCCTGAGAAGAGTTTACAATTAAACTTCCTTCCTTTAAAGCTACACGCGAAAGCCCTCCTTTTAATACGTACTCGTAATTATTTCCAATGAGGCTAAAAGTCCGGAGGTCGACATGGCGCGGTTCAAACAGTTTTTTATTCTCAATATATGTCGAGTGCAACGAAAGATTCATAATGGGTTGAGCAATGTAACCACGTGGATTCTGTTTGATCAATGCCTTCTGTTCTTCTATTTTTTCTTTTTTTTCGTGTGCCCCAATAAAAATGCCATAACCACCCGATTGATCGACCGGTTTAACTACCAGTTTATCAATATTGGCCAGTACATAGTCCATTTCTTTTTCTACATTACATCGATAGGTGGGTACATTATTCAGAATTGGATCTTCGCCCAGGTAATATTTTATGACGTCGGGCATAAAGGCATATACTGCTTTGTCGTCAGCAACACCTGTTCCCGGGGCATTTACCAGGGTAACGTTTCCTTTTCGATAGGCGCTCATTAATCCCGGGACTCCGAGTACCGATTGCGGATTAAAAACAAGCGGATCGAGAAAAGCATCGTCAATGCGACGGTAAATAACATCTACCTTTACCGGTCCTTCAATGGTATTCATGTACACGAAATTCTGGTCGACGTATAGATCGCGGCCTTCAACCAGTTCAACGCCCATTTTTTGTGCCAGTGCCGAATGCTCGTAGTATGCTGAATTGTACATGCCCGGCGTGAGTACAACGCAAACCGGTTCATCAACCCCGGCAGGCCTTACCGAATGCAAGATCTTTAACAATGCCGAAGGATAATCGATAACTGTAGCAACATTAAATTGCTTAAATAATTGCGATATCGTTCGTTTTAGGGCATCGCGGTTGGCAAGCACGTAACTTACACCTGACGGACAACGAATATTATCTTCCAGAATGTAATATTCACCATCAGAGTGGCGGATCAGATCTGTTCCGGAAATGTGACAATAACTTCCTCCGGGAGGTGTAAAATCATTCATCTCCTTTAACATGTTCGACGATGAAAATACCAGCTCAGAGGGAATGATCTTGTCTTTTAATATTTTTTTGTCGTGGTAAAGATCGTGAAGGAACAGATTTATTGCATGACCACGCTGGAGGAGTCCACTTTCAATCTTTTCCCAGTCGTGTGAATCGATCATTCGCGGAAACAAATCAAAGGGGAAGATTCGTTCAACTCCTTTAGGATTTTCATTGTAGGTGGCGAAAGTTATTCCCTGGTTCATAAAGGAATTTTTTGCCGATTCGTTAATGATCTGAAATTCCGATTCGGTAATGGAATCAATGGCAGATATTAATTCATTGTAATATTCCTGCACCTTTCCTTTTGCCGAATAAACTTCATCGAACATACCCTCCGTTTCCCGGTAATCTTTAAACATACCGCCTGCATTTTTCATCTTCTCCATCACTTTAAATTAAAACATTTCAAAAGATTCAATGCTATGTAAGTAAGTAAAAAAAAAGATTTGCGTATCATATTGATGCGGAAAAGTGTTAATTGTGAATTTATTGTAATTATACAACAAGATAAGATTGCAAAATGTTTTAGGGGGCTCCCTAAAAGGATAGGAGTTTATAGATAATCGAATGGTATGTAACGTCATCGAAGAGTTGTCGATGATGTTGCGCTAATTAAATCGAATTTCTACCTCCTCGTTTTTTTGCTCAAGAATAAACGAACCTTTATTTTCAAGGGTAATCGAATCTTTTAATGCCACTTTCGATAGTTGCTGATAAATAACTTGCTTGTCATTCGGGTTGCAATCCTCGTGAAAATAGCAAAACAGGTTTTTGTCATTCTTGTCGTTAAACTGAATTAAAAAAGCCATATGTTCCGGAAATACCAGGTCTTCGTAGGCGTAAGTCAAATCCAGCCCGGTTGCTTCTTTAATGATGTATCGTACCGCTTCTAAATTTCTGAATTTCATAATATTTAATTTATAACATTGAAAACCACATTCTTAATTGTTGAAAATGTTCAGCCTGTTCGTAGGACTGACATTTTACTAGTTGCATGTTGATCGCGTCATCAAATTCCACTTCATCGAATCCGAGTTGCTCAAGTAGCTCAGCTTTTGAGTTGCTGCGATAACACGACGATCGCAGGTCATTATCGAATCCCACTTTTTTTATAAACTTTATTGCTTTTCCGAGTGCCATATTTTTTATTTTTTAAGCGCATGAAGAGGAACAGCTCGAACAGGAATTACCGTTGCAAGCCTGAAGTGACCGGGATTCCTGTGTTGAATACGATGGCAATTCGCTTTCTTCAAAAAGTCGTATGTTTTCGTTAATGTCGCTGCTGAGGGCTTTTAACACTTCAATGCTGCTGCGTTTAAATAGGTTCAGTACCATGGGTGTCAAATTTAAGCTGATGATGGTACTTACGCCACGCTGTAGCAACTCACTGTTCAATCCGCCGGGAGTTTTACTCAAGCTTTTCGCTTCCAGCCACTCGCAATTTTTCGAATCGTTGTCGTAAATGCAAACGAATTCAATGTTGTGAAATCCTTCGGCCATTTGCCTGAGTTCAGCACTTTCCTGTTTTACCGGTAACATTACTTTCATTCCGCTGATTACTTTTTTATTTGTTGCGAATGAAGTCAAAGCCGGTGCCAAAATAAATGGAGGGCTGGATATCAGTTGCTTAGTGAATTTGTATTGTAGTTTACCTTCAAAAATGTATGAAACAAGAAACAGAATCCTACATAAATGTAGAGTTATTGTTGGCCATATTTACAGCCTGTCGGGGATTTTGATCTGGTTTGTTTTTCCTGTTTACACGTAGTACTTTTAGTACCTGTTTTAAGTTTAATCGATGGATCATAAAAACAAAAAGGAACACAGTGCGCTTTTGGAAGATTTGCGGAACCAAGTTTCGGAAATGAAAATTCAGCTTGAGGATTCTTCTGCTCTTTATCAGAGTGAGCTGGAAAGAAGGCAGTATTACCAGTTGATTGCTGATTTTACTTTTGCGTGGGAACTGTGGTTCGAACCCAATGGGAGTATAAAATATTGTTCGCCATCGTGTTACGACATTACTGGTTACACATCGAATGAAATTATTCATGCCAGCGGAATTGATGTTTTGCTGGTTTATGAAGCCGATAAAATAAGCTTTAATACTTTTCTGAAACAATCGTTGGGTCAGTCGCAGATTAACCAAACGCTTGAATTCAGAATTTTAACCCGAACAAAACAATTACGTTGGTGCATGATGAATGTTCGTGGCGTGTACGACAAATTGGGGAAATACCTTGGAATCCGTGCATCGGTTCAGGATATTACACGTTTGAAGCGAGCCATGGGACACATTTCTGATCTTGAAAAAGGTAAGGAGTTTGAACAACGCAACAAGCAACATTTGCAACATCAACTGGAATTAAAAGATCGTGAGTTGGTTTCTTTTTTATTGCTGCTTTCTCAGAAAAATGAGTTGATCCAGAAAACAAATAACCTCATTGAGCAATACAAAAAGGCTGATTCCAAAAAGCAAAAACAAATTATCAGTCAACTTTCGGAAGCTTTCGGACAGCACGATTCAGTAACCATAGACTGGAGCATGATTGAAAACCAGGTGGAAAAAATACATCCCGGATTTTTAGATCGTCTTCAAAAAAAGCATCCTGTTATTACTGCGAAAGACAAGAAACTGTGTTCCTACATCCGTCTGGGGCTTTCGAGTAAAGATATTGCCGGATTGATGAACATTACATCCAAGAGTGTTGAAATTTCGCGGGTCCGGATACGTAAAAAACTCCATCTTGATTCAGGCGTTCGCTTAGCTTCCTATCTTTTCCAGTTGTGATTAGGTTTTTATTTCACTGTTAAATATTTTGTGTAAGGATTAATGTGTTCGTAATATGCATTAAAACATTGTTTTATAATGTATATGTTAGGTTGTGATGGGCCATGATTTATTTATTGTTAGGTTTTGTGTTTGAGTGGTAGTTAGAAAGCCGTACATTTGAATTTCTAATGTTTGAAACTAGTTATGGCTCAAAATACATCAGCACATTTTCGCGATTTACTCGATGAAGAAATAGGACAGCTTGTTCATCAAGGATGTTCTTCAAGCGACTGGAGTTTAATAAAAGTATCTCACGATTTTATTCCCGACAGTATTCATAATACCAAGTTAACCGGTAGAATTCGGCTGAATAGTTTTTCCGGAACCGTTAATTTGATTGGGGGAATAACTTTTAATACTGGAATTTACAACGCATGGCTTCACAATTGCGAAGTGGGCCGAAATGCACTTATACATAATGTAAGGAGTTACATTGCCAATTACGATATTGGCGAAAACGTAGTCATTCATAACATCACCACGCTGGCAGTCGACGGAAAATCTTCTTTTGGGAATGGAGTTTTGGTAGAGGCAATTAACGAAGGTGGTGGTCGTGAAATACCGATATACGATTTCCTGTCAACACATGTGGCTTACATCATGGCTTTGTATCGGCACCGGCCAAAACTGGTGAGTTCGCTTAAGAATATGGTTCAGGATTATACCGAATTCGTTAGCAGTGAAAAGGGAACGATCGGTGCGGATTCAAAAATACTAAACTGCAATACCATTTTAAATGTAAAAACCGGACCGGCTGCGCTGATCGACGGCGCCAAGAAGTTAAAAAACGGCAGCATTAACAGTAATTACGAAGCGCCGGTTATGATTGGTGAAGGTGTAATAATGGAAGATTTTATCCTTAGTTCCGGCTCGCAGGTTACCGATTCCACACTTGTATCCAAGTGTTTTATTGGGCAGGGCTGTGTGCTCGACAAACACTATTCGGCAGAAAATTCGGTATTTTTTGCCAATTGCCAGGGATTTCATGGTGAAGCCTGTTCCATTTTTGCAGGCCCTTATACCGTAACCCACCACAAATCTACCTTGCTTATTGCCGGTATGTTTTCGTTTTTGAATGCCGGTAGTGGATCAAATCAAAGTAATCACCTGTATAAACTTGGACCGATTCATCAGGGAATTATGGAACGCGGGGCAAAAACTACCAGCGATTCCTATTTGTTGTGGCCTTCGCATATCGGGGCATTTTCGCTGGTTATGGGGCGGCATTACAAACACTGCGATACAACGAGTTTTCCATTTTCATACCTGATCGAGAGCAAAGATGAAAGTATACTGGTTCCGGGTATAAATCTTAAAAGTATCGGGACGATTCGCGACACCCAGAAGTGGCCACGACGCGATAAACGAAAAGATTCCAACCTGCTCGACTTAATCAATTTTAATTTATTGAGTCCTTACACGGTACATAAAATGATTTCGGGGCGAAAGAAACTTCAATCGATTAAGGAGGCTGCCGGAGAAGATGTCAAGGCTTATGATTTCGATCGGATGAAAATTGAAGAACATGCGCTTGATCGGGGGATCAAACTCTATGAAATGGCCATCTGGAAATTTCTTGGAAACTCACTGATTACCCGACTTGGTGATCGGAATTTTACAGATCTGGATGAAATCAGAAAAGTACTTCAGCCCGACACATCGTTGGGCAAAGGATATTGGGTGGATTTATCCGGGATGTTATGTCCATATGAAGCACTCGATCAGCTTTTGATTTCAGTGGAAAATGGTGCTTTACAATCTTTGGAGGAAGTGAATGCCGGGTTGGCCATGTTGCATAAAAATTACTACAATTACGAATGGACCTGGGCTGCCAATGCCTTGGAGGAATTCTATGGAAGACCACTGGCTAATTTCCATTCTGAAGACGTGATCATCATAGTGGAAAACTGGAAAAAGAGTGTGCTCGGCATCGATGAGTATTTGTACGAGGATGCTAAAAAAGAATTCTCGATGGCGAAAATGACGGGATTTGGTGTTGATGGTCGTAATGGTGCGCGCGAGCTCGATTTTGCAGAAGTGCGTGGCGAATTTGAAAAGAACGAAACCGTAACAGCCATTCAGCAACACATGGAGAAAAAAGAAACGCTCGGAAATAAAGTAATTGAAACCATGAAGTTGCTTGCGACATTAACTTCAAATATTGAACACTAAACTTTAATTACACACGTGTATGTGCGGAATAGTTGGATACATAGGCGGGAAGGAAGCTTTCCCGATTTTGATAAACGGTTTGAAGCGATTGGAATACCGGGGTTACGATTCGGCCGGGGTAGCGCTTTTAAATGGTTCGCTTGGTAATTTCAAAAGAAAGGGAAAAGTCGCTGAACTGGAAGATTTTGTAAATAGCGAGAATTGCTCAGGTACAGTCGGAATTGGCCACACACGGTGGGCTACACACGGCGAGCCGAGTGATAAAAATGCGCATCCGCATAACTCGATGGGTGACCTTTTTTCGGTGGTTCATAACGGTATCATAGAAAATTACGCCAGGTTGAAGGATGACCTGGTAAAACATGGATATTCGTTTAAAAGCGAAACTGATACAGAAGTTCTGGCTAACCTGATTGAATATTTCTACCTGCAAAGTGAAGAAATGACCAGCGAAGCCGCGGTTCAACTGGCTTTGTCAAAGGTGGTGGGAGCATATGGAATTGCTGTGTTATGCAGCCGCGAGAAAGAAAAAATTGTAGTGGCGCGCAAGGGTAGTCCTTTGGTTGTTGGCCTGGGAGACGGGGAGTATTTTATTGCCAGCGATGCCTCGCCGATTGCTGAATATACCAGCCAGGTGGTTTACCTTAACGACGAAGATATTGCCATTATCCAACGCGATGGATTTACCCTGAAGAATGTACAGAACAATCCTGTTTCACTAAAAATATCGAACCTCGATTTGGAGATCGGTGCACTGGATAAAGGGGAATTTGAATATTTTATGCTGAAAGAAATTTACGAACAGCCCCTGACCATTGAAGAAACTTTTCGCGGTCGTTTGCGCGAAGATTATTCCGAGATCGTTCTGGGAGGTTTGCTTAATGTTTTTCCGAAGCTTGAAGAGGCCGAACGGATCATTATTATAGGGTGCGGAACTTCGTGGCACGCAGCACTTATTGCCGAATATCTGTTCGAGGAATATGCCCGTGTTCCGGTGGAAGTGGAATATGCTTCCGAATTTCGTTACCGCAAACCCATCATCAATTCAAGAGACGTGGTTATTCTGATCAGTCAGAGCGGGGAAACCGCCGATACGATGGCGGCACTTCATTTGGCAAAATCGAAAGGAGCCACAGTACTCGGCATTTGTAATGTGGTTGGCTCGTCGCTGGCTCGCGAAACCGACGCCGGTGTTTATACACATGCCGGAGTTGAGATTGGGGTAGCTTCAACCAAAGCCTTTACTGCACAGGTGACGGTACTTACCATGATCGCATTAAAACTCGCCAAACGAAAAGGCTCCATCGATATCCAGGAATATAAAAAGCTCGTGAATGAACTGTCCGAGATTCCCGAAAAAGGACGGATCATTCTGGAAAGCGATCAGAAGATTCAGAAGATTGCGGAGAAATACCATGAAGCAGTTAACGCACTGTATTTGGGACGAGGCTACCTGTTCCCGGTAGCACTTGAAGGAGCCCTGAAATTAAAGGAGATCTCCTATGTTCATGCCGAAGGTTATGCTGCAGGTGAAATGAAACATGGCCCAATTGCATTGGTCGACGATAATTTGCCGGTGGTTGTTGTTGCTCCTGAAGATGCCTACTACGAAAAAGTGGTGAGCAATATTCAGGAAGTGAAAGCACGCAAGGGAAACGTTATTGCCATTGTTACTGAGGGAGATTCAGGTTTAAAGGAACTGGCCAATGATGTTATCGAGATTCCAAAGTCCCACCCGGCAGTGGCGCCCTTGCTGGCGGTAATTCCGCTTCAGCTGTTGGCTTATCATATTGCCTTGCTGAAAGGATGCAATGTGGACCAACCAAGGAATTTGGCAAAGAGTGTTACAGTAGAGTAGATCTTTCATAAAATCGAACGGATCAACATAAATTTCGAATCCTGAATCTTAATTCTGTCCAAATTCAGTGGAAAGAATCATTTTAGAAGGTTCTTTTCTCGATTTCGTTTAATTTTGCGTCGAATTTCAAAAACTCAAAAAATATGAAGGCATTTGTATTTCCCGGACAGGGAGCACAATACCCCGGAATGGGAAAGGATCTTTACGAAAATTCAGCAGAAGCAAAAGCTTTATTCGAAAAAGCAAATGATATTCTTGGCTTCGATATCACCAAAATTATGTTTGAAGGTGAAGTGGAAGATCTGAAGCAAACCAAAGTTACGCAACCTGCTATTTTTCTGCATTCAGTGTTGCTGGCAAAAACCTTAAAGGATTTTGCATCCGACATGGTTGCAGGTCACTCTTTGGGTGAATTCTCTGCGCTTGTTGCCAACGGAACGTTGACATTCGAAGACGGACTGAAACTGGTTTCGCAACGTGCTATGGCCATGCAAAAAGCCTGTGAAATGGAGCCATCGACCATGGCCGCAATTGTAGGGCTCGAGGATGCAGTGGTAGAAGAAGTTTGCGCTTCGATTGACGATGTTGTGGTTCCGGCTAATTACAATTGCCCGGGACAGCTCGTGATCTCGGGATCGGAAGCCGGAATTGATAGGGCCTGCGAATTGTTGACAGAAAAAGGAGCCAAACGTGCTTTGAAACTCGTAGTAGGTGGAGCTTTTCACTCGCCGTTTATGGAGCCTGCACGCGAAGAACTGGCAGCGGCTATTGAGGCCACAACTTTCAGTAATCCAACTTGTCCGGTTTATCAGAACGTTGATGCTAATCCGGTGTCGGATCCCGCTGTGATAAAAGAAAATCTGATCGCTCAGCTGACTGCTCCGGTAAAATGGACACAAATCGTTCAGAATATGATTGCCGACGGAGCCACTTCATTCACTGAAGTTGGTCCGGGAAAAGTACTTCAGGGACTGGTAAAAAAAGTGGATCGATCGATGGAAACCATCGGTGTGAATTCGTTCGAAGGATAAGCATCTATCATATACAAAATAAAAGTCCCGGTCAGACTCTGGCCGGGATTTTTATTTTTATAAGGTTCTGATCCTAATTCATATCTTTTTGAAGCATCCGGTAGATCGTTGATTTTCCGATCCCCAGTTTTGAGGCTACCAATCTTACGTTTTGGTTATATTTGTTCAGGAAGAATTTTACGATCTCGTTGTTATACTCTTCCAGTGTTTTCTCCGATGCCAGCAGGTTTTGAACGTTTTCGTCGACATTCATATTCAGGTGATTGGGTTTTATGGTATCGCGGCTGCACATCACACAGGCCAGTTCCATAATGGCTTTCAACTCACGTATATTACCCGGATAATGATAAGTCAACAGCATTTGCTTGGCTTCGTCAGAAACTGTTTTAGGCTCCAGTTCGTTGTCTTTACAAAACTCGTCGACAAAGAATTTGGCCAGCAGAATTTTGTCGTTCCCGCGCTGACGCAGCGGAGGTATTTCAATGGGCAAACCAAGTAATCGGTAGTACAGGTCTTGCCTGAATTTATCTTCGGCCGAAAGTTTTGCCAGATTCTTATGTGTCGCCGTAATGATTCTCACATCCAGCGGAATTGTATCGTGGCCTCCAAGACGAACCAGTTCGCGTTCCTGGATGACACGAAGCAATTTTGCCTGAAGATTCAAATCCAGGTCGGCAATCTCATCCAAAAACAAGGTACCTCCATTAGCCGCCTCAAATTTCCCGATCTTTTGAAAATCGGCACCTGTGAATGCGCCCTTTTCATGACCAAATAGTTCACTTTCGATCAATCCTTCCGGAATGGCTGAGACATTCACGGCAACAAAGGGCTTGTTGCTTCTTTTTGAATTGTAATGAATTCCTTTGGCTACCAGTTCTTTACCGGTTCCGGTCTCTCCCGAAATAGAAACAGAAATGTTGGTTTGGATGGCTTTGTTCATCAAATCAAAAACATGGTCGATTTCGCGACTGTTTCCTTTTATCAGGTTTTTAAAAGTATATCTTTCTTTTACAGCGTCTTTCAGCAGGATATTTTCTTTAACAATTTGGTCGGTCTTATAAATATTCTTAATGATGTTACTTAGCTTTTCCCGTGTATCGGGCGCTTTCATAATGTAATCGTAAGCACCGTTCTTCATCAGTTCGATGGCTGTACTTATGCTTTCCTGTGCCGAAATAACAATAACGTGCGCCTCAGAATGCACTTTCTGAATTTTAGTCAGCACTTCTTTTCCAGTCATGTCGGGAAGTGTGTAATCGAGTGTTATTACATCGGGTTTTTCGTCGAGTGCGTTTATGAAATCGGTACCGTTGTAAAATACTTTTACCTGAAGCTTGTCGTCGGTTAGTTGCTTCTTGAGTACCCGGGCGTACAGTTCATTATCTTCAACGATAAATACTTTGTACTGACTTAATTGGTTTTGTTTGGACATCTGTTAGTTCTTAATTAGGGTGTCTAAAATAAGTAAAAGTACAATGCGCACCAAGTGAAGTGTCCATATTTTGGAAAATATTCGGGTTCTGTTCCCATATTCAAACAAAGTTTCTGAAATATGGACTAAATGTTATATAACCTGAAAGCAGCTTTTGCATTTAGATTCATCTTAAAAAAGGAGTTCTCTGACTTGTCCAATTGAATATTTAGATGTCTGATTTTTACCTGATTCAATACATGAACAAATTCTCAAAATGAAGGGATGGACAAGCTTAAAGCACCACGAATTTGCCGGTGAGAATTTCTATCTTAAAATCAATTTTTAAATTTAGGATCTTATTAATGAATTCAAAAAGTAGAAAAAAATGAATTATCGTGCCTTTCATAAATTGTCGTATGGCTTGTATGTAATTGCAACTGAGCATGAAGGTGAAAAAGTTGGTTACATCGGAAATACGGCTTTTCAGGTAACGTCGGAACCCTCGAAGATTGCAATCAGCAGCAACAAGAACAATTACTCCACTCAAAAAATAATCGATAGTAAAAAGTTTTCCCTCTCGGTTTTAAAAAAAGATGTTGAGACTTCGTTGATTGGCAAGTTTGGATTTATGTCGAGTATCGACATTGATAAGTTCGACGGAGTATTGACAAAACGATCGGAAACAGGTGCCCCGATTGTGCTAAACTCGTGTGTGGCCTGGTTCGATTGCAAAGTGGTGGATACCGTTGATGTAGGGACACATATCCTGATCATTGCCGAAGTGGTGGATGGTGATATCATTTCGAACGAGGAGGCGCTGACTTACGATTATTACCACAAAAAATACAAGATGTATGCTCCTAAAAATGCACCTACTTATATCGATAAAGACAAGCTGGGTGACGAACCGGAGCCCAAAATTGAATCTGAACCAGACCCACAGCCGGAAGATAAAAAGGGAAAGGCAAAAAGCGTTGACGAGAATGGTGTTTTTACCTGTAGCATTTGCGGATTCAGGTACGATCCCGAAGAAGGCGATCCTTCAGCAGGAATCCCTCCCGGCACTCCGTTCGAAGACCTGCCCGACGATTACAAATGTCCGATCTGTAACGCCAGCAAAGAATATTTTAAGAAAGATTTATAGTCCGGAATAGAGGGGCAAATCAGAGTGTACGGTGTGTGCCATCGCAAAACGGTTTGTTTTTCGAGTACTTGCACTGACAGAGCCAAACATCTTTCTTTTCATCAATTGTAAAAGCCATTGGAGTGATGCTTGTTACTTTATGCGAGTCATCGCAAAAAGGCTGGTTTTGACTTCTTCCGCAAGCACACCAGAAATATGTGCCGGGTTCAAGTGTTAGCATTTTCGGTGCTTTTTGAGCGATAACAGGTTTATCCATATTGTATAATTTCTTTGTAAATTGTACCACTAAACTTAACAATAAATCATGAAATATTTTGTGCTTATCATTGGTTTTTTAACCTTTTCATTTATGACTTTCTCACAAAATTCTCAACGCCAGTATTTTTATGTGGGGACCTATACATCTGAAGGGGCTGAAGGAATTTATTACTGCAAGTTGAATAAAAAAACAGGTACACTTACGCTGGAAAATACCATTCGGGGAATCGATAATCCTTCTTTCCTGCGTTTGTCGCCCGACAGGAAATATTTGTTTGCCGTATCGGAAACGGCAAAGGGAGATGGAGAGACCGGATTTGTGCACGCTTATACAGTGAAAAAGAATGGGCACCTCGAGCACATCAACTCGCAGGAATCGGTGGGCGATAATCCTTGTCATGTGGATGTTTCTAAGGATGGCGAACATGTTTTGGTATCGAACTACAGCAGCGGAACTTACTCCGTTTTTTCAGTTGGAGATGACGGTGCTCTGTCGCCTGCGGTAAAAACAATTTACAATATGGGTAGCGGCCTAAACAAGCAGCGCCAGGAAGCGCCACATGCTCACTCGGCAAAATTCTCGCCATTTACCAATGAAGTTTTTAATGCGGATTTGGGAACCGACCGCTTAAACATTACGCACCTCGAAGACCGAACCTTAATTGAAAGCGGACAAGCTTTTGTAAAACTTGAACCGGGCGCAGGACCGCGGCATTTCGATTTTCATCCGAATGGCAAAGTCATTTATGTTATTAATGAGTTGAATTCGACCGTTTCAGCGCTACGAAAAGAAGGAAATAATTGGACCGTGTTTCAAAACCTTTCAACACTGCCCGATGATTTTCACGGGGAGAGCTATTGTGCCGATATACACATTTCCAAAGACGGCAAGTTTCTCTACGGTTCAAACCGGGGGCACAATTCCATTGTTATTTTCAGTGTAAATGAAAAAGATCAAACCTTGTCGCTAAAAGAAACAGTTTCGGTTGAGGGCAACTGGCCACGCAATTTCGGAATAACACCGGATGGTTACTGGATGCTGGTGGCTAATCAACGAAGCAATAATATCACGGTATTCAGAATCGACCATGAAACCGGTTCTATAAAGTATACGGGCAAAGAAATAAAATTGCCGGCGCCGGTTTGTATCGAATTTTTATAAGCCGGTACTACGGGACATGGTTGAATTGTAAAATTGTAAAAACTGAAGAAGAAATCTAAATGCTTTAGTGCGGAAATGCTAAAATCATTGATCCACGCGTGATTTACAATCTAAATAAATCAAGAATATTCACAACCAGTGCTGAACACTGAGCACTTCTTTTAGCTAAGTTTCGAACTGATAAGTTTGATAAATTCCTCGCGGGTAGCAACTTTCTGGAAAGCCCCTGTGAAATCGGAAGTAGTGGTGATCGAATGCTGTTTTTGAATTCCGCGCATTTGCATGCACAGGTGCTGGGCTTCAATTACAACGGCTACACCCAGTGGTTGCAGGGTTTCCTGGATACACTCTTTAATTTGTAAAGTGAGTCGTTCCTGCACTTGCAGTCTTCGGGCAAACACATCAACTACACGCGCTATTTTACTGAGTCCTGTGATTGTACCATTAGGGATATAAGCCACATGTGCTTTCCCGAAAAACGGCAATAAATGGTGTTCACACATCGAATAAATCTCAATGTCCTTGACAATTACCATTTGGCGGTAATCTTCTTTGAACATCGCCGACTTTAAAATTTCAACCGGATCAATGGTATATCCCTGTAGCAGAAATTGCATGGCTTTTGCCACTCTGTCTGGTGTTTTATTCAATCCCTCACGGTCCGGATTTTCGCCAATTATTTTTAATATTTCCCCGTAATGCCCGGCCAGTTTCCGGGTCGATTCGTCGTCGAATGAGTCAATTCGTTCGTATCCGATGGTATTATCAGAATTATATGAACACATTTTTTTTGATTAAAGTTAGCACAAAGATTAACTTTTTTTCAGAAAATCAGTATTAAAGCATAAACACGGTAATCGAATCAAAAAAATTCAGGAGCCTTAGAATTATGAAGATATTGTTAGTTGCAGCCACGTGGATGGAAGTGAACCTTTTGGTTGACGAACTGGAGAAAGTAGAAGAAAAAAGTCATTTATTAAAAACCTATCGCCTCGGAGATACCCAAATAGATATCCTGATTTCGGGAATCGGGTTAACCTTTACTACTTTTCATTTAACCAGTACTTTGCACCACGATAAGTACGATATGGTTATTAACTTTGGAATTGCCGGCACCCTGACTCACCAGTTGGCGATTGGAGAGGTTGTGAATGTGGTTTATGAAGAGTTTGCCGATCTGGGTACCGAAACTCCCACCGAATTTTTAACCTTATTTGAATCGGGTTTTATCGATATTAATGAGTTCCCTTTCGAAAACGGAATTTTAAAAGCCAGTGGAGTATTGGAATGGGATGAAATGAAAAAAGTACGAGGAATTACGGTGAATAAGAGCTACCGAAATTCGGAATGCATTTCAAAAATACTGGCAAAATTTTCCGGTCATATCGAAACGATGGAAGGAGCTGCCGTGTTTTATGTATGCAACTGGCTGGGAATTGAATGTTACCAAATACGTGCCATTTCGCACTATATCGAGCCTAACGATTCTTCGAAGTGGAATATACCACTTGCACTCGACAATTTAAAGCACAGTTTAATTCAGCACTTGAAACATTTAAATGTGGCAGTGGAGCAAAATAATCATTGAATTTGCGGCAATTTGTTGTGCTGTTCACATTTTATTTCATTGACCGGAAGCATTTAGTACTGCAATTTGTTCAGGGTGAAAACACAGCGGAATAAAAAATTAATGTGAAGAAGCAACCTTTTGTGCCTGTTTTTCATCTATTTTACAGCTTATTTTTGTCTATTAAAAAAAGTTAAATTTATTTTGCGGGTCGTACAATAAAAATCTTCTGGGCATGTTTTAATAAAAAGCCAAGATTCAGAAACAGAGTTTTACTGTACTAAAAAAAAATCGCTGATTCAATGATTGTAGTAACAGGCGCAGCCGGATTTATCGGAAGTTATTTAGTTGGAAAACTCAACAGAGCAGGATATGAAGATCTGATTCTTGTTGACAAATTCGATGACCCCTGGAAAGATTTAAATCTATTACACAAGAAGTATAAGAAATTTATCGATCGCGATAATTTCTTTAAGTGGTTGATCAAACATTCGAGCGATGTTGATTTTATCTTTCATTTGGGGGCGCGAACTGATACGGTTGGGCAGGAACCCGAGCTCTATCAACAGCTGAACCTGATTTATTCGCAGCGTTTGTGGAATATTTGTTCCGAAATCGGGGTACCTTTGTTGTACGCATCTTCAGCAGCAACATACGGAAATGGAGAAGAAGGATTCTCCGATTCTCATGGCAGAATTCAAGATTTACGACCTTTAAATCTGTATGGATGGTCGAAGCACGATTTTGATGTTTGGGCACTAAAACAATTTCGTACACCACCATTTTGGGCAGGTATGAAATTTTTCAATGTTTATGGTCCAAACGAATACCACAAAGGACGAATGGCATCGGTAGTTTTGCATGCCTACAAAACCATTCACGAAACAGGAAAAATGCAGTTGTTCCGCTCGCATCATAAAGCCTATAAGGACGGACAGCAAAGTCGAGATTTTATTTTTGTGGAAGACATTGCCGATGTGATGATGTTTTTCATGGAGAACCAAGACAATTCGGGCATCTATAACGTTGGAACAGGTAAAGCACGATCGTATCTCGATCTGACTACAAGTGTTTTTAAAAGCTTGAATATAGAACCGAACATTTCATTTATCGATACACCGGTCGACCTTCGGGGACGATACCAGTATTTTACCGAAGCCGAAATTAAAAAATTACGAGATGCTGGTTATAAGAAATCGTTCGTAGAACTGGAGGATGGTGTAGGTCAGTATGTTAAAGATTACCTGCTGGCAGAAACCTGTTATTAAAATATTGGGCGATTGTTTTTCGTTTCTTAAAAGTCATCAATTTTTTCTTTTTTCTAAAAAAGCTATTTTTACGCTAAGCGTAATTATTGGATGAAAAAAATTCTACTGCATTTTTTGTTTGCGGTTATCGTAATTGGCGACCTGATTGGTGAATACCTTCACAGTACTCAGCTCGATTATATTTTTAAGCCTTTGATCCTGGTTTGGATCGGTATGTATTTTTTGTTGCATGCCCGGCATATCGAAAGGAAAGTATTGCGCCTGGCACTTTTGGCATTGCTGGCTTCGTGGTGCGGCGACCTGTTTATGATGTTCGCAACCGATTCTATCTATTTTATTTTAGGAATTGCCAGTTTTATGGTGGCCCAGGCATTGTATGCCTTTTTGTTTTTACACACCATTAACCTATCGGGCAAAAAGCCCTTTTTAAAGAAAAAACCATTTTGGATGATTCCGTATATCTCTTACGGTATCATTATTTACATAGTATTGTTTCCGCACCTGGGTGCAGTGCTCCGAATTTCGGTATTTGTTTATTTCGTAGCCATTTTAACCATGTCGGTGATGGCTCTAAACCGATATGGGAATGGACATCCGGTGAGTTTTGTAATGGTATTTACGGGCTCGTTGCTGTTTATTGTATCCGATAGTTTAATTGCCGTAAACCGCTTTTTGGTCGCCATCCCTTTCGAAGGGCTGTTGGTGATGAGCACGTACATTGCTGCTCAATATTTAATTATGCGTGGTTTGCTGATGCAGTATGAATAAAAAATCCCGATCTGTAAAAACAAACCGGGAACTTCCATTCATTTCTGTTATTTTATGATGCAAATACTCTTGAGTTCGAACTGATTATCCGGTCGATAAACAGTAAAATGGATGAGGCAATCAGAATTCCTGCGATGCTTAATGGCACAGAACCTATTTTTCCAAAAAATGAGTTAACAGAATTAACCACTGATTCATTTATCTGCGGCAACAATTCCGAAGTTTCGCTTTGGGGCTGAATACCGGTGCTTGTCATTAAGAACATGACAGCTGCAAGGATGGCAAATACTACCAGAATAATCCAGAATCCTTTTCCCAGAACGCGTTCGGCTTTTATTTTTTCAATTACAGCGTCTTCCTCAAAAATGCTGTTCATCACCTTTAGCGAGAATTTGTCGCTCGGCGATTCCAGTTTCATGCTTTGCAATAAAGCCTGCAGTTTTATGTCTTCTAATTCGTTCATAATATGCTGTGTAATTCGTCTTTCATTATGTCACTAATAATGGTGTAGAGCTTTTTTCGAGCCCTGTATAGCTTCACTTTTGTGTTGCTTTCCGACAGGCCGGTTACTTTACTGATTTCTTCAATCGATTGTTCTTCGAAGTAATACAAAAGTACCAGCGTGTACTCATCTTCCGGAAGTTGATCCATGGCCTGTTTTATTACCCTCGCCCTGATTTCTTCAGGAATTCCGTCAAGATTTAATTCCTGTTCTTCATCCCTTATTTCAATGTCGTCGGTGGAGGTAAAATTCATTTTACGTTTTCTCACTTCCGAAATACAGGTGTTATACGTAATACGGTATATCCAGGTTGAAAATTTTGCTGTTCCTTTAAAGGTGTGTAACGATTTGTACACTTTTATAAAACTTTCCTGGGCCATTTCTTCCGCGTCGTCACTATTTCTAAGAACTTTCAGAGCAATGGAAAATACAATATCCTGGTATTTCTCAACGATATATGAAAAAGCATTGGTTTGTCCAGCCTTTACTTTTTCGATGTAATAGATATCGTCTTTTTGCTCCATCTGTTCCTTTGACGCAATTTTCTTATGGTGGTTACAAGTTATCGCGAATTTTCTGAATATAAAATACAGGCCATTAAAAGCTATTCAAACACAAATTTATAATAGCCGGGAAAAATGAACTAAAAAATAAATAAAGAAATCTGTAACCGGAATAAAACCTTCGCGTCATAATGGCGAAAACAAAACAAAAACAAATTAAAATTTAATATCATGGAAGGATTATTTATACCAATCGGATTTTTTCTGGCAGTGTTCGCAATATTGTATGTATACTGGACTACCAGAACAAAAGAGCGCCTGGCATTGGTTGAAAAAGGCCTGGATGCCGGAATCTTTAAAGGAGAATGTTCGCAGTTGGCACTGGTAAAATGGGGCATTTTTTTAATTGCCATCGGAATTGGAGTAGTTGCCGGTTTTGCCCTCTCGAGAGCAATCAATGAAGTTGTAGCTTTCTTTACCGCTATTTTGGTGTGCGGCGGATTAGGACTGATTGTAGCTTATTTGGTGACCAATAAATTATTAAACAAAGAATAGCCATATTTCTAGAAGCCAAAAAACAATAAACAGTGGAAAACGGATGTAGATTTTACATTCGTTTTTTTTTAGTCCTAAATGATTATTTGGTTTGTGCCCGAATTACTTTTCTGATAGCTTCCTGGCAAACGGGGCAAAATCCTTCGGCTTCATTCGTATTCATGCGGCAGTCGATATAAGGGCTGTAAATTCCTTCCGCCATATAGCCACCTCCTTCGTACACACCAATCGTATTTTTGTATTTGGCTTTTCGAGGAGTTGGGACAGGAGTGTCCGTGTCGATCATGTTTTTCCATTTCTTGTCAAAATCAACCAAAGTTGTAATGTTGGGTTCCCATGGTTCTATTTCCAGGTTATAAAAGTCTTCGTAGGCTACACTCGAGTTATAATATTCATCGCCCAAACCTGCAAATCCATGTCCAAATTCGTGAACGATAATTTTTGGAGTAAGTTCATTGTCGGCCGTGCAAACGGTAACAAAATTATAGAATCCACCACCACCGTAGCGCTCGGTATTTACTAGCACATAAATCTGATCGTAAGGAACGCTGGCCGCAGCATCGTATACCTTCTTCATGTCGCTGGTTGTCAGGTAGCGCGGCAAATCGAAGGTGTAATAACTGGTATTAAAATAAGTGTTCTTATAAATGTGTTCACCAGGCACATCGGTACCCGATTCTTCCGAAGGAGCAAAAACTGCACGCACATTAAAGTTCGATTTCTCCGATTTGAAAGGTTCTGTATCGAATAAATATCCCGAAACTTTTGCTGCATCAGCATAAAAATCTTCCATTTCGGCGGCCGTGTAACCTTCTGCCAGAATCACATTGTCGACTTTATGTTCGGGCTTACCATTGTCGAGGATGGTTCTTACCGGAAATTTATCCACTTTTTCATCCAGGATAAAATAATTCTTCGGATCAATGTTGGTAGTGTAAATCGTTTTAAAAGTTCCGTCCCATTGTCGGGCTTCGATAGTTAATTTCACATCCTTTTTTGGAAATGGAAAAATGGCTGACTGATAAAACGTTTTTTTTGTCGTTTTGGCTTCTGCTGTAGTCTGCCATTCCTGGAAAAGCGTGCTAAATCCTTTTGAAAAAATGAGGCTGTCGGATTTTAAATCAAACACCTGGAAACGATAACTGCCGTAGTTAAAAGGATCTACAAGATTAGATTTATTTCCTCCCCAATATGGCTCTTCTTTTGTTTCGGCCGGGTAAACAACAACTTCCTCGTTATTTCCGCCTAAAAGAAAATCGAAACGAAGAGAATGATTTTTAAAATAGGTATTGTAGCTATTTTGTGCAGAAAGCAAAGTCGGAACCAAAAGAAAAATCCAGAAAACAAATGTTCTCATAGCAGCATTTTATAAATTTGTGGACTAAATTATCAAATGAATTCTAATAAACATGCATTATTTATATCGATTTCTATTACAGGAGTTCAGATTAATTGAGGGGTTTGATATGTTTGCAAAACCTCTTGCAGCACTTTTAACTTTTCTGACTATAGCGCTTGTTTCATACATATCCTATTTGCTAGCAAGAAGGTTCATGTTGATTGTAGTGCATCGCATTGCAGATAAAACAGAAACAACCTGGGATGATATACTGGTTGAGAACCATGTTTTTAAAGGATTGGCCAACCTGGTGCCGGCACTAATTTTCTTTTATACAGCAAATTTTGCCGGCCCCGAGCCTGTTGGTGGTTTTGGCCCTGCAGAACAACTCGCTTCGGCAGATTTAGCAAAAGATTTTTACATCAATCTCGACAATTTTCTGATCCTGATGTCGAAAGTATATTTGATTGGGATTGCTGTTCATCTTTTTAATGCTTTGTTGAATTCTATTCTTGGCATTTATAATACAACGCAATATGCGGCTACTCGTCCGATAAAGGGTTACATACAGTTGGTAAAGATTTTTATATACAGCATGGCAATTATTTTGGTAATAGCCTCGCTGTTTAAAAAGGATCCCTGGGATCTGATTATCGGATTGGGAACCATGGCAGCGGTATTATTGTTGATTTTTCGTGATACCATTCTTGGTTTTGTGGCTTCTATACAGCTTTCGGCCAATAAAATGGTTAATCTTGGCGACTGGGTTACCGTTCCGAAACACAATGCCGATGGAACTGTAATCGATATTACACTGAACACGGTAAAAGTACAGAACTGGGATAAAACCATTTCTACCATACCTACTTATGCCATGGTTTCAGAGTCGTTTAGCAACTGGACCGGGATGGAAGAATCGGGTGGTAGACGGATAAAACGCTCTATTCTGATCGATGTTAATACTATAAAGTTTTGCGATGTAGAAATGTTGTCGCGTTTCGAAAAATTCGATTTGATCCGCGATTATGTGATCGAAAAGGAAAAGGAATTGCGTGAGTACAATAAGCAACGTAAAGTTTCTGATGATGACTACATTAGTGGGCGCCATCAAACCAATGTGGGCATTTTCAGAAGGTATTTGGAAGTGTATCTGCATCAACACCCAAAAGTGCATCAGAACATGACTTTTCTGATTCGGCAACTTCAGCCCGGAGGAAAAGGATTGCCCATTGAAGTTTATGTGTTCTCGAAAGAGCAGGAATGGGCAAAGTACGAAGCTTTACAGGCTGATATTTTTGATCATATTTTTGCTGTTATACCTGAATTTGAGTTGCGCATTTTCCAGGAACTTTCAGGCGTTGATTTGGTAAGATCGGGTCTTGTAAAGAACACACAGAAAACAACATAATCAAACTTAAATTCCACGGTTAACTTACAGTTTGTAAATTTATTTATGTTTTAGAGCAGTTTGAATTAGTATTTGTGATTTTTACCTACTTTTGTGTTATAATTTGAAACTCATGTGAAAAACAAGAGGGCAGAGGGAGGATGTTGATTTGTTAAAAATCAGAATTAAAACCGGAGTATCTCGCTCATAATGAATTTCAGTTGAGTTTCTGCAACCTGCACGACAGAAATTTACAAAGAGTTTGAATTAGAAAGCAAAAGGCCAATATAGTTAACAATTTTAATCGTATGAAATCAACTGATTTTTTTGAAGAAAAACCGGCAGAAATAGATGAGCTGGACGAAAAAATTCTAAAGCTGATCACCAAAAATGCACGTATTCCTTTTCTGGAAGTAGCCCGCGAGTGCGGAGTTTCAGGAGCAGCCATTCATCAGCGGGTGCAACGGCTCTTGAATATTGGAGTTGTTCACGGTAGCGAATTTATCGTAAGTCCTCAAAAGCTTGGTTACAATACCTGTGCTTACATGGGAGTTATTCTCGAAAAGCAAAAGTATCATACCGTGGTTGTTGAAGCACTTAGGAATATCCCTGAGATCGTGGAGTGTCATTACACCACTGGAGCGTATTCTATTTTTATAAAAATTCAGACTAAAACCAACACGCATCTGAAGCGGCTCATCGATCAGGAACTTCAGAATATTGAAGGGATAGCGAGAACGGAAACATTTATTTCCCTCGAAATGGATTTTAAACGACAAGTACCCATTAAATAGAAAAAGCCGGTTTTAAGCCGGCTTTTTTATTGAATTCTATTCTGATTTTTATTCTTCACTATAAACAAAATTGTATGATTCATCGTGTTGACTCAAGTCAAGTCCTATTTTCTCTCCATGTGGCGAAATGCGCAATGGCACGATCATGTCTGTGATTTTATACATCAATAACGATCCTCCAAAGGTAAAGATTCCAACAATCACAAGGGCAAGAAGATGATATAAAAACGTAGTAGTCTCGCCATGGATTAATCCCACTTCGTTAGCAAATACCGCAGTAAGGATCATTCCGGTAATACCACCCATTCCGTGAGCCGGAAATACATCCAGTGTGTCATCCAGTTTCGATTTGGTGCGAAGCGAAATGGCATAGTTACTTATGATTGCTGCAATAACTCCAATAAAAATACTCGAACCTACATTCACAAATCCGGCAGCAGGTGTAATGGCAACTAAACCAACAACCAGGCCAATGGAGGCGCCAACAGCCGATGGTTTTTTGCCTTGTGCGGCATCGTAGAAAATCCAGGTTAACATGGCTGCAGCTGAAGCCGTATTGGTATTTACTAGGGCAGAAGCAGCAACTGCATCGGCGGCCAGTGCTGAACCGGCATTAAAACCAAACCACCCGAACCAAAGCATGCCGGCACCCAATAATATGTATGGAATGTTGGCCGGCTTGAATTCTTTGTTGGCATCTTTACGACGTCCTAAAAACATGGCACCTGCAAGTGCAGCGAATCCCGCCGACATGTGAACTACCGTTCCACCGGCAAAATCGAGAACTCCCCAGTTTCGCAGAAATCCGTTGGGGTGCCAGGTCCAATGGGCCAGTGGGGCATATATAAAAATGATAAAGAGAACCATAAATAACATGTATGCCCGGAAGCGCACACGCCCGGCAAAAGAGCCGGTAATAAGAGCCGGAGTAATTATGGCAAACTTAAGCTGGAACATGGCAAAAACCGCAAGCGGAAAGGTAGGGGCAAGGTCCGGATTTGTTCCGCCCCCAACGCCTTTAAACATGAAATAGGTTGCAGGGTTCCCAAATAAGCCAAATCCATCGGGACCGATACTGTCGCCAAATGCGATGCTAAAACCAACAATCACCCACAATACACTTACAATTCCCATAGCAATAAAACTCTGAAGCATGGTTGAAATGATATTTCTTGATTGAATCATTCCCCCATAAAACAGGGAGAGACCGGGTGTCATTAAGAGTACCAGGCCTGTTGCGGTCAGCATCCATGCTGTGTCACCCGTGTCCAGATTCGAGTAATCCTGCTCGGCAGCTCCGCCGGGAATAAAAACTCCTAAAATTGCGATGATGATCAGTAAGGCCAACAATAGCCACCAATTTGTTCTATTTTTCATAGTTTGAAAATTTTGACAACCCAAAAATGTTTGGCATTAAAAATCAATAAATAATACCACCACACATTTTTTGTGGTCGTTTGTTCGTAATAGTTTTGTTTTTGCTGTCTGTTTTGATAAAAATACGGAATGAATATATTAAATCATTACAATTAGAGTATTAAAAGTAGAAAAATGAAAGAAAAGAATTGCAAGTTTTAATAAAGTGATAATATTGATACCTGATTTTGGAGAGTGTGGAGGTTTTGTTTCCATTTTGTTACTTTTTTGTATATAGTTTTTATATACGTCGTGATAATGTTAATTTTTTAATATTTTTGATGGAAAATTGTTAAATATGACCTTAAGGAATACCTTAGACGACTGGGACCTAAAGATTTTAGATATCATAACTAAAAATGCCCGAATCCCTTTTAAAGATGTCGCCAAAGAAGTTGGCATTTCAAGAGCAGCTGTGCATCAGCGTGTTAACCGTATGGTCGATTTGGAAGTTATCGTAGGTTCCGGGTATCATATCAACCCCAAGAAAGTTGATTTTAAAACCTGTACTTATATTGGCATCTTTCTCGAAAAAGGTGGCATGTTTTCCGAAGTGGTGAAGAAACTGGAACAGATTCCTGAAATCGTTGAATGCCATTATACCACTGGGGCTTACGCCATTTTTATTAAGGTATATGCGAAAGATAACGAGCATTTAAAATCGATACTCAGCGGGCAGATCCAGAAAATCCCGGGAGTGGCCAGTACCGAAACGTTTATCTCGCTCGAAGAGTCATTCAAACGTACGATCCCGGTAAATATCTAATTTCGCTGGCGGACGGCTTCATAAATCATCAGCGCAGCAGAAACAGAAACATTCAGTGAATCGATTTTTCCGATGATTGGGATTTTTAGTTCCTCGTCGGCAATTTTCAGAATATTGGCTGAAATGCCTGTATCTTCCGATCCCATTACAATAGCCAGCGGCACCGTAAAATCAGCCGAGGTGTATAATTTGTCGGCTTTTTCGGTAGCGGCAACAATGTAAATGCCCGAATCTTTTAAAAACTGAATAGTATCATCCAGGTTTTTTACTTTGCAGATGGGCAGATGGTGGATAGCGCCAGCAGAGGTTTTAACAGCATCAGCACCAATTCGCGCCATCCCTTTTTCAGGAATAATAATCGCCTGAACACCGGCACATTCAGCCGATCGAGCTATAGCCCCAAAGTTTCTGACGTCGGTAATCTGGTCGAGTACCAGAAGTATCGGATTTTGTCCGGCTTCAAAAATCCCGGGCAGCACGGTCTCAATGTTATCAAACTCAATGGGTGAAACAAAAGCAATGACTCCCTGGTGATTTTTTCGGGTGATGCGGTTGATTTTTTCAATGGGAACATATTGAAATACAATTCCATTTTCCCTGATCAGTTGGTGCAATTCTGAAATCAATTCATTTTTCAGTCCTTTTTTGATCAGTACTTTATCGATTGTTTTTCCGGTTTTAATGGCTTCAATAACCGCACGTGTGCCAAATACAAAATCTTCTTTATTTATCATTTTCCGAAACTTATTATTTGAATCCGAAAACCGGTAACTTCAATTTTTCAGTTCTATGATTTGCCCTCCGGTTTTTCTGTTATTTAAAGGTAATGGTTTTAATAGGAAGTTGAAACCATGACTACCAAGTCTTTCTCGAACTCCAATCTTCGAGTTCTTCATGCAGCAGTTCCCATTCGTACATTACCTGTTCCAGTTTGTGCTTGAGTTGTTCGTATTGATCAAAAACCGAGTGATCTTCAATGTTTTCAGGCGAAGCTAACAGCTTGTCCATCGCTTTTAATTTTTCTTCGATTTCCGCAATTTGCGTTTCTGTGTTTTCAACTTTTTTCTCTAATCGCGAAATGTTCCGGTTGATTTCCTTGCGATGTTCAAAGCTTAGCTCCTGGTTATTCTTTTCCTTTTTGGCAGTAAAAGTCTTTGCGGAACCTCTCTGAGCTTCCAATTCTTTTAACGACTCCATCTTTTTGCGGTACAGAAAATCGAAAATTCCGCCCAGGTATTGTTTGGCTTTCTTATTTCTGAATTCGTAAACACAATTAACGAGTCCGTTCAGAAAATCGCGGTCGTGTGATACAACCAGTACTGTTCCGGTAAAATTATTCAGCGCATTTTTAAGGATCTCTTTCGAGCGCATATCCAGGTGGTTGGTCGGCTCATCGAGGATCAGAAAGTTTACCGGCTCGAGCATCAAACGGATCATTGCCAAACGCGATTTTTCGCCTCCACTCAGCACTTTTACTTTCTTGTCGATATCCTCGCCCCGAAACAGAAAGGCTGCCAGTATATCGCGGATCTTTGTGCGAATATCACCAACAGCAATTTCATCGATTGTTTCAAAAACAGTCAAATCCTCGTTGAGCAGTTGCGCTTGGTTCTGAGCGAAATATCCAATTTTAACGTTGTGCCCGAGTGTCAAGTTTCCCTCGTGTTCCAGTTCATTCATAATCACCCGGGCAAGTGTAGTTTTTCCTTCGCCGTTTCTCCCAACAAATGCAACTTTTTCGCCGTTTTCGATCTTAAGATCAATGTCCTTTAAAACAAGAAGATCTCCGTACGATTTGCTGATGTGTTTTCCCTCAACAACCACTCTGCCAGAGCGTGGTGCCGGTGGAAAATTCAGTTTTAACACCGCATTATCCTCTTCTTCAATTTCAATCCGATCAATTTTTTCCAACTGTTTTACACGCGACTGAACCTGAACTGCTTTACTCGCTTTGTACCTGAAACGCTCAATAAACCTCTCCGTATCTTCAATCATTTTTTGTTGATTGCGGTAGGCTGCCAGCGTTATTTCTTTTTGCTCCTGCTTCCATTCCACAAAAGCCGAGTAATTCATTTTCTGATCCAGAATCTTTCCAAGGGAGATTTCAATGGTTCGGTTGCATACGGCATTCAAAAAGGTTTTATCGTGCGAAACAAGAATGACTGCCCCTTTATAGTTTTTCAGAAAATCTTCCAACCACTGGATCGATTCAATGTCGAGGTGGTTGGTTGGCTCGTCAAGTAGAAAAACATCAGGTTTTTTAAGCAGAAGTTTGGCCAACTCAACACGCATTCGCCAACCTCCGCTAAAATCAGAAGTGGGACGGTCAAAGTCACTGCGCTCAAATCCCAGCCCAAGCAAAGTACGTTCAAGTTCTGCCTCGTAATTATCGCCGCCAAGTAACTGGTAACGTTCGTTCAACTCGCTTACCTTATCCAGATTGTTCAGGTATTCAGCCGTATGGTAATCTTCGTTTTCGGCAATAGCCGTATTTAGTTGTGCAATTTGTTTTTCTAGTTTCAGTAGTTCTTCAAAGGCCAGAACAGTTTCTTCCTTTAGGTTTCGGCTATCCTTTATTTTCATCTGCTGTGGCAGGTAACCAATGGTAACATCTCTGGGAATACCAACAGTTCCGCCGCTGGGGTGTTCCTTGCCGCTGATGATTTTTAGCAATGTGGTTTTCCCGGCTCCGTTCTTTCCGATCAATCCAATGCGATCTCTGGGATTGATCAGAAAGCTGATTTCCTTGAACAATTCAAAGCCACCAAAACTCAAATTTATTTTATCTAACGATATCATGCGTGCTAATGAAAAGCCGCAAATATAAATAATAATGAATGAAGTATGCAGGAAAAGTCAGGGCAAAAAAATTACCCTTTCGGGTAAAAAGGAAGGGGAAAGCACTATGGACGCTTTTTGAAGATGATTGATAATTTACAAACCCCTAAACACAAAACCAATCATAAATACAGAAGTCGCTTTCCCCTATTAAGTTTTACTTATTGAAAATAAAACCAACCATTAAATCAGTAACAAATATAGATAAATGTTTAAGATAGCTCTACCATATCGAACATAAAAATGGTTTTGTATGTGCAAAACACCATAGTTTTCCCATTTTGGGAACTTAAAAATTTATTTGGGAACCTTGGACCATAGCAATGATAATGCCGTCTACATTAATAAATTATATTTGCACAAAATTATTTGAACGTGGGCAGAAAAAGGAAAAAACCATTTTACGAAAGTGTAAAAATTGAAGATATTGGTGCTGAAGGAAAGGCAATTGCCAAAGTTGACGACATGGTCGTTTTTACCAAACTCGCCATTCCCGGTGACGTTGTCGACTTGCAGGTAACCAAAAAACGTAAGCGTTATCAGGAGGCTTTTGTTAAGGATTTTAAGGAATACAGTAAAGACCGCATTGAAGCATTTTGCGAACATTTTGGAACATGCGGTGGCTGCAAATGGCAAATGTTACCTTACGAAAAGCAGCTGTATTATAAAGAAAAGCAGGTAAAAGACCAGTTGACCAGGATCGGTAGAATTGAGTTGCCCAAAGTTTCGCCGATATTAGGTTCTGCCAGGAATACATTCTACAGGAATAAGCTTGAGTTTACTTTTTCTAATAAACGCTGGTTGACTTTCGGTGAGGTGGAAGCCGGCGATGATATTAAAGATCCCAATGCTCTGGGATTTCATGTTCCGGGTTTATTTGATAAAGTGATCAACATCGATAAATGTTGGTTACAGCCCGAGCCTTCCAACAAGATCAGGAATTTTATCTTCGAATACGCCGAATGCAACAATCTCGATTTTTTTGATATTCGCGAGCAAAAGGGATTATTGCGAACTTTGATCATACGTACATCCGGCACCGGAGAATTAATGGTGATTCTTACTTTTTTCAAAGAGGTGGAAGATAAAAGAGTTGCGCTTTTAGAGGCTGTGAAAAATGCTTTTCCTGAAATTACATCTCTGTTATATGTTATTAACGGTAAAGGAAATGATACCATAACCGATCAGGCCATTCATGTTTTTAGTGGTCGCGACTACATTCTTGAAGAAATGGAAGGTTTGAAGTTTAAGATCGGTCCGAAAAGCTTTTATCAAACCAATTCTGAACAGGCCTACGAATTATACAAAGTTGCCCGCGAGTTCGCCGGTCTGAAAGGCGATGAAACTGTATATGATCTGTATACAGGAACAGGAACAATTGCCAATTTTGTATCAAGGCTCGCCAAAAAGGTGGTTGGAATTGAATATGTTCCCGAGGCCATTGAAGATGCCAAAGTAAATGCTTCGATTAACAATATAAATAATACATCATTTTGGGCAGGTGATATTAAAAATATTCTGAACGAAGATTTTGTTCAACAAAATGGAAAGCCGGATGTCGTAATTACCGATCCGCCGCGCGCCGGAATGCACGCGGATGTTATCAAAAGTGTTATGAGCATGAATCCGGATAAAATAGTTTATGTTAGCTGTAATCCTGCTACACAGGCCAGGGACCTTGCTTTACTGGACGAAAATTACCAAATTGAGAAAATTCAACCTGTTGACATGTTTCCACACACACATCACGTTGAAAATGTGGTATTGCTGACTCGCAGGTCTTGATTTATTTAGTAAGATACCCTAACTTAGTGTAATCAAATGCAATCAATATGTTATTTGATTTTAAAATAAGGGTCGTATTAAAAAGCTGAAATCAGTTTTTTAATATTTGTTTTTTGTAATTCTAAAATCCTAAATTCAGAATACGATGAAAAAAATCTTACTTTTTTTATTCGGTGTTATACCTATTATGTTAACTGCTCAGCAAAAATGCGTTTTCTTTGAGAAAATGGTCAAGCTTGATACTGAAAAAACAAATCTGAATACCTCCCAAAGTGATTTCGGGCCGGCATTAGTGGATAATGAACTCTGGTTCTCAGCTTTCACCGACGAAGAAATTGAGAAGCTCAACAGTGGATCCGATAAGAAGATTTACTATAACTTATTTACTGTTCCGGTTGACGCGAAAGGAAATGTCAAAGGAACCAAATCGATGAAATTTGCAGAATTAAGTCAGGGGTATCATGCAGGACCGGCTTCGTATTGTGCTGCAACCGGCGAATTGTTTTTAACTTTGAGTAATTTTGAAAATCCTGAAATACGCAACAAAGTATATCAAAAAGCAAATATCAGGTTAAAAGTAATAATCGCGAAAAAAATAAACGGCGAATGGCAAAAGGTTGGCGACTTGCCATTCAATAATCCAGAATATTCGGTCGGCCATCCTTCGGTTACTTCAAGCGGCGATACCTTGTTTTTTGCTTCCGACATTCCGGATAAAGGTTTAGGTGGAACCGATATTTACATGGCAGTACGTTCGAACGGGGAGTGGGGCGAAATGCAAAATCTTGGCGACAAGCTAAATACTCCTGAAGATGATATGTTCCCGTTCATTTATAAAGGTCGTTTGTTGATTTATGCTTCGAGCGGGATGAAGGATGGAGATGACCTCGATCTTTATGCAGCAGGCTTAATGGGCGATAAAATAATGTTACCCAACGCTATAACAGAGCTGAATTCTGACGGCGATGATTTTGCTTTCGTTATTCATCCCAAAGGAGAAGTAGGTTACTATTCTTCAAATAAAACAGGAGGCATAGGAAGTGATGATATTTACAAAGTAATATTAACGCCACAAGGGAAACATGAGCTGGAACTGGTTGTAATGGACAAGAAAACAAAACAACCGATACCGGATGCAAAAATCACTTTTGCCGGAGTTTTAAAATTGATCGCCGGACTTTTGTTTAAACAAGAGCTGGAAAAAGATCAGAGTTATGCTGTATCAACAAATATCGATGGATACATGAATGATTCAAAAGTCATTTCAACGTTTGGAAAACCATTTGGTGTAATCCACGATACACTCTGGGTGGAAAAAGTAGAAATAGGCCAGAAATTTGTTATGGAAAACATATACTACGATTTCGACAAATCAAATATTTTACCCGCCTCGGCAGTTGAACTCGACAAACTTGTTAAGGTAATGAACGACAATCCGGGATGGAAAGTTGAACTGGGATCGCATACCGACAGCAGAGGTAGCGATGTGTATAATATGGCGCTCAGTCAAAGACGTTCTGATTCGGCAGTTGCCTACATTGTTAGCAAAGGCATTTCAAAAGACCGGATTATCGCTAAGGGCTATGGCGAAACTCAACTCGTAAATAAATGTGATGATGGCGTTCCGTGTTCGGCTGCCGAGCACCGTAAAAACCGTCGTACCGAATTTAAAATTCTTGAGATGAATTAGCATAATCGAATATGCTACTAAGAAGAAAGCTGTTCAGTGTGAGCAGCTTTCTTTGTTTTTATATTTTTATGGCGATGACGGCACAAACAGAAATCCGAAAAATTATCCACATTGATATGGATGCATTTTTTGCATCAGTGGAGCAACTGGATAATCCGGAGTTACGTGGAAAGCCTCTTGCTGTTGGTGGCTCGAGCGAACGCGGGGTAGTAGCTGCAGCCAGTTACGAAGCGCGAAAATTTGGTGTTCGGTCCGCAATGGCTTCAAAGGTTGCCAAAAGGAAATGCCCGGAACTGATTTTTGTGAAGCATCGTTTTGAAAGGTATCGTCAGATCTCGCACCAGATCAGAGAAATATTTTTTGAGTATACCGACCTGGTAGAACCACTTTCTTTGGATGAGGCTTATCTCGATGTTACATTCGCAAAAAAGGGTAAGCCTTCAGCAACACTGATTGCTCAGGAAATCAGGAAACGTATCTTCGATGAAACCGGACTTACTGCATCGGCCGGGGTTTCGTACAATAAGTTTCTGGCAAAGGTGGCTTCCGATGTAAACAAGCCAAATGGAATTTTTGTTGTGACCCCAAAAGAAGCCCAGGATTTTATCGATGAACTGGAAGTGAAACGATTTTTTGGAATTGGAAAAGTTACCGCTTCAAAGCTCAATAAAATGGGTGTGTGGTTTGGTTGCGATCTGCGTAAAATCGATCGTTTAGAGTTGGTTCATTTGTTTGGGAAAGCTGGAAATTACTATTTCGATATTTGTCGCGGAGTGGATAACCGGCCGGTACAACCCTCGCGCGAGCGAAAATCGGTAGGTGCAGAAAATACGTTTTCATACGATTTGTACGAATCCGAAGAGCTGGAAACAAAATTGCTGAAAATAGCGGATAAAGTATGGGAACGTTCGACTAAATCGCAGGTAAAAGCCAAAACCCTGACGCTCAAGTTTAAGTATTCTGATTTTGAGCAACACACCCGCAGTAAAACCATTGAGGCCGGATTCGTTGCAAAAGAACAATTTGTTCAGGAGAGCATGAAACTCCTAAAAACTGACTATGGATTTACAAAAGGAATTCGATTGTTGGGGCTAACATTATCAAATTTTATTCACGACGAACCTGCGAAAAAAGCAGTGCAGTTGGTGATTGAATTTTAATAAAAATTGTTTTTGATTCGATCTCTTGCATATTTTCAACAATCTCATGTATCTTTCAGCAAAACTTAGTTTTACACTATGAAACGCATCAAGAATTTTTTGGCGATACTGATTTTACTGATCATTGTAACTTATTTGCTGGGGCCAAAGCCAGACGAGCCTGAGCTGAATAAAGATCTGCCGTCGATTTCAGCAAGTATTGCAACCATGGATTCTTACATTGAAAAGAAGGAGGCAGCATTTAATATTAAACCCGACAATGAATCACGTATTTTCTGGGCCAACGATTCGATACACGAACGCACGGAATACTGTGTGCTTTACCTGCATGGGTTTTCAGCATCGTGGTACGAAGGTTATCCGGCACATGTTGAGTTTGCAAAACATTTTGGCTTCAATTTATACACGCCCCGTTTGCACGCCCATGGTTTGGTCACTGAAGATCCGCTTATGGACATGACACCGGATAAATTGTGGAATTCGGCAAAGGAAGCTTTAATGGTGGCCCGAAGCTTAGGGAAAAAGGTGATTATAATGAGTACCTCAACCGGAGGAACGCTTGGCTTAAAACTGGCGGCCGATTTCCCGGAATATGTAGATGGTTTGATTCTTTATTCGCCGAATGTACGCATCAACAATAACAGTGCTTTTTTACTATCGAAACCCTGGGGATTACAGATCGGTCGCAAATCGATTGGCGGGAAATACCGGGTAACAAACGAGGATTTCGACTCGAAAGATTGCCAGTACTGGAACTGCAAATACCGGGTAGAGGCCATCGTTTATCTGCAGCAGTTGGTTGAGTCAACCATGAAGAAAAGCACCTTTACGCATGTAACTGCACCGGTTTTTCTGGGCTATTATTACAAAGATGAAAATCACCAGGATGAAACGGTTCGGGTAGATGCCATGTTAAAGATGTTTGATCTTCTGGGAACTATTCCTTCGCAAAAAGTAAAGAAAGCATTTCCCGAAGCCGGAGAACATGTAATTGCCTGCGAGCTTACATCAGGTTGTGTTGACGAAGTAATTGCAGAAAGCATCAAGTTTGGCGAGGAAATTTTGGGTTTGGAGCCAAATAATTAGAGAACCTCGGATGAGATGCTGAAACAATTTCAGCATGACGTGATTTGAATTGAAGTACAAACTTGCCACAAACGTCTCCCTGAACTTGATTCAAGGTCCTTATAGTTGAAGCTAGGAAATCAGTGACGCAGCTTCGTCATCCAAAAACCAGATTAAATCACCGTTTTTAGGCGCAATATAGTATGCCGGTAAAAGTTTGGCAGCTTCGCTGTCGTTCATAATTTCTGAGATACGCATGGCTTTATTTGCACCGGTAACCAAAAAGTAGATGCGGTTGGCATTGTTCAATACATTTCCGGTAAGCGTTATTCGCTTTTGCCCGGTTAGCGGGTGTTCGGCCACTGCACAGTTCTCGGGATATTCAAATAGTTCAATCTGGTCTGGAAAAATCGAGGCGGTATGCCCGTCATCGCCAAGCCCAAGAATGATCAGATCAAAAACCGGATCCTTCCCACGGGAGTTAAGCGTTTCTTCCAGCTCTTTGGAATAACGTAATGCTTCTTTCTCCGGATCTTCCTCACCCCGGATTCGATGAATGTTTCCCTCCGGAATATCGATGTTGGACAGCAAATAATCAACCGTCATTTTGTAATTGCTCTCGTCACTGTCGGGCCCAACGCAACGTTCGTCGCCCCACCATAAATGAATGCGTTCCCACGGGATCTCGTCCTTGTATTTTTTGCTGATCTTTTTAAAAAGCCCTTTTGGCGAATTACCTCCTGAAAGTGCAATGTCGAAAACCTTTTGGTTCGATTCGCGGGCGAGTTTAATAATGCTTTTGGCAATACCTTTATAAACTTTCTTGGGTGTCTTGTATATTTTTACCTCAGTGCTATGTTCCATTGGTTTTAAAATTCTTATTCCCAAATATATGCAGATTATTTCTACAAAACGATAAAAGCCATCTATTAAAAATAAAATACCTTGCCAGACAATTTATGCCCTTAAAATTTGTGCATTGTCCTTCGGCTAAAGTTCACAATACAAACCATCGTTAGTGAGGTTCTTGCAGGGATAACGCCAGTTACCATGAGTGACCAGATTCTCCGCTTCTTCCGGTCCCCAGGTTCCTGCAGGGTAACCGTAAATAGGAATCTCAGGATTACTCTGCCAGGCATTCAAAATGGGTTGAACAAATTCCCAGGCTCGTTCAACGGCATCGCCACGGGCGTAAAGCGTTGCATCGCCAATCATGCAATCGTGCAACAATCGTTCGTAGGCTGCCGGAACTTTAGCATCGGCAAGATCGGAGTAGTGAAAATCCATGTTTACGTTTTGCACCTTAAAACCGGCACCCGGAGTTTTCATGCCAAATTTAAAAAGAATGCCCTCGTCGGGTTGGATTCGGATGATCAGCTGGTTATGCGTTTGCACCTGTCCGTGACTATCGAATAAATGGTGCGGAACTTTTTTAAAAGTGATTACTATTTCAGTAACCCGGGTAGGCAGTTTTTTCCCTGTTCGAATAAGGAAGGGAACACCGGCCCAGCGCCAGTTATCGATAAAAAACTTCAGTGCAACAAATGTTTCGGTGCGCGAAAGGCGGTCCACTCCCGATTCGTCGCGATAACCTTTTACGTCTTCCCCTTTTATTTTTGAAGCCATATATTGTCCCCTGATCACATGCCGTTGAACTTCATTTTCTTGAATTGGTTTTAGCGACTGAAATACCTTCAGAATTTCGTTTCTGATAGCATTGGCTTCTACCACAACCGGCGGCTCCATGGCTACAAAACCGGTTACCTGGAGCAAATGGTTTTGAATCATGTCGCGAAGTGCTCCGGAATGATCGTAATAACCGCCGCGGTCCTCCACTCCCAGGCTTTCTGCAGAAGTTATTTCTACCCGTTCAATGTAACGCCGGTTCCACAAAGGCTCAAAAATTCCATTTGAAAAACGGGTGACCAACATGTTCTGAACCGTTTCTTTTCCGAGGTAATGATCTATACGATAAATCTGATCCTCAGCAAAATAATTCAATAATTGTATGTTGAGCTCTTTTGCTGTTTCCAGATTATTTCCAAACGGTTTTTCCACAATCAGACGCCTGAAGAATTTTTCTGACTTTGAAAGACCAACTTCATCGAGCAATTTCGGGATCACTGAGTAAAGCGAGGGTGGAGTGGACAGGTAGAAAATAAAATTTTCATCAATGTCCAATTCAGAAGTCAACTTTTCCAATCGCGTTTTTAATGGTTTAAAATCTTCGGATGAGTTGTTTTGTACCGACTGGTAGTAAAGCTTTTGTTTGAATGCTTCCACTTCATCACTTTCGGGTAAAAACTCATCGGCCCGTTTTCTGAAATCTTCATCAGATAAGCCTGAACGTGAGGCGCCCAGTACAGCAAACTTTTCGGGTAAAAGTTTTTGTTTGTACAATTCGAAAAGTGCCGGAAGTAGCTTTCGTTTTGTAAGATCGCCCGAGGCACCAAAAATAATGAGTATTTGACTTTTTGCCTGTTTCATTGCTTTTTTATTAAACGGTTTACTGAACCACAGATTTAGAAACGGAATGTGACGTTTTCCAAAAGCAGAAGTCCAGCATTACATAGGTTACATTGAACTTATAGTTCAACACCATAAACCAATACATTGTTTTCAAGATAATGAAAATACAGATTGTAATAAACGGTTTGGTCCTTTAGCTGTAGTTGCCCTTTAAAACGATGTCCATCGCTTGCTTCAAATCCTTCGATCCTAATGTGGTTGTTAAACTGGATTCCATGTTCGTCGGAACATTTAAATATGGCCTCTTTAGCCGACCAGTACCCAATTTTTGCGGGTTGCAGGTGGTTTAATTTTGATATAAATCGCCGTTCTTCGTCGTGAAGAAAACGTGTGGCTACCCGATCAATATTACGTTCGGTCTGTTCAATATCGATTCCATTTTTTTGATCTGAAATAAACACGCTTGCGAAATCAGCCGAATGGGAGATACTGAGGTGTTTGCTGTTGTTTGTCAAAAATGGTTTCCCGAACTCATTGTATATGAGCAAAGGATCTTTGCCGAGTGCCATTTTTACAAGAATACGCGCTGCAAGAAATTCTGTTTTTCGTTTTTCAGACTGCATGTTCTCAAAACGCTTTTGATCTTCCGGCTGCAATTGAACCAACTGAATCAATTCTTCTGGTTTTTCGGTCAGTTTCCAGGTCCCTATCCAGCCGAATTCATTTGGTATTTGTTTGTAGAAAGGCATTACTTCCAATGTGTGGTTTCAATCATTCTGATGACGTCCGGTTCAATAAAATCGATCACCGGGCGAAGCGAATCAATGTCCGGAACCTCGCGAATATAAAAGGCACCGCGTAAAAAGTGTTTTGTGCTGTCGGTAAGGAAAAACTGCATTGGAGAAGCGGCATTTCCATGTATCTGGTAAATGGTGCCATAAACCTCATCGGGTTTGTTAATGAACAGTTTTTCATCGATAGCGGTGGCCTTTATCGAATGCTTGTATGCCAGTTCCCGTGTTTCTTCCATCAGTTTGAAAAGCAACTGGCGTGTCGGTTCTTTATGGTTCTGAAGATCGTAATACGAAAAGTGTATTTCCGCTTTATTTTCAGGTATTTCAACATTTATCCAGTACTTTTCATCCGGATTATTCCGGTTGTTTTGAATGGTTGAATAATCAGGAACTTCGAACTCGTATGGAAAATCTCCTTGCAGCTTGCTGTAACTCTTTTCCGGAAATTCAATCCTGAAAAAGCCTCGCGGTTTTGGTGTGTGACTCTGGCTACACCCACTTAATAATACTATAACAACAAGAATTTTAAGGAATCGCATAACGATTGTTTTTGTCTTCGAATGACCGTTTCCGCAATACTTTATTTGATATTGACCTTTATCTCTTTGATCCGTCGGTTATCCACCTGTTTAATAATAAACACAAACTGCTTGCATTTTATTTCTTCATTGAGCTTCGGAATTTCACCTTTTAACTCCAGGATCAAGCCGGCCAGGGTATCAGCATCGCCTTTTACCTCATCAAAGATTGTGTCGTCGGAATTGGTGATGCGGTAGAAATCGCCCAGCAAAACTTTAGCATCAAACACAAAGTTTTTGTCATCTATTTTAGTGAAGAATTTTTCCTCTTCATCAAATTCATCAGTGATGTCGCCAACAATCTCTTCCAAGATATCTTCCAACGTTACTATGCCCGATGTACCACCATATTCATCAACAACAATGGCCAGATGCACTTTTGTTTTTTGAAACTCTTCGAGCAACGAACTGATTTTTTTGGTATCGGGCACATAAAACGGTGGGCGGATGAGGGTTTGCCATTTAAACGACATGTTTTTATGGTAATGCGGCAAAATGTCTTTAATGTAAAGGATCCCGCTCACATTATCAAAACTATCGATATACACAGGTATTCGCGAAAATCCAGAAGAATTGATGGTATTTATCACCTCATCAAAATTTGTTTTGATATCGAGAGCCACCACATCAACCCGGGGCTTCATGATTTCACTAACGCTTTTATTTCCGAATTTTACAATGCCTTCCAGAATATCTTTTTCGTCCGACAATTCATGGTCGGAGGTGAGTTCCAAGGCCTGCGAAATCTCATCTATCGAAATATTCTTTCGGTGTTTTTGCATCCGCCTGTTTACAAAACCGGTCGAACGGATAAGTACAGAATTGATTGGTCGGCATATTTTTTCGAGCGTTTGTAGTGGCAAGGCCATGGTTTTTGCAAAACGCAGCGCCGAATGCGATGCATAAACTTTTGGAATGATTTCGCCAAACAACAACAGGAAAAAAGTGATCAGCACCACCTGGAAAATAAACTCGAGAATCGGAGCATTTACAATCGAAACCAGGTTATTGGTAACAAATGCGGTTAAGATGATGATACCTATATTCACAAAATTGTTAGCCACTAGAATGGTCGCTAAAAGCCCTTCCGGCGAGTCCAGGTTTTCCAAAACACGCTTGTTATTCCTTCCCGGCTTTTTCAATTTTTGTTTCTCGGAGGCCTTCAAGGAAAAATAGGCGACCTCTGATCCGCTGATCATAGCCGAACTAAATAAAAGCAGCAGCACGATAAGCAGAGCTATTACAATTCCGATTGTCAAGGGGTGAAATTCAATGTTCCAGCCTTCAAGAGAAAGGGCTCCGGGTAACGGGTCGGTTTCCAAATTCGAAATTTTTGATTAGAATGGTAAGTCATCGTCGCCCTCCGGAGTGTCGATGTCGGGTTCTTTTACGTCCGGGGTCGATTCTTGTGACGATGATGAACTTGTGCCTGAATCCGGACCCTGGTTGGAGTCTTTCGATCCCAGCATCTGCATCACATCTCCATAGATCTCTGTTATGTATCGTTTGTTTCCGTCTTTGTCGTCGTAAGAACGGGATCTGATTCGTCCTTCGATATACAGCTGACGACCTTTGGTTACATATTTCTCTGCTACATCGGCAAGTCCACGCCATAGAACAATGTTGTGCCACTCGGTGGTGGTTACACGATCGCCGTTTTTGGCGGTATACGATTCTGAAGTGGCCAATGGAAAATTAGCTACAGCAACTCCTGAATCCAAGTGTCGTACTTCGGGATCTTTTCCTACGTTTCCTACTAAAATAACTTTGTTTACTGACATAATCTTTAATTATTTAGGTTAACATTATTGGTTATTATTTCCTTTTTATTTCTCAAAATTCAATTCTTCTAAAAACAATTCCAGTAATCTGGGTACAGCAAATTTAGAAATATCTTTTTTATTTACCTTAAAGTATGGAGCTTGAATCTTAACATCTTTCGAAACTTCAATGCGTATAACTCTCGCCCAAATTATCCGATGACTTAAAATGTGCTTTCTTGTGGCTGACACTGAAAGAAAATTACAGGAGCTGTTTTCAGGCAAAAAAGGTATTTTTTGTAGGATTATTGTTCTGTCGTTCAGTGCTTTTGGCGTTTCGAGGAGCGGAAACTGATACAGATTTTTCCAGATGTCGTTATCCTCGCGTTTTTCGAGGTAACAATCATCCCCCTGTTCAATCAGGTAATAGTAGAAGTAACGGTGACTTTGTTTTGTTTTTTTTGCCTTTACCGGCAACGATTCAATTTGTTTCATCTTATAGGCAAAACAACCACTAATTAGCGGGCAATTTTCGCAATCGGGCGACTTGGGCGTGCATTGCAGCGCTCCAAATTCCATGAGTGCCTCGTTGTGCATTCCCGGATCGCTGCCGGAAATTAATTCTTCGGCCAGTTCCTGGAATTCTTTTTTCCCTTTTGTAGAATCGATTGGAGTGTCGATGCCAAAATAACGCGAAAGCACCCGATACACATTCCCGTCGATGGCCGGGTAGGCAAGCCCATATGCAATTGAAGCTATTGCTGCAGCCGTGTAGGGGCCAATTCCGGGTAACAGTCTGATTTCGGCATAAGTATCGGGAAAAATCCCACGATGTTGCTCCGTTATCATTTTGGCCGCCCGGTGCAGGTTTCGGGCCCGTGAATAGTAACCCAGCCCCTGCCAGAGTTTCAGCACCTTATCTTCCGATGCTGTTGCCAGGTCGACTACGGTTGGAAATTCCTCCGTAAACTTATGGTAGTAGCCGGTACCTTGTTCAATTCGTGTTTGTTGAAGAATAATTTCAGATATCCAGATCTTATACGGATCGTTGGTTTGCCGCCACGGTAAATCGCGTTTATTCTTCTTGTACCATTTATATAAAGTTCCTTTTAAATCGTGCATTTTCTTGTAACCCACTAAAAATCTTGAGAAAAACAAAAATAAATTATTTGAAAAAGCTTTCCGGTTTTTAAATTATTTTTATTTTTGCACACTCGAATAAAAACGATTAATATATTGAAAATTAAATATTTTAAGAGATGACTAAGGCAGATATTGTAAACGAAATTTCGAAAGAAACTGGAATTGAAAAAGTGACTGTGCAAAAAACAGTTGAAGCTTTTATGGAAACCGTAAAAGATTCTTTAGTAGATGGAAAAAATGTATACCTAAGAGGTTTCGGTAGTTTTGTTGTTAAGAAAAGAGCAGAAAAAACCGCAAGAAATATTTCGAAGAATACAACTATTATCATTCCAGCTCACAATATTCCTTCGTTTAAGCCAGCAAAAACATTTGTATCGGAAGTAAAGAACCAAGTAAAATAATAGAGTTATGCCAAGCGGAAAGAAGAGAAAGAGACATAAGATGGCCACTCATAAGCGCAAAAAAAGATTGCGTAAAAACAGGCACAAAAAGAAAAAATAGAGTTTTATTAAGATAGAACTCTTTAGAGAAGATGGTTAAACCTAAAGCATTTATGCTTTAGGTTTAATCTGTTATAAATAGTAGTATTAACCATAAAATTTAAAGTTAAAATTTAGGTTGTGAGTAGCGATTTAATAATTGATGTAACTCCATCCGAAATTGTAATTGCTTTACAGGAAAATAAAAAGCTTGTAGAATTATCAAGAGAAAAGAGCGGGGCAAAATTTGCCGTCGGGGATATCTACCTCGGAAAAGTAAAAAAGATTATGCCTAGCTTGAATGCCGCGTTTATCGACGTGGGTTACAGTAAAGATGCTTTTTTGCATTACCTCGATATGGGGCCCCAATTTGCCACATTGAACAAATTCCTGCGAATTGTTTCATCACGTAAGAACAAAGTTTCTTCCATCGCAAGAATAAAGTCGGAACCCGACATTAACAAAGAAGGTAAGGTAAATGAGCTTTTAAAAGTAGGTCAGAAAATACTGGTTCAGGTTGCCAAGGAACCCATATCAACAAAAGGGCCGCGACTAACATCAGAGATTTCAATAGCAGGCCGAAACCTGGTCTTAATGCCTTTTAGCGATAAAATATCAGTATCGCAAAAAATTAGGACCAACGAAGAAAAAAGCCGGTTAAAAAAACTGGTACAAAGCATTAAGCCCCGGAAGTACGGGGTGATTATCCGAACTGTAGCCGAAGGAAAAAAAGTGGCAGAACTCGATCAGGAGCTGCGACGACTAGTCGATAAATGGTCGACAACTTTTCACAAGCTAAGCAGGGCACAGGTACCCTCACTCGTCATCGGCGAGATAGATCGTACAACTGCTCTTTTGCGCGACATTTATCATCCTGATTTTAACAGCATTATTGTAAACGACCAATCGGCCTACGAAGAAATTGCCGATTACATAGGTAGCATTGCACCTGACAGAAAAAAAATTGTCAAGTACTACAAAGGACGACGTCCTGTTTTCGAGCACTACGGTGTAGAAAAACAAATCAAGGCGTCATTCGGTAAAACCGTTTCTTTTAAAGATGGTGCCTATTTAATCGTAGAACATACCGAGGCGTTTCATGTAATTGATGTTAACAGCGGTAATCGCGCCAGGGCCGGCAACGACCAGGAATCAAATGCACTGGAAGTAAACCTGGCCGCCTGTAATGAAATAGCAAGACAGTTACGGTTGAGAGACATGGGTGGAATCATAGTTATTGATTTCATTGACATGCACGTCGCCGCCAACCGCCAGAAAGTGAATGAGCACATGCGGGAGGTTATGGCGAAAGATCGGACAAAGCACAACATTTTACCACTGAGTAAATTCTGCTTAATGCAGATTACGCGCCAACGGGTGCGACCCGAAGAAAATATCGAAACGGCAGAGAGCTGCCCAACTTGTAAAGGAACTGGTAAAATAGTGCCCTCTATTCTTTTTGCCGACGATTTAAACGGCAAAGTGAAATACGCTCTAAAAGAGCTGAATAAGAAAAAATTACATCTTAAAGTTCATCCATACGTGGCTGCATACCTTACCAAGGGATGGAAAAGCGCACGAACCAAATGGTTTTTAAAATACTTGAGGTGGGTGAACGTTGAAGAAAACAGTGCTTATTCGTACCTCGAATATCACTTTTACGATGAAAATATGGAAGAAATTATCTTATAAAAGAAAAGCCGTTCAGTTATGAGCGGCTTTTCTTTTGACATAAAATGATTAAACTTATTTTTGTCACCCAGGTTACAGTTTAATTTGTCTTATTGTTGAATATTTGCCACAAAACCTATTGGAATAGTTTTTGTTTATGAAAGCATCTAGATTTTTACATATGATATAAAATCATTTTACTTTTACAATGGTATGAAGAAAATAACTTTTGCAATTATTTTTATTGTTGCCTCGATACTTGTTCAGGCACAGATAGTTAATCCAACAAAGTGGTCCTTCGATTCAAAACAGGATGGACAGAACGTGGACTTGATCTTTGAGGCTAATATTGATGAAGGTTGGCATTTATACGATACTTACCTACCTGATGGTGGCCCCATTGCAACTACTTTTGTTTATGAGGATTCCACCTTGTTCGATTTTATGGGTGATATTCAGAAAGATCCGGTACCGGAGATACATTTCGACGAGACTTTTCAGTTGAATGTTGGTTATTTTGGCGGAAAAGCCATTCTTACACAGAAGATTAAACTTAAGTCTTCCGATCCGGTCGAGATTAAAGGCTACATACTTTTTATGAGTTGTAACGACGAGACTTGTACACCACCCGAGGAAGTGGAGTTTTCTTTTAAATTCAACCAGGATGGTGCAGGTGCAACAAACACAAAGGCAGAATCAGTTGTGTCTCAAAATTCTACAAGTTCTGGTTCGTCAAGTGGGCAAACACTCTGGTTGTTCATTCTTATATCAGCTTTGGCAGGATTTGCTGCCATTTTGACGCCATGCGTGTTTCCGATGATACCTATGACTGTTTCCTTTTTTATGCGGGGAAGTGATAACCGCGGAAAATCGATTCGTACAGGGGTGTTTTTTGGATTATCGATTGTTGGAATTTTTACCCTGCTGGGAGCACTGTTTTCGGTAGGTATTTTCGGACCCAATGTCGGGAGTATTCTTAGCACACACTGGATTCCAAATGTGTTGTTTTTTGCATTGTTTTTGGTATTTGCCATTTCTTTCTTCGGAGCCTTTGAAATTGTGTTGCCAAGCAGTTTGGTAAATAAAACCGATTCAAAAGCCGACAAAGGAGGAATGATCGGGGCATTTTTTATGGCTCTGACTACTGTAATTGTTTCTTTTTCTTGTACCGGTCCGTTTATCGGAGCATTGATTATTCAAGCTGTTCAGGACGGCGGAATGCGTCCTTTGCTTGGAATGTTTTTCTTTGGACTGGCTTTTGCAACACCATTTACTTTGCTTGCCATCTTCCCATCGGCGTTGAACAAATTGCCAAAATCAGGTGGTTGGTTAAACGCAATCAAAGTAGTGTTTGCGTTTATTTTGCTGGCGTTCGGACTCAAATTCCTGAGCAACATCGATCAGGTTTACGGTTTTGGTATTCTCAGTCGTGAAATTTACCTGGCTATCTGGGTGGTTATTTTCTTCCTTTTGGGAATGTATTTTCTTGGAAAAATCAAATTTTCGCACGATAGCGAATTACCGTATTTAGGCGTAGGACGTTTGTTCCTATCCATAATTACTTTCTCCTTCGTGATTTATCTCTCAACTGGTTTTTTGGGAGCTCCACTGGAAACGGTATCTGGATTGTTACCACCCGAATCTGAAGAAACCTACCATTCACCCAATAATATTGGTTCGGAAAGCATAAATAACGCTGATGAATTGTGCGGTACCCCAAAGTATGCTGATAAATTTCATTTACCGGAAGGTCTGGCAGGTTATTTCGATTTTGAGCAGGGACTAGCCTGTGCAAAACAACAGGAGAAACCGCTATTGGTGATATTTAAAGGGCACGCCTGCGCAAATTGTAAAAAAATGGAAGATACGGTTTGGGAAGATCCTGATGCGCTGAAGATCTTATCGGAAAAATATATTATTGTTGGTCTGTATACTGATGATCGAACAAAACTGGATAAAAGTGAATGGTACGTTTCTGATCTGGATGGCAAAGAAAAAACGACCATTGGAAAAAAGAACCTTGATTTGCTTATTTCAAAATACCACACAAACAGTATTCCTTACCACGTAATAATAGAACCTGACGGAACTGAACATACCATGGGGACAACATTTGAAGACAATGAGTTTAAAGCTTTTCTTAATTTAGGATTATAGCTATTAAGATATTGAAGTAATTATCCCGGAGCAATGTTCCGGGTTTTTTTGTGCCTTTTTTGCGGAGCTTTCGAAAACTCATAACTTTATGGAAAGAAGAACAGCCTTGATGATGCGAAAAGGATTATTGTTTTGGAATGTAGATACCCAGATTGATTTTATGGAGCCTGATGGAAAGCTTTACGCACCGGGAGCCGAAAAGATCAAGCCGGTTTTAAAGAAACTCACTGATTTAGCCACAGAAAATAAGATTCAGGTGGTGAATACGGCCGACTTTCATTACTCGAACTCAGCAGAACTTTCAGCTGATCCGGATTTTGTAAACACCTTTCCTGAGCATTGCATGGCTAATTCAAAAGGCGCCGGATATGTGGAAGAAACAGATCCTTCTGATCCGTTAATTTTCGACTGGGACAAAGAATACCTCGTCCTCGACGAAGTAAACTCGAAAAGAAATATTGTGATACGGAAAGATGCTTTTGATGTTTTTGCCGGAAGCCCGCATGCTGATAAAATCGTAGATTTGATATCACCGGAAAGAGTAGTGGTTTACGGTGTAACCACAAATGTTTGCGTCAATGATGCAGTAATTGGATTGGCTAAACGAGTGGATAAAGTTTATGTAGTTAAAGATGCGATAAAAGAACTTCCAAATATTCCCCTGCCTTTTGAGAGCTGGGAAAAGCTGGGAGTGAAGATGATCAAATTTAAGAATGTCAAAGAAATTATTTGATGTGCTATTTATTTAGTAACAGATTACTCACTTAGCTCGAAACGAGAATAAAAAAGAGCCGCTTTAGAACGAAGCGGCTCTTTCTCTGTCAACTGCGATTGAACGTTGTGACTATTTCTTACATTCTTTACAGGCATTGTAAATACCTTCGAACATTTCTTTAACATCGGCGGCAGCAACTGCTGAAAAGGCAATACGCAAAACGTTGCCGAGACTGATCAGTCCAATGCTGTATTTGTCGATCAGCACCTGACGTACTTCGTCGCCATTTAATCCTTCAGCCAGTTTTACACACATAAAATAACCCGAGTTATAAGGAAGTGCTTCAAAATATTCTTTGTATTTCTCATCTTGAAGCGTCTCTTTTACTGCATCGTAGCGTCTTTGCATGATGTTGTATTTTGTTACTTTCTGCTCGGCATATTCCTGGCTTTCGAAAGCTGCCAGCAACAGCGATTGCGAGATATTTGCGGCGTTCGAAATATTTCCGCGAATGGCTCCTGCCGTTTTCGATTCGAGCGCGCTATACAACTCGGCATCACCATTTTTAATGCCGTAGGTTACAAAACCAACACGGAATCCCCAGACATAATCTTCTTTGGTTGCACCGTCGACTTTAACTGCCAGTACATTTTCGTGCAGCTGACACAGTGAAGCAAAAATACTTTCTTTGGCAATTCCTGCTTCGTAAACCAATCCAAAGTAGGCATCATCGATAATGGTCACAATCTTATTTCCTTTTTCGGCAGCAGCTTTTATAATTTCAACAATCGAATTCTGTTCAGCTTCAGTTGGCGTGTAACCCGATGGGTTATTCGGGAAATTCAGGATAACCACTTTTTTGCCTATTCCGCCATCGTTTAACTTCGCTTCGAAAGCTTCAAGGTCGAATCCACCGTTTTTAAACAGGTTGAATTTGGTAATGGCAGCACCGTAAGCATTGGTGAGTGTAAGGTTATAATTTCCCCAGAACAGGTCCGGAACGATCACTTCGTCTTCCGGATTAAGGAACATGTAGCCGGCCATGCTGATCCCGTGGGTGAGCGCGTTGGTAACCACCGGCAAGCTCAGTACAACGTCTTTCAACGATGGATTTTTATCGTAGATCATATTTTTCCACTTGGCACGAATGTCCGGGCGACCAAAACTGGGCGCGTACGGAAAAACCAACGATGGATCGAGAGCAATTTTCGAAGCAATGGTTTCCAGGCGCATTGGGGTACCATCATCTTCAACTGCTGCACCGATGGTGGCATTGATCTTTGTTCCTTTCGCTTCGGCTGTCTGGCCTAAAATTCCTTTTTTGGGGAAGAAGATCTTTTTTCCCCTTTCTGAAAGTAATTCAAAAACAACCTGGCTTTTTTCTTCGATAATGCTGTTTAATTCAACGGCCTGTGGATTCATAATTTTTTTTGCTTTTTAGTCTGTTTTTAATCTAGTTCAAATTTAATGCAAGATAGAAAATAGAAAAATAGGAAGGCGGTTAGTGTTCACAAGTTGATTTTATTTTTGATAAAATGCTAACATATTAATTGAATTCAAACAGGATTAGTTTGAATTCTATAGATTCGCGGGCTTTGCATTGGCTGATGCAGAACTTTACTACACCATTCGCAAAGCTCCCACGACAACAAAGAAGCCTAGCAGTGCAACTAAGGCTGTAATAATTACCAGCGCATTGGTTCGTTTATGGTTTTTCCATTCGAGTAGAAATGTCGGAACAGCCAGTATTCCTGCAGCAAGAAAACCCCAGTAAGCAGGTAACAGACGAGCTTCAATCGGGGCCTCGTTAAGAATTTCGTCGTTAAGTTCTTCAGCAGCCACTTCTTCTGGAGTGAGAAAATTACCTGCCGCAAGGTAATCGCCCAACAAAACCACAAGGGCAAAAATACCCAGCAAAATAAAAATGGCTTCTCCACTCAGGCGAAAGACTTTTTTATGTTCTACCCAACCGTAAATTATCATACATAATGCGGCAAATACAATCCATTGCGGAAAGGTGTATAAAAATACCTGGCTCATTGAATTTTAATTTAGTAAGAACAAAGTTTAAAATTTTTGTGAAATTAAAAAGCATATTCCAATTCGGTTCAGGAAAAGTTTAATTTCGGTCTTTCTAAGAATAAAATGATGGAGAAACATTTGGAAATAGATAGCCGGGCAAAAGGATTGATTTTCGATTTGGATGGAACACTGGCGGATACCATGTCGGTGCACTTTCTCGCTTACAAAACGATTCTGGGCAAACACGGCGTTGATTATTCAGCTGATATATTTATGTCGCTGGCGGGAATACCTGCGGTTGGTTCGATTAAAAAAATCAATGAGATTTATGGAAAATCGCTTAATGCAGAAGAATTAGGTCATGCCAAGGAAGCCGAATACGAAAGAATAATGCATAAAATGAAGCCCATTGAACCGGTTGTTGAGTTGGTGAAAAAATATCACGGAAAACTACCCATGTCGGTGGGAACAGGAGGATATCGTCGTTTAGCCTGGAAAACCCTCGAGATTCTGGGGCTCGACAAATATTTCGACATACTTGTTGCGGCGGAAGATGTTGTGAACCACAAACCACACCCCGACACTTTTTTGCGCTGTGCCGAATTAATGGGCGTTGCACCCGGACATTGCCAGGTTTTTGAAGATGGCCAACCCGGCATGGAAGCCGCCAAAACAGCCGGTATGATGGCAACGTTGGTTACTGACTATTTCGACAATACCATCCGTATTTAATTACCAATTCAAATCGTCGCAAACGTCCTGTTCAAAAATGTGCTCAATCAGGATTTTTATTCTGCCGTCGTCGATGTATTCCGAAGTGATTTTAGAACTCGATGAATTAAGGTAATTGCCATTGGCATCAAATTCGGTACTAAATTCGTCATGTTCCCAATTGTCTTTCCACAAAAAGCGAATTTCGTAATCCTCGTTTTCTTTGGCCAAAACGTCTACAACACCGCCTTCCATATCAATGCCCTGCCACGGATCATTGCTGTTTTTGATCCGCATTTCGGCACTGTAAGTCGGTGCCAGTGCAATTGTTGGTTCATTCGAGCAATAAGCTTTCAGTACGATCAGGTATTCAATATAACCGTGTTCAGCTTCCACATCAACATCATAGTTTCCGCTGCAAAGGTTGTCGACAGAAAGCGAGCTGATTTCTTTGAAAGCCGGATTGTTGTTTCTGAAAACAATGGTTGCTGCCGAATTAGGAACATTTTCCATGGTAATGCTTTCGGGGAAAGTTCCTTTAAAGTTGGTGGTTTTTATTAACTGACCACCGGCATTGTAAATGTCCGCATCGATCGAGAAACTGGTTTTTGAATTCGAATTAAAATTAAGCGTACAACCTATTCCGCAAAGATCATCGACCGAAGCGCTTGCAAGTACATATGAAATGTCGAGGTTATAATGCTCCACCGGATCGGCTGAAATGTTCCAGGCTTCGTTAATTATTGAAGCAAAGCCAAACAGATCTGGAGTTGATGCTCCGGTGTAGGTACAGGTTTGTGTTATTTCCCCACCGTTTAAATCTTTTACGGTCCGGCCATCGATCGTTAGCCTTTCCAGGTTACCGATTTCCAACTTTTGAAAAAGTGCCACTTTTGATGTGCCATTTTGCAAGACTTTCTCGGTGGTTGCAGGAAATCCTGTTTTGAGGTCTAAAGTCAACTGAAGAAAACCGGATGGATTGCTCTGATAAGCTGTCATCATTTCATCGACACTGGAGAACAAGGTTTGTCCGCCGGCATCTTTAAAGTTGATCAAATCTTCCTTTAAAATGGAATAATTCACTTTGTAATCCTTTTCAACACCGGCTGACTTGGTCGTGCCAAATACCGAGAAAACAAAAGAATCGCCATCATCCTCACCATTAAGTACTTCTTCATCGCCACCGGAAACAGGAGCCAGATAAAGTTCAAATGTCTTTTTCCCATCAGTATTGATTTGAATGTTTTGTGCAAAGGCCTGGTAGTTTTCAACTTCAACATGAACGGTAAAATCAAGCGGAGAGCTTTCCGAGAATTCAACATACGGATCGGCGGTAAGCTCCAGCTGTCCATGCGATGTCTGGTGTTCCGGCTCTTTTTCTCCCGCAAATGTTAAAATGTCGTCGGCATTTGTACCGGTAAACCAAACGCGGGCTTCATCGGTAATTTGCTCATCGTTTGTTACATCGATAAGTTTGTAGGTCATTCGGGTAGTAAAGATGTTAAAGTCAACGATCAGAAGGTTAATATCTTCACCCGTTTCTTTATCTTTTAGCGGGTTATCAAACATATCGCCGCAGCCCGAAAACATAAAGATCAACACTAAGCTGTAAAGTACGTTTTTGTATTTATGAATTGTATTTTTCATGATTTGTGAAGTTAAAGGTTAGAAGATACGGTAGCCAAGATTAAGTTTTATAACGGGGTAAATTTTGTAAGCACTAAACTGATCGGAGAGGTACTCGGCCTGCCCCAGTGCAGGATCAGAGCTTGGTGATAATAACCCATCCGATTCTATTCTCATTTCGGGTGCTCCCATGTAATACAGGCCGGTTTCGAAGTTGAACGTTAGTCGTTTTTCTCTTCCCATAAAAGCCTGGTAACCCGCTCCGATGTATGGCGAGACTTTTAGTCCCGGTTCCATTTTCATATTGAATTCTCCGATATCTTCAGCCGGAATTGTAATATCGCCCAATTGGTAATCTTCAACAGCAACTCCCTGAAGCGTTGGATTAAATGAACTAAATATTATTCCGGTTGAGATGTAAAGGTTTTTGGTGTAACTAAAATCTCCCAGCAACAGAATCCCTCCGGTTTGATAATCGAGGCCGGCATTGTAATCAATACCGTTTTCGTCAAAATCGAAATTATAACTTAAATTCAACTTTTCGAATCCGGTTTTTAACGCAAACCAATTGTTAAATGCGTAGCGGGCATTAAAACCCCAACCGTTGGTGGAAGCATTTCCTCCGAGATAAAATCCGGTATAATCAGTAGGAGTGTACATGTTTTCGTACTGCTCGTCCTGTGCAAAGCTGTGTAAATGAACAGTTGTGAGCAGCAACAAAAAGATGAGGGTAGAAAAATTTTTCATTTCAATGTTGGTTGTAGTGAATTTAGTCGATTAAAATCACTTGTTATTTAATGGTTCATAACAAAAGTAGGAAAAAAAAGACATTCCGGTATTTGAATTGAATTAAATTTGCCCGCAAGAATCCCTATATTCGTGTGATGGATTTTAACGTAGTATCAGATTATCAACCAACCGGAGACCAACCTGAAGCGATTAAGCAACTGGTTGAGGGAATTACAAGCGGAGAGCGTTTTCAGACTTTACTTGGGGTGACCGGATCGGGAAAAACTTTTACCGTGGCCAATGTAATTAAAGAGGTTCAGCGTCCAACTTTGGTACTGAGTCACAACAAAACTCTGGCTGCCCAGCTTTATAGCGAGATGAAACAATTCTTCCCCAATAATGCAGTGGAATACTTTGTCTCGTATTACGATTATTATCAGCCCGAAGCCTATTTGCCAACCACTGATACTTACATTGAAAAAGATTTATCGATTAATGATGATATCGAAAAGTTGCGATTGAGTGCTACTTCGGCCTTGCTTTCCGGACGGCGAGATGTGGTAGTGGTCTCTTCTGTTTCTTGTTTATATGGTATCGGAAATCCCGAGGATTTTCACGCTAATGTAACTCACATAAAAGTAGGAGAGGAAGTGTCGCGCAATGCCATGCTGCATCAATTGGTCGATGCTTTATACTCGAGAAGCGAAGTGGATTTTCAGCGCGGAAATTTCCGGGTAAAAGGCGATACGGTTGATATTTACCCGGCTTATGCCGATGTGGCTTACCGGATTACATTTTGGGGCGATGAAATTGAGGAGATCAGTAGTTTTGATCCAATAGACGGGTTTACGATCGAAAGCATGGGTCAGATTACCATTTATCCCGCCAATATTTTTGTTACCACCAAATCGAGAATGAAATCGGCCATTCATACCATTCAGGATGACTTGGTAAAACAGGTGGAATTCTTTAAAGAAATTGGCAAGCCGCTTGAAGCCAAACGAATTTTGGAACGCACCGAATACGATATGGAAATGATGCGCGAACTTGGTTATTGTCCGGGGATCGAGAATTACTCGCGCTATTTCGACGGGAGGGCAGCAGGTACGCGTCCATTCTGTTTACTGGATTATTTTCCCGACGATTTTATAACCGTTATTGACGAGAGCCACGTTACCATTCCACAGATCCGTGCTATGTATGGAGGCGATAATTCTCGAAAAGTCAACCTGGTTGAATACGGATTCCGGCTACCGGCTGCAATTGACAACCGGCCGTTGAAATTTGAGGAATTTGAAAACCTGGTGAAACAGACGATTTATGTGAGTGCAACTCCGGCCGATTACGAACTGGCAAAATGCGAAGGTGTTGTAGTTGAGCAGATTATCCGACCGACCGGGTTGCTGGATCCGATCATCGATGTTCGACCCAGTATGAATCAGATCGATGATTTGATGCACGAAATCAACCTGAGAACCGAAAAAAATGAGCGGGTGCTGGTTACAACGCTTACCAAACGTATGGCAGAAGAGTTGTCGAAATACCTGCTGAATATGGGCGTGAAAACCCGTTATATTCATTCGGATGTGGATACCATGGAACGTATTGAAATTATGGAGCAACTTCGGAAAGGAGAATTCGATGTGCTGGTCGGAATCAACCTGCTTCGCGAGGGGCTCGACTTACCAGAAGTTTCACTGGTAGCCATTTTAGATGCCGATAAAGAGGGTTTTCTGCGTTCGGAACGATCGTTAACACAAACGGCAGGACGTGCTGCCCGTAACCTTAACGGGATGGTGATTATGTATGCTGATAAAATTACGGCTTCGATGCAAAAGACTATTGATTCGACCAATTACAGGCGTGAAAAGCAGCTAAAATATAACGAAGAAAACAACATCACTCCAAAGGCCATTGTAAAACCAACGCGCGAAATTATTGGTTACGAATACCGCAGCGACAAGCAGCCGGAGTACGAAGGTGGTTTGGGGCAACCTGATATAGCAGCTGACCCGGTCGTTCAGTACATGAGCATCGACGGATTGGAAAAAGCCATCGATAAAACTGAAAAACAGATGAAAGCTGCTGCCAAGGAGCTCGATTTTATTGAAGCCGCCCGACTGCGCGACGAAATGTTTGCCCTGCAAAATATACTTCAGGAACGAAAACGCGAAGCAGAAGCAAAGTCAAAACAGAACTAGAAACACAACTCCTTATTGGTCAAGGTTGATGAATTGCTTCGTTCAACCCGATGACACTGCACAATGAAAATTTTCCTAAATTTGATTTAAAGTGTAATTTTGCCGCAAAATAAGAGGGAATGGAATTTTCATTTTCGAACATTATTACGCAGGTTAAGGATTTGCTTTTCACACCGGGCGATTTTTGGAAAGCACAAAAAGAAAAAACCAAAAGCAGTAAATCTTTGTGGGTGGGTTACTTATTACCTATTCTTTTGGTTGTGGCTGTGGCGGTTTTTATTGGCGAGTTTTTTAAACGCACCGATTTTTTTATCGAATACCCTTTACTAAAAGCCGTTAGGGAGATCTTTCTTTTTGTGTTGCAATACTTCATCAGTGTGTTTTTTACGGCAGAACTAATGAAAACTTTTGGCGCCGAAAAACGGGTAGATATCGCACTGAAACTGGTAGTGTACTCCATGACGCCTTTATTACTGGTATCGATTGTTACCGGGCTTTTCCCGTTTTTATATGTACTCGATATTTTGGGTATGTACAGCTTTTACCTTTTTTGGGTCGGGGCAAAAGAATTGCTCACTTTTCCCAAGAATAAAGAAAACAGCTACATCCTGATCACCATAGTTGTAAACTTTTTTGTTTTCAGTTTTTTAAGCGTTCTTCTCTCAAAACTATTGAATGCTTACTATTAAAAAGAAATGATTATCAGCTTATTGGTGTAAGAATCTCAACAACTGCTCAATAGTGTTACACACTACTTAAATCAGAAAAAATGGCACATAATAATCAGCAAAATATCAACATTAAAAACCGCAAAGCAACTTTTGAATACGAGCTTGTTGAGCGTTTCGTGGCGGGTATTATGTTGGTGGGTACTGAAATAAAATCCATCAGAAATGGAAAAGTGAACCTCTCCGACTCGTATTGCCAGGTATACAACAGTCAGGTGTATGTAAAGAATCTTCATATTGCCGAATACGAAATGGGGAACCTCAACAACCACATCGCCAAACGCGACAGGAAATTACTTTTGAATAAGAAGGAAATCCAGAAGCTGGAAAAGAAAACAAAGGAGTCGGGATTGACCATTGTTCCGGTGCGTTTGTTTGTAAATGATCGCGGGCTGGCTAAACTCGAAATCGCACTGGCTAAAGGTAAAAAGCAGTACGATAAGCGTCAGAGCCTAAAAGCGAAAGAAGCCAAACGTGATATCGACAGGATGATGAAACATTAGTAGCTTGAAAATGTTATGGTCTAGTAAATTTCGAAAAACAATGAAGAAATATCAGAAAATTAAAGGATTATTGCTGGCATTCATTATTGCAGCTACTTTCAATTTTGAAGCTTTGGCATGGGGGAACACCGGACATCGTGCTGTTGCAGAAATTGCCAATCAACACATCAGCAAGTCGACCCAAAAGAAAATAGCAGCACTGCTTGGCGATGCTTATTTGCCGCTTTACGCCAATTATGCCGATAATGTGCGTTCTGAACATGACAATCCTCTGGCTCATGTTCCTCACTATGTAAATATGCCGCTCGATCAGACTTACGAGCAAGCCGAAAAAAATGAAGATGGTGATCTTGTCACGGTTTTCAACGATATGGTAAACACCTTAAAAGATGAGAATTCATCGAAAGAAGATAAAGCGGTTGCACTTAAATTTATCATTCATTTTGTAGCTGATGCCCATCAGCCTATGCATGTTGGTCTGGCAGAAGATTTAGGGGGGAACAGGGTAGATGTAAAATGGTTCTACGAAGATACCAACCTGCACCGTTTGTGGGACAGCGATATCATTAACAGTATCAACCTGAGTTATACCGAACTGGCTCGTTTTGCCGACACTCCAGCAACTGCGGAGGATGTAAAAGGTTTTGAAACCATTTCGGTTGTTGATTGGATCAATGAGACCCATACTTACACGAAGTTAATTTACGATAATCTTGGTGACAGAAATTACAGTTACGAATATTTGTACCAGTTTAGTCCGCTAGTATTGCAGCAAATTCAAAAGGCGGGATATCGTTTAGCCAATTTTCTCGACGATGTAATGAAAGATCTGAAAATTAAAGATCTGCAGTAAGTTCCTTAGAACATTAAACGCTTTCCAGGTTCTCGAAAGGAATAATTTTATCTCCTTTATATTTTAAAAGTAGGTTGGCTACCGCCAGCGTATCTTTTTCGCAGTACATAATTATGCGGTCGATGTCTTTATCTTCCCAGTAAACTTTTGCTACCTGGCTGCCGTCAATGTCGTCTTTCGGCGTTGGAATATTAAACAGTTCACACAACAGCGACAGCGAAGTATAGTGTTTGTAGTCGCCAAATTTCCAGAGTTGCAGCGTGTCGATCAGAACATCTTTTACTTCCCAGGGTTTTGCACCGGCAATGTCCAGCACTTTTGGCAAATTCAGATTATTAACCAGTGCACGGCGCGAAATGTATGGGAAGTCGAATTCCTGTCCGTTATGGGCACAAAGCCTGCGTTTACCCGCCTTGGCAAATTGTCCCAGTGCATTAAAAAAGTTTTGGATCAGTTCCTTCTCATCCTTATCGTAAAACGATTTTACCCGAAACCACGGCTCGCCATCTTTTTGTGTAACATAACCGGCCGAAATGCAGATTATTCTTCCAAATTCGGCGTAAATGCCGGCCCGGTCGTACAATTCTTCGGCAGGCTCACCATTATCGATCTGGAATTGCATTTTGCGCGCCCAAAGTTTTTGCCACTTTTCAGTGAGCTCGGTGTATTCGGGTGCCAGAGGAACGGTTTCTATATCCAGGAATAAGATCTCTTCGATGTTCAAATTGTGTAACATTACCGGTTAATTAAGGTTTGAAGAATATGATTTGTCAGAATTTGAATGGCAATTTTGTTCTTGCCTCCCTGCGGAACAATAATATCGGCGTACCTTTTTGTGGGTTCAATAAATTGCAGATGGCTCGGGCGAACGGTTTTTTCGTAACGATTAAGCACCTGACCCACATCACGGCCCCGCTCCTGAATGTCGCGCTGAATGACCCTCGAAAGCCGGATGTCGGAATCGCAGTCAACATAAACTTTTATGTCCATCAGATCGCGCAATGCTTTATTCGTCAGGCATAAAATTCCTTCGATGATCAAAACCTGTCGTGGCTCAACAGGGTGTGTTTCTTCCGAACGGGTACAGGTAATAAAAGAATACACGGGTTCATTGATGGCTTCTCCGCGCTGGAGTTTTTTTACATGATCGATCATCAGGTCGAACTCGATTGAATCGGGATGGTCGAAGTTCTTTTTACGTCGCTCTTCCAACGATAAATTACTGTTGTCGTAATAATACGAATCGTGCGAAAGAACAGCTACTTCTTCTCTCGAAAACTGCTCGCAGATTTTATTTACTACCGTGGTCTTTCCCGAACCGGTTCCGCCTGCTATGCCAATAATCAGCATGATCTTCTAATTAATTGTTATCTTTATTTTTCACGATTGGATAAGCCAAACAGAATGCTAAGAAAACACTAATTTCGTAGCTTTAAAAGTACAATTTACAAAAAATAGACAGCAATGATCAACCACGTGGTTCTTTTTAAGTTGAAGAAATACCAGAATTCGGAGAAAGAACAAATTTTGGCCGAACTGAAGCGAATGTTACTGGTTTTAAAAAATAAGATCCCGGAATTACAACATATCGAAGTGGGCGAAAACTATGAACTGGACGCCAAAAGTTTTGATCTGGCATTGATCACTCATTTTGATAGCGTTGAGGCGCTGGATGTCTATCGTGTCCATCCCGAACATCAGAAGGTGGTGGCCTATGTTGGCGAAGTTACAGAGGCCCGTGCAGCAGTAGATTTTGAATTTTAATTAAACCCTTCTGCTTTATTACTGTTCATTTTCTGAATAGCGTAAACAAAGAAATTAAGTAAAATACAATGAGCGAACTTTATCCCATCAAATTTAAACCCATATTTCACGAGAAGATCTGGGGAGGCAATCGCATGCGCAGCATACTGAATAAAGATTACGGCGATTTGCCAAACTGTGGCGAAAGCTGGGAATTGTCGGGTGTTGAAGGTAATATATCGGTGGTCGCCAACGGTTTCCTGACCGGAAACGACTTGAATGAATTGATCGAGATTTACATGGGCGACCTGGTTGGCGACAAAGTCTATGAAAAGTTTGGAAACGAATTCCCTCTGCTCATTAAATTTATCGATGCCCAGGACGATCTTTCCATTCAGGTGCATCCCAACGATAAGTTATCGAAAGAACGCCACAATGCCTACGGTAAAACCGAAATGTGGTACGTGGCCGGTGCCGAAAAAGGAGCGCTTATAAACTCGGGCTTTAACCAGGTGATGAACCGCGAAAAGTACCTCGAATATTTCAGTGCGGGCAAACTGACCGATCTTTTACATTACGATGAGGCAGAGGTGGGCGATGTGTTCTTTATTCCTGCGGGGCGCGTTCATGCCATTGGGAAAGGCTGTTTGGTAGCCGAAATTCAGCAAACATCAGATGTTACTTACCGGATTTTCGATTACAACCGAAAAGATGATCAGGGAAATGAGCGTGAACTTCATACTGACCTGGCACTCGATGCCATTGATTTTACATATGCCAGTGAATACAAAACTCCCTACGAAACCCAGGCCAATGTACCCACCGAATTGGTGAGTTGTCCGTATTTTACCACGAACATTATTGAGTTTAATAAAGAACTGGACAAAGAATACAACGAGTTGGATTCATTTGTGATTTACATGACGCTGGAAGGAAGTTTCGAAATAAAAACGGAGAATGGAGCGGAAACAGCCGAAATGGGTGAAACTGTTCTGGTTCCGGCCAGCATTGAATCAGTGCAGCTTAAACCACGCAGCGAAAAAGTAAAAATCCTGGAAGTTTACATCAAGTAGGAGATAATTCCTTAACTTCAGAAATCATACAAAATCAATTTTTTGATGGAGATAAAAGAAGCTCAGTTCTTAATGAGTAATACTGAAGTAGAAAAGTGTCCGGCGCCCAACAAACCGGAATATGCATTTATTGGCCGCTCGAATGTTGGAAAGTCGTCGCTGATAAATATGCTCACCAATAAAAAGTCATTGGCAAAAATTTCGGGCAAACCGGGAAAAACACGTCTGCTAAATCATTTCCTTATTAACAAGGATTGGTACCTGGTTGATTTGCCCGGATATGGTTACGCCAAAGTGCCCAAGGCCGAACGCCTGAAATGGGAGAAAATGCTTCAAAATTACATCCTGAAACGCGAGAACCTTTACTGTTTGTTTGTGCTTATCGATGCACGACATCCGGCACAGCAAGTTGATCTGGAGTTTATGGAATGGCTGGGCACTAGCGAAATTCCATTCACTATTGTATTTACAAAAGCCGACAAACTAAATCCCAGGGAACTGGAAGCAAACCTGAAAGCTTACGAAAAAAAAATGTTTGAAACCTGGGAAACCATGCCCGGCTATTTTGTTTCATCAGCTGAAACAGGTGCCGGCAAGGAAGAAATACTTGCATTTATCGACGACGTGAATAAAAATCCGTAACACGTTTGTTTTTATTCGTTCTATTGGATATTTTGGAGACGATATCACTCAAAGTTTTAACTTTGCAGCATAAACCTACATCGTAATCTTAAGGAAAATTTGAATGAAGACTCACCCGCTTAAAATTTTTACAGGAAGAAATTCAAGGTATTTGACAGAAAAAATTTGCGACAGCCTGGATGTCGATCTTGGTCATTCGTCGTGTCCGGTTTTTGCCGATGGCGAATTTGAACCTTGCTACGAAGAAACCATCCGCGGATCGCATGTTTTTATTGTCCAGTCGACGCCGCCACCTGCCGACAACCTCCTTGAATTGCTGCTTATGATCGATGCGGCCAAGCGTGCCAGCGCCTATAAAGTAATTGCAGTTATTCCGTATTTTGGCTATGCGCGCCAAGACCGCAAGGACAAACCGCGTGTTTCGATTGGTGCCAAACTGGTGGCCGATTTGTTATCAGTAGCCGGAATCGATCGTTTAATTACGATGGATCTGCATGCCGATCAGATTCAGGGATTCTTTGATGTTCCGGTGGATCATTTGTATGCTTCCACTTTATTTGTTCCTTTCATCGAAAAAATGGGACTGAAAGATGTGGTAATTGCTTCACCTGATGTAGGTGGTACGAAACGAGCCAATACTTACGCTAAAATGTTAGATACAGGCATCGTTATCTGCCATAAAACAAGGGCGCGTCCCAACGAGGTTGGAAACATGACTGTAATTGGTGATGTGGAAGGACGAGATGTGATAATTGTTGACGATATGATCGATACGGCGGGTACGATCACAAAAGCAGCCAACCTGATGAAGAAAAAGGGAGCCCGCAGTGTTCGTGCATTTGCTGCTCACGGTGTACTGTCAGGACCGGCGGTTGAACGCATTGAAAAATCGGAGTTGGAAGCTGTTTATTTTACCGACTCGATCAAGTCGAAAATCGAGAGTTCGAAAATCAATTATATCTCAACTGCCGATGCATTCGCAGAGGCCATAAAACGGGTGTATAAAAATCAGTCAATAAGTTCGTTATATTATAAATAATTTATATTTTTGCACCGCTTTTTCCATAAGCAGAGGCATTAATAATGTGCATGCTGTTTGCCCTGTCAGCCGATGGGGAGGACTGAGTACCATATTTATTAACAAAAATTATTTGAAATGAAGTCAGTTACGATTAAAGGGGAACCACGTACTTCCCTCGGCAAAAAAGAAGCTAAAAAACTTCGTGCAGCCGAAAAAGCTCCGGCCGTTTTATACGGAGGCGGCGAAACCACCCACTTTTCAGTAGATTTTTCAGAACTCAGACAATTGATTTATACGCCAAGTGTATACCTCATTAATATTGAGCTGGACGGAAAAACACACACCGCCATCATGCAGGATATGCAATGGCATCCGGTTGATGAAGTTGTGATGCATGTCGATTTCCTGGAAATCAGCGATGATAAAACTGTAAAAATCGAACTTCCGATTAAAATTATTGGACAGGCAGAAGGTACTAAATCAGGTGGTAAACTGAGTATGAACCAACGTCGTTTAAAAGTTAAAGCCTTACCGGGCGACCTGCCTGATGTAATCGAAATTGATGTTACCAAACTGATTTTGGGACAAAGCATCAAGGTAGCTGATTTGAATGTGGAGAATGTTGAATTCCTGGACCCACAATCGAATGTTATTGTAAGCGTAATTACTACAAGGGCCGCTCGTTCGGCTGCAGGTATGGAATTGCCTGAAGATATGGAGGAAGAAGGAACTGAAGAAGGAGCTGAAGAAGGAGCTGAAGAAACCAGCGAAGAATAATCTAAAAATACATTTGTGTGAAGTACTTAATTGCCGGTCTCGGTAATATAGGATCAGAATACAAAAATACTCGCCATAATATTGGCTTTCAAATATTGGACGCACTCGCTGAGGCGTCCAATATTAGTTTTAACGATAAGCGTTATGGATTTGTAGCCGAATACAAATTTAAGGCGCGTAGTTTTATTTTGCTTAAGCCAAGCACTTACATGAACCTCAGCGGAAGGGCTGTGAATTACTGGTTGCAAAAGGAAAAGATCGATATCAAAAATCTTTTGGTGTTGGTTGATGATATCGCGCTTCCTTTCGGAACCCTAAGGGTGCGGGCTAAAGGTGGTGCCGGTGGTCATAACGGACTGGAAAACATCAACCAAGTGCTGGGCCGTAATGATTATGCCCGTCTCCGCTTCGGTATTGGCGACGATTTTCATAAAGGTTACCAGGTGAACTATGTGCTGGGTGAATGGAGCAGGGAAGAAGAAAAAGAATTACCTTTTAAAATCGACGATAGCATCGAAATCATAAAAAGCTTCGGAACGATAGGTGTTGAGCGCACCATGAACTTTCATAACAAAAGATAGTTGTTGTATTTATGGCTGATGGAGTTCGCATTGATAAATGGTTATGGGCGGTTCGTATATTTAAGACGCGCAGTCAGGCGACCGAAGCCTGCAAAAAAGGACACGTAACGATCGGCGATATTGCAGTGAAAGCATCGCGTGATGTTCATGTAGGGGAAGTGGTTAAAGTGCGAAAATTGCAAATAACACGCAGCTTTAAAGTGCGGGCTTTGTCGGGAAAAAGAATGGGAGCCAAATTGGTAACTGCCTATTTGGAGGACATTACGCCTACTGAGGAACTGAAAGTGCTGGAAATGCAAAAACACATGCGCTGGAGCCAGCGCGCCAAAGGAACTGGCCGGCCAACAAAAAAAGACCGTCGCGACCTGGACGAATTTTTTGATTGGTAAAAGCACGGCGGCCTGCTGCTGAAATGTGACAATTAATCGAACTTTAAACTTGTACAGTAAACTTTAAACTCATTTGTATGCTGATAGCGAAACAAAAAAGAAAAGAGAATTTAGCTGAATACATTTTATACCTCTACCAGATTGAAGACCTGATCAGGGCGTTCAAACTCGATATGGAACTGATTGAACAACGCCTGGTGAACAGTTACGATGCCGATGACAAAACAAAGGCAGAAATCACGGATTGGTACGCCAACCTGGTGCTCATGATGGAGAGAGAACAGATCAGGGAAAAAGGACACTTACAGTTCATTGATAACCTGAAAAATGATTTGAATGATTTCCATATGAAGCTGATGGAAACGAAACAGGACGGAGTGTATGTGCAAACATTTCAGGCGGTAGCGGGTTTGTTAACCGAATTAAGGCAGAAAAATCCGCAGGCCAAAAACGATGTCGATTTGGGAATTACTTCCATCTATGGTTTTCTGCTTTTGAAAATGCAAAAAAAGACGGTGACCGATGCCACCACCGATGCCATCAGGCGCATCAGTCAATGGCTGAGTGCACTTTCGAAAATATACCGCGACTTCGAAACCGGTGAGTTTAGTTTTGAATAATTCGGCAGGTTTCACGTTTCCCAAACCATCGGTAACGGTTTCTTGCAATCCATCGGTAAATCCCATTTCTTATCTTTTTCGGAATAATCCTCAAAACAGGTGACCATTTCAATGGCCAGGGTAACAATTGGCCGATTTCAATGGCTGCGTCCGATTCAATAAAAACCTTTTCGTTTTTAATTAGTATCACCGAATCAGTTTCTTTGGGAATTTGATGATGTTCAACGAGTAGTTTCCCCTCGTCCGATTGCAGGGAAACGTAACGAAACAATTTATCCTTATCCCGCTTAAGAATGAAATTGATGGAAGCATTGCATAGGTTGCAAATACCATCAAATAATATCACCGGTTTTTTTTGTTCCACACTAGCATAACAAACCGCATTGCCAGGTGTTGACGAAAATCCGATTTTTTAGCTGGAGTCGTGCTTAAAAGTAATCGGGGAAATAAACGTGCAGATTCAGTGTATCATCCATCGCTTTCTGCTGCGCCTTTAATCTCGATATTAGTTCAAGTTTTGTTTCCTTCATTGCTGGATCATCAAACAAATCGTGCATTTCCTGCGGATCGTTCTTCAGATCGAATAATAACATTTTTCTTGCCCTCGGGTAAACAATCAATTTGTATTTATCGGTTCTTACCATGCGCTGGAAATTAATATACGCACCATAAATTTCAGTATAAAAGCTTTCAGATTTCTTCTTATTGATCAGGGGCAATAAGCTGTTAAATTCAACATACTCCGGTTTATCAACTCCGGCCAAATCAAATGTGGTTGCCATAATATCCTGAAGATAGACCTGCATTTCGCGTTGTTCATTTTCAGGAATATCGGGTCCGACTACAATCAGGGGAACCCGCATACTATGATCGTACATGCTTTGCTTACCAACAAGTCCGTGGTGCCCAACCGAAAGCCCGTGATCGGCACTAAACAGAATGTAGGTGTTTTTGTCCTGGCCGCTTTCCCTTAAATAGGCCAGTATTCGCCCGATCTGTTCATCCAAATGGGTAATTATAGCGTAGTATTCCTGCCGGTGTGTTTGAATCGAATATTTCGTTCGTGGAAATGGTGCCAGTCGTTCATCGCGTAAATCTTCACCACATCCCATGTCGTCTTTATAAGGATAAAGTTCAAGAAAATTATTGGGTACCTTTATTTGTTCAACCGGATACATGTCCACAAATTTTTTGGGCGATTGTCGCGGATCGTGCGGAGCGTTAAAAGCCAGGTACATAAAAAAAGGATGCTCGCTCGATTTTGCCAGATCCAGAAAATCAATGGCATTGTCGCCAACCACTTCTGTCCAGTGTTTTCCTCCCTGCCAGTATCCACCGTATTTGGTATGCCACGGAAGCCAGGTTGTATCGCTCCTCGATTGAGGCCTGTTGTAGGCTTCCGGAACCGAAGACGGCATTCCGGGGCGGATATCACGCACATGGTTAAAAAGACTGTCAGCAGGTATCGAAATGTGCCACTTTCCGGTCATATAAGTTTCGTATCCTGCATTACCGAGTTCTAAACTCCAAAACTGGTTCCGGTTTTTCATTTCGTTGTAGTTCGTTTGTGCTGATTTTGCCCGCCACAGAAACCTTCCGGTATTCAACATGGCACGGCTGGCCACACAAACTGCACCGTTCCATCCTCCCATATTGTAGGTATGGGTGAAGGTCACACCTTCTTCAGCAAGCTGATCAAGGTTGGGCGTATTAACTTCAATGTTTCCGTTAAAATGCACGGCTTCGTAACTCAAATCGTCGGCAAAAATAAACAGGATGTTGGGGCGTTCAATTTCTTTTTTCTGGCAACTAATTAGTAGAAATAGAATAGCCAGAGCAGAATAAAAGTATCTCATTTTATTGGGTCAGGTTTATTTGTACCAAGGTTACCATTTTTTCATTAAATAAAAAATGATGGTTCCTACAATGGGGAAAACAATCACGAATATGATCCAAAATACTTTCTCATTCGCTTCAGGTTTATCAGATTTTACAATTCTGATGATCGTGAGCACCCAAAGTACAATAATTCCCAAAATGAATAAAACCAGGGAAAACGGGAGGAATGTCACAAAAAAGTTTGCAGCTAGATTATTTGTACGCCAATATTCGGGTTGAAGGTTTTTGTTTTTAGTTTGTTGTGTGAGCTTTTCAAGATTACTGTCTAATTCCTTTAAGTTTTGAACAGGAATAACATAATCTGCGATTCGTCTTTTGTTCTTATACGGCCCCGGATGAACGGATGTAAAAATCAGGACTTCCTTATCGTTTAGAATCAGAACTTTTTTTACCTCTTCATTTGGAACAATTTCATTTTCGAAAGTTTCGAACGTAATTCTCTGCGGTGTGTCAGAACAAGCTGAAAGACTGATAATGAAAATAAGTAAGAGGATTCTTTTCATCATTAGGTGAAGTTTTTATGAATACAAAATAATGATCGAAGAGGACTTCTGCTGAGTGCTGTGAAAGAATGATTATTTATTCGTTTTGAAATCTTCAATTAGCCCTTCAGCAAGCCATTTAGCCACAGCCTGTCGGTTGTTTGGTATGATTAGACGTTGTATATCGCGTTCGTGATTCATATTACCCAATTCGATGTAAACGGCAGGCGGCCAGGTATTTCGTACCACGTATAAACTACGATCGGAGACCGTGCCACCATAACCGCGTCCTGGCTGATGTTCCTGGTATTTTTTCTGAAAAGTGTCTTTCAAGATAGTGGCGGCTTTTTTACCCGTTTCGCTGCGTTTATCGTGGTAAAAAAACACGTCGATGTTTTCGCCACGTCCACGCGAATCGACATGGATAGCTATCATTCGCTGAAAGGCACCGCGATGCTTTTTATACAGTTCGTTAACTGCATCCGATCGTTGTCGAAGACGTTTAGTTTGGTTTAGCGGTATTTTACGTTTAGGATAACAATATTCGTCGTGATCGATTTTAAGAAAGCTTTCGTCACGAATCCCGTCGTTTGGATCGCGGGTGATCAGGTAAACTGTGGCCCCCTCCTCAATCAAGTTGCGGGCAAGTCGCAGTGTAACGTCGTATGCATATTCGTCTTCACAAACGGTGTGGCTATTGTATTTTCCTACGGCACCCGGATCGGGGCCTCCATGCCCGGCCACCAGGTAATATATTGCACCGTCCAGATTGTTGCTTTTAATTTCTATATCCGCATATTCATCTCCAAAAATGTCGTAGTGTACCATCCTTCCCTTTGCTTCAGCGGGCTTTGAAGTTGTTTCCGCTGCTGTTCCGTCAGCCGGAAGTTTATATTTTACACCGGCAATTAAGGTGTTGTTTTTTCCCAGCTGATTCTTATTCAGCGCGATGAAGTTTTCCATGTTTGCCGAAACAGAATATCCATGGCGTTTAAGTAAACGATAAATTCCATCGCCTTTCTCCGCGACAACTTCTTTGGGTTGTGCGAAAGAGATCTGTGGAAACACCACCGCGATTAATATTATGCTCAAAAAAATCCGCATCAGTGATTTTATATGTAAGTTTGAAACGAACATCTATTTTTAGTTTCTGTTACTATAACGACTTATTTGCTAAAATAAAGGTAACTTTTAAAAGTTTTTTTTGTTCATGCGACAATCTATCCGCTGTACATTGTTGATAACTTCGATTCTGTTGCTGGTATCTTGCCGGTCGAATGTGGTAAAAACAGGTTTTAAGGCTGTAAATATTGATGTTTCGGTGAGAAAAATCTGCGGTATTATACAGTAAGAGAACGACCTGGTTTTCGGGAAAATTGATTTTGTGTTTGATGGGCGAGCAGAAAGTAAACAGCCATTTACAGTAAAAATCAGGATAATTATTGAATATGAAACGAATACATCGTCTGGCATTATCAATTGGAACCGGGCTACTTTTAAGTCTGGCTTGGTTGGGATTCCCCGGCTGGATAGTTTTTGTGGCTTTGTTACCGCTTTTTTTGGTCGAAAATTATTTTGTGGAAAACAAAGAAGAGTTTCGGAGTGTCTCGTTTTTCGGACACGCTTTTTTAGCCATGTTTGTTTGGAACATAACAACCACCTGGTGGATTGTACACGCAACCGCTGTTGGAGCAGCAATGGCTATTATTACTAATTCGTTCCTGATGTCGCTGGTGTGGTGGCTTGGCCACCTGGCAAGACGAAGCTTCAAATCGAATCTCGGGTACATTGCTTTTGCGGTTTTCTGGATTTCGTTTGAGTTTTTTCACTTCCGATGGGACATTGAGTGGCCCTGGCTGCAATTAGGAAATGGTTTTGCCAATAATGTGAAAATGATTCAGTGGTACGAGTTTACCGGTGCTTTTGGCGGAACACTGTGGGTTTTGTTCATGAATATTTTGTTGTTCTCCCTTTTGGTTCAGTACTCAAAGGGTATTCGAACCCGCGTTACACTCTTCTCAACTTTATTTTATCTATTGCTTTTTATTGTACCTGTGCTCGTCTCAAAACGCATGTACAAATCATATGTCGAGAAAGTAGATCCCAAACAGATTACAATTGTTCAGCCCAATGTTGATCCTTATTCTGAGAGTTTCGATATCCGTGCAGAAGACACCAAAAAACAGAACTTCCTGCGCCTGGCTGCTTCCGCTTCCGATCGGAATACTGATTTTATTGTGGGCCCTGAAACGGTTTTTGAGAATCCTTCTTACTGGGACGAATCGAAATTAGAGACCAATCGTTTTTTGAATGATATGAAACAGTTTATCCATCAGTATAAACACGCTGAAATGTTGTTTGGTGTTTCGTCGTATAAAATTTATAGCAACCCCGATGAGGTGACTACCACCGCGCGTACCAATAACGATATGACCTACGATCGCTTTAACACGGCACTGTTTGTCGATCGTCAAAACGAAGTTCAGATCTATCACAAATCGAAGCTTGTTGTAGGCGTCGAAAAAATGCCATTTATGAAGTACCTAGGTTTTATCAGCGATGTTGTTCTTGACATAGGCGGAACCACGGGTAGCCTTGGAAGGCAAAAAGATGCCTCATTATTTACATCTTCCGACGGGACAAAACTTGCCCCGGTTATTTGCTACGAATCGGTGTTTGGTGAATACCTCACTCACTATGTACAACAGGGAGCCGAACTGATATTTATAATCACCAACGACGGCTGGTGGAAAAATACCCCCGGCTATAAACAACACATGTCGTTCGCGCGTTTACGTGCTATCGAAACCCGTCGCAGTATTGCACGCTCAGCCAACACCGGGATCTCTTGTTTTATCAATCAGCGTGGCGATGTGGAACAGGCAACCGGCTGGTGGGTAGAAGCTGCGATTTCAGGAAAACTCAATAAAAACAGCAGCATGACATTTTATGCCAAACATGGCGATTACATTGCACGTGTAGCACTTTTTATGAGTGTTCTGTTTATTTTACTGATGATTGTAAGACGTTTCACTGAAGAACAAAAAAAATCCGCACCAATTCGATTTGTGTAAAACCCCTGTATAACAGGATTTGAGCGCCCGACTGATCAAACTTCCACCGGTCCGAAGACTCATCCCGAATACTCGGGACTACAAGGCCTGCTTTTACAGTCAAAAAGAGCTAACTCGGTTTAATTTTTTCTGTTGAGTTTACCAATCTTGAATTAATGCGGAAAATATCTTTTTTCTATTTAAATGAACGCTTATTTGTTATTTCAAATGTAGCTGTAAGCTTTGGTATATGCAAATTTTACGTGTTAATTCGTACCTCCCAAAATGTAACAGATTGTTGTTTAGAATATTAAATCACCGAATTTTTAGTGTCTCACATAAAGTATAATTATTTAAATGAACATTATGATCCTTATTCGTTTGTAAGTTATTGTTTTAGTGTGATTTATGGCGGTGTTCTGCTTGCATCGTATCTCTCTGATAATTTTCGAATACGGATTTAATAAATGTGGAATAAAATAATTGGTTTCAATATTGTTTAAACTGACTGATATTGGATGATTTAGGCCCGTATTCGTTTAAATTTGTACCTTTAATAGATCAACCCAAAAAAATAATAATGAGAAAGCTGAATACGAAGTGGATGCATCCACGAGACCAAATTACCATGATCATTGATAAGATTTACCGGAGTGGACTGACAACAACATCAGGAGGAAACATTTCGGTGATCGACGACAATGGAGACGTATGGGTAACACCGTCGGCTATCGATAAAGGTACCTTGCGACCTACTGATATTGTTTGTGTAAAAAGTGATGGAACAATTGAAGGGCGTCATAAACCTTCCTCAGAATATCCGTTTCACATTGCCATTTATAAAAGTCGTCCCGATATAAAGGCGGTTATTCACGCACATCCGCCGGCACTGGTTTCCTTTAGTATCGTGCGCGAAATTCCCAATACCAATGTTATTCCGCAGGCCAAGCACGTTTGCGGACCGATTGGTTATGCACCGTACGAATTACCGGGAAGTGATGAACTCGGAGATGTTATTGCCAGGGAATTTTCGAATAAGTACAATGCGGTTATCATGGAAAACCACGGAACCGTTGTGGGAGGTAAAAATTTGAACGATGCTTATCAGCGTTTCGAAACCATGGAGTTTTGTGCCCGCACTTTGATAAACGGAAGCACGATTGGTGAGCCGAATTACCTGTCGGATGATGAGATTCAAAAATTTGAAAATCAAATACCGAGGTTGCTTCCCGAAATGAAGAAGGTAAACTATCCTTCCGATGAACGTGCCATTCGAGAGCAGATTCAGCGTATCGTTTTGCGTGCCTGCGAACAGGGACTGATGATCAGTTCGTACGGTACTGTTTCGGTGCGCTGGCGGGACAATGATTTTCTGATTACGCCAACCAATGTAGCACGCTGGGATATTCAGTTAAAGGATATTGTTCAAATTAAAGATGGAAAGCGAGAGCCGGGAAAAATACCAAGCCGTTCAACCTGGCTGCACCAGGAAATTTATAAGCGAAATCCGCATGTAAACTCGATCATCCTTACACAAAGTCCATATTTGATGGCTTACAGTGTAACGGGTGAAAAAATGGATGTACGTACCATTCCAGAAAGCTGGATCTTTTTGCAGGATATTCCAAACATGCCTTTTGGATCTCACTTTGCCGGAGAGGAAGACATACTCAACACCATTTCTGAGAATACGCCGGCCGTTATTATCAATAACGATTCGATATTGGTTACAGGTGATAAATTGCTGGGAACATTCGACCGGCTTGAAGTTGCAGAGTTTAGTGCCAAATCGCTAACCATGGGAGCTTCACTCGGAAAACTTGTACCGATCAATGATCAGCAGGTAGAAGCGTTGAGAAAAAAGTTTCTGTCGTAAGAAGACAGTATAAAAAGTTACGGGCCAACATTAAATTCGACCGGGTAACTTTGGCAATATAAAATGCATTAAAAAACGGGAACAGGAGCAAAATCCTGAATTCCCGTTTTTGTGCTAACTAACTATCTACTAACTAACTCAAAAATAAAGATCAACCTTATTTCCGGTATATTTTATGCTTTTAACCATTCCCTTGTCCGAAAGGAAAGGAACAGCTTGTTCTCTTGATACTTTATGAATACGGAATTCGCGGTTTTCGATCATGCCGTCAAACTCCCCTTCGCGATCCTGAATAGTAAGTTTTTGCTCGTCCTCTGAATATTCAAACTTTATGATGCTGAATTTTCCGTCTTCATAATTGTAGTTGGTCGATTCGTCTTCGTACAATTCAAAACTGCCGTCTTTACCGGTATACACATAAATGTCAATCGGGGCCCCCGGTTTTTGATCAGTATATTCAATTTCGGGTCCTGCAGGAAGGATCGAACCTTCGCGGACAAAAAGTGGCATACGCTCGTAAGGAGCTTCAACTGTAAGATTCTGACCGCCGGCTACAAATTCTCCCGAATACAAGTTGTACCAACCATTGTTATTTGGGAAGTATACATCGCGTTGTATTGCTTTGTATTCGTAAACCGGACAAATCAGTAGCGAAGGCCCAAACATAAACTGATCGCCAATATTCAGTACTTGTTTGTCATCGGCAAAATCCATGGCCAAACCACGCATTATCGTATAATCGTCGTGATAAACGGCTCCTGTCAAACTGTAAATGTATGGCATCAATCGGTATCGTAACTTATTGTAGTACAGCATCGATTTGTACGCCGGATGACTTTCAGGCGCGATGTTGTAAATCTCGCGGTAAGGGAATTGTCCGTGTACCCTGAAAAGCGGGGCAAAAGTTCCGAACTGGTACCAGCGTGTATTCAATTCACGCCACTCTTTCATGGCTTCGCTGCCTTCGGTGGCTCTTTCAAATTTTTTCTGAACACAGAATCCTCCAATGTCCATGGTCCAGTAGGGCAGACCCGACATTGAAAAGTTAATACCGGCCGAAATCTGTGCTTTCATGTCTTCCCAGGTGGTACCGATGTCGCCACTCCAGGTTGTTGTTCCGTAGCGCTGCATTCCTGCAAAACCTGATCGGGTAAGAATAAATACACGGTCAACTGGATTTTCCTTGCGCTGCCCCTTGTAAATACCTTTTGCATTCATCAGTGCATAGGCATTAAAATATTGTGTTGAAGGTCCCAGTGCAGTAGGATTCATCAATTCTTTGCGGTATTCTATGCTTGCATTCGACAAGATATCGGGTTCGGTAGCATCGAGCCACCAGGCGTCGATTCCTTTCGAGTAGAGTTTTTCGTTGATCTGATCCCAGAAAAGTTGACGGGCATCTGCGCTGTAGGCGTCGTAGAACGATCCGATGTAACCCGGATAGATCCAGTCGCGGATGCTGTCTTTGATGGCTTGTTTGTACATCCAGCCATTTTCGTCAAATTCCTTGTAGTGTTCGGTTCCGAGGTAAAATTTCGGCCAAACCGAGATCAGTATTTTTGCATGGTTATCGTGAACGGTTTGGATCATTCTTTCTGGATCGGGGAAACGGGCGGCATCAAACTCATGGCTTCCCCATTTTTCAACCGGCCAGTACGACCAGTCCTGTACGATGTTATCAATAGGAATGTGCCTTTTTCTGAATTCGGCAAGTGTTTTCAACAACTCGTCCTGTGTTTTATAGCGCTCACGACTTTGCCAGAAACCCATGGCCCACTTGGGCATTACTTGTGCTTTTCCGGTAAGGTGACGGTAGCTCGAAATCACATCGTCCATCGATTCACCTTTCATAAAGTAATAGTTGATCTGATCGCCCATTTCCGAGAAAAATGAAATGTCATCTTGTTGATCGGCCGGAACAGGTGAGAGCGCTTTTAATCCAATGTACGAAACGCCTCCATCTGGAAACCATTCCAGTTTAATATCGTGTTTCCGTCCGGGTTCCATATCGACCTGGAATTTAGCTACTGACGGATTCCAGGCGGTACGCCATTTGTCGGCCATTAATTCCCCGTCGATCCAAATTTTCGTGTAGCCGGCGTAGTAGAGTAAAAACTGGTAAGTTCCATTTTCTGTGGCTTCAAGTTTACCTTCCCAGGTAATTTTTGCGCGTTCGAAACTAAATCCTTCAGGGAAGTTCTCGATGGTTTCCAGATTTTCGTAATCGATTGTCGATTCATCTCTAACCGTAAACACATGATTATTTTCGGTATTATCAATATAAGTGGCCGTCAAATTTCCTTCTTCTCCGTCCTGGTTATAGAGTTTGAACTGATCTATCTGGCCATAAGGACGTGGATCGCCAAACCTTGAAAAAGAGTAATTGTCCCACAACAATCCGTAGTTTTTTGTTGAAACGATAAATGGAATCGAAACTTTTGTATTGTATTGAAACAATTCCTCGTTTTTCCCTTTGTAGTTGATTTCGTCGGCCTGATGTTGCCCCAGCCCGTAAAGTGCTTCGTCTTCCGACGATTCGAATACCTGTTGAAAACTGTAGGCTTGAACTCCGTCCACTTCAATCGGCTGAAATTGTTTTCCACCCTTTGCTTTTTCCTGAAGATACAGGTTCCCGTCTTTATCGAAAAACTGAATCTCACCGGTAATTTTCGAAACTTTTACCTGGGTTTTCGCAGTAGAAACTACCAGAAAGTCGCCGTCTTCTTCCAAATCAAATGCAATAGGTTTGATTTCGGGTAACACCACCAGGCTTTCGTCATCACTAAAAGTTTTGTTGGCACTGGCCCAAACTTTAATGATCTCATCGTCAACCGGGGCGATTAACACCGCTTTGGCAGCATTTTCCGCCGTTTTTGAGGGGTAAACAATCACTCCGTCTTCATTTTGTTTCCAGTTATTTTGTGTGCACGAAAAGCTCAGGACTGCAAGGCTGAGTAGTATTAATAGTTGTTTCATTTTGATAATCTATTAGCTGTAGTTAGTTATAAGTCAATTCGAAATTTATATTGTAAAAATAACAATAACATGCTAAAAATAGAAAGAAAATTATAATTAGCATCTCTATTTATGAATTATGAAGCAATTTTGAATCATTCTTTCTAAAACATCCGATCTAAATATATCAATCAAACCGACAGGTTTTCTGCGGTTCGTTTTTGAGGAATTGTTTTGGTGAAGAAGCAGAAGGAACTTATCTTTAAAATGAAATTGTAATAAAGACAATAATAAAGCTATATCAAACAAAAATGAAACATACTTTAGTAACCGCCCTGGTCCTTGTGGTGCAACTTTCGTTGGCACAAAAATCGATACCTGCCGATCCAAATGCTACAGAAGAAACCGTTAATCTCTGCAAAAACCTGATGAAATTGCAGCACGAAAGATTGATGTTCGGTCACCAGGATGACCTGGCTTACGGGAATGGCTGGGTGTACGAAGAAGGTCGTTCGGACGTAAAAGACGTTTGTGGTGATTACCCGGCGGTTTATGGCTGGGAACTAGGTCACCTTGAGCTGGGAGATACATACAGTCTTGATTCCGTTCATTTTCATAAAATTCAGGGATGGATCAAACAAACTTATGCGAGGGGAGGAGTGAATACCATAAGCTGGCATTTACGCAATCCATTAACCGGTGGCAGTTCCTGGGACACATCTTCGAAAAAAGTAGTTCGATCGGTTTTGCCCGGAGGGGAGAAGCACGAGTTGTTTGTTACCTATCTAGACAGGCTTGCTGAATTTCTTCAGGGCTTACAAACCGAAGACGGTACTTACATCCCGGTTCTATTTCGCCCCTTTCACGAACACACGGGAAGTTGGTTCTGGTGGGGCAAAAATTTATGCACCCCGGAAGACTACAAGGCGCTCTGGCGCTTTACTGTGAACTATCTTCAAAATGAGAAGAACATTCATCATGTGTTGTACTCATATTCAACCGATCGGTTTAAAACTACAAATGAATACCTGGAAAGATACCCCGGCGACGATATTGTTGATGTGCTGGCTTTTGATTTGTATGATCGTGGACCTGACTATGCAAAAGCCGTGAAGACATGTGCCGAAGTTGTATGCGAGCAGGCCGGGCAAAGAAACAAACTTGCCACGATGAGCGAAACAGGTGGCCCAATTGCTACGAATACCAAATGGTGGACGGAAACGCTGCTGGGAACGCTAAAACCTTTCGATCTTTCGTACGTGCTGGTTTGGCGGAATCCTTGGAAGCCTGCCGGACACGGTGCATTTGCTCCTTATAAAAACAGTCCTGATTCGGAGGATTTTATCAGGTTTTACAAGGATCCAAAGACTTTATTTCAAAAGGAAGTTACTCAACTGAAATTGTATCAGTAAAAGAAAAGCTGCGGATAAAGTTGGTAACGGGTTTTATTCCGAATAGTAATTTTCTTCAATCAGGCGAATGGCTTGAACAGCATCATCGTTGGTTCGAAAACTGTTTTTATTCTGTCGAAGTAGTTTTCTGATCTCTTTCTTTTTTTCAGGGAAAAGCGTCAATAACGAGCGGCGCCTGAGTTTTACTTTTTCAAAATCACCATCGGGGAAACAAACGTAATGGTGGCGACGAAGAACAAAATCTGACACTTGCAAATAGCCGTTTCGGTCCTTGTATGCCGATGTTTTTTCCTCCAGAGTGCGGTTATGAATTACCAGTTGCAGCCGGCCTTCGTAAAGCATTTCAAAATAACGATCACCTTTTGGGAGCCTGTCGAAAAACATCTTTTTGAACCGAGGCGAAGATTTGATGGTTTTGTCGAAAACAAACTCCGAAACTGCATCCTTATCAATACTGATTATTGTGTTTGTATTCTGGTTCAGGTAAATCAATTCATCATGTAAAGTATTGTACTTCAGATAAAGGTTTTTGTAAACATCGCCGTTTTCGAGTATTACCGATCCGGTTGTCCATTCATCATTGTAAAATTCCGATCCGCGGGGAACATAAGTCGGGTAAAACTGCTTTCCCGGAAGTTTGTAATTGGTGGTATTCGAAGCGGTTGTCAGTTCAATTTCCGGAACAAATTCTTTTTCCTGGGCCAAGGCAACCAACGAAAGTACAAGTACCGCACCAAGGGTCATAACAACCTTCTGTATCGATTGTCGGGTTGAGTTCCTGTATTTATTCGAATATTCCATCATCGTTTGTTGCGCTTGTTCACTTAATTATTCTGAAAAATTTCATGATGTTGCAAAATCTCCTGTTTGCGGTTCACTACAATCAATTCAAGTACAAGATCTCCTTTAATATTTGAAGTGTTAAAACTTATTGTTTCCGAGCTGCTTACATTTTTCCATTTTTTTCGGAAGAATACTTTTTTGAAGTCGGGAGTATTTTCCGCTTTGTTTGATGAGTTGCTAAAATCCCACTTAAGTTCAGGTTGTAAGCACTGGTAGCGAGTTACATTAACACCTTCCAGGTTCTCGACCCAGGTAAGTGTGGGATGATGTGTGTAAACCGCCAAAACACCGTCGAAACTAATGTCTCCAAAATAATGTTTGTAAAATACAGCATCTACTTTTTTAATGTCGGTAGTTCCCATATCCGTGAAAATATCGGGATCGAATACCGGAACACCATCCAAAAGTTTGAAAGGCTCATTGTTAAAAATATTCTGTGTGCCATGATCGAACAGTCGAATTGAAACCTCTTCCTTCCGGTTCCGGTATTGAACACCACGAAGGATCTCACGTGATATTTCCTGGAAATCGGGCAGGTCAATGAAAAGTTCCGGGTAGAAGGTATTGGTGGGTTTCCCGTAAAACGGGTATTCAAAATCGCTCGACAGCGAAAATGTATCGGTTGAAAGCGATGTGTAACTTTTAAAGAACTTGTCGAAATAAGCCGATTTAACCACGGCATCGGAATATGATCTTTCCTCGTTGTTCAATATTTTCGATGAAGCGTTTATGCCGGGAGTTTCAATGAAATTATCGTCAAATACAATCCTGTTTTCACCAGGATTATTACTCAATTCCTGTACAATCAGGTTTGCAGTTCCGTAGGCATTTCGAAGGTAAAAAGAAAAACGTCCGTGGCTGTCGGTAATGCAAAAATCAAAATAGGGGAGTGTATCTGAAATACTGAGCAGGATGGTGGCTCCTTCAACTTCGCTTTCGTCAGAATTCGCGATGACTTTCCCTTTTATCAGCAATCCGTTTTTTTCAGGAACGGCCATAAACGGAAGCGCTTTTTGCTTGATCGGCGTAGCAATGAATCCCGAACTAAATGAGTCCGACATTGGATCTTTTAATCGTGCAATAACAATCATTTCTTCCAAATCTTCACGGATTTCTTCAGGAAGATTTATCGTGAATTCAACTGAATTATTTTCTCGCTCGTGGTTATTCTGATGAATTTCTACACCTTCCAAAGCTTCAAAATATTTTGTTTCAACTTCCGGATAATTGATCGTGCTAATGTCGGTGTCGAAGCGATTGTAAACGGTTACAAGGCGCTGATTTATTATGGCGTTGGAATCATCGGTCTGCACATTGGTAAAGGCCTTTAACACGTATATTCCTGTTGAGAGAGAATCAGGCACGGGCAAATAACCATCGCCGGTAACACCCTGGGAAACAATATTTACGCGGGTGACATGCTTCCCGTTTAGTTTATCGAGCTGAACATGAACAACATTGCCGGCAGGAACTTCTTCCGACCGATTAAAAACCATGGTCGTAAACCAAATGGTATCGCCGCTGGCACACGAAGTACGGTCGGGAACCAGGTAAACCTTTTCCTGTGCATTGGTTTTAAGCACCAAAGCGAATACAAGCATCAGTAATATGGCTGAAAATCTTTTATTCATCAGGATAGGTTTTTGAAATGGTTTCCCAAAATTCAGGTTCGTCGTCTTTTACGTAGCCTCGTGATGGAATATCGTAGAAATATCGTATTTTTTTCAGGAAAAAATCATCGCGCCCTCTCGCATGATACAAAAAGTAACGGTATTCCGAATAAGTCGTGATCTCGAAATTTCCCAAAACGATCTTATCCGGATCATTTTCGCAATAGACGTTACCTTGCAGTTGGACATAAACCGGGTCGAAAATACGGCCTTCGGCACCTAACTGTTGATTGAGGTCTTTGTAATAACTATATGAATTCTCGTTAATGCCAAACTCATTAATAATATAAATCCAGCCTGAAAACGACAGGGTATCTGGCATGTATTTAAAATAGTCATTCTCGAAAAATTCGAGTGGATGTTTGATGATATTGCGCGAGGTACTGTACGACGGTGGTCCGGCAACGTTAAATATTCCTTTGGGATTAACTGAACGCCAGATATAAATTGGTCGTGTTTCGGGGAAACCCATAATAACAGTATCGTAAGTATCCATATACTGAATCACTTTTCGACCATAGAAGCGATAATGATTTAAATCTACCTGATCGTTGATGTTGGCATACAGCTGAATTCCATATTCCTTTATAATATCGTCAGAGGAGCCCGCGGTGCCATGAATTGAAACTCTGTTTTCGTGCTCCCCATAAACCGTATCAATCACAGGTTCAATTGGAACCTCCTGGAAGTCCGATATGTAATGATCACCATCCAGTTCAATATGAAGCTGATAAACACGCTCCGCATCGAGAAACTCATTAATTTGATAAACTCCCGGATTGTAGAGTGAGAATTCCAATCTCCCGCCCTGATCGTCAGTGAGGTAAACCAGGGCGCTGCTTTCTTTCGGATATCCTTCATCAACGCTGTTAAATCCTCTTGATCGGTACAGACTAACCGTGTTAACCTGCTGATCAACTCGTAGTACAGCCTCCACTACCAGCATATTATCTACTTCATCGATTTTAGGATTGTAGATTTCTTCGCAGGCTACAAAAGTCAGGATAAGAATCAATATGTAAATACCGTATTTCATATCAGAACTTGAAATTGTAGGTTAATGACGGAACAGGTACGCCTATGATCGACATTTTATATAAGCCTCGTCCCTGTGAGCCGGAGCCGGGCGATGGTTTGCGGTAATATACTGAGTACGGATTGTTTCGACCGTAGACGTTGTAAATCGATAATGTCCAGCTTCCTTTCCACATCCGTCTTCTTCTCAGGTTTTCGTCAAACGTTATTGAAAGATCGAGTCGGTGATAGGGTGGCATCCGGTATTTATTCCGATCGGAATAATAAACAAGCGTTTCACCCGAATACCGGTAAGTCATCTCAGGCAATGTTACCGGTCTTCCTGAAATAAAAACAAAGTTTCCGGAAATCCGCCATCTGCGGCTGATGTTATAGGTTGCAACTACTGAAAGATCGTGCGGTTTGTCGTAAATCGACGGATAATATTCACCGTGATTAATTTGTTCTTCATCGAATTCGCCCATGGTTTTACGCATGGTTCTCGAGAAGGTGTAATTCAGCCAACCGGTTAATCGTCCTTCTTTTTTGTTGAAGGACAATTCGAGCCCGTAGGAATATCCATCAGCCGGAATCAGGTCGGTTTCCAGGTGCTCGTTCATAATTATCTGAGCACCGTTTTTATATTCGATCAGGTTTTGCAATTGTTTGTAATAGGCCTCAACCGTAAAATCTATACCTGTAAACAGCATGTTATTAGTAACTCCCGCCGTAATCTGATCATTGATCAGTGGTTCGAGGTGATAATCGCTCGTTTTCCAGATTTCGGCCGGAGATATTACGGCACTGTTGCTGATCTGGTTGATGTACTGGCGGGTACGCTGATAACTAAGTTTTAGTGAATATCCGGTTTGAGTTTCGTAATTCATTGAAATCCGGGGTTCCAGACCGGCGTAGGATTTCACAGTTTCATTTTCACCAAATCTTTTGGTGTCAATTACCGTCTCCGGGCTTTTGGGCAGCGATTCATCGTACAGCAGAACCGTGGTTGGTCCCTGCAAAGCAAAGAGACTAAAACGTAAACCTGCGTTTAGAGTCAGTCCGGGAAGGATGTTAAACTCATCGCCTGCATAGAGCGCTCCTTCGAATGCTTTTTCCTGATCTATTTTCTGCGGAACAACCACTGTGGTGTCAGCATATGGCGAAATCTCCCCGGGATCATTCACGTATCGGATCAAATTAAATCCGGATTGAAAGTTGTGCTGCGGATGCGGATGCCAGATCAGGTTGTATTTTAAAGCGTTGTACTGAATGTTGTTGTTGAGGTAATACGCCTCGTAATCTTTTCCATTTGCCAGGTCGGTCAGTCTGAAATGATATGCACTGTGTGAAAAATTAAACTCTCCAAAAAGTTTTTCACTGAATTTATTCCGCGATTGCAGGCTCATCAGCGTGTTCCCGTATTCGTTGATCGATTGCGCACTGGTACTAAATTCGTCGTTACTTACATACGCCATAAAACGCAGGTAATTGTGATTATCGAATTTGTACATCAGTTTTCCACTCACATCGTAAAAATTGGTTGTACTTTCCGAAACCACTGGATCAGGAACGAGGTCGAGCAGCCAGTCGGTGTATGACAGTCGTCCACCTGCAGCCATGGTCAGTTTCTTGTCTTTTGTTAACGGGCCATCCAGTGCAACACGCGAATTAATGGTTCCAATTCCGCCGTAAACACGCAGGATATCAGAATCGCCATTTTTCATGTCTACTTCCATTACCGACGAAACACGTTCGCCGTATCGTGCAGGTAAGCCTCCCTTGAATACTCTCAAATCTTCCACCAGATCGGGGTTGATCATCGAAAGAAAACCAAAAAGGTGGGTGCTGTTGAAAACCGGAGAACCGTCCATCAATATCAGGTTTTGATCCGAATTTCCGCCGCGTACGTTAAAGCCCGAAGACAGTTCGCCAACAGTGGTGATACCGGGCATCATGGTAATACTTTTTATGATGTCGCGTTCACCCATCAGCAGGGGGAGGTTTTTAATTTCTTTGGCCGTCATTTGTACCAGACTTGTTTGTGTACGCGAGGAATTGAACTCATCGGCCACTACAGTAACTTCTTCCAGATTGTGCGATTCTTCAAAGAGATCGAACTCAGCCTCACCCGATTCAATGATCCTTATTTTTTGTTCATACTCCTGAAATCCCATGTATGATATCTGCAGAATGTGTTCGCCGGCGGGCAGTTCCAAAGTAAATTTACCTGATGAATTGGTTGAGGCTCCTTTTTCAAGTTTCGGTTCGTAGATCACAGCACCGGGAAGCGGATCGCCGGTTTTACCATCGAGAACCACGCCGGAAACGATACCACTTTTATATTTCCCCAGTTTGATAGGATCTCCAATTACCAGTATTCCCCCCGCTTCATCCAATGTGGTTCGCGTGTCCATGCGACGCGGAAAAATAAGAACTGAATTATTTTGAAAGATTTCGTAATTGAGGTCATGAGCATTAAAAATACTGTTCAATGCACGGGGGAGTGGATTCTCGTTAAACGTAGTGTTGATTGTGTAAGGCTCGACCCAGGATTTTTTGTAGAATACTTTTATGCCGTAATCGTTTTGAAGGCTTTGCAGAAAATTCTCCAGTGGCACATTCCTGTAGTTGCCCGAAATTTTAAGCTCTTCAAGGTTTTGGGCCTGAACAGGGAAAACAGTTGCGAAGATCAGAATCAAGCACAGGAATAAAATAGGTCGGCTTAATGTTGTTTTCTGCATTGCTTATTTAGCACTTAAATCCAGTTGGTCGTAAAATGTGGTTTAAAGCTACGTAAATTTTTACGTGTAATTGTAGTTTTAACAAACATACCATTGTGCTTGAAAACACATAATTATTTTTTAGCCAATTTGTAGGATTTTAACCGGCTTTATTACAGTTCTTTTGGGCAGAATTCATTTTTATTTTCTTTTCACCTCAAAAACAAGCTGCTTAATGTTTACATAACATATATACATTTTCGTATCGGATGGGATTTAGTCTTTCTCTAGAGGAATAACTTGTTTTATAATTTTTTACAGCAACCGTGTTGGAGTAGAAGAAACAATTGGGCCAGTGAAACGGGGGGGAGATTTGATTCGCATTTTCTTTCCCGGAATCGTTAAGGAAACCGGGAAAGAAAATGCAATCAATATATCTGTTATTGTCTATTTCATTTTAACAGGAACGATCTTAAAGTTGAATTCGTAATCCTGATAAGGCACGCGATACTCTTCAAGCGGAAGATATCCCCAGCTGTTGATGCATCCAAGTCCCATTTGAACTTTGTCGATGCACAGCGTTACAAAATCGCTTTTGGGAACCTCAGGAGCATGACGCTGATCTTTGTCGATGCCGTCATCCAAGGCTTCAATGGTGTAATTTAAAGCCGAGGCTGAGAAGGCATCATCGGATACGAACTGTAATCCACGACCGCTAATTGAAGTTTGTTTCCACCAGCGGATATCGGATTTAGTTCCGGTCTCCTGAGGGCGAATGTACGGATAGAACTGGTCGCAAACATCTTGCTCATACAAGCCAATAAATTCCGAATATTTTCGGTCGGAATAATTTTCAATCGGACCGCGGCCATAATATTCAATGTTATTGAACTCTTTTGGCATTTCCAGTTTCATACCAAAACGGAACATGCCCGAAACATCATCGTTTTCACCTGCGATAAGTTTTTCGGTCACTCTAATTTCACCAACATTGTTGATGAGGTAGGTCAATTCGAGTTGTCCTGAAACTGCCGGCATTTCGTAAGTCGCCGCTACTTTAATCAGTTCGTCTTCTTCGGTGGCATTCAGCGAATTCAGTTTCATTTCAGGATCGTTCCAAACACGGTAACGACGTTGCAAACGTGCTCCGAAATCATTATCGGTAGGTGCGCGCCAGAAATTAGGAACCAACTGGCTGCCTTCCTCCAACATGGCTTCACCGTTTACATCAAAACGAGTCAGGAATCCACTGCGTTTATTAAAATCGAGCTTGAAATTCTCTCCGATGATCTGTAAGAAATGATAGTCGTTTTCTTTTATAACCGGTACCGAAACCGCTTCGTTCGCAGTCGTTTCATTTGAAACTTCCAGTGTTCCGAACTCCCAGCTTTGAACCTCGAGTTGATCTTTTGACAGCGTAAAACCTGCAGGAACCACGCCTTCGGCCGATTTCAGTTTATAGGCCACATTGACAAAAACTTCGTTGGCTACACAATTTTCAGGAAGTGTGAAACCAAGCTTAACATTTTGTTTTTGTTGCGGAGCGATATTAAGATCTGAAACAATACCTGTTTTAACCACTTTACCGTCTGCTACCAATTCCCATTCAAGCATGAAATTCGAAAGGTTGCGGAAAAAATATTCATTGTAAACTTCAACTGTACCGTTTTTCAGATCAACCGGAGTTGTCCAGATGGATTGATAGAAATACCCAACTTCATAATAATGTGGATTTGGAATACGGTCGGGACTGATCAAACCATTGTCGAGGAAGTTATTATCGGAAGCATCGTAGGGATTAAAATCGCCACCATATGCATAAATTTGCTGTCCGTCTTTGTTTTTCCAGTGGATGCTCTGATCAACAAAATCCCAGATGAAACCTCCCTGGTAATTATCGTACTTTCTGGTGAGGTCCCAGTATTCTTTAAAACCACCCATCGAATTTCCCATAGCATGTGCATATTCGCACTGAATCAACGGCTTATCTGTGTCTTTCTGTCCGTACTGTTCGCAGCGATCGTTCGGATAATACATCGGGCAGAAAATATCGGTGTATTCGTTTCCGTGGGCCTGTTCGTACTGAACCGGGCGAGAAGTGTCGAAATCTTTGATCCAGTTGTAACAAGCTTCGAAGTTCGGCCCAAAACCGGCTTCGTTACCCATCGACCAAACAATAACAGCTGGGTGGTTGAAGTTTCGTAAAACATTACGCTGATTGCGTTGGAGGTGCGCCAGTGCAAAATCTTCATTTTTGGCCAGTGTACGTGGTCCGTAACCCATTCCGTGTGATTCGATGTTGGCTTCGGCCACCATGTAAATACCATATTCATCGCACAAGTCGTACCAGGTGCTGTTATCCGGGTAGTGACAAGTACGCACTGCATTAACATTGAATTTTTTCATCATTTCAATGTCCTGGATCATACGTTCGCGCGAAACCACGTAACCTCCATCGGGATCCAGTTCGTGGCGGTTCACACCCTTAACCAGAATGGCTTTACCGTTTACACACAACTGCCCGTTGAGCATTTCCACTTTTCGGAATCCAACTTTTAAAGGAATCACTTCGAGTACTTCACTGCTATTTTTAAGTGTGGCAGTAAGTTGATATAAAACAGGAGTTTCTGCTGTCCATTTGCTCGGATTCATTACGGAAATATCCGTACGTAATTTGCCGGATGCGTCTACGGTTTCTTCAGCAACTACATTTCCTTCGGCGTCGCTAAGCGCCAGTTCAACGGTTCCTTTTCCTTCGAGCGTTAAATCAACAGCCAGACTGCCGTTTGTATAGTTCGCATCAAGATCGGGAGTTATTTTTATATCCTGAATGTAAGTTTTGTTGCGAGCATAGAGGTAGCAGTCGCGACCCACGCCTGAAAAACGCCAAAAATCCTGGTCTTCAAGATAAGTGCCGTCGCTCCAGCGAAACACCTGAAATGCAATCAGGTTTTTACCGGGTTGCAGGTATTTGCTGAGGTCGAATTCAGCTTCAAGTTTGCTGTCTTCGCTGTAACCAACAAATTTTCCATTTACATATAGCGTAATGTTTGATGTTACCGATCCAAAGTGAGCAAAGATCTTTTTGCCATCCCACGATGCCGGTACTTCAATTTCCTTTCGGTAAGTTCCAACATGGTTGTTCTCTTCGGGAACTATGGGCGGATTGTTTCTGTACTGATTTCGCCAGGCGTAACCTACGTTCACATAAATAGGATCGCCAAAACCGTTCAGTTCCCACATTCCGGGTACCGGCATTTTATCCCAGCCCTTGTCGTTGTATTCCGGGCCAAAGCAATCGGTTGGACGTTGCCAGGCGTTCTCCACCCATTTAAAATTCCAGGTGCCGTTTAGGCTCAGAAAGTTCGCCGAGTTCTCTTTACACCCGGTTTGAGCAGCATCTGCCGATTCAAAAGCAAAATAACTGCTGTGCATCGGCGCACGATTAATCTCATTTACTTTTGGATCCTGCCAGGCGTTTTCCTGTGCTACAATGGCTTGAGCAGCAAGAAGCATCAAGGCGATTAAAGTTTTAAATTTCATGTTGACTTTGTTTATTAATTATTATTAGTTGGTTACTTCGAGTGGTTGTATTCCTTTCAAAGTAGGTTTTACTTCCAAAATATTTCCCTGGTCATCAAACTGTAACTTATCGATACAAACTTCGCGGTGGAAACCTCCCCGGCCACGCGGCATATCAACTCCTTTCGGATAGGTAAAACGGTGATACACCAAATACCACTCATCTTTTCCCGGTACCTGAATGGCCGAATTATGTCCGGTTGCAAAGATATTGGTTTTCGGGTCACGTTGAATAACAATATTGTTTTCAGGAATTGTAAGCTTGCCGATCGGAGTTTTCGAAGTTGCATAACGCACTTTGTAATTCGGGCTGCGGGTATCGTCTTCCGACCACATAAAATAATAGGTACCATTGCGGTAAATCACATACGTACCTTCGCGATAAGTCCCATCCACATTAAAGGTTTTTAAAGTCTTCATGTTTAACGAGATCATATCATCATTTAACTCAGCACCGGCCATGTAACCATTTCCCCAGTAAAGGTAGCTTTTCCCTGTTTTAGGATCGGTAAAGACATCCGGATCGATTTCCTGGCCACGGTTAATTCCTTTTGGTTTGAAATCGATGAGCGCTTTTCCGCTGTCAACAAAAGGCCCTGTTGGATCATCAGCCACTGCCACACCAATTTTCTGGGCGGCCGTGAAATAATAAAAATACTTGTTCTGTCCGTCTATTTTCTTTTCGATAATGCAGGGTGCCCAGGCATTTCGGTTGGCCCAGTCTACATCTTTATGGAGATCGAGAATAACACCTTCGTCGGTCCAGTCGACTAGGTTTTCTGATGAAAATGTTTTAAAGTAATATCCACCCCAGCCGTCAAAACCATCGCTTGTGGGGTAAATGTAGTATTTACCTGTCTTTTCGGAATACAAAATATCCGGATCGGCGTAATAACCTTCAATAACAGGATTGTTGTCTTGCGAAACGGTTACCCGGTAAACAACATCGCCTTTACCCTCGATTGTGAAGGTATAATCAATCGGTCCGTTGGAAAAATCCTGTGCTCGGGCAGGTGAGTAGGTGATGCCCGGAAAGGTTCTGAATTGTGGATCGAAAGCAGACAGATCGGTGCCTGATTTTACCGGCAAATAAATGGTTTTTGCGTCTTCGTTCAGGTTTACATTTAGCTTTTTCAATCCGGGGGCTTGAGCTTCAACTAAACCTGCTACCGTTCCCCACTTTGTGATCAATCGTTTCAATTCATTTTGGGTGATCGGCATAACGGTTCCGTGCCGCGGGTGAAAGTTCATCGTAACATCTTCGTCGATCACTTCAAAATGTTCCAGGTCAGAACTTTTGGTAAACTGGTAACGACCGTTGGTGTAAACATCGTACATCAGTATGTATTCATCTGAGTTGTTGAGTTTGAAAACTCCGCTGCCTTCAACACGGTTTCTTTCGCGGTCAACACGTTTATCGCTTACCAATTCATAGCCTTCTGTCAGCTTATCCGAAACGGCAAGCTTTATGCCCGGATCGCCGTCTTCGGCTTTGTGGAACAAATAAAATTTACCGTTAAAGGGTATGATATCACCATCGATACAAGCTTTTGTATTGCTGTCTTCAGGTGGAAAATACAATTGTTTTGGTGCTGCTTCAAGTGCCGTAAAATCTTTGTTGGCGTAAGCGTAGTAAATGATATCCGGAGTACGGTCGCCACTTCGCATCGAGAAATAAACCATGTATTTACCGTTGCTTTCGTCGTAAATGGTTTGAGGCGCCCACACCCGGTCGACTTTCCCAAATTCATCAGGATAAGTTTCAGGGATGTTTACCACGGAAGTTTCCCAATTGATTAAATCAGTTGATTTCATCAGAACCATGGCGTAGTTGTTCCAGCCCATTTCAGGTACATAAAGATCGGTAACTACCATGTAAAATGTTTTTCCATCGGCACCGCGCAGAATATGCGGATCACGAACACCGCCCGATGTGCTGATCGCTTTCGAATCAATAATGGGTTCGTTGCCGTTCAGGGCATAGTAATTATACCCGTCGGTACTAACGGCGTATCGAATGGCTTCGGCACCCGGTCCGTTTCCCGAAAAATAGGTAAAGAGGTAAGCGCTCATTTCATCATTTTTCGATTGGCATGATGAAAAAGTTAAAGCACTTCCCAGAATAATTAGAATAAGGAGCATCGATTTAATTTTGCTTTTTGCGGTCATGAGTGTATTTATTTATTGCTTAATTGTTATTCGACATACGTAAAATGCATTTCCTTCAACTTTGAGTTGAAAGCTGTCCTGATCAGTTTTTATTGAAGAACGAACAGGAACTACCTGATTCGGATCATCGATGGAATTAACAGCCCGTGGCCGGTTTGAATGCAGGCAGGTAATTTCAACATCGGAACCTTCAAACGAAGTTCTCGGGCCATTCAGAGTAACGTTAATATCCTGCAATTCTTCTGATGCGTTTACGATTTTGATTATTATATCAGAGGAATTCTCATCGAAACAAGCCGAGGCATAAAGCTGGTCCTGTCCGGTAATTATTTCGTTGTTCCGGGTAATCGGGTGAACCACGGTTCCGGAGTTGTTGGCATACATTTGCTGAACATAGTAGTTTGGAGTGCGCACAACCGATAAGTTATCGAACCAGATCATATCGGGTTTCCACTGCCACGCATCAACATGCGCAAAAAGTGGTGCGTAAGTGGCCAGTTGAACCACATCGGCATTTCTTTCAAGCCCGGTCATAAAGGCGGCTTCAGCAATGGCTGAGCGCACATTATTATCGCGGCTTCGGTGATGTGCCGCATATTCGCCGGCAAAAACTTTTGGCCCGTTCCTGTCGTAGCTGTCGTAACGCCCGGCATTTTCGAGAAACCATTCAGGGCTGCGGTAGTAATGTTCATCCACAAGATCTACATTCAGTTCGGTCATTTTCGGCCACAGGTAATCAAAATGTTCGCCGTCAGGAGCCGGGCCAGCAGTACCAATAATTTTTATTTCAGGATATTTTTCACGGATGGCCTCCATAAAAGGGATCAGTCGTTCCACGTAGCCCTCGCCCCATTGTTCGTTACCAATGGCAATGTATTTAAGTTGAAATGACTCAGGATGTCCCATGTCATTGCGCACTTTTCCCCATTTTGTATCGACGGTACCGTTGGCGAATTCAATCAGATCTAATGCATCCTGAATATAAGGTTCCAGATCACCCACCGGAACACACTCTGTACTTTCGTATTGACAAGCCAGTCCGCAACTTACAACGGGAAGAGGTTCGGCGCCCAAATCTTCACTTAAGAGGAAAAACTCATAAAAACCAAGGCCGTAGCTTTGGTAGTAATCCGGAAAGAATCGATGTTTGAAGGTGTAGTTCCAGCGGTTTTCGTTTATCGGGCGGTTCTCGACGGGACCAACACTGTTTTTCCATTGGTAGCGGGTTTCCAGTGTATTCCCCTCGATAATGCAACCACCTGGGAAACGAAAAACTCCGGGATTCAAATCGTACAACGCTTCCACCAGGTCTTTCCTGAGACCATTTTGGCGGTGCTTCCAGGTTTCGTTTGGAAAAAGTGAAATGTGATCAAGATCGACCACTCCGCTGGTTTCGAGTACCAAGCGTATTTTCCCTTTAGCCGATGTTTGACCCGCAGTAATAATACATTCGTATTTGTTCCAGTCGGCACCGGAAACCATGAGTTCACCTCTGCCGATCATGTTATTTTCTTCACTCACCAACTCTATTCTGAACTTCTTTTCTGCGCCATCGAGTGATCGCGCAAAAAACGAGAAGCGGTAAGTATCGTTTTGTTTAAATCCGATTCCGGTAAAACCAACGTTTTCCAGCCCGGTACCACGTCGCAGACCTTTTTCTTCTAATCGTGCATAATGCGGATTGCGGTCGAAACAAGGTTCTTCGGTTTGAATGCTAACTTCTCCAAACGGGATCCAACCTACGAAAGGCTGGTCAAATTCAAATGAGCGGTTTTTGATAAGTTCGGCATACAATCCACCGTCGGCACCAAAATTGATGTCTTCAAAAAATACCCCGTACATGTCGGGCTGAATTTTGGCTCCGGATTTCGTCAAATCAACAGTAAATGTTTTTTGCCCCCATGTAAAGGGATGGAGGATTAAGATCAAAAATAGGATTACGAAGTATTTCATCATTCAAAGGATTATTTCACAATTCAATTAATTCTGGTCGATCCAAACTTTCATTTTGTTAGCTCCGCGGTTGTTCCAAACGAAGTAAGGAATCGCTTTAAATTGCTCATTTTTACCGCCTCCTGAAGCTTCTATGATTTCAACACCATGAAGCAAATTTTTATCAAAATTGGTACTGAATTCTGAATCAGCAGAGATGGCTACTTTGTCGATTTGCGGGTTATCCGCTTCTTCCAGACAATACACTATCGGGCCGCGTTCAAGAGCCACTTTACCCCGGTCGTCTTCAACTTTCTCGTTGGCAATCACTTTTTTTACTTCCATTGGTAGCGTCAACTCCACTTTGTCACCTTCCTGCCAGTTACGATCCAGAACTGCAAATCCTTTTTCCATTTCAAAGTCAGTTGCCTCTCCGTTAATTTTTATCGTTGGACGGGCAGAGGAAACATTTTTATACGCGTACAAATCGCTGGGTACAGGTTGATTTACCGACCAGCCGGGGATACGCAGTTTTAGGGTGAAATTGCTTTTAACGTTTGGTGAAATAATAAGTTTAACTGTATTATCCCAGGGATAGTTGGTTTCCTGACTAATGGCCACAGTCGTTTGATCCAATTCGACATTTGTTGAACTTTGAACAAAAAGGTTAACATACAGGTCCTGTCCGTAATGCGCATAAATATATCCGGCAATCGAAGGCATGAATCGCGCCAAGTTGGTGGGGCAACACGAGCAATCGAACCAGGGCTGACGAGTGAGTGTCTGGCCGCTGTTAAAATGATAATGCATGTCGCATTCGAGTGGATTCGGGTAAAAGAAATCCGTACCATTGAGTGCAACACCCGAAATAACATTGTTGTATAAACTTCGTTCCAACACATCGATATATTTGGCATCTCCTTTTAGTAAAAACATGCGGTAATTCCAGTAAACATTTGCAATGGCAGCACAGGTTTCGTTGTAGGCTGTCAGGTTTGGTAATTCGTAATTATCGCCAAATGCTTCACCCTCATGACGGGAGCCGATTCCTCCGGTGAGGTACATCTTTTTTGAGACAACGTTGTCCCAGATTTTATCGATAGCTGATGTGTAAGCCGAGTCGTTGTAGAACGCTGCAATATCGGTCATTCCGGCATACATGTAGGCTGCACGAACAGCGTGTCCAACCGCTTCGTCCTGCTGAGTTACCGGTTTGTGATCCTGGGTATATTCTCCATTGAGAGCATGCTTTGTGCTGTCGCCCCGAATATCGAGGAAATGCTTCGCCAGTTTCAGGTAATCTTCATTTTGTGTGATCAGATACAGTTTTATTAATCCGGTTTCAACAATCTGGTGGCCGGGAACTAAATTCGGATGTTCCTCATTAAAAACCTTAACCAATAAATCGGCATTCTTTAATGCGATATTCAGAAAGTTTGTTTTTCCGGTGGCTGTGTAATGTGCCGCAGCCGCTTCAAACATGTGTCCGCTGTTATACAACTCATGACTACACTCCAGGTTCTGCCATCTTCCTCCGGCAGGACACCAGCTTGCCGGTGCGTTAGTTGTATCGATTGTTTTGTAGGTAGTCAAATAACCATCATCTTCCTGACCAATCGCAATAATTTCTATCAGCGAATCAACGTAGGCATCCAGTTCCGGATCGGGAAAAGTAGTTAAAGTATAAGCTGCACCTTCAATGGTTTTGTATACATCGGTGTCATCAAAAGGCATTTCTCCCTTAACGGGACCTTTCATTTTTCCGCCTGCGATCAGGAAATTATCCAATCGTCCCAATTCTTCACACTTTTTAAAGGCGGCCGGGATGGTTGCTTCACGATTAACCAGGATCTTGGGCAACCAGAAATTGTCGTTGAGTTGTACTTTGTTGAATGCAACTCCCGAAATCGGGTAAGCCGATTGTACATCTTTACCTTCTTCGGAGTTTTGGCAGGCTATAAAAGTTACCAGCAAAATTAGGCTCAGAATGCTCTTGATAAATTGTAATTTATCCGGTTTAGGCTTCATTATTCGTTTAATTAAAAAATTGGTACTACAATCTTGAGCTTGCAAAATTGTAAAATTCTTACCGTTTTAATGATCTGAATTTAATCGGATAAGCGACAGAGAATAAGCAGGTAATTTGTACTCAAATTCGGACGACACAGAAATTGAGCTTGTTTTTGGTGTCGCTTTTTCGTCAGTAACTTCTCCCTGCAAGATTATTAACGCTGCTTCTTCAGTTGCAACAGGCAATTCTGTAAAATTGATTTTAGCATCAATTTGAACAGGTAAAAGATTGACAAGTTTAAGAATAAAATCGCCGGTTTTACTGTCTCGAACCAGAGAGGAACCCACCCGCTTTGTCACTTGTTCGTTCCCGTCTGAAAGTTTGATCGAAGAAGCAATGTATTCGTCGCCCGAATTCTGCCCAAAGAGTTTTTGAACGTAATAATCGGTGGTTAAGAATACGTTGGTATTGTTAAAATAGATCAGATCAGGATTCCATTGCGTATGGCCAAATTTAGCCAGTAACGGGGCATACGATGTCATGTTCACCACATCGGCGTTGCGTTCAACATTAATCAGGTGAAGCGCATCGCACAAGGCAGTCTCCATGTTCAGTCGTCGTCGGGGGATGTGTGTTGCATACTCGCCCAGATAAACCTTCGATTTTGAGCGGTCGTACCGGTCGTAATAATCCTGGTTGTTGATGTACCAGCCGGGAGGCTGGTAGTAATGTTCGTCGACCATCGGAAGCTGAAGTTCGGTGGCAAATTCCCATCCGGCCCTGTAATCCGATCCTTCCGAAAATGGCCCAACCGTCCCGATGACTACAATCTCAGGATATTTCTCCCGGATCGCGTCGTAAATCAATTTAAAACGTTCTTCAAAAATATCGGTTATAAGGTCTTCATTTCCAATTCCCACGTATTTCAGGTTGAAAGGTTCCGGGTGACCAGCTTCGGCCCTCAATTTCCCCCATTTTGAGTTTATATCGCCATTGGCCCATTCAATCAGATCGAGGATGTCCTGCACGTATTGGTCCATATCGCACAAAGCGACCCCACCTTGCTGTCCGTGCCCGCCGGTTGATGAATTCTGGCAAGGCACTCCGGCAGCGATAACCGGCAATGGTTCCGCACCAATATCTTCGCAGAACTGGAAATATTCAAAGTAGCCCAATCCCATCGACTGGTGGTAATTCCAAATATTGCGGTCGGGTTTGCGACTTTCCAGCGGGCCAATTGTATTTTTCCAGCGGTAAATATTATCGAGGCCGTCGCCATGCGTAACACAGCCTCCGGGGAAGCGCACAAAACGCGGATGCAGATCGGCAATGGCCTGTGCCAAATCCGGGCGCAATCCGTTTTTACGGTTTTTAAAAGTCTGCTGCGGGAAAAGCGAAACCATATCGAGCGCTAATTTTCCCGCAAATTGTGGAATAATCTGTAATGATGCTTTATCGGTACTTTCGCTTGCCGTTAAAGTCAATTCCAGTTTTTTCCAGTCGTTGTTTAACTTTTTTGTGGTGCCTTCTGCAATTACATTTCCACTTTCATCGAACAGGCGAATAAGCAGTGTCCCATTTGATCCTTCCAAACCTTTTGCAAAAACAGAAAAGTCATATTTTTCATTGGCTTTCAGTGCAATCCCGTCAAAGCCTTCGTTCTGAATTGCCTCACCGGTTTCGGAAATATTCAACACTGCATAATGCTTTTGGTTGGTATGAATGGGACCTACAGTATCAATAAAGAAATCTTCTTCGTTTCCCGTAAAACTCCAGGCTTTTTTACTGTTCCAGCTTCTGTCGCGGAACTTCCGGTCGGCCGGTGTGTATTCGAAGCCCCGGTTTTGGATGAGTTCGGCATACAGACCTCCATCAGCCGCATAATTAATGTCTTCGAAGAAAATACCGATCAGCATATCACTAATGGCCTTACTTTGGTTTGGATCAGCCGAAATCTCGGCACTTAGGGTCTTTAAATCGGCATAACGGTCCGCATCGTCGGTAAGACGTTCAGCACGTTGCATTTCACGGTATTTCGATTGTTCGTTGAACTGTATCAGCCCATCAATAAGCGACCACGGTACTTTGAAAATGGTTCCCAATTGTTTTTCGCCATCGATCACCACTTCCTTTCGTGCATTTAATCGCTCACTTTCCAATCCCTCAACGGTCGGCGTATAGTTCTTAAAATCAGTGGTAGTGGTTTTGTATACCTTTTGAGTTTCGTTGACTTCACTCAACCAGGTGATCAGGTAGTCTTTCTCTTCAGCCCGGTACGACACTTCCGGCAGCATTACATTTCCTTCGTCCATAACTTCCGGATACGACTGTGGTTGCCAGATGTACAAATCGTTTGTTTCTGCATGAGCAAATTGTCCCACCTGTTCGTTCAAGCTCCAGATGGCATGCCAGGTGCCTTCAATGTCCTGAAACAAAAACGGAGTAAGCATACGTTTCTGGCTTCCCCAGGCTCCGAAATCGCAAAACAAAAAGCGAAACTCGGGACCTATTCCGTGCCAGTTCTTCTGATCGACACTCCACGCATAATGCAATCCATTATGACCGTTGTTTTTTACGGTAGCGTAAGACATTAAAAAAGCCGAATCGGGCTCGTTGGCCGCTACATTTTTCGCCAGAAAAGCGATAATTAGAGTGCAAACTACGATGATATTCTTCATTTAATTTTGATTTTATTGCTATTAACGCCAGAGTTTTAATTTCCGAATTCTTCCGATTTTTTCCTGTAATACTCCTGCAGTACAAAAAAAGCTTTCTTTTTTCTTCCTTTTTCCGAAATGAGTCCTTTTCTATTCCAGCCATCCTGAACATCGGGTAATTGGCGGAGTGGCGACATAAAATCAGCCAGGATCCAGGGGGTCATTCCTGCCAGTCCGTCAATTTTATCAAACATGGCAATGCTTTCTTTGTAAAGATATTCCTGGAAATCTTCGCTCCAACGTGTCAAACTATCGGCATAAAATCCCTGTAAAGCGCCGCCTCCAAATTCGCTCACGATGATCGGCTTATTTTCATCGGAAGTAATGACTTTTTCACGGCATTCGTCGGGCAATCCGCCATACCATCCGAGATATTCGTTAAAGCTAACCACATCGAGATATTTCATAAGCGGGTCGTTAATGGTGTAATATTTTGCCGTATTTCCGTCGCCGGGCTGGTCTTTTTTACAAGCGGCCGACAAAAGCCGTGTACTGTCGATTGAGCGAACATGATCGGCAACGGCGCCCAAGAAGGCGTTACGTGCATCGGTAGGTGCTGTTTCGTTGGCAATCGACCAGATAATTGAACTTGCACGGTTGTAATCGCGGTTAATGACTTCGGAATACTGTTTTTTTGCTTTTTGAAGCACTTCCGGACTGTTCCAGTCGATGCCCCAGTACAAAGGCAATTCTTCCCAAAGCAGTATCCCCATTTTATCAGCTTCGCGAAGGATGTTTTCCTGATGCGGATAATGTGCCAAACGAATAAAATTACAACCCAGTTCTTTTGCCCAACCCAATACCAGTTTGGCATCGTCAGCAGAATTTGCCCGGTCGGCACGAAGCGGATTTTCATCGTGCAACGAAATTCCTCTCAGGAAAATTTGTTTGCCGTTCAACAAGATTTTTTTACCCTCCGTTTCAATCGTTCTGAATCCGATTTGATCTGTTACGATATCGTCCCCGGCTTTAATTATAACCTTGTATAATTTTGGATTTTTGGGAGACCAGAGTTCCAGGTTTTTTACGTCGATGGTAAAATTGCTGGTGCCGTCAGATCCAATAGTAACTTCTTCGCTCAATTTTAACTCAGGAATTTCGATGAGTGCTTTTTCAGGAAAAGATTCTCCCTCTAGCTCCAATTTTCCGTTGATCTGCCGGTTTTTTGAATGCAATGAATTTTTATCTAACGACAAAAAATAATTGCTAATAAAAGTATGGGGTACTTCAATCAATTTTACATCGCGGGTAATGCCGCCATGGTTAAACCAATCGGTAACCTGTGCCGGGATACCGTCTTTTATACGAGAGTTGTTTACTCCGATAATCAGGAAATTGTCTGTGGCTTTTATTAAATTGGTTATTTCGAAAGCAAAAGGGGTAAAACCACCTTCGTGTTTTCCCAGTACTTTCCCGTTAAAAGTTACAGTGCTGATGTAATTTGCAGCACCCACATACACAAAATAGCGTTTGTGGCTCGAAATATCAGTTTTATCAAAGGTTTTACGATACCAGATGCTGCCTTCGTAATACGAAAGCTCAGGTTTTTGAGCATCCCAGGCACCCGGAACCCACAGGGTTTGTGCATCATCAAAATTGTATTCTACACGATCTGTTTTGTCTTTTTGTTTGACATTTCGATAAACAGGCATAAAACCAATCTGTCCTTGTTCGTATGGGTCAAGTACATACTTCCATTTACCGTTCAGGCTTGTATGCTGTCTTCCATTTGTATTCTGGATAAAAACTTCCTGCGCAGAATTTAAAAAAGGAAAGAGTATTAAAGCAAATAAAACTATCTTCTTCATTTGTATTTTTCTTAATCAATTATTCATCAAAAATACTTAGGTCCCACTTGTCCTTCCATTCCAGCACAGGCAGGTTGTTCTTAAATTGAATGGGTAACCAAACATAGGTGGCATCAATTGGTCTCCTTGGATTCCATCGGTCGGCCATAAAAATGAAAGCATCTTTTTTCCCTTCAACTGGCAAAATGTAAGTGCTTTGTGAATGAAAAGTGAGATCTGCGTCCGGTCCTGTACAGGGATTTGGATGTTGGGTCCATGGTCCCCAGATGGATGGTGCCGTGTGCAAGCGTGCTGCATTCGGATCCCAGCCGGTACATCCCGAAGTGATCATAAAATAGGTGCCGTCTTTCTTAAATATAGCAGGAGCTTCGTTATGCCCGCCGGGAGCGACCCGGATGTATTTCCCGGTGTAGCTCAAATAATCATCACTCAACTCGGCAATGTTTAATGTCAGGTTTTCTTCCGAGGCATAAATGTGATAAGCTGTTCCGTCATCATCCACATACAAGGTCATATCGCGCGACATTTGTCCGCCTTCAAAATCGCGCCGTGTAAACAAACCGTCATCAACCGCTTTTCGCCATTCTTTGGTCCACCACTCAGGAAAGTCGCTTAATGTTGCTTTTGCATTTTTTTGTTCGTCGGTCATGTTCATCGGCCAGACACCGGCATTTGGTCGTAAAGACCGTAAATAGGTGTATGGCCCCGTTACATTATCAGCAACTGCAATTCCAACACGAGCTGCACTGTATCCTTTTCCTTTTAGTTCAAGATGGAAATACATCACAAACTTTTGAGTATTCTTATTGAAGATCACTTTCGGGCGCTCCATCACGCTGCCTTTTTCTATATCGCTGCCGGCGCTGTCCTGAACGGGCAAAGCTACCTGTTTAAATTTCCAGTTGTATAAATCTTTTGAGGAATAGCAGTTGATACCGACCTGCGCCGAACTGGTGCGTTCACTTTTATGTTCGCCAAACCAGTAATAAGTATCATTGAAAAATAATATGCCACCTCCGTGAGCATTAATGTGTACTCCATTGACATCGGGCCACATTTTGCCGGGAGTAAATTGCTTCAGAAAAGGAGCTGATTTATTTGTTTGAGCACATCCGTTTTGTAGGAAAAAGGAGCCTAACAAGGCAAAACTGAACAATAAATTTCTGATTCTTCTTAGATTTGGTTTCATCGATTTAGTTGTATAATTTTTAAACAATGTAAAATACTTTTCAGGCTGCACCAATTTGTATTAATGCAATAAATTAAGCCCTTCTTTGAATGATTTCCATAAATTTGAAAGAAATATTCAAAATGCAAAGTTAAGAACAAAAACTATGATCGCCTTGCTGTTGCTGAAAATCAAACTGAATATTAAGGTTGTCGGGTTTCTTTTAACAATGTAAATGCAAAAAACTTCGCTTAACTAAATCAATCGGTATGAATACAAATACATTTTTTAAGTTGCTGTTTATCTTCTTCCTAATAGCTCCGGCTTGTACAAATCAAAAACAGAACGGCCAGGGCGAAGAAAAAATGGAAGCCTATTTGATGGTTTATTTCAAAGACAATACGCACAGCCTTCATTTCGCTCTGAGCACAGATGGTTACACATTTACCAGTGTAAATGATGGAAAACCGGTGGTTGGAGGGGATACGATTGCAAGTCAGAAAGGAATCCGCGATCCGCACATTTCAAGAGGACCGGATGGTGCATTTTATATTGCCATGACGGATCTTCATCTTTTTGCAAAGCAATTGGGATATCGCGAAACTACCTGGGAGCGGTCGGGCGAAAAATACGACTGGGGAAATAACCGAGGTTTTGTATTGATGAAATCAATGGACCTGGTTAATTGGACCCACAGTAATTTTCTCTTCGATGAAGCTTTTGATGAACTAAAGGAAATCGGTTGTGCCTGGGCTCCTGAAACGATCTATGACCCGATTGAAGAAAAAATGATGATCTATTTCACCATGCGGATTGGACATGGATTAACGCATCTTTACTATGCTTATACCGACGATGATTTTACAAAACTGATCACCTTTCCGGAACGACTTTTTGATCATCCTGATTCGACCATCCAGATACTTGATGCTGATATCACGCCATTACCTGATGGGCGCTATTGTATGATGTATGCATCGCAGGAAAATCCGGTGGGAATTAAAATGGCTTTTTCCGAATTCATTAACAAAGGATACGAATACGATTCGACATGGATTGATCAGGAACCGCGATCGTGTGAGGCTCCTAATGTTTGGAAACGAATTGGCGAGGGGAAATGGGTACTTATGTATGACATTTTTAGCATCAGGCCACACAATTTTGGATTCCTTGAAACCTCTGATTTTGTTCACTTTGAAAACCTGGGACATTTTAACGAAGGCGTAATGAAAACTACAAATTTCACTTCTCCAAAACATGGATCAGTGATTCAATTAACCGGTAAAGAAGCGAAAACACTGGCCGATCACTGGGGAATGGAATTGAAATTTGATCAGTAAGGGAACAGAAATGTAAAACGAATTTGAGTTACCTAAATTAGAAGTTAAATGACTAATCAAAAGATGTTTACTGGTGTTGCGTACTCCTGCTTGTTGTTGATGATAATTATGATATTTTTGGGTGTACAGTCTTTATCTGCACAGGATCAGACTGAAAAGTCTTACTTTCAGAAAAACGTAAATAATAAGAAAGTTCAATTGGTTTGGCACGATGAATTTGATATTGATGGTAAACCCGATCCGAAGAACTGGAATTATGAATATGGTTTTGTGCGCAACCGCGAATTGCAATGGTACCAGCCGCAAAACGCCTTTTGTAAAGACGGTTTGTTAATTATTGAAGGCCGGCGCGAAGAAGTAAAAAATCCTGATTATGATCGCTCAAGCAATGATTGGCGTACCAATCGTGAACGTGCTGCGTATACTTCTTCGTGTGTAATTACCCGTGAATTACAGGAATGGCCTGTATTTGGCTACTACGAGGTAAGAGCAAGGATTAGTACAGACAAAGGTGCCTGGCCGGCGATCTGGTTGTTGGGAACAGAAGGTCGATGGCCCGGTAACGGTGAAATTGATATGATGGAGTTTTACAGGATTAATGATGTCCCGCATATTTTGGCGAATGTTGCCTGGGCATCTTCCCAGCGATACAAGGCCTCCTGGGACGATTCAAAGCATCCCTTTTCCAAATTTACAGAACAGGATCCTGATTGGGATGAGAAATTTCATACCTGGTCGATGACCTGGGATGAATCGAATATTCGGCTTTATCTCGATGATGAGCTCTTGAATGAGGTCGATCTCTCAAAAACGGTCAATCCCGATCAGAGAAATCCATTTACAAGCGAACAAAAATTTTACCTGTTGCTGAATATGGCTATCGGATCGAACGGCGGAGATCCTTCGGAAACCGATTTTCCGATTCAATTTGAAATTGATTATGCGAGAGTTTACAGATTCATAGACAACTAACAGCTGTCAGCATCGATAGATCCTGTTCTATTTAATTAGAATATCTGTATTTTGAGGGCTGGGATTTTTATAAAACATGAATTGGGTTCATGGGTTTACCGGTAGGAACGTGCAATAATATTTAATCAGTCATATCTGAATGGAAAACAAAATTAAAGTAGGACTCTTTGGAATCGGCCTTGACACTTATTGGCCGCAATTTGAAGGTTTGCTGGAGAAACTTAAGGCTTATCAGGAGCAAATTAAAGACAGAATAAGCGGCTTTGGAGTGGAAGTCATTGATGCCGGAATGGTTGATAATCCGAAGAAAGCGCGTGAAGCTGCCGATCTGCTGAAATCGCACGATGTGGAAATTGTATTTCTTTATGTTTCTACTTATGCATTGTCGTCGACGGTTTTGCCAGTGGCACAAAAGCTAAAAGTACCGGTTGTTATTTTAAATCTTCAGCCTGTTCCTCAACTCGATTATAACGGTTTTAATGACTTAGGCGACCGCGGAAAGATGACAGGTGTTTGGCTGGAACATTGCCAGGCCTGCTCGGTGCCTGAGATTGCCAGTGTGTTTAATCGGTCGGGTCTTCAATATGATTTTGTATCCGGTTACCTTGAGGAGGATGAGGCCTGGACGGAAATAAATGACTGGACAGAGGCAGCTCGTGTTGCTGTTGTAATGCGAAATAACAGGCTCGGTATTTTGGGGCATTATTACGGCGGTATGCTTGATGTATATACCGACCTGACCAAACAAAGTGCAACATTCGGTACTCACATTGAAATGATGGAAATGTGTGAATTAAAGAAACTTCGTGATGAGGTGACAGCCCATGAAGTGGAAAACAAGATTCGGGAATTTAATAATGTTTTTGACGTGGTTCCCGAATGTGATGCTTCCGAATTGGAACGTGCAGCTCGTACCTCGGTTGCGCTCGATAAACTGGTTCAAAGCCACAATCTTGGCGCTTTGGCGTATTATTACGAAGGTGAGCCGGGAAATGAATACGAAAACATTGTTACTTCAGTAATTGCCGGGAATACACTGCTCACCGGGAAAAATATTCCGGTGGCAGGCGAGTGTGAAGTAAAAAATGCCCAGGCCATGAAAATTATGGATGAATTTGGAGCAGGCGGTTCGTTTTCGGAGTTTTACCTCATGGATTTTAAAGATGATGTGGTTTATCTCGGGCATGACGGTCCGGCCCATTTTGCCATTGCCGAAGGAAAAGTAAAATTGGTACCGCTTCCGGTTTATCACGGAAAACCCGGGAAGGGGCTTTCCATTCAAATGACTGTAAAACATGGTCCTGTTACTTTATTGTCGGTGGTAGAAGGGAAAGACGAAGTTTTCCTGCTTGTTGCCGAAGGCGAATCGGTTGAGGGACCGGTACTTCAAATTGGAAACACAAACAGTCGTTATAAATTTACCATCAAAGTGAAAGATTTTATGAATCAGTGGTCGAAACAAGGTCCTGCCCATCATTGCGCTATCGGAGTTGGACACATTGCCGGTAAACTTGAAAAATTAGGACAAATTTTACAGGTGAATGTGGTTAAAATATGTTGATCTTTACTTGTTTATGATCAAATAATGAAAGTGTAGAATTTTATAAATAGCATATAAACACAGTAGTATGATACGTTTCTCAAAATATTATTTCATTCAGTTTGTTCTTATTCTACTTGTTTTTGGGTGTAAAAATGAGAATACAACTCAAAAGGATTCGAGCCAAATATTCGAAAGCATAAAAACCAATTTTCAGGAACCTCAGCGATCAAGCGGAGTGAACTGCTGGTGGTGGTGGTTAAATGGCAATGTCAACAAGGCAGCGATTACAAAAGATCTGGAGGCCATGAAATCTAAAAACTTTCAGGGCGCGATGATCTTTGATGCCGGAGGGCACAATCAACGAGGTAACGATGATATCCCAAAAGGACCTTTATTTGGATCGGACGAGTGGAATGAGCTGTTTGTTTTTGCCCTCGACGAAGCCCAAAGACTCGGACTGGAAATGGGATTTAATATCCAGAGTGGCTGGAACCTCGGAGGACCACGGGTAACACCTCAATATGCGGCAAAGCAACTTACTTATTCAGAAAAAAAATTGACGGGAGGGAAGAATGTCGAAATAGAATTGGAACAACCTCATACCCGTTTCGATTTTTACGGCGACATAGAAGTTCTTGCATTCCCGCTTAATTCATCTGCTGAAACTGAGGCAGGTATTTCTGATCTCGATTTGAAACTGGGATTTCACGAACTGGGTGGTTCTGCTCCCGATTGCCGTTTCCTTCTCGAAAATGAACCACGTTCTCGGAGGCAGGAAGTAAAAGGGGCTTATCACATTTCTTTATCGGAAATACTGGACCTGACGGACAAAATGGATGAACGGGGAAAACTGATCTGGGATGCACCGGCCGGTGAATGGGTAGTTTTGCGTATAGGATATACCTGCACCGATGCACGTGTTTCTACATCTAGTGGCGACTGGCAGGGTAAAGTGCTGGATTACATGAGTAAGGAAGCTTTCGATTTTTACTGGAACGATGTGGTGGAGCCGATTTTTGAAGCTGCCGGCGACCATGTGGGAACTACGCTAAATTACATGGAAACCGATAGCTGGGAATGCGGTGGCATGAACTGGACGGATAAATTTGCGGAAGAATTCATAGAATACCGCGGTTACGATTTGAAGAAATATTTACCTATTGTTGCCGGATACGTTATAGACGACATTGAAACGTCTAATGCTTTTCTGGCCGACTTTAGAAAAACCCTGGGTGACCTGGTAGCCTACAATCATTATGCACGGTTTCAGGAGTATGCACACAAATACAACATGGGCATTCAGCCCGAATCGGCAGGGCCACATGCCGGACCCATGGATGGAATTAAGAATTATGGATTTAACGATATTGTAATGAGCGAATTCTGGTCGCCATCGCCTCACCGGCCAAGGCCGGAAAACCGTTTCTTTTTAAAGCAGGCTTCGTCGGCTGCACATATTTACGGAAAAAAAATTGTTGGAGCCGAATCGTTTACAACGATAGGACCGCACTGGAACGACGAGCTCTGGCACGATCAAAAATCGGCTTTCGATCATGAAATATGCGCCGGATTAAATCGCATGTATTTTCATACTTTTACTAGTTCTCCTCCGGAAATGGGCCTGCCCGGACAGGAGTATTTTGCCGGGACACACGTAAATTCGCAGGTAACCTGGTGGAATCAATCAGGGCCGTTTATCGATTACATGCACCGCACACAATCGCTTGTTCAGGAAGGGAAATTTGTGGCTGATGTGCTCTATTATTACGGCGATCATGTGCCCAATGTGTTCCCTTATAAACATTCCGATCCGGCCGGAGTAATGCCCGGATTTGATTACGATGTGACCGATGAAAACATTTTCCTGCAACTGAAGGTTGAGGATGGGAAAATTGTTGTTCCGGGTGGTGTGGAATACCTTGTTTTGGCATTACCCGATCATAAAGTTTTATCGATGGCTGTGCTGAAGAAGGTTGAAGATCTGTTGCAACAGGGAGCGACGATTCTTGGATACAAACCGGAAAATTTAATCAGTTTGGTGGGTGGCTCGGAAGCTCAAACTAAGTTTAGTGAATTGGTCGATAAAATATGGGGACCCGGTTCCTCGGAAATGGGAGAAAGGAAGTACAAAAAGGGAACAGTTGCCTGGGGAGTGACGGCAAGAGATTATCTCCTTTCGAAAGGAATACAGGCCGACTTTGATGTATTGGAGAACGACAGTAAAACCGACTTTGATTACATTCACTATACAATAGGGGAGAGCGATATATATTTTATGACCAACCAAACTACACAGAAACAAAAAATAAACACACGGTTTCGTGTTACGGGCAAACAACCCGAGCTTTGGGATGCTTTAACCGGAGAGGTTCGTGAAGCCGATGCCTTTACGCAAAAGGATGGTCAAACAACTGTTCCGCTCACCCTTGAACCGTATGGAGCTATTTTCGTGGTATTCACCAATAAGATTTCTGAAAATGAAGCCGGTTCGACTCAACGAAATTATTCAGATTACAGAACGCTGGCTGAAATCACCGGAGAGTGGACTGTAAATTTCGATCCTCAATGGGGTGGACCCGAATCAGTAATTTTTCCTGAACTTTTGGATTGGTCGAAGCATCCGGATGAGGGAATTAAATATTATTCTGGAACAGCGGTTTATACTAAATCGTTGGATATTGATTTTGAGCCGCAAAAGGACAGTCAGTATTTCCTGCAACTTGGAAGTGTAAAAGATGTGGGTATCGCGGAGGTAAAAATCAATGGAAAAGATAAAGGAATTTTTTGGACGGCGCCGTTCAGAATTGATATCAGCGATGAATTGGAACAAGGGGAGAATCAGCTGGAAATAAAGGTGGTAAATTCGTGGTATAACCGTGTGGCCGGCGACCAAACGTTTCCCGATAAAAAACAATACACTTCTACCAACATCAATCTAAATCACGATTTTAGGGGCTGGCGTCTTGATGAGATTAAATTGGAACCTTCAGGATTGTTGGGACCTGTTACAATTGAAGAAGCAGTGCATTAAACGGGAATGGTTAAAGATTAGGACATTGTCTGAATTTGTCGACTAGATAGTGGTATACGAATGCTACTGATTTAATTAACTTTGACAAACTGGCTTATCAAGCAAATAGAACGAACAAACAAAACATTATGAAACATTTATTTAGTCTGCTGATTCTTGGATTGATTGTAACCTCAATTTACGCTCAACGGTGGAAGCCGGAATTAAAAACAGACATTCCCTTGGATTCAATTCGCTTAAGCGATCCGTGCATTTTGGCCGATCAGGCTACTCAAACTTACTATATGACCGGAACAGGTGGTTTGTTATGGAAAAGCAAAGACCTCAGCAAATGGACCGGTCCTTATATCGTGGCTAAAACTGACCCTGACTCGTGGATGGGGCCGCGACCGATGATTTGGGCGGCTGAACTGCATAAATATAAAGACAAGTACTACTACTTCGCCACCTTTACCAACAGGGCAGTTTACATCGATACGGTGCGGGGAAACGAGATCAACCGGAGAGCCAGTCATGTTCTGGTGAGTGACACCCCCGACGGACCCTATGTGCCCATGAAAGACAGTATTTATCTGCCACCCGACATGCCAACACTCGATGGTACTTTTTGGGTGGATAAAGACGGAAAACCCTACATGGTATATTGTTACGAATGGTTGCAAAACTGGAACGGAACCATAGAAAAGATTGAATTGAAACCTGATTTGTCCGGTACAATCGGTGAAGGAAAAGTGCTGTTCCGTGCTCATGATTCACCTTGGAGCAAAGAGCGTGATGATGAGGGAAATGTTGGTCCGAATAAAGTGACCGACGGTCCGTGGTTGTTCGAAACTGAGACCGGAAGACTGGGAATGATTTGGACGAGTTGGGTATTCAATGTATATGTTCAAGGTGTGGCGTATTCCGAAAGCGGAACACTTGACGGTCCGTGGATTCAGGAAAAAGAGCCCATCACTCCCCCAAATTTTGGACATGGAATGTTGTTCCAAGACTTGAACGGGCAATGGCTGATGTCAGTTCATAGCCATAAAAGTGTGAATGGGCGTTACGTCAGAATTCCACATTTGTTTAAAGTCGATTTATCCGGCGAAAAATTGGTTTTGGAAGGCCCTTATCAACCATAACAGGAAATTTATCCCTAAGACCTCCCTTTGCAATTTCTGGTGTTCATGTTAAGTTAATGGATTATCGGGAGACAATTTTGCATTTGAACTCTTTGTTTATTGCTAAAGACTCAATCTTTGAATAATTTAGCCATCCGAAAATAAGATCAGGCTCATTATGAATATAAAACCATTAGGTACTACCGAAATTAAATGCCCTTCCATTATTTACGGAACCAGTTATTTAGGAAATCTTTATCGCGAACTTTCGTGGGAGGAAAAAATTTCACTGATGCGTGAATGGTTCAGGGTTTCCGACGGAACGGTTATGATCGACAGTGCCGGTAAATACGGTGCCGGACTGGCACTTGAAGTTATTGGTAAAGGTTTGGCCGAACTCGGTGTTAAACCCGAAGAAATATCGATAAGTAATAAACTGGGTTGGTACCGTGTGCCTTTGGAAAACGACGAGCCCACATTTGAGCCGGGAGCCTGGGCAAATCTTGAAAATGACGCTGTCCAAAAGATCAGTTACGAAGGTATTCTGGAATGCTGGCAACAGGGTTGCGAATTGTTGGGGGGAACATTCAGGCCGGAAGTGGTTTCTGTTCACGATCCTGATGAATACCTGGATGCAGCTACCGATGCAACTGACCGTAAAAAGCGTTTGGATGATATTCTTGGTGCCTACAAAGCTTTATTTGAATTAAAAGAAAAAGGCGAAGTTAAAGCCGTTGGAATTGGATCGAAAGACTGGCTGGTCATTAAAGAATTGTACGGGCAGGTGAAATTCGATTGGGTGATGTTTGCCAATAAATTCACCATTTATCACCATCCAAAAGCTATTGTTGATTTTGTGAAGCAACTCGGAGAAGACGGGGTTGGAGTAATCAACTCAGCCATTTTTAATGCCGGATTTTTAACCGGTGGCGAGTATTTCGATTATCGTGTTGTCAGCCCTGAAAATCAGGAAGACAAACACCTGTTTGAATGGCGCGAAAAGTTTTTTTCGGTCTGCGGAAAGTTTGGTGTTTCACCCGGCGACGCTTGTTTGAAGTTTGCTTTGTCGGCACCCCAAATTCAGGCGGTGGCACTAAATCCGAGCAAGCCGAAACGAATGGCAAATAACAAAGCGTTGCTTGAAAAAGACTTTCCAAAAGAATTTTGGACCGAATTGAAAGCCGAAGGTATTATTGAACAAGATTATCCGTACTTATAAATTTCTGACTATGATTATTGACACACACCATCATTACTGGAATTACAACCCGGAAGATTTCGACTGGATCGACGATGATATGGCAAAGATCCGTCGCAGTTTTTTACCGGCCGATCTTAAAGAAACCTTGAAAGGAACCGGTGTTGAAGGAGTGGTTACAGTTCAGGCGCGTCAGAGTTTGGAGGAAACCGACTGGTTGTTGAAGCTGGCTGCCGAAAATGAATTTATGCGCGGCGTTGTTGGCTGGGTTCCGCTGGCTTCCGAAAATATTGGTGAGCTGCTGGATCAATACAGTCAAAACAATGAATTGAAAGCAGTTCGTCATGTGGTTCAGGGCGAACCGGATCCTGCCTTTATTCTTGGAAAAGATTTTAACCGTGGGATTTCGCTGCTTAAAAACCATAATCTGGTTTACGATATTCTGATCTTCGAACACCAGTTGGCCAATACGATCAGTTTTGTTGATGAACATCCCGATCAGCAGTTTGTACTCGACCACATTGCCAAGCCACGCATTAAGGCAAATGAGCTGGAGCCCTGGGCGAAATATCTATGGGAGCTGGCTGAACGTGAAAATGTAAGCTGTAAAATCAGTGGTATGGTCACTGAGGCCGATTTTAATTCCTGGACGGAAGAGCAGTTAAAACCTTATTTCGATGTGGTAATCCGGGCTTTTGGTCCCGAACGCATACTATTTGGGTCAGACTGGCCGGTGTGCCTGGTGGCCACTGAATATTCAGAATGGCTTAAGCTCGTAAAAAAGCAGTTGTCAAAATTCTCAAAGGAAGAACAAAAAATGATATTTCATAAAAATGCCGAAAAGGTATATCAACTTTAATAGGATGAAACGAGCAGGGTACTATTTTACCGCACTGGAGGATGAGTATCATGCGAGTTTCATGAGTCGCCATTAAAATAAACAATTATAGACGAATGAAAGCAATAGAGATAACAAAAGCAGGGGAGATGCAGGTGGTTGAACGCGATATGCCTCAACCGGCCGCAGGCGAAGTTTTGTTGAAATTAAAATACGTGGGCTTTTGTGGCTCCGATCTGAGTACCTACCTGGGAAAGAATCCGCTGGTACAGTATCCGCGAATTCCGGGACACGAGATATCTGCAGTAATTGAGGGAATTGGAACGGATGTGCCGGATAGTTTTGCCGTTGGTCAATCGGTAACGGTAGTTCCTTACACCAACTGCGGACGGTGTACTTCGTGCAAAAAGAAACGCTTTAATGCCTGTCGTGACAATCAGACTTTGGGCGTTCAGCGTGAGGGTGCTATGGCGGAATATATTGTTGTGCCGTGGCAAAAGGTACTAAAAGATGAATCCCTGAGTGATCTTCAACTGGCTTTGGTTGAACCGTTGACCGTTGGATTTCACGCGATTGATAATGGTCAGGTAACCGATATTGACACGGTAATGGTTTTTGGATGCGGAATGATCGGAAGTGGTGCCATTGTTCGGGCTAAACTTCGCGGAGCCACTGTTATTGCGGTTGATATTGATGACTCAAAACTGGAGGTTGCCAAAGAATTGGGAGCTATGTACATCATTAATTCAAAAGATCAGAACCTGCACGAAGAACTCGAAAAAATTACCAATGGTGATGGACCAACGGTAGTTATCGAAGCTGCCGGTAATCCGATAACCTACAAAGCGGCCATCGAAGAAGTAGCTTTTGCCGGACGTGTGGTTTGCATCGGTTACGCCGGTTCCGAAATTGAATTCTCAACCAAATTGTGGGTGCAAAAAGAATTGGAAATTATGGGCTCAAGAAATGCCAATCCAAGTGATTTTGAGGCCGTGATGAAATACCTGAGAGAAAGAGATCTGGATGAGAGTTTGCTGGTTTCAAGGATTGTTGATCCTGAAGATGCTCCCGAAACGATGAAAGAGTGGTCGGAAGCTCCGGGTAAGATCCTAAAGATTCTGGTGAAGTTTTAAAAGCTTATAAATATTAATCAGGCTATTCGTCATTCCGAATTTATTTCTGAATCTTTTTAAGCTAGAGATGCTGAAACAAGTTCAGCAGGACGATACATAGTGATAGGATTGTGTTTATAATTCACCCGGTAACTTTGAGTTATAACGAACAGTCACCCGGTGAAATACTTATTTAATCCTTTGCGCCTTAGCGCCTTCGCGAGAATTTTATTTTTTCGAATACTCAGCTAACAATTCCTGATAATCTTCCTGGCTATCCATATCCCTAAGAATTTTTCCTCCATCCATAAATTTAACCTGATCCCGATGTTTTGAGAGGATACTTTTAGCACCGTGTTTCCCTTTCAGTTCGAGGAGTTCTTCAAAATAAAGTCGATCGAAAATTGCAGGAACTCCTTCCCAACCTTCATCCGATTTTGAGGCGATGATCGAGTGTGTTTTATTGGAAAAAGAATCGATCAGTTTTTGAAGGTAAGTTGCGTTCATTAACGGTTGATCGACTAAGGTGAACAACACAGCTTTTGATTCAGGAAAATCACTCAGCATTTTTTGCAAACCTGAAGCAACCGAACTTCCCATTCCGCTTTCCCAATTTTTATTAATGACGACGTTTACCGGATATTTATTGATTACCGGGATGATCTTTTCGGTGTCAGAGCCCAGAACAACAAAGATTGGATTGCCGGTTTTTTGCAAGGTGAGAATCTGATGTTCGATCAGTGTAATTTCGCCCCACGAAAGAAGTTGTTTTGGCCGTCCCATTCTTACAGAACCGCCCGCTGCCAAAAGAATTATTGGAATGTTATCCATGAATCGAACCTTCCTTTTCGCGCAGGGAAACAGGTTTTTGTTGTCGAATCACACTTAATATTTCGGCCAGAATAGAAACCGAAATTTCTGATGCACTTTCAGCCCCGATATTTATTCCGGCCGGGCCGTGAATCTGATCCAGGAAATCGGTCGGAATATCGGGCATATAATCGAGTATCATGGAGAGCACACGTTCCCGGCGGCTAACCGAACCAAGCAACGCCAGATATGCCGGCTGCTTGTCTTTTAATGCCATCAGGTATTGCACATCTTTGTTAAAGCTGTGAGTCATAAGTACCACTGCCGTTTGTTCGTCGATGTTTAAAGCATCGATCTCAGCAAATGCAGGTGTTATCAGTTGATCCGCTCCGGGGAAATAATCACAGGATTTTTCTTCGTCGGGTGAGGCCACCACTGTAACCTGCCAGCCCAGTAAATTTGCAGCGTTGCTGAGTTCAATTGCATCATGTTCTGCGCCAAAAATAAATAGCCGGAACAACGGATCAAAGGTCTGTTTATATACCTGCGGAACACTTTTAGGTGCGAAACCTGGACGAAGCATATGTTTTTTTCCGTTCAGATGGATGATGGAACCCAGGTCTTCGAATACGCCAACTTCAGAATGAAAATAACTTTCTATTTCAAACGAAATTCTGCTTTCCAGTTGCTCCTCAAAATCCTGAAGTAATTCCTGTGAAAGTATAACTGGTTCGATCAGAATGGTGATGATGCCTTCACAACCGATCCGCAACCGACCATCATAGGTCATTATTTTTGCTTTGCCATTTAGAAATACACTTTCAGCCTGCCTGATGATCTCATTTTCCACGCATCCTCCACTAACAGCTCCTTCCGTTTTTCCATCTTCAGCAATAATCATTCGAACGCCGGGTCTGCGGTATGAAGTTCCATCGAGGGCAACTACCGAAACAAAAACAGCTTTTTTACCCTGCTTTTGCCAGGTGTCCAACGTTTCGAAGAGTAGTTTAAGTTCGTGCGTCATTTTGGTTTCTGTTTAAACTTCAAACGTGTTTTTTATAAAAGGCTGATGATAATAGCGCGTTCCGGTGGCTTTGTACAAAGCATTTGCCAGTGCAGCCATCACCGGAGGATAAGGCGGCTCACCCAATCCTGTTGGATGAATATCATTTTCAACAAAGTGAACATCTATTTTTTTCGGTGCCTCGGCATGTCGGATCAAACGGTAGCCATCGAAATTGTTTTGTTCGGGCTCGCCGTTGTTAAATGTAATTTCGCCGTACATGGCCGTGCCTATTCCGTCCACCACCGAACCTTCCGTCATATTTACGGCTGCATCGGGGTTGATAACAATACCACAATCAACGGCATTGTACACCCGATCGACTCTGGGTTCTCCGTTCTCCATTACAATGTCGAGTACCTGTGCCACATAACTGCGGTGACAAAAATACGCCGAAACACCGCGGTTTTTGCCTGCTGAATCCGTATCCCAGCCTGATTTCTCGCGGACGAGTTCAAGTACGCCGGCGTAGCGTGCGGCATCGTAATCATTGTTTTCACCTACCGGATTTTCCTGTGCCTTTTTCAACAAATCGAGACGGAATTGAATGGGATCGACCTGCATTTCTTCGGCAAGCTCATCGAGGAACGACTGTTCGGCAGCGGCATTAAAATTGCTGCCCGGTGCTCGGAATGCACCTACACTGATGTTTGATTCGATGGACCAGCTTTCTGCCAGGTAATTGTCGATAGCTCCGGCCGGGAAACGGTTGGCATGCAAAGCATTTTCAGGAATCCCGCCCATTTTTACGTGGAAGCCGATGAGTTGATTATTGGCATCCAGTGCAGCACGATAGATGGCGTGGTACATGGGGCGATAAATTCCAAATGTCATTTCGTCCTCGCGTGTGTATACTAATTTTACCGGCGCTTTCATTTTTTGTGAAATCACGGCCACCTCTGGCATAAAATGACCGTATAAACGGCGGCCAAATCCACCGCCCATGCGTGTCATTTGTACTTCCACCTTTTCGAGTGGCAAACCAAGGCGTTCAGCCACGGTTTTTTGCATGGGTTCAGGAGATTGAATGGGACCTACCAACTTAGCACTATCGTCTTTGACAACAGCAAAAAAGTTCATTGGTTCCATGGGACTATGTGCCAGAAACGGGGCAGTATAAGTTCGTTCAATAATTTTAGCTGCCTTCTTAAATGCTCCTTCCGGATCGCCGTCTTTACGCACCACACGGGCATTTTTTGCAGCCTCAGCAATTATTTTCTTTTTGTGTCCGCTTGTACTTTCCAGTCCGCCAGGAACAGTTACATCGCGGTTGTTTCCTCCCCAGCCTGCGGCTTTATATGTCTGTTCCTCAAAAGGTTCCCATTCCACATTCAGCATGAGTTTGGCGGTCCAAACTTCCCAGGTGGTATTGCCCACCAGTGCCACTAGCTCGGAAAAAGAAGTAGTATCCGACCATTGCCGGGCATAATCATCCTTGTAAACTTTAATTGTGAAAACATCTTTGATTCCGGGCATCGATTTAACCTCATCCGCATTAAATGATTTTAGTTTCATGCCAAATGCCGGTGGGTGAACGAGCATTGCGGTCAGCATCCCGTCCACTTTATAATCGAGGCCGAATAGCGGCTTCCCGGTAACTATGTCAAGCCCGTCAACATTTTTTTGAGAATGACCGACGATCTTAAATTCATTCAGGTCTTTCAAATCCACTTCCTCAGGAACCGGAATTTCTGAAGCAGCTGAAGCAAATTCGCCATAACCGGCTTCTTTTCCACTGGTTCCATGGTAGATGGTTCCGCCTTTGGTTGTTAATTCATTTACCGGAACTTCCCAGGCCTGTGCAGCTGCTGTAAGCAGCATGAAACGAGCCGAAGCACCGGCCATCCTTAAAGCGGTGAAGGTGGTGCGGATGGAATCGCTTCCACCTGCAAGTTGCCGGGTATATTTTTTTGTATTTAGTGGTGCCTGTTCAACCAATACATTTTTCCAGTTAATATCCAGTTCTTCCGCCACGATCATTGGCATCGAAGTTTTAACGTTCTGTCCGATTTCCGGGTTAGGCGATAAAATAGTAGTCACACCGTTTTCGCCAATTTTCAGGTAAGCGTTTATCTCGAACCATTCGTCAGGAATGACCAAGCCTTTGGGTGCGTCGGTGCTACAACCCGATGCCAGCCAGTTAAATCCGATGAGTAATCCACCACCTGCAGCCAGCGAGCTTTTTAAAAATGAACGTCTGTTGTATGTTGTTTTAATACGTGTCATGTTTTACGATTTTAATTCAATGATGGATTTTATGATTTCGCAGCTGTTTTAATAGCGGATTTTATACGGGTGTAAGTTCCGCAGCGGCAAATGTTGCCGTTCATGGCAGTTTCAATTTCCTCATCGCTCGGATTCGGGTTTTCATTCAGTAGCCCTGCAGCCGACATAATCTGTCCCGACTGACAATAACCACATTGCGCTACATCGTGTTCGAGCCAGGCTTGTTGAACGGGATGATCACCATCTTCTGATAAACCTTCGATTGTAGTAATTTCTTTATCGCCCACCGAATCGACAAAAGTGATGCACGAACGTACTGCTTTACCGTCGAGATGAATGGTGCAGGCGCCGCACTGTGCAATACCGCAACCGTATTTGGTCCCCAACAGGTTTAAATGATCGCGAAGCACCCAAAGCATCGGGGTTGAGGGATCGACATCAACCTGGTATTCCTTTTTGTTGATTTTTAAGTTGTAAACTGCCATGTTTATTGTAGTTTTTAAATGTTATCCGATAAAATGCAATTGGTGTTGAAGCTTGAATATACAAAAAACAAAGTACTGTTAAAAAGGTTGGCTTAATTGATTGATAAATGCGGTTTTGAAAAAAGATGAAAATATAAACGGTGTTCTGCAGAAAAGAATCATTGACAATAAAATAAGAGTGAAACTGAGAAAGCACCTGAGCAGACTTTTAGATTATATCCGGTCAGAAGCTAACACGAAGCGTTATCCCGGGTTGGTAGTTTCGAAGTTGTCCGCAATAAAAAACATTTGGAGTTAACTCCAATCGCAGCAATTCAGCATTTCGAATTTCATTTATTCGGTTAATACGAGAAGCCCCGGTCATATACATCGAAAATCCTACAACTGTGGCGACGGATCCACCTACCAGCATTGTTGCAGCGGTTATGCCCCACACGTTTGAATTTCCGTTTGATGAATTGTTGTCAGTAATTGCTGCCCCTGCAAGAATTCCCAGAAGACCAACAATACCTCCTGTAAGAGCTGTAATTTCTCCATTCCGTTGGAGATTCAGGGATTTCTGATAATGCACGTGCAACTCTTCACGTGAAGCTTGCTTTAGGTTTTGTAATGAGTAAGTGCTTTGTGCTTTGCCTGAATAGGCTAACAGCAATAAAATCGAACCGATGATTAAATGTGTTTTTATAGTCGTTAATTTTTGGTTGACTATACAAGTTACAAAATAACAAGCTGATATTCGATGATTAATTGCCATCGATAGGATATAAAAACAGGACTTTGAAATATTCTTATTGAAATAATATTCTTATTGTTTAGTTTTCAAGTATTCTAAATTGATGATTAAACGGGTTTGACATGGTTACTTTTTAATGATTTGGAGTATTTAATTACAAGGAGTGCCTTTTTAACGGTTAAACCAAATAATTACCCTTGGTTGGTAGTACACATTCATATCGGAGGACGGGTTCCTCCTTTTTTTATGTCCAATCAGAAACTACCAATTTAGATCATACTTCCGGAAGAAGTCAGGTTTTACTTTTTGACTGATTTTAACTTTTGAAGATAGAAACTTACGGAAAACAACAAATATAGCAGCGTATTGGCGGCGATAAAAAAGTAACCTGATAATTTAAGAAACTCAATGTTTATATTTAAGGACAAATTAAACAATAGATGAAAAAACACACTGCTGGAAAAATAAAGCAGGACGGCTGTGTTAATCCATACGACAGGTTCTGTTGTTAACTTCTCTATTTTACCTTCTATCATGATTCGATGAAAAGTTATTATTGACAATATCACAATAAATATACTTTCGACTGCACGTGTTATGGGATATTCGTTCAAATTCTGGATGAAAATCGTATTCAGGATGCAATAAAATTCAAATAGCAGTGCTACTGTCCAAAACAATTTTTTTTTGATATAGGATTTCATCAGAAACCAATAAAACAATGCCCAAAGGAAGAATTCAATCATCACATAAAAATGAGAAATCCATATGGTTGTGCCTTTTAAAATGTAAATTATTATCTGAGAAGAAAATTCTGTAATAACTGCAAGACAGACCAATCCAAATATCACCTTCAAAGTATTATTTAAATGCTTATAAAAAAGCACTCCAACAAGGAAAGCCTGAGTTACGATAACAAGAGTAAGAATTTGGTGAAAACGCATTTCAAACTGATGAAAAATTAAACTTTAATAAATATCAAACTTAGTTCAAAAGGTAAGAATATTTTGTTATCTCCATCATCTTTTCTTGCCGTTATAAATAAAGCTTGCATTACAAGGTATCCTCCTGGTCAGAAAAAGTATGTCCGGTTTATTCCTGTCGAAGTGCCGGCATTGGAACAGGAATATTAAATTCGGTAGAACCTGCTCCAACTCCATCGGTGCAATTTGTTGCACAAACCTTTCTGGTCGATGGACACTCCGCAGCCCAAAACATGAATCCTAACATTCCGGTAGTTGTGCCTGCTCCGTTTGGCATTATTTTCGTAACATATTCACTTGTTGCAAGCTGTAACGAAGAACTAAAGTTTATACATTCAGGAATGTCTTTCCGATCATTTAAATAAAGTGCCCCCGTAAATTTGCAGGGTGCCAAAGGGGAAATGGGAGGATCATATTGTGGTTTCCCGTCTATGTGTTCATCCCAGTTTTCAATAGCACCGGAAGCCGAAGGTTGTCTGGCAGGAACCATGGCATTTGCATAATCCAAAACAGGATCTGAAGTGGTAAGCCACTCAGAAGTTGCCCGCTGGCAAATATCAATCAGCCACCTGTCGCCCGCGGCCAGGTCAATGGTCAACCGGGCAGCATGATTAGTACCTGTAGCATCGTAACCATGAACACTTCTGTATGCATCAATAAACGCCTGAAGTCCTTCCAGGTTTGGACTCCTTGCCTCTTCGTAATCAATTTCAATTCCAACACCAAGTTCTCGTGCAACAGCCGCTGCATTTAATCCCAGTTGCCAGGCATCCTCTTCAAGAGCAGCATTCCAGTCATCGGTGTAAGTGATGCCTCCTATAGACAGCATCACTCTGATCCCTTCGGCCTTGAAGTACTGAACAATAGCCGATGTCATTCCAACCGGAATTCCACCAATTGGATTGCCGGTGGTATTGTGTAACAATTCCATTGGATTGACAAAACTGAGTACGACAAGATTTACCGATGGAATACCGTCTCCTCTGTTAATGATCCAGTTGTTCTTGGCATCGAATTCATCAATATTACGAATGGTGCTCCAGGAGCAATAATCATTACCGGCGTGCCACACTCCGTAAACCTGAATCGGAGTAGGCTCTTGGTCCAAAATATAATCGGGTTCTGTTGTCTTGTCGGGTTTGCCTTTTTTTAGGTAAACTTCCGGTGTTAGCTCGCTTTTTTGGCAACCAATTGTTGACAGTATGATCCCGGAAAGTATCAATGCTGCTATTCTTAATATTTTCATGGCAGAAAGTATTGATTTGATAATTTAAGTTACGAAATAACATGTTGCAAGTCAATATTTAATGCAATGCTTTAACCAGTCAGGCAGGTCTTTTTTTAATATCTTGTTTTGAATACCGATTCTTCCATCCAATGCATTCTTAGGCAAATATTTTTTATTCATTGGGCTACATCAGAAAATGAAGCTTTGAAAGTCAACATTAAATGTAAAAGTCCGTATAAACTAGAGTAAACCAAAGGGGATTGAAGTCATGAAAGCAATAATATTGTGCATACTGTGCACATTTGCCGTAACCCTGGCACAAGGACAAATTTTTGGTAAATACATCATCGAGGAAGTCAATGTATCCCCACCTCAGTTTGTTGGAATAGTGACAGATGCCAATACATCCGGTAATGCCAGCATGGTTGCCTTTAATCAATACATGTCAGGTGAGATAAGGTATCCCCAACCAGCAATCGACAAGAGGATGCAGGGCACCGAAGTCATTCAATTTGTGGTAAATGAAAATGGCGAATTAATGGATTTTAACGTTGTCAGCAGCGTTTCTGAACTCATGGATGAAGTCGTAATTGAGGCCTTGAGATCTACCAACGGAAAATGGAATCCGGGCACCAACAACGATGAAAATGTGGCTATGGTTAAGCAAGTTACAGTGATATTTGCTCTGAGCCACAGACAGGATAACATGGTAGTAAATGAATTTAAAGAAACTGCAAGGATTCTTTTTAATAAAGGGAACCGGAAGTTTCTGGTAAAAGGACACCCAAAGAGAGCCTTAAGGTTTTACGATGCTGCCCTGAATTATTTGCCAAATGATCAGAGCCTTTTATTGATGAGAGGTTTATGTCAATTTCAATTGGGTAATATTGAAAGAGCAGAAGAAGATTGGTCGAGGTTGAAAGAGTTGGACGGTGTTGATGAATCGATCTATCAGTTGGTGGATATTTAGACAAAAGGATTGGATGCACCGGAAAAAGGTAGTTGTACTTCAATGTTTATTTAAATTAGTATTTAGCCAGTGGAATTAGATAGAACCTATTTTTTGTGATCGGTTTTATTCCTTGACGTAAAAAGAAAAGAGCCATTCAACAATAGCTCTTTTCGTCGTTAATTCCCAAAAACACAGATGGTAAGAACTACCATCTTCTTTAAAGGTAGTGATTCTACATCTTCATACACAGTTATATTTATCAATAATATCTATTCATTTTTGCATTTTGATTTATTTATCGGAAAAGTCCGGCAACATGGTGGGCAGCAAAAGATTCAAATAATTAAAAATTGACAGTGGTGTAAAATTGACAGAAATACTTTAAAATTATAATTGTACGCTTCATCATTAATAAGTTGACATTTGCATTAATCCGGAACTTGCAGTAGTTAAACTTTAAAATCAATTACCATGAAAAATCTAAAAATTTTAGCTGTATTTGTTTTTGTTTTTACTATTGTTAGTGCAAGTTATGCTCAAGGCAATAAGTTTACTGTTCCTGTACCTTATCCTTGGGATGAAAATTTAGTTCCGATCGATTGCATTGGACAATATACCGGTGAGGTTGTTATGAACATGACATTTTTTGCCACAGGTAAAGTCCTCAATAAAGCAAGCGGAGTAATCACAGATTTGGAAGGAAATGAATATACTGTAAAGAGTTTATTTAACTGTCATCTTTTTGTTCGTAATATTTCAGCTTCCGGTAACAGTAATCAGGTAATGACATTTCGGATTCGTGCCAAAGACACAGAGAAATTAGTTGCAACTGTTCATTTTACGTGGCACTATGAAGAATTTAATGGAGAAGGAGATGCTTCGTTTGTGAACGTTAAATCTGTTTGCCATTAGATTAATTTGATCAGTTATTAAAATAACAGTTATCTCTCATCCATTTGAGATTTTAAAGTTGGAAGAAGGTTTTCCATTTTTGGAATTCCTTCTTTCTTCTTTTATTGTTATCAGAAGTTCCTGCACTTGATTGCATGGATAATCAAAAGTAGAACAATGGCCACGATAAAGTAGCTTTCATAGGTTTGATTTTTAGGTTTTTATTTATGTTAAGAAGAATTGGGTAAGAATCAACTTTTTGTATTCAAGTTGGAACAATAAAATCACCTCTCTCAATTTTCTAATTCCAGAGATCTTAAAAACCTGATGAATCCAGTTTAAAACATCTTTAGGTCCCATTGATAAGAGTAGGGTAGTGTATAAGCAGAAAATGTAAAAACTTTGAGAAATTATATCCGTAAATGTTTACTGAAAACAATGCTACATCTTGAAAAGCAATTTAGTAATGAAAAAACTCGCTTATATATTGCTGGCTTTCTCGATGTTAAACGTACTTCAATCCTGCAAAACAACTAAGGAGGTATATGTGCCTTTAGCTGACTATTATTCTAAAGATTTTGATTACTTAATAGTACATACCCCAAATAATGTTTTTGAGCTTCATGATTATAAATTTCATTACCGGACATTGGAAGGTGTTTGTCAAGAACTCGGAAAGAGTAAGTCGGAGTCATACCATATTTACCTGAATACTGATATAGAATCTGATCCTTCAGAAAATGTTATAATTGAAAGAAAGGACATTCAAAGAGTTACTTACACTGCTGTAAATGAGCCTAATGTTTTGCCTGTTATAATTACATTTCTTCCTGTTGCGGGTTTGATAATTTTTGGATTAGTACAGGCAATTTTGGCTATATGAAATGGTAGTAAATCTCAAAGTTTGAGCACACAATTACGTAAAGAATAATTTCAAATAAAAAGTTTGGTTGAAGTCCTAAGTCAATGCATCCAATCCTTCATGGAAAATAGATACAACTGGAATTTGTGGAGAAATACTACGACCATCCATCCATTTCCGGGAGGAACAGTGGATGGATGGATAAGTAAGTATTCTAAATATTAAAAATACGATTCTTTAATTTTCAGGATTATGGCTTAATTCGTCCATCATTTTGAACATATATGCCCAAATGTCTGATACGGATTCCCGGAACTTAACCCGCATCTTTTCAGTTGCATCCTCACCTTTTGAATTTTCAACCATCTTCCATACACCATCACGATCGACATCCAGTGCAGCAAAATTTTTAAAAGGTGTTGTAACAAAATAATCAGGACTGTCAGGACCGCCACCGTTAACGCTATACCAGTATCCTCTTTCGTCACCCTCTGCTTTAGCTATTATGCCAGATATTTCATTAATTGTTTCTCTGAAAACAGTATTATTTTCCACCTGGAAAAATGTAACCCAAATTACACCCATTTCTGATGGTGCCGATCTACTTATATCCGGAATGTTTCTGGAAAACATGTCCACCGTACTTTCTATGTGAGGAATAATTTGATCAACCACGATTTGACGACATTCTTTTCCGGATTCATCACTTTTATCTAATTCAGCCCAATTGTCCATTCGTGATGAAAGTACATAAACAGAACCTTCTCCGTTATATCTTTTCCACATTGTCCAGGTCCATTCTCCTCCGTTTTCGAGGTAGCAAGTCTTCCAGGCTTTTATTCCATTTTCAAACTGTCTTTCATGTCCTGTTTTTATTGAAAATTCAATTGTTGAAAGAATAAATCTTTCCTGAGCCAGAACAACATTTGCAGTGATTAATCCTGCTGTTAGGAATACCAGCGACATAGTAACCCGAATCACTTTTTGTTTTAATAATTTCATTTTGTTCATTTTTTGATTAGTAAATTAAATAGTGAGAATTCTTTTGACTAATGATTTGCGGATATGTCTTTAAATCATCAATTAAAAACAAGATATAAACATCTTATTAACTACTAATGTTCATCTAATTGAAATCTTACAATAGTAAAAAGTGAATATCAGTGGAATTTTGCCTGGCATCATCGACTAAAATTCTTAGGAAAAATGTTGAATATATTCCAATATTTTCATGAAGTGTTAATTCATTCTCCAATGGATTTTATTGATATTTCTATATTTATAATGATTCTAAATCAGGCAGTTGGAATATAAGAATGAAACAATTATTATTTCACTGCGTAATTTATTCCACAATATATTACTCCTAGATCCAATCATTAAATCATGTTAAGACAACGTGTTGTATCTCTATACAGTTTTGTTGGATTAAGCCAGATTAGTATTAACCTAAAACTTTGATTATGAAAACTATTAAGAAATTATTTATTCTGGCTTTTTGTTTTGCTCTGTGCCTTGCGTGCTCTGATCTTGGTGATGAACTTACCGGTGACCTAAAAAGCGGTGAATTAGGATCTCATAAAGATGGTGACCTTAAGATGGTTACCGTACCATTTATAGTGAATTATTTAGGCACCTACATGCCACCTGGTGATAAATGTGGACCTGATGTTTTTAATGTAATTGTCGACGGAGTTGGTGATGGTACACATGTTGGGTGTTCAACCATTCACTTTGATTTTTGCATCCTTGGAGCTTCAGCTGACGGTGATTCTACCTACTATGGTGATACGTACGCATATATAGTCGCTGACAATGGGGATTCCCTATTTGTTTCCATTGAAGGCGCTGTAGTTGAGCCTCCATTAGAAGATCATCCTGATTATGTTGTTAATTATTGGAGAGATCCCTTTGAGATACTTGGTGGAACCGGTCGGTTTGAAGGAGCAACCGGAGGTGGATGGTCTGATGATTACAACAGTACTGAAGATAATTATTCGCATCATCACTGGGAAGGAACCATAACTATGGTAAAAGGTAAAAGATAATTCCCTATTCCTTAAAAGACGTTTATAAAATAAGAACTTAAAAATTTTTCCTCTTGAGTTCTGATATGCCAGGGATATTATTAATCAAAATCATTTATCATGAAATCTTTAATGTTGTTTATCGCAAGTTTTCTTGTGGTCATTGCTTTTTCAACAAATGTTGAAGGACAAGAAAAATCACAAAGAGCCTTTCAAGGTTGGTCGGTATCTACTTATTGGTCACCTATTTATTGTGATGGTGAAATGGTTGACTTCCTGGAAGGTGGAACGCTTAGGATTCACTATCTGTATCACTATGTACATGGTAAGTTTATGAAACAAATTGTTCAAATAAAAGGTGAAGTAACGAGTGATACGGGTGAAGTTTTTAAAATATCTGAACGAGATCTCTATTATCCTGATGATGAAACCATAACTGTATATTGGAAATATAATCTTAGAGGAAATTGGGGAACACATTACATAGGAGAATTGGCAGCCGATTATTTTACCGGTGAAATAGTGTGGATTGGAAAGTCTGTATGTCCGAATTACGACATGGATGAGTAAAAATCATTACTCTCTTAGATTCAAAAAACTTATTAAAGGATTCAGCTTAGTGTTGAGTCCTTTTTTATTGTTCTGGATTATTCAGCCAATATTAAGGTTGGTTTGATTGCTGCATGTATATTTTAAGATTATCTATCCGAAATCCTTAGTGGTAAGATGAATTTTTATTTATACACAAGGCCATGAAACAGTAACAGCTACTTTCATATTCATATCCTAAATGGGGGGAGATGTCTAGTGCAATTTTTAAATCAGATTTTAATTAGTAATATGAAGATCAGCATGTTGATTGAAATTATCTATTGAAAATTATTATCCAAACACATTGAAATATAAATAATTGTCACTATGTTTAGTACCGATTTTTTTAAAAGATTTTCAAACCCTAATTTTCAAACCATGACTGTAGTACTATGTATGGTGTGCTTTCTGGCAACTTGTTGGATCTTGTCAGGAGTTACCGGTAAAAAACAAGTGAAAAAATAGATTATTTCTGATTTTGTAGTTGTAAGGAATGCATTTTGTAACTTTTGCATAATGGAGTTGCTATGTTTCAGAGGTTTCTTAACTAAAATTAGGAACCGTGGAAAAACCTAGCAAGAAGAAAACTTCGTTTAGGGGAGTAGAAGAAAATAATACGAGTATTTAATTCTATACCTAAAGCCTTGATATGAATATATTGTAGGAGGTTCTTACTTTGGTTTTATTGGGTCTAGGAATCAGTTGAAATAGATGATAGTGCACTCAAGATGTTTCGCTTGATAATATAAAAAAGAACTAAACTCTCGCTTAATGCCTTGATATGCAGATCTCTATGCCGATACTCGAGCCTTGGGCCACCTACTTAGTACTTAGGTGACATATTCAACATCCTTCCTGGTATAAAGTTAATCATTACCTTTTATATATTCATTGGGGTATGTTCGATCGTTATTTAATTATTCGGAATAAATTCTTCCAATATCAAAGAATTATTGTGCGATCAGAATCCTCCTCAACTGGTTTAAAGCACATTACTATATTTTGATAATGAACTGTAGTATATTACAGCATAAACGCTACCAGCTTTGTTGAGTAACGTTTTATTTCTTACTCAGCCATCAAACAATTCTACGACCTTACTAGATTTCACACGAAATATTTGAAATTGAAAATATATTATCTGTAATCACAAACATGACAGATAGCTTAATATTACTTTTATGCTGAACTAAAACCAATGAATATGAAGAAGCTAAAATTTATAATAATACCTCTACTACTACTTTTTAATTCAATTATTCTATTAAGCAGATAAGTAACAAAGACGATGTTGCTGTCAAAAGTTATCCGTTAAAATAACAAACGAAATAGATAAAAAAAGAAATGAAGAAAAGAATTTTAAGACTTGATTTAGAACTCAGTATAACTGTGTTGGCCATCCTGTTTTCAATAAAAGGATACAGTAACCAGCCGGCTACGAAGTCCAAATCTTCAAATAGTCCTGTGTTCTCTGAATTTATTTATCAGGGATTGGATGATGTTTATAATAATTACCCGCTGAAAGCTGATGAGTTTTACAATCCCATTTTGCAAGGTTGCTACCCCGACCCGGCGATTACCCGAAAAGGCGACGACTATTATATGGTATGTTCGTCTTTTGCTATGTTTCCTGGAGTGCCCATATTTCATTCAAAAGACCTCGTTAACTGGACCGATCTAGGCGGTGTGCTCAATCGCCCGTCGCAGCTCGATGTTCACAATTGTGGAATTAGCTCCGGCGTATATGCTCCCGGTATTACCTATAATCCGCACAACGATACTTTCTACATGATTACCACTGCATTTACCGGTGGTTTGGGAAACATCATCGTAAAAACCAAAGACCCTTTGAAGAAAGAATGGAGTGATCCGATAAAGTTACAGTTTGATGGTATCGACCCGTCGATTTTCTTTGATGATGACGGAAAAGCCTATGTGGTACACAACGATGCTCCCGACAAAGGAAAAGCACTTTACAACGGTCATCGGGTGATAAAAGTTTGGGAGTACGATGTGGAAAACGATCAGGTGATTCACGGAACCGACAAGATCATTGTGAATGGAGGAGTCGACCTTTCTAAAAAACCTATTTGGATTGAAGCGCCACATCTGTATAAAAAAGACGGTAAGTATTATTTGATGTGCGCCGAAGGAGGTACAGGAGGCTGGCACAGTGAGGTGATCTTTATTGGCGATAATCCCAAAGGACCTTTTACACCGGCACCGAGCAATCCCATTCTTACGCAGCGGTATTTCCCACAAGAAAGGGCTAATAAAGTAGATTGGGCTGGACATGCCGATGTGGTCGAAGGACCTGATGGCAAATATTACGGTGTTTTTCTGGCTGTTCGGCCTAACGAAGAACAGCGTGTAAATACAGGGCGTGAGACTTTTATTTTACCTGTCGACTGGTCTGGTACCTTTCCTGTGTTCGAGAATGGTCTCGTTCCGATGGAAACCAAGCTTAAAATGCCACAAGGGGTAGAAAATAAAACCGGGAAAGACGGTTTCTTCCCGAATGGTAATTTTACTTACGAGGAGGATTTTTCTTCAAAACAACTGGATTACCGGTGGATTGGATTGAGAGGACCGCGTGAAGCCTTTATCGAAAAAGCTAAGAACGGCATCCAGATTCAACCATTCGATACCAACATTAAAGAGATGAAACCCACATCTACTTTATTTTACCGTCAGATGCACAAAAACTTTTCATTTGGGGCAAGCATTGACTATGTGCCTAAATCGGAGAAAGATCTGGCGGGTCTGACCTGTTTGCAAAATGAATATTCCAATTATGTTTTTGGTATCACAAAAAAAGGAGATGAATACTTTGTTGTTTTAGAAAGAAATGCGGGCTCAAGAGTAAGAAGGCAATACAATTCAGAAATTTTGGCAAGTACAAAAATAACGCTTGACAATCCGCTGAGATTAAAGGTGGAAGCGAAAGGAGACGCCTACCAGTTTTCATATTCAACCAACGATACCGACTTTGTGAATTTGGGCGGTACGGTTTCAGGAGATATTCTTTCAACCGATGTAGCCGGTGGTTTTACCGGGTGTTTGCTTGGTTTGTACGCCACTTCGGCAAACGATGTTGTTCCGCAGTAACGAACGGAAATTTATTTATTGAATAAACTTTTAATAGGGCAGGAAATTGATGAAATATCGGGTACTGCCATCGACTATCTAATTTATGAAACACGACTATCAATCATTTGGCAAAATCCGGTTTTACGGAAAGCTTATACTATTATTTTTATTCCTGATCGCCTTTCAGATTTCGTTAGAAGCGCAATCAAGTAATCCGTTAAGGCGTCCTGTATCGTCCGATCAGCCAATGTGGCTGGTGCATATTGATACATGGAATTATGCAGATCCTCAAAAAATCATCGACCTGATTCCGGAAGACATTCGCCCGTTTGTAGTAATGAATATCGCGTTGTCGATCAGTCATGATGACAACGACCGTTTCAAAGTGGCGGAGTATGGCTTCGAAATTGCCAAATCGTGGCTGCGGACTTGTGCCCAAAATCAAATGTGGGCAGTGGTTCAAATTGCCAGTGGTGGTTATGCACAATTCACCGACTTTGATTTGACGGTTTATGAAGAATTATACCAGGAGTTTCCTAATCTCATCGGCTTTAGTTATGCCGAGCAGTTTTGGGGATTTGGCGACTCTGAATCTCAATTTTCACCTACCTGGCCCGAACGTATTACGCACTTCGCCAACCTGTTGGAACTGAGCAATAAGTACGGAGGTTATTTGGTGGTAAGTTGGTGCGGAAATCAGTGGAGTGCGAATATCAATCCGATTGCCATGCTGAAGCGTATTCCGAAATTTGCAGAAGCTTCAAGCAAGTACACCGAAAACTATATTTTGTGCGAGAAATATACCCAGCAATCCTATATTTCAGACATGGAAAGTATCTGTTTGGGTACCTATCTTTCAGGATTCTGCGGACAATACGGGATACGCTACGACGATACCGGCTGGACGGATCAGAACGGGGAACATGAAAACTTTACTTTGGCAACCGGTGGGGCTGCTCACCTTGAGCATATCATGCTAACCGGTCAAACCGTTATTGATGCACCTGAATTAATCTGGACACAGTGTTTTCGCGAACTCAATCCGGCCGGAACTACCGATGGCTACACCGAACGACGATGGGATACTTTCCGGCAATTTGACAATTTTAGCATCGATCTATTCCGAAAAGTTTTAGACGGAACAGTACGGATTCCAAGTCGTCAGGAAGTGATTGACCGCACAAAAGTAGTCGTAGTGAATGATCAAAACTCCGGTAATTCTGATGAGGTTTACAGTTCGCCCGAAACGCTGTTTGAAGGACTTTACCGCATGCCGGGCGACGGTAACTTAAGAGACAACAAAACCTTTTTTAAGAAGACGGGGCGCTATCCAACAATTCCAACGGTTTACCAACTGGAAGATGCCGCAGCCAACTCTTTTGAGGTAGAAGTAAATACAACAGATTATTCAAGTCGTTGGCCGAATATCTCCAGCAAGGTAAATGAATTGAATAACCTTTTTCCTGAAGAATACACAGGCGATATTTATGCAGGCCGACATGAAAACGGTTGGGTTACCTACAATCCTTATAAAACAGGGCAGACTGCCAGCGGAAGCATTCCGTTCAAATACAACACCTGCGAACGTGTTGAACTGACTTACGAACAATACACTTCCGGGGTGATGAAAGAATATGCCGATCACCTGACTTTTTACCTGACCAATTACGATGAGCGCAGCCCTTCAACGCTTAAAACCGATGTAATTAAAATTTACGGAAGTTCATCTAAACCCACTTTTAGTTATACCGACAGAGCCAACCATGCGCCGAGCTCGGTAAACGAAAACTGGGCCGATGGAGTTTATACACTTACCGTTCAGCATAATGGGCCGCTCGATATTACGGTTAACTGTTCTGGTTCTGCCACCGAACGCTTAACATCATTTACTACGGCCGCAATTGCAACGCCTAAAAAACCGGCACTTTATACCGGACCACGGCAATACGAAGCAGAGTGCTTCGACTACAAAAACATTAACAGAATTATTAAAGGAGGATACAATTATAGTATCCGAAACTACACCGGACAAGGATATTTGCAGCTTGGAACAAGATCATCTGCAGGAGTACGAGATACGGTAACAACTTTGCGTGCAGGAAAGTATAAGCTGATAACTAAATATTCGGTATCAGGTGGCGATGTTAATACATTGGACCTGTATGTCAACGGCACGAAAATAAGTACGCCAACTTTTACAAAAACCGCAACAGAAAGCGATTGGGCATATTTAGAACAAACAGTTGAATTATCGGCCGGAAAAAATGCAATTGAATTTAGAGCCAATGCCGGCAGTTCGTACAGTTTGAATTTCGATAACTTCGTTATTACCCAGGGAGAAAACAATGGCGTTTATCATTTTGAAAACGACCAATCATCTTCAGCGGCTGCTACTCCGCCAGCCGAACTTGTTACAATTCAGAGTGGAAGTGCAGGAGTTGTTGCCTACACCAACAGTACCGACGAAACGACAAACGCTTTCAAAGCCTATTCTTCAGGAGAAACAAATGGCACTGGAGTAGTTGATTTGGATATGTTTCCGGAAACGGCTGATAATTATTCGGTTACCTGGAAAGAATATTACGACACGGCAGGAGGTCAAAAAGGTGTATTATTAAGGGGAAACAATGAATGGAGCGCCTATGCAGACGGAATGAAACAGGGGTACTTATTTACAGTACTAAATAATGAGGATAATACTGTAACATTAGAATCGAATGTTGCGAATGCCGGAGGTTTGCTTGCAAAAACTTCCTATACATCCGGTTTCGCTGTACTACCCGGAGAGCCTTGCTGGTACCGGGCTACAGTTGTTGACAATCAGATGGTTTTTGAATGCTCAAAAGATAGTCTGAACTGGGAAGGCGGCGATGTAACAGCTTTCACAGATGATAATTATTCATTAGGCTCAACTCAATTGGTTTGGGGCTTTAATACCGATAATTTCTCGTGGGTGATGGATAACATTCGATACTCGACAGGAAATTTATCCGTCTCAAAAGTAGAGCTTGTAGCTTTCAGATACGAGGAGGGAAAAGGACCATCGAGCAGCCAGTCATTCAGTGTTTCTGGTAGTTCACTTACTGGTGATATTTTGATTACTTCCCCGGCGGGTTTTGAGATTTCTTTATCAGAAACCACAGGTTATGAGTCATCATTAACACTAACTCCGGCGAACGGTGAAGTGGCTATGCAAACAGTATACGCAAGAATGAAGTCCGGATTGTCTGTGGGAACAAGAAGTGGAGATATCCGGATAAGCTCTGAAGCCGTTTCGGTCCGCTTATTAAGCATTAATGGAGAAGTGTCACCGCCGCCAACTTCTGTATTATATGATTTCTCAAATGATATGGCGACAACAATTGCCCAAACACCGCCCGCAGAAAATACGGCTATCCCGTTAAGTAACGGTGCTACTGCGGGGGTAGTTTCATACACCGATGCCAATGGTTTAACAAGTAATGCCTTAAAACCGTATAGTGGGGGTAACCGAAATGCAACCGGGGCTATTGATTTGAATTTATTCTCGCAAACGGGAACTGACTATTCCGTAACCTGGAAACAGAGTGTTGGTTCTTCGGGCACTGACTACAAAGTCGGAATGCTGATGAGAGGTGATGTCGACAATCGAGGCAGCGCATCAACCGGTTACGTTCAGGGATTAATGGAAGGTTATGTTTTGCTGGTGTATACTGCAGGCGGTTCCAGTCATTCCGAGTTCCGGATTTATAAGTCTACGTCGGGCTTTAATACCTTGAATGTACTTGTTAATCAAAGAGCCAATGCTTTGGTACCGGCAGCCGGACAACCGATTTGGTACCGGGCATCTGTTGCGGGAACTTCACCGGTTTCGTTGAAAATAGAGTATTCAAAAGACAGTATTACGTGGGAAACCGGCGCCGCTGTAACTGATGCATCATCAGTATTTACTTCCGGCGCTACCCAATTGCTTTGGGGACTGGGGGTTGGAAATGTGGATTTCTATGTCGATAATATTGAATTTTATGGGCTTGACGAAGATTCAGGTAACCTGAAGGATTTAATTGTTGTGTCTCCTTCTGACTTGAGTGGATTTAGTTACGAGAGGGGAGCGGGACCTTCTTCAGCTCAATTCTTTTCGATATCAGCAAGCGATTTAAGCGACGATATTGAGTTGAGTGTGTCGGAGAACTATGAGATTTCACTAAATATTGACGGCACGTATTCATCGTCTTTATCACTCTCACCTGAGGGCAATCTTCTCAATGAAACAACGGTATATATTCGTCTGAAATCCGGATTGGATGCCGGTTATTATAATGGTGAAATAGCTATTTCATCACCTGGTTTGTCAAATAAATATATTGCTCTTTCCGGAACAGTGGAAATGTCGACTGGAATCGGGGATATGCACGGTGGTTCTTCTACCACAGTTGTGTCAACAGGGTACTATACCTTGATGGGACAGCGCTTACGTAATAAACCTCGGACAAGCGGAATCTATATTATACGTAAACTCTTGTCTGACAATTCAATTGTTGTATCGAAAGAATGGATAGACGTTTACAGGAAATAATTTAGGACAGAATAAAGAAATGCACTGATCCTTTCAATTGATGAGAACGAAGCATTATGCATAGATAATTTTTAACTATTACTACAATGACCAATATTCGAATCACCTTAATGTGTCTTCTTTTGAGTCTTGTTTCTTACCAGACTCCGGCACAACAAAAACTGGCTACGAATCCTCTTATTTACGCCGATGTGCCCGACATGTCGATGATCCGTGTGGGAGACACTTATTATATGAGTAGCACTACCATGCACATGAATCCCGGTGTGCCTATTATGAAATCGACAGATCTGGTGAATTGGGAACTGGTGAATTATTGTTACGACATTTTGGAGGATACCGACCTTCAGAATCTGGAAAATGGCAAGAGCGACTATGGCCGCGGATCGTGGGCAAGCTGTATCCGATACCACAACGATACCTACTATGTGTCGACCTTTTCCGGAACTACCGGAACCACTTATATTTATTCTACAAAAGACATTGAGAATGGCCCGTGGGAGCTTAAAAAGTTTAAACCTTCTTATCACGATCACACCATTTTCTTCGACGATGATGGCCGGATATACATGATTTGGGGAGTTAGAAAGCTGGCAATTGTAGAGTTGAAAACGGATCTTTCCGGAATTAAAGAAGGAACAGAAAGGGTATTGATTGAAGATGCGAGTGCACCGGCCGGCGATAATATTATGCTGGGTGCCGAAGGTTCGCAGTTATTCAAAGTAAACGGAAAATATTACTTGTTTAATATTACCTGGCCTCGCGGTGGCATGCGAACTGTGGTAATTCACCGTGCCGATAACATTAATGGTCCGTGGGAGGGAAAATTAGCGCTGCAGGACAAAGGTGTTGCTCAGGGCGGTTTAATCGATACGCCCGACGGACGCTGGTTTAGCTATTTGTTCCGCGACAATGGCGCCGTTGGCCGCATTCCGTATCTCGTGCCGGTAAAATGGGAAAATGACTGGCCGGTGTTAGGTGTTGATGGAAAAGTGCCGGAAACACTTGATCTTCCCGCAAGCAAAGGATTGATTCCGGGTATTGTCGCTTCCGACGATTTTAAACGTAAGAAAAAAGATGCCGATCTTCCACTGGTTTGGCAATGGAACCACAATCCGGATCATTCGCTTTGGTCGGTTCGCGAGCGCAAAGGCTACCTTCGCCTAAAAAACGGACGGATTGACAATAGTATCTTTCTGGCAAAAAATACATTGACGCAACGTACTATCGGCCCTGAGTGCTCAGGCTCAACTTCCATTGATGTTTCAAACATGAAAGAAGGTGATTTTGCCGGGCTGGTACTCTTGCAGAAAAATTTCGGTCAGGTTGGGGTGAAGTTTGAAAACGGCAAGAAAAAGATCGTCATGGTAAGTGGCCAGACCGACACGCCTGAAGAGGTTGAAAGTTTACCGCTTACACAAAAAACGGTTTATCTAAAAGCTGAATGTGATTTTAAGGATCGTAAGGATGTTGCAAATTTCTTTTATAGCCTCGACGGTAAAAACTGGAATCCAATTGGTTCACAACTGAAAATGTTGTACACCCTCGATCATTTTATGGGCTATCGATTTGGCTTGTTTAATTATGCAACAAAGGTAGCTGGCGGATATGTCGATTTCGACTATTTCCATATCCGCAATGAGATTTCACAAACATCCAAACCATAATCTGATCTGATTCAAACCTAGAAGCTATAACCGATGAAGAATAAATTAAACCTGATAGCCCTGTTTTTGTGTATTTTTTCGCTGTTCAGCATTAATGGCACTTTTGCACAGAATCCATTTATCCGCGACCAATTTACGGCCGATCCGTCGGCGAGGGTTTTCAATGGTAAAGTATATGTTTTTCCATCGCACGATATTCCTACACCACCAGAGAAACCCGGACGAAAGGACTGGTTCTGCATGGAAGATTATCATGTATTTTCTTCTGAAAACTTAAGCGATTGGACTGATCTTGGTATGATTGTAAGCCAGTATGATGCTGCCTGGGTGGATTCTACATCTTACAGCATGTGGGCACCCGATTGTGTGGAACGAAGCGGCAAATACTATTTCTATTTTCCGGCAAATACAAAGGCTGACGGCCCAAGTGGAGAGAAAGGTTTTGGAATTGGTGTTGCCGTTGCCGACAAGCCTGAAGGACCGTATGTTCTGCAGGAAAAAAATATTGAAGGGGTCCATGGAATCGATCCTAATGTTTTGATTGATAAGGACGGACAGGCTTATTTGTACTGGTCGCAACAGCACATTTTTGTTGCCAAACTGAAAGACAATATGTTGGAGCTGGATTCGGAGCCGATAATCATTCCAAATCTGCCGGAACAGGGATTAAAAGAAGGACCGTGGGTATTTGAACGAATTAACAAATATTACCTCACTTTTCCGCATGTTGAAAACAAAACCGAACGGCTGGAATATGCTATGAGCGATAATCCAATGGGGCCTTTTGAAATGACAGGAGTGATCATGGACGAGTCACCAGTAGGTTGCTGGACAAACCACCACTCCATAATTGAGTACAAAGATCAGTGGAACCTGTTTTATCATCACAATGATTATTCGCCACAGTTTGATAAAAACCGTTCGATAAGAATCGACAGCCTGTTTTTTAATGCAGATGGTACCATTCAGAAAGTAACTCCAACTCTGCGTGGAGTAGGAGTGACACCCTCTAACTCAAAAATTGAAATAGATCGTTACAGCGCTAAAAGTGAAAATGCAAGTATTAAGTTTCTGAATCCTGAAAACACTTTTGAAGGCTGGAAAACAATTCTAAGTAAAAAAGGTGACTGGATAAGTTATAACTCGGTTGATTTTAAGAAGAAACCGAAAACGGTTCAGGTGCGTGTTAAAGCCGAAAATGGAGGAGAAATTCAGGTGATTTCTGATAATAAAAATGTAGTCGCAAAAATTGAGGTGCCGGCAACTGATGAATGGAAAACAATAGAAGCCAAAACTTTAAAAGCACTAAAAGGAGTGCATGATTTAAAAGTGAAACTGATTAGTAATGCCCCGATTGAGATAGATTGGGTTCAGTTTGATCGCTAACACATATGAATTGAAAATCACAAATCATTTAAAGACTTTACCAATGAACTTAAGACTTAATACCATAAAATATAAAGCTGTTTACAAGTTGTACTTGTTATTTCTGCTTTTAAGTATTTCCTCAGTTTTATTCGCACAATCGAATTACGAAAAAGGAGCCTACTACACCGGCGAATACCCGAACCTGCTATTAGAAGCCGGTTATTCACAAGCCGAAATTGATGCAAAACTAAATAAAGCATACACGGATCTGTTTGAAGGACCGAACCGCATCTATTTTGAAGTGGAAGATTCGTTGGCCTACGTTTCCGATTTGAAAAACAACGACGCACGTTCAGAAGGAATGTCGTACGGAATGATGGTGGCCGTTCAGTTCGATAAACAGGAAGTGTTTGACAAGCTCTGGCGCTGGAGTAAAAAATACATGCAGCACCAGTCGGGACCGCGCGAAGCCTATTTTGCGTGGAGTATTAACCCAAAAACCAATGCGAAAAATTCGGTTGGTTCGGCTTCCGATGGTGAGTTGTATTTTGTAACCTCACTGTTGTTTGCCTCCAATCGTTGGGGAAACGACACCGGTATTGATTACTATGCCGAGGCGCGTCGCATTTTGGATGCCATGTGGGCCAAAGACGGAACCGGCGGCATTCATCATGTGATAAATGTAGAGCACAAACAAATTAGTTTTGTTCCCGAAGGCGATGGTTACAACTGGACCGATCCGTCGTATCACTTGCCGGCATTTATGGAAGTGTGGGCCGATTATGCCAACGATGGCCACGAACAGTTTTACCGCGATTGTGCCGATACGTCACGTGCATTTCTGCATCGCACTTGTCATCCGGTGACGGGATTAAATTACGATTATGCCAATTTTGATGGCTCAAAACACGATGCGCGCTGGATGCCACAGGCTTTCAGGTACGATTCGTGGCGCGTGCCCATGAATATTGCCATGGACTACGTTTGGTTTGGAAAGGACAAAGCGTGGCAGGAAGATTACGCCCGTCGATTCCAGGGATTTTTGCGAAAAGAGGGAATAAAAACATTTAACGATCAGTTCAATCCGGATGGAACAGAACCGGAATGGATTCTGGCAGCGGGAGGATACAGAAAACTACGTCATTCACTAGGATTGGTGGCCACTTCGGCTGCTGCTTCGTTGATTGACGATGTTGATCCCGATTATGATTTTGTGCGTGAGCTGTGGAATGCCAAGCTGGAACCTTACGAAGATGGTTACTTCGATCCGTATTTCGATGGCTTAATGTACCTTTTTAGTTTAATGCATTTAAGCGGTAATTACCAGGCAATATTACCTGCGACAACGAAATAATCAAAACGTTTGGGTTAGTATTACATTAGTATAATTCAGAATTTTCATAGTTATTAGTATTATTAGTTTAGGATGATTAGAGGATCCGGAAGAGTTGAAAAACGAAATCCGGATCTTTTTTTAATTGTCAGATTTGCAGGCATTTGAGCTAAAAATTGATCAAAGTCTTTTTTAGGAGTGTATTTAAGTTTTATTAAAGTGTTTTTAATTTCAAAAAACAAAATACTTTAAAACGGTTAGAACTTAGAAGAATTCTTTTTAGATTCGAAAATTCTGTTTCGTTAACGTTGCAGGTTAGTAGAGGAGGATATGGAATTTATGAGGAGAATATTATTTTTTACAATACTGGCCCTTGTAACTGTTTTGGTGCGCTCTTCGACACTGTTTGCGCAAAGCGAGAATAACATACATTTTTATAATCTCAACGAAGAATTCGCAATTTCCTTACGGGAAACCAACCAGCTTTGTGAAGACGATAACGGATTTATATGGATCTCGTCGAAAATGGGAATTATTCGTTATACACAGGATGATATTCGTATTTATCAGCTTCCTTTTGAAACTACTGCGATTGTTACTGTGAAGCTGACGTTTTCTGAAAACGGGCTCTATGCCTATACCAATAATAGTCAGATTTATAAATACAATGAACTAAAAGACCGGTTTGAGTTTCTTGTGTATCTCTCGAGAAATCTCAGAAATCCTTACCTGACAATTTCAAAATTATTGGTCGATAAAGAAGGTCGCTTATGGATTTCGACGACTTCCGGAATATTCTATTATACTGGGAAGGAAGGGCAGAAAGCCACATCGGTAACAAATGCTGTTCGAGCCATGGTCTGGCTGGATGATAAGACAATAGTTTATTCGGGTACCGACAGAATTGGTATATATGATACGAAGGAATTAAGTGACGAGACCTATTACGAATATCCTGAGAACGAAGTGATCAATGTTTCTTTTTTATCCTGTAATGTTTTACCAAACGAATTTTGGATAGGAACGCTTGGAAACGGAGTTTACGTTTTGCGCGATGGGGAAGAAAAGCAATTAATGCATTTACCCGATATTGCCAATCAACCCGTTCTGGCAATCGAAAATTATACCGATTCAACCGTATTGCTTGGTATTGACGGACAGGGAGTCTGGGAAATTAATAAGTTCAATCACCAGGTATTAGATGTTATGAAGGAAGATGCCGATAATCCTGAATCGCTAAAAGGGAACGGCGTTTATGATATCTATCGCGATAAGAATAACCGAATATGGGTGTGTACATACAGTGGCGGAGCGTCTTATTTTGATATGGCAAATCCTGTGTATTCACAGATCAGGCATATCACAAACAATACAAATTCGCTGATTAACGATGATGTAAACGATGTATTGGAAGATTCAAATGGAAACCTTTGGTTTGCCACTAATAATGGTATCAGTTTTCAGGATGTATCTGCCCGAAAGTGGAATTCGTTTTACTACAATAATGAAGACGACGCACAAGTATTTTTAACCCTAGAGGAAGACAACCAGGGAAGAATTTGGGCAGGTACTTATTCTTCAGGAGTGTACGTTTTGGATGAGAAAACGGGCCGAGAATTAAAGCATCTGAGCCAAAAGACCACCAATGGCCAATTTGCCGGAGATTATGTATTTGATTTTATGTTAGACCGGGATGGATATTTGTGGATTGGTGGCATTCGGGGCGACTTAATTCACTACGATTTAAGACAAGATGAATACACCTCTTTTCCAATCGTAACGGCAGGAAAATTAGTAGACTATGAAGAGTATAAGTTGCTGATTGGCAACACAAACGGACTTGTTTTATTTGATAAAAATACGGGTGAGTATGAAAACATTGTTGAAGGTTACATCGTAAACGATGTCTTGTTGAAAGACAAAGAGGCCTGGCTGTGTACTGTAGGAAGTGGAGTACTTCACTACGATTTTGTAAGCGGAGAAACGGAAAGCTACACAGTGGATGCAGGCTTGCCATCGAACTTCGTATCAAGTATTCTGTATTTCGATGGTTATCTGTGGATTGGAACAGAACAAGGACTTTGCAGGTTGAGTGAAAGGGATAAATCGGTTTTAACCTTTAATTCATTTCCCGGTATTAGCAATGTGTCGTATAATCTTCGTGCCGCCCAAATTATGGATGATGGGCGGTTGATGTGGGGAACAAATAACGGCGTAGTAATTGTCGATCCAAAAGCCATAGAACCGGTAGAGGGGAGGGGGAGCATATTTTTGCAGGATCTTTCCATATCGGGCAGATCCATTCGTGACCTTGAATCACCGGCTCTTGATCTCCCGTTGAACGAACTTAAACAGTTATCGTTGCGCTACACGCAGAATACCATCACGCTTGAAATGTTACCCATCGAAGTTATTTCTCCCGGAGCGAAATTTTCATGGAAGATTGAAGGACTTGATGACGAGTGGACAAAACCTTCCGATAACAGAATTCTGTATTATTCGAACATACCAAGCGGAGACTATACCTTACAAATTAAAATGTTCGATAGTTCAAATACGCGGCTTCTGGCTGAGCGTTCTATCGATGTACATGTCATTCCACCTTTCTGGGCTGCCTGGTGGTTTCGCGCTCTTGTATTAACATTCATCATTGGGCTCGTTTTCTTTTTGCTCCTCTATTATATCGACAACCTCAAGAAAATTCATTCGGAAGAGAAGATTCGGTTTTTTGCCAATACTGCACACGACATACGTACTTCATTAACCCTGATTAAAGGTCCTGTAGAAGAACTGAACAAGGAATCGGGTTTGTCAGGAAAAGGTCATCATTATTTACACCTGGCAACCGAACAAACACAACGTTTGCTCAATGTGGTAACTCAACTCATGGATTTCCAGAAATCGGATATCGGGAAGGAACGTATCTCACTTCATATGGTGGATGTGGTTAATGTCATCAAGAACCAGGTAATGATATTTGAATCCTATGCCGGCAATAAAGATATCACGCTGAAGTTTTCGGCAAATACGTCTGAATTTATTACTGCAATCGACGAGTCGTTGATCGAAAAGGTGGTTGACAATTTGATCTCAAACGCCATAAAATATTCGAATCCGAATACCGAAGTATTAATTCGTTTGAACTGTTCGGAAAGCAAATGGATTCTTGAAGTACAGGATCACGGAATAGGAATTAGTAAAAAGGCACAACGTCAATTGTTTAAAGAATATTACCGGGCAGAAAATGTGGTGAACTCGAAAATAGTCGGGTCCGGTATTGGTTTACTTCTTGTAAAAAATTATGTGAGTTTACATGAAGGAAAGATCAACTGTGTAAGTCAGCTTAATGAAGGTTCAATGTTTCAGGTAGTCATACCTGTGAAGACTATTGAAGCTTCGTCGGTTGAAAAGAATGAGCCTGCGGTGAAAAGTCCGGTTCCGGTTGAATCTGTCCAGGAATTGAGTCCGGCTGTTATTAATGATGAAGAGGAAGAGCCGAATTCGCTTAAAATGAAAGTGATTATTGTGGAGGATAACGAATATTTACGCGAATTTCTGAAAACTGCCATGGAACCACAATTTCAGGTTTATCTGGCGGAAGACGGGGTACAAGCCTGGGACATGATACAGAAGCAAACACCCGACCTGGTAGTTTCCGACATTGTGATGCCGAACATGGACGGTTTTGAGTTGTGCCGGAAAATTAAATCGACCTATGAAACATCGCATTTACCAATTATCTTATTAACCTCACTGGCCGGAAAAGCTGAACAGCTTCAGGGACTGGGGCTGGGAGCCGATGATTACCTCACAAAACCTTTTGATGTTTCCATTCTTCAGCAACGTATTCGCTCACTAATTAACAATCGCGAGATCATTAGGGAGAAAGCGTTAAAGTTGATTCGCAGGGGAGAGGAGACAGCTATAGTTGAAAACGAGCTCAACGATAAATTTCTTAAAAGTATGATTGAGGTGGTGCATGAGAATATGGCGAATGCACAATTCTCGAAAAACGATTTTGCTGCTGCAATGAATGTTAGTCCATCACTCTTATATAAAAAGATCAAGTCGCTGACGGATCAGTCGCCTACCGACTTTATTAAAAACGTTCGTTTAAATCATGCTTTGGAGTTATTAAAAGCAAAAGAACTTTCAATAACCGAAGTAAGTGAGGAGTGTGGTTTTGCAAGTGTAGGGTATTTTAGTACCGTATTTCGTAAACACTTTGGAAAATCGCCTACTCAAATGATGAATTAGAGAATTCAGGCATGCTTTCAGATAAATTTTATGTTTCAAATTACAGATAAACAGCCTCCTATTTTTCTGATATTCACGATCTTTTGTCAAAAGTGGGTTTTTTAAATGCCACTGTTCCAGTCTGTTCTGTCCCGAATTTATAATTGTATCTCAATTTAAACATTAAATATCCAAAATTAAAAATCATCGGATGTAGCTCATTTTATTTTTGATAGTGGTAAGGAGTGAATAAGGCATTGCGATACCGCTTATTACTCTTCGCCTAAATTGAATGAGCAAATGAAACTAACGAACTTAAATCAGACTTTGATCTTATTAATTTTTGCATTATCAGGAATTGTTTTTTCTAATTCCTGTAAGCTGATTGCCAATTCCGATCAGCCAAAATTTGTATCTGATAGTTTGGTTGCACATTTCGATTATTTCACCTACAAAGGAGATGATGATTTCTACAAGGAGAATCCACTGCCAGGCGACGACTATTATTATAACCCGATAATTCCGGGTTGGTATTCCGATCCGAGTATTTGCACCAATGGAAAAGATTATTTTCTGGTGACTTCTACGTTCAGCTATTTTCCGGGTGTGCCAATTTTTCAAAGTACTGATTTAATGAACTGGAAGCAAATTGGCCATGTTTTAAACCGACCGGAACAATTACCGCTGGAAGGCCAGGGTGTTTCCCGGGGAATTTTTGCTCCCGCAATTAGTTACAATCCTTATAACAATACCTATTATATGATTACCACGAATATGCAAGGTGGTAATTTTCTGGTAAAAACCAGTGATCCGTTTGGCGATTGGTCCGATCCGATTTGGTTACGCGACGTTCATGGCATCGATCCTTCGCTGTTTTTTGATGATGACGGCAAAGCGTACATTGTAAATAATGACGAACCTGACGGAGGATCAACTTACCAGGGGCATCGTGCAATTCGTGGAATTGAATACGATGTAGAGACAGATAAAACTGTTGGCGAAAGTATCATGTTGGTGAATGGTGGAGTTGATCTATCGGAAAAACCGATTTGGATTGAAGGACCACACATGTACAAAATTAATGGAAACTACTACCTGATGTGTGCTGAAGGAGGTACCTCTGTAAATCATCGTGAGGTAATCTTTAAAGGTACTGCACCATTCGGGGAATATAAGCCGTGGGATGAAAATCCGATGCTTACCCAAAAACATCTTAATCCGGAAAGAGATTTGCCAATTACCTGCGCAGGACATGCTGATATTATTCAAAAAGATAACGGACAATGGTGGTCGGTATTTTTAGCTTGCCGGCCCATCGACAACAAATTCGAAAACCTGGGGCGCGAAACGTTTATGATGCCGGTTCGATGGAGCAAGGACGCTTATCCTTATATAACCAAGGGAGATGAACTTATTCCCCGCATTATACGCATGGAAGGCGTAAAGAGAGATTTGTCAATTACTTTCGGAAATTTCGAAAAGAAAGATGAATTTAATGCACCAACCTTAGGAATGGACTGGTTGACTCTGCGTGGAAATGCAGCGGGCTTGTACTCTCTTACCAATGATCCGGGTTACCTGAACTTAAAATGCACCGATGTAGCAGCTAATGAGCTTAAAGTTCCTGCCTTTATTGGTCGTCGCTTACAACACCATAAGTTCGAAAGTACTACTGCCATGTATTACTCGCCAAATTCCGATACTGAATCGGCCGGCATGCTGCTGATGAAAAATGAGCAACATCAGTATTTGATGGTGGTTGAGAAAGTTGATAATCAGGCAGCGATCTCGGTAAAAAAAGTTGGTGCTACAAATGTCGATGTACTAGGCTCCGAACCCATCATTCCCCGCGAAGAAAAAATACGACTAAAAATAGCCTCCAACGGGGATGAGTTTTCATTCTATTACGCGCTTGGAGACAAGGATTGGAAACTATTAACGGATAAAGTTGACGCTTCTTACTTGTCGACTGCCAGAGCCGGTGGATTCACTGGAACAACCATTGGTATGTATGCGTCGGCGAAGGAGTTTAGTTTTGACTAAAAAAGAAATTAAATCAATAACAATTATGAACACTAAAACTTTAATCTTATGAGTAAAAACACCTACAAAAGACATGCTGTCTTTCATTATTTTCTACTGCCTGTACACTCCTCGCCATAATGGTGGAGTCAATTCAATTCAGAGTAAGTAAAAATAGCTTCTAATGCAACGCATCCCGATCCGTCGGTCGACGCAGGGATGAGTTCCATCTTATTCCTTAAAGATTAAACATTTAAGAAGATGAAATTTAGGACTCTTTTATCAATTTAATTAGAGAATATAATGAAACACAGAATTAATTTATCATCTCAAAAAGTTACTTTATCGGCGCTGATAAAGAACCACTTGATAAAAACATTGGTATTAGTACTTGGGATTTTAATCAATTTATCGCTGTTTGCACAAGATACCAGAACGATTAAAGGGAGGGTAGTTGATGCACAGGATATGCCTGTTATCGGTGCAACCGTGATAGTTAAAGGTACTAACATCGGTATTCCCACTGATGTTGATGGGAATTTTGAGCTGAATGTTCCAACTGATAAAGAGATAATAGTGATCTCCTTCATTGGAATGGAAACACAGGAAATTAATATTTCCAACCAGAGCCAGATCAATGTTACACTCGAATCATCGAGTGTGCAGCTGGAAGAAACAGTTGTTGTTGGTTACGGTCAACAGAAAAAAGAAAGTGTAGTTGGAGCAATTACACAAACCACCGGAGATGTTCTTCAAAAATCGGGTGGTGTTACAAACATAGGTACTGCGCTTACCGGAAAATTACCCGGTGTTATTACCTATTCTTCTACAGGGCAGCCTGGTTCCGAAGATCCAAGGATTATTATTCGTACACAATCATCGTGGAACAACAGTGATCCGCTGATTCTGGTTGATGGAATTGAACGTTCGATGAGCGATGTCGATATTTCATCGGTAGAAAGTGTGTCTGTACTTAAAGATGCTTCGGCCACTGCAGTATATGGTGTGCGCGGTGCGAATGGTGTAATTCTTATTACTACAAAACGTGGTAAGCAGGGCAAAGCAAATATCCAGGTTCGTGCCAATGCAACGATGAAAATCCCTTCAAAACTTCCTGAAAAATATGATTCGTATGATGCCTTAATGTTACGTAATCAGGCTATTGAACGGGAAGGGGGAGTTTCTCCGGTAAGTTGGGAAGATTATACGCCAATGTCAGTAATCGATAAATACCGTAATCCGGCTGACCTGACCGAATTTGAACGATACCCGAACGTCAACTGGGAAGACGTATTGTTTGAGAATTTTGCAATGGCCTACAATGCAAGTATTAACGTTTCTGGAGGAACAAAATTTGCTAAATATTTTGCCGCGGCCGATTTTATTAACGAAGGAGACTTGTTTAAAACAGTTGATAATGGGCAGGGTTACCAACCCGGTTTTAATTACAACCGTATTAACGTTCGTAGTAACCTCGATTTCCAGTTAACCAAAACTACAAGCTTTAGTTCTAATTTATTTGGTTCGAATGGTGTACAACAAACACCGTGGAATTTCAATGGTAACGGGCCTTGGCAAGCGGCTTATTTTACTGCACCTGATGCAATGCAACCAGTTTACGAATCAACCGGAATATGGGGCTTTTATTTTCCACACGATGCCAATCAGCCAAATTCGGTGTTCCACCTGGCGCGCAACGGAATTGAAAAACAAACACAAACAAAAATTACTACCGACTTTATTTTAAAGCAAGAGCTTGATTTTATTACCAAAGGTTTAAAATTTGAAGCTTCTTATTCTATCGATAATACTTTCAGAGAAGTTGACAGGGGAGTGGAAGACAACTCCTTCAAAACAGTTCAACGCATGTGGGTTGATCCGAGTACCGGTGAAATTATTTATGATTTGCCAATCGATGCATCAACGCAATTCGATTATACCGATCAGATTATATGGAGTACACGAGCGGGTTCTGTTAGTACCGGTTCTACTTTTAGAAGACAATATTATTCGATTCGTATGAATTATGCCCGCGACTTTGGAAAGCACAATGTTACGGCTCTCGGACTGTTTAGCCGCGAAAAATATGCGGGTGGTAGCGAATTTGCCCATTTCCGCGAAGACTGGGTATTCCGTAGCACTTATAACTATGCAGGAAAATATTTCTTCGAAGTGAATGGTGCATACAACGGATCGGAGAAATTCGGACCTCAGAACCGCTTTGCTTTCTTTCCTTCATTCTCGGGTGGATGGATGCTGTCGGAAGAAAACTTTATGGAACCTGTTTGGTTTCTGGATATGTTCAAGATTCGTGGTTCGTGGGGTAGAATTGGTGATGATGCCGTTGGTGGCCGTTGGTTGTATGCCGATCAATGGAGTTATGGCGGGAATTCTTTGCTAGGTGCAATTGCATCGAATCAATCGCCTTATGAATATTTCAGAAATACTTCGATTGGTAACCCTGCGATTTCGTGGGAAACCGTTGAGAAGAGAAATATTGGAGCAGACTATTCATTCTTTGATGGTTTAATTGCCGGTTCGTTTGATTATTTTAACGACGACAGAACTGATATTCTTATTAGCGGTTCATCACGTGCAATACCTTCATACTTCGGAGGATCTGCCCCAACAGGTAACCTCGGAGAGGTTAAAAGTTCGGGATTCGAACTTGAAGTAAGATTAAGTAAAGTAATTAATAATAGCCTGAGGCTATGGGCCAATACAAACTTTACACATGCTACCAATGAAGTAGTCTTTGCAGACGACCCGGAATTGTATCCCGATTATCAAAAAACTGCGGGATATGCAATTGGGCAAACAACCTCGTACATCGATGCCGGATATCTGGCCAGTTGGGATGACGTGCTCGGAAGTACAAATCGTCAGATCAACAATGGAGTTAAGTTAGCCGGAGACTACAACATTATAGACTTTAACGGCGACGGACTTATTGATAATTATGACAGAGCACCTTACGGATATACAGGAGTACCACAAAACACTTTTAGTACAACGGTGGGACTTGACTGGAAAGGTTTAAACTTTTCGATGCAGTTCTATGGTGTTTCTAATGTTACCAGGGAAGTTCTTTTTCCCACTTTCTACCAGGCTAAAAACAGTGCGTACATCGAAGGAACGTATTGGACAGTCGATGGTGGAGGCGATGTTCCTTTACCAAGATGGATTGCGGCCAAGGGTGACGAATCCCGTGGCACAAGGTACTGGTACGATGGTTCGTACATGCGCTTGAAAACAGCCGAACTCGGATACACATTTACCGGTGGCTGGATACAACAGGCAGGGATGAAATCATGTAAGTTATACTTAAGTGGTAATAACCTGCTCTTATGGACAGATATGCCCGATGACCGCGAAAGTAACTTTGGCGGTGGCTCAAGGACTGGAGCATATCCAACTATGCGTCGTGTTAATTTAGGTGTTGATATAACTTTCTAAAACTAATGCAATGAATTTGAGAATAAAACATATAAAAACGCTTGTTGCGGCATTGCTTTTAACAAGCGTGTTAGGGCTTGTTTCCTGCGAAGATTATTTGGATAAAGCGCCTAATAGTGATATTAGCCCGACTGAACCTTTTGAAAACTTCAGAAACTTCCAGGGATATACTGAAGAATTATACAATTGTATTCCGGTTTACACAGCTTATGCATGGCACAATACCTGGAATATGGGAGATGAAGAACACTGGGATCAATCGGCAACCGAAGTTTTGGCATTTGATATCGACCGGGGTAACTACTGGGACTGGAACGGTTATGGTTCACCATTCGGTACCGGAACTTCCGGAACTACTTCAACCGATTCAAAACAAAAAGGAAATGTATGGGGATTTTCCTGGTACGGCATAAGAAAAGCAAATATCGGATTGGAAAATCTGGACCTGCTTATAGATGCAACACAGGAAGAAAAAGATTTGATTGAAGGACAACTGTATTTCTTCAGAGGCTGGTTTCACTTCCAGTTGATGAAATTTTGGGGTGGATTGCCATACGTTGATCAGGTAATCCCCGCGAATGAACCTATTCGTATCCCTCGCCTGAACTACCAGGAAACTGCGGAAAAAGTAGCTGCAGACTTTCAACGCGCTGCTGATCTGCTACCAATTGATTGGGATGATACAAATGCCGGTAAAGCAACCCTGGGGAATAATATGCAACGGGCAAATAAAATTATGGCTCTTGCATACCTTGGAAAGAACTTGTTATACGCCGGTAGTCCTTTAATGAATGAAGCTTCCGGAGGTTCTGCTACTTACAGTGACGATTATTGTAAACGGGCAGCTGAAGTTTTCGGCGAAGTTTTGGCACTGTCTGAATCTACAGGAAGATACGAATTAGCTGATTTCAGCGAGTACACCGAGTTGTTTTATACACAGAACAGCGGTGGTAGAATTCCCGGATTAAAAGAAACTATCTTCTGGGAAAATACAGTTGGGGCCGCCTCAAGGTTTAGATGGAATCAAATTAACGACTATATACCTAAAGACATGAGTCAGGGTGGATACTACATCAGCCCTACTGCAAACTATGCATTTTTCAATTACGGAATGGCGAATGGTTTGCCAATAAACGAAAGCAGGGATATAACTGAAGCTGATACAGAATCAGGATACGACCCGGAATATCCATGGCAAGGCAGAGATCCACGTTTTTATAAGGATTATATTTTGGACGGCGAAAGGTGCAGTGCAACCGAGTCGCTACAGGAGGACATTCAGTTTGCCAGCCTCTATTCAGGGGGTAGATTTAGAACCGTTAATGGTGGACGATCGAACCTTACCGGCCTGATGCTTACAAAGTGGAAGCCCCGGTTGGCAGAACGAAACACCGAAAGTACAACAATGAATAACAATTGTACAGTGTTGAGCATGATGCGTTTAGCCGATGTTTACTTAATGTATGCCGAAGCTACTGCAGTCGCTTATGGTGTAACTTCAAGTGCAAATTCTTATTCCATGACCGCTTTAGATGCGATTAATGTAATAAGAGACAGAGCAGGAGTTGGGCATGTAGCCAATAAATATGCGTCATCTTTAGACGGTTTTATGAGTGAGCTACAGAGAGAACGCGCAGTTGAACTATCTTTCGAGGGACATCGTTTTTGTGATTTACGCAGATGGAAACTCCTGGATAAACAACCATATACCTTAAAACAGGCACTTGAATTTGAAAGAGATCCGGAAGGTTTATCAGGTGCAGCACTGGCAGAGGACTATCAAAATGCAAAAGTATTGAATTTGAGTCTGAACACGATTTTTGAAAGACATCTTACTTCAAAGCATTACTGGTTTCCATTTTTACTTGATGATATTAATCTGTATCCTGAGTTTCAACAGAATCCGGGATGGTAAATTGATTAATAATGGTAAAGTTTCAATTGATTTATCAAACTTTAATTTGTAATGAAATGAAGAAAATATTTATATATACCTGCTCAGCTTTATTTACCATACTATGTATAGGTGTGGAAGGAGTTCAGGCGCAGGAAAATCCGGATAGCGTTGTTTATGTTTCATCGGAGTCCCGGTCTGACTATGGACTTCCGATGACAGATTCAATTGTTAATGTTGCATTTGGCACCCAGGCCAAAGAAGATGTTCTTGGCGCGGTTTCAACAGTAAATGTGGCTTCGCTGCTGGATATGAATTATCAAACTTATTCGCTCGACGGAATTCGTAGCCTGGTTGGTGGTTATACCGGCAATATCTGGGGACAATCGCCTTTGGTTCTTGTTGATGGTATTCCACGAAGTGCTTCTGATCTTCACGCTACTGAAGTGGAGTCGGTTACCATTTTAAAAGCAGCAAGTGCTGTTGTACTTTACGGTAGTAAGGCTGCCAAGGGAGCGATACTTATTACCACCAAACGTGGTAAAGAGCAACCACTGACCATTCAAGCACGCGCAAATACCGGAATGTATGTTCCAAAAAGTTATCCAAAGTATCTCGATGCTGCCGGTTATATGTCTTTGTATAACGAAGCATCAGATAATGATGGTATTGCCCGTATTTACGACGATGCTACAATTTATAATACTGCAGCCGGAGTTAATCCATATAAATATCCGGATATCAGCTTTTTCTCTTCCGAGTATTTAAAAGAAGCATATAACAGGACAGATGCTACGGTTGAGATTTCCGGAGGAGACAAAAAAACGCAGTTTTACACCAACTTCGGGATGACTTATAACGACGACATCATTAAGTATGGGGAGCAAGCCGAAAACCAGGACCTTAACTTTAGAGTACGTGGTAATGTTGATATGCAACTTACCGATTGGCTTTCTGCTACAACTGATGCAGCCGTAATTTTTAACAACAACTACATCGGACGTGGTGATTTTTGGGGAAGCAGTGCTTCTATGCGTCCAAACTGGTTTACCCCTTTTGTCCCGATAAGTATGATGGATGCTAATAATGCCGATTTACAAAGCATTGTTGAAAACAGCAACCACATTATCGATGGTCAGTATTTGTTGGGAGGTAACAATGCCGTTCAAACAAATACTTTTGCCGACATGCTGGTAGCCGGTTATATCCGCTATAAAAGCCGTGTATTCCAATTCAAGGTGAGTGCAAATGCCGACCTGAGCGGAATTACAAAAGGCCTTTCTTTTAAAAATACTTTTGGTATTGATTATAACAACTACTATTCGGAAGCTTTCCGGGTTGGATATGCTACTTATCAGCCGGCCTGGTCGAACATGAATGGTGAGGATATGATTATTGGCCTTACCAAGTATGGCGACGATACCAACTCAACAAATGAGTACATCGGTGATTCGAGCTACAAGCAAACCATTACATTTTATTCCCAATTAAACTACATTAGAACTTTTAATTCCGTTCATAATGTCACCGGGAACATAATAGGATGGGGATTTCAATCACGAAATTCGGTAGACTCAGGACACGATGGTAGTGACTATCACAGCCTTAGCAATGCCAACCTGGGATTGCAGGCAGCCTATAATTTTGCACATAAGTATTATGTCGATTTTTCAGGGGCAATTATTAATTCGGCAAAATTGCCAAAGGACAACAGAACGGCTTTCTCACCCACTCTTACATTGGGATGGAGAATAAGCGACGAGAGTTTCATGGAAGACATGTCGTTTATTAATAATCTTAAATTAACCGGATCGTATGCAAAGCTACATCAGGATATTGATATCGAAAACTACTACATGTATCAGGGTTATTACGACGATTCAGCCTGGTATCAATGGAGAGATAATGCAATGGGGGGCTGGGCTGTAGTTTCAGTAAGAGGCTCTAATCCTGATTTGGATTTTGTAACGCGTGAAGAATACAGAGTTGGTTTGGAAGGAGCACTTTTTAATAACAAAGTTGCTTTCGATGTAAATTACTTTAATCAGAAAACCGATGGTTTACTGGTTCAGGGCGCCAACACAATCTACCCTTCGTATTATACAAGGAATGATTATTCGTATTTGCCTTACATCAATTACAACCAGGATGAGAGAACCGGTTTTGATTTCGCCGTTTCGCACAACAATAAATTCGGTGATTTCGAATATAACATTGGTTTTGTCGGTATGATTTATAATTCTGAAGCAACGATCAGAGATGAAGTATACCAGGATGATTACCAATACAGAGCCGGCAAACCTATCGATGCATCATTTGGTTATGTTTCCGAAGGATTTTTTGCTGACCAGGCTGATATCGATAATCATGCTATTCAAACTTTCGGAGATGTTTTACCTGGCGATTTGAAGTACAAGGACATGAACAACGATGGAATTGTTGACACTCGTGACCAGGTCGAACTTGGTAAATATGCTTCGCCGTTCACCTACGGTTTAAATTTAACACTGAAGTACAAGAACTGGACATTATATGCAATGGGACAAGGGCAGACCGGAGCTATCGGGTACAAAAACTCATCCTATTACTGGGTATACGGAAATCGTAAATACTCGGAAGAGGTGCTGGGGCGTTGGACACCCGAAACTGCTTCTACTGCAACTTATCCGCGCTTAACTACTACATCCAATACCAACAACTTCAGAAATTCAACCTTCTGGAGGTACAATAACGATCGTTTCGATTTAACCAAGGTGCAATTATCCTACGATTTCCCTGAAACGATGTTCAGTGGTAATTCGTTGATCAGCCGCTTAGGTGTATATGTCAGCGGACAAAATCTTTTGACCATTTCAAAAGAAAAAGAAATGATGGAAATGAATATTGGAAGTGCTCCTCAGTATCGTTTTTATAACGTAGGTATAAAAGCTACTTTCTAATCTAAATTTTAAAAAGTAAGACAATGAAAAGATATATTTTATTCCTTTTGGTCAGTTTATTCATTCTGTCAAGCTGCGACGACTTGTTCGAGCCTGCTATTGAGAACTTTAAAGATCTAGATTTGATGTATACTGACCCTGTGTATGCACAAGGTGTATTAACCACTACATACCGATATCTTCCGAATACGTACAATAACATTGAATATGCAACCGATGATGCCGTTACAAACGACAGATCGAATTCATATTTGGTTATGGCTACAGGATCATGGACAGCTTCGAGTAACCCTGTTAATATGTGGGTTGACGGCTATGGTGCTATTCAATATTTAAATACATTTTTAGAAAGATGTGATGATGTTGAATGGGCTGATGACCCTGAAGCTGCTGAACTTTTTAATATAAGAATGAAAGGTGAAGCCTACGGTTTAAGAGGCCTGTTTCTATACTATCTTTTAAGAAACCATGGCGGTTATTCCACAGGTGGTGAATTGCTGGGCGTTCCTATTATTAAGGAGTTTCAAGATGCAAATGCCGATTTTAATGTGCCACGTTCCAGCTTTCAGGCCTGTGTCGATCAAATAATAAACGACCTGGATAGTGCTATTTTATTACTCCCTGTTAAATACCAAAGTGTATCATCTTTAGATCAGGTGCCTGATAAATACAATGGTATGGTTTCTCTGTCGAGTACCTACAACAGGGTAATGGGCGATTTATTTAAGCAACTTATGGATGGACAAATTGCTATGGCATATCGTTCAAAGGTTGCTTTATTAGCCGCAAGTCCTGCTTTTGAGGATGCTTCGAACAACACCAACTGGGAAGATGCAGCCATTTATGCTGCCGATGTGTTGGAGCAAATTGGTGGAGTGTCAGGATTGGCTCCAAATGGAGTAACCTACTTTGCAAATAATACTGAATTAGATGCTTTGGCAGAAGGAGTTAATCCGGCCGAGATACTTTGGCGGAATAACATCGCAAGTTTGACCTCTTCACAGGAATCAGCCAACTTTCCACCATCATTGTTTGGTGATGGAAGAATGAACCCGACTCAAAACCTGGTTGATGCATTTCCCGACAGCAATGGTTATCCAATTGCTCACGCATCGAGTACATACGATCCTGCTGATCCATATGCAGGGCGTGATCCTCGTTTAGCGCATTATATTGTATACAATGGTAGCACGGTTGGTGTAAACAATACGGCCATACTAACCGGTAGCGCATCCGGAACCGATGATGGCATCAATATTCGTGAAACATCGACCCGTACCGGGTATTACATGAAGAAACGTATGAGAATGGATGTGAACTACGATAATGCCAGCGGTTCGTGGCAAGGTAAAAATAATTACACACCGCGTATCCGATATACCGAAATCTTCCTCAACTATGCTGAAGCTGCCAACGAGGCTTATGGCCCGAACGGCATGGCTCCAAATGCCAGTTATTCGGCAGTTGATGTGATTAGAGCAATTAGAGAAAGAGCGCTTGGAATAACAGAAGATCCTTATCTTGATGAAGTTTCAGGAGATAAAGATTTAATGCGTGAATTAATTCGTAATGAAAGAAGACTTGAGCTTTGTTTCGAAGGATTCCGTTTCTGGGATTTACGCCGATGGAAAGTTGATTTAACCGAAACAGCCAAAGGTTACGATGCAAGTACCGGAGAGGTGTTTGATGTTGAGCCTCGTTCTTTTACCGACTATGAGAATTATGGACCAATTCCATACAGTGAAATACTTAAGTACAACAATCTTGTACAAAACAGAGGTTGGGAATAACAATTAATAATTTAGATCATGAAAGTATATAAAATATTATTAGCAGTTCTTGTTGCAGGATTAATGTTTTCCTGTGGAAATCAAGACGTCTCATTTCCTGATTTCGATTATACTACCGTATATTTCGCCAATCAGTATCCATTGAGAACCCTGGAGTTGGGAGACGATCCTCAGGTAGACAATTCGCTTGACAATGAACATAAAGTGAAGATTATGGCTACCATGGGAGGTGTTTATACAAACAACGAAGCCAGAATTATCGATATAAGTGTTGATGAGTCATTGTGTAACGGAGTATCGTTTGTTGGCGGCTCAGAATTACTTCCTATGCCGGCCAGCTATTATAACCTGGAAGCTAACCATATTGAAATTAAAACAGGTGATATTCTTGGAGGAGTTGTGGTACAGTTAACAGACGCTTTCTTTAACGACCCGCTTAGCATTACCAATAAGTATGCAATACCGCTGGTGATGACAAGTGTAACGAATGCCGACAGCATTTTGTCGGGTAAGGCAATAGTTGATAATCCAAATCGGGTGGTAAGTTCCGGCTGGGAGATTACTCCGAAAGACTATGTGCTGTATGCCGTTAAATACGTAAATAAATGGGATGCCAATTACCTCAGAAGAGGCGTCGATGAAATCTCGGATGGTACGGGTACAGTAACGGATGTTCGCCGTAGCGAGCATGTTGAGTATGATGAAGTTGTTAGTATATCTACAAATTCGCTTACAGAGTGTACACTTCCTATTACTATTTACGAAGATGATAACTTAACCACGCGTGCTACAGTTGATTTAATACTAACATTTGATAGTGATAACAACTGTACAGTGTCAGGAAGTACTTCTGCATATTCGATTGCGGGTACAGGAAAATTTGTTACCGATGGCGAAAAAAACAGTATGGGAGGCCAGGATCGCGATGGATTGTATTTAGACTATACAGTTGAGCTAATCGATTTGGGCTATACCTACACTACTAAAGATACATTGGTTAGCAGAGACAGAGGGATAGTTCCGGAGTACTATAACATTACGGTCGAGTAACATATGTAAAAATCATTCAGATCAATAATTGGTGATAAAAAGCTAATAGACGGGTCTGATAAAAACATTGAATTATGAAAAGATTTAATAAAAAACATATAGTCTTGTTGACTATCCTGGCGATTTTTTCTTCTTGTGCCGAACTCGATTATCAGGTCGATTCGGGCATCGAGGTGGAGAAACCAACCAGTGTAATTGACGAGGAAGCAATTAATGCTTACGATGTTCTAAAATCGTACACAGGAGACCTTGTTTTAGGAGCAAATGCAAGTTCAGGCAATATCTCCGGTACAAGTGCATTGTCTACTTTACTGGAGACAAATTTTGTGGAAGTAACTCCTTCAAGTGAACTAAATCAAAATGCGATCCTGTCAAATGACGGAATTTACAGTTTCACGTCGATTGAAAACTATATAAGCAGAGCAGAAGAAAGGGGCTTGTCGGTTTATGGCGATGCAATTGTTTCGAGTACAAACCAAAGTTCATCTTACCTGAATTCACTTATTGCACCTTACACTTTCTACACGCCACTGTTTCCAAATTTTGTAATTCCCGGTCCTTTAAACGATGGTTCGTTTACAGGTTGGGGTGTTGAAGGGAACTTAACCGTTGAAAATTACCTGGGGCAACCCTGTGTAAAAATGGTGAACGGTGCATCAGAAGGTGAAGGTAGTGCCACATCATTAAAGTCGCCCGAATACAGAGTAGATGAAGGCGCCAAATTCGAAATAACCTTCTATGTGCTTTCGAATGTAATTGGCGAAGGCCGGGTTGTTTTTACCGGCTTGAATGAAAACGAACCTGAATTGGATTGGACGGGGGCAGGAGTTGAGACTCCAACATTCAAAACAAAAGTTGGATGGAATAAGATCCAGTTTCAGGTGAATGACTTTGATGGAAGCGGTGCTTTGTCGTTTAAAATTGAGATGGGATATACGTCAAATGCTACTTACTTTATGAATATTCAAGGCATATCACTTATTAACGTAAACGGTTCGGTTGATAATCCCGATGAGATCTTCCTCGAATGTGAAGATGCACAGCAAATAGGCCAATTCTTTATATTGGAAACAGGCGATGAATCCAGTATTTCCGGAGGAGAATATTTGGAAGGTATAATTGATGGTGACAGAGAGACGTACGATACAAGTACCGGTTTCCCAACTGATGCGGCTAACACCGACATGCAGTTTATTTATACTTTCAATGTGCTCACTACCGGAAGTTACCATATATGGTTAAGACACCGTTGTCATCAACCTTATGGTGGTGATGATTCCTGGTTCTTCAGTGTCGATAACAATGAATATTTTTATCCGAATGGCATTGAAAACCAAAACAGTGATTCCTGGGCATGGTCGAAACATTTTGATGGAAATGGAGATTCTTTTGACCTGGAAGCAGGTGAACATACCATTGCCTTCAAAATTAGAGAAAGTGGTCATTATTTCGATAAAATCTATATCACAATGACGACAAATGAACCTACCGGACTTGGTACTGCGGCAATTGCGCAGGAAGAAGTTAATCTTGATCTTACCAGTCAAGAAAAGGCAAAGATTGTTCGTGGAAGTTTGGAAACATGGATTTCGGGTGTTTTAAATGCCTGTAAAGTTGGTGTTGATGCATGGACCGTGGTAAAAGATCCTATGGACGATGGCAACCCACAGGAACTCAAAACAGGAAAAAATAAGGAGCTGGCAGATGGTGAATTTTACTGGCAGGATTACCTGGGACCACAATACGCAGCCGAAGCCTTTATTATGGCAAGAGACAGCAGTAAACCAGGTGACCTGTTATTTATAAGCGATTATGGCCTGGAAAAAAATCTTGTGAAATGCCGGGGTTTATTGGCCTATATCGATTACGTCGAAGGTCAGGGAGCAATCATTGATGGAATTTCAACTCAGCTGCACCTTACACTTTCATCTGACAAGGATAAAGTAGCTTCCATGCTGGAGTTGCTGGCTGCAACAGGAAAATTAGTGAAAATATCAGACTTGAAAGTTTCACTGGATGCATCAGATCCAACGGCAGAAATGCTGCAGGAACAGGCAGAAATGTATAAGTCGGTTGTGGAGATGTATAATGAATATGTACCTGCATCGCAACAATATGGAATTTCTCTCGCGGGAGCCGATGACGCTAACGATGAGAAATATGGATTATGGAATGCGAATTACAACCGCAAACCTGCATATGCTGGTTTTGCTGATGGATTCGCTCGTGATTAAATCAATAAAAGGGGAAGGGACAGGCACTCAAAAACCTTTCCTTCCCTTTTCATTCAACGGATATTTTGATTGTTTAGATGAATTAAATTCCTAAAATTATGAGAAAGATATTTACACTAATAGCAACACTTTTGTTGTCGGTACTGGCAGGGTACGCTCAACCCAACCTGCCCGAAGGTTATGTCTCTGTATATTCGATTAACTCAGAAGCCGAACAGGCTCCTGTATCGATAGACGGTGGTGCAAGCTACCAGCTTCTGGGGCCAGCCCAGGGATGGGGAGACTCTACAAATTACGATTTTTCGAATTATGAAAAATTAGCCTTTAAGATTACCTACGATCCCGCCGATGCCGGTAGCCAGGTGGCTGTTCGTTTTTCAGTAAATCAAACCGGAGCTAAATTACACATGTTTACGCTGCCAACTGAAGGAACATCTGCGGTTTTAGAAATCGATCTGGCAGAATATGCCGATGAAAACGGGAACGTCTTGTTTGGTGGAATTGTATTTTACAATGGCGCTACTCACTGGAGCTTTTCTTACGATGGTACTGCCGCTACCCAGGCATGTACAATAGATTACATTGCACTGAAAGAGGCTCCGGGTGCGATTGAACTTCCCGAAGGATATGTTTCCGTTTATTCGATCAACTCGGAAGAGGAACAGGCTCCTGTAGCGATTGATGGTGGTGCAAGCTACCAGCTTTTAGGAGCTGCCGCCGGATGGGGAGACTCCACGAATTATGATTTTTCCGAGTATGAGAAATTAGCCTTTAAGATTACCTACGATCCTGCCGATGCCGGTAGCCAGGTGGCTGTTCGTTTTTCAGTAAATCAAACGGGAGCGAAACTGCACATGTTTACCCTGCCAACTGAAGGAACATCTACGGTTTTAGAAATCGATCTGGCAGAATATGCCGATGAAAACGGGAACGTCTTGTTTGGTGGAATTGTATTTTACAATGGCGCTACTCACTGGAGCTTTTCTTACGATGGTACTGCCGCTACCCAGGCATGTACAATAGATTACATTGCACTGAAAGAGGCTCCGGGTGCGATTGAACTTCCCGAAGGATATGTTTCTGTTTATTCGATCAACTCGGAAGAGGAACAGGCTCCTGTAGCGATTGATGGTGGTGCAAGCTACCAGCTTTTAGGAGCTGCCGCCGGATGGGGAGACTCCACGAATTATGATTTTTCAGATTATGAGAAATTAGCCTTTAAGATTACCTACGATCCTGCCGATGCCGGTAGCCAGGTGGCTGTTCGTTTTTCAGTAAATCAAACGGGAGCGAAACTGCATATGTTTACCCTGCCAACCGAAGGAACATCAACGGTTTTAGAAATCGATCTGGCAGAATATGCCGATGAAAACGGTAACGTCTTGTTTGGTGGAATTGTATTTTACAATGGCGCTACTCACTGGAGCTTTTCTTACGATGGTACTGCCGCTACCCAGGCATGTACAATAGATTACATTGCATTGAAAGAGGCTCCGGGTGCGATTGAGATTCCCGAAGGATATGTTTCTGTTTATTCGATCAACTCGGAAGAGGAACAGGCTCCAGTAACAATCGACGGTGGTGCGACCTACCAGCTATTAGGAGCTGCCGCCGGATGGGGAGATTCTACAAACTATGATTTTTCAGATTATGAGAAATTAGCCTTCAATATAACTTTTGATCCTGCCGATGCCGGTAGTCAGATGGCTGTTCGCTTTTCAGTAAATCAAACGGGAGCGAAATTACACATGTTTACGCTACCAACCGAAGGAACAAACGCGGTAGTAGAAATCGACCTTGCAGATTACGCCGATGAAAACGGTAACGTGCTCTTTGGTGGAATTGTATTTTACAATGGCGCTACTCACTGGAGCTTCTCCTACGATGGTAATGCCGCTACCCAGGCATGTACCGTTAATTATGCAGCTTTAAAAGAGAAAGAGGCTCCAGGCCTTCCACTTCCCGACGGATATGTTTCGATTTATTCGATCAAGCCGGAAGATGAGCGGGCACCCCTAGCTATTGACGGAGGAGCAAGTGTACAGGTATTAGGGCCTGCCCAGGGTTGGGGCGAATCAAGGGAATACGATTTTTCGAACTATAAGAAATTAGCTTTCAAAATAAATTATGCCCCGGAGGATGCCGGCCACCAAATGGCTATCCGGTTCTCCGTGAACGGTACCGGTGCTACACTGCATCTGGTAACGCTTCCAACGGAAGGGACAAGCGTGGTTGAGGAACTATACCTGGAGGAGTATGCCGATGAGGAAGGGAAAGTTGATTTTGGAGGAATTGTTATTTATAACGGTGCAAGTCATTGGAGCTTTTCGTATGATTCTTTAGCTGCTACCCAGCCATGTACAATCGACTATATTGCCCTGGAAGAGAAAATCAACCTTCCGATGGGGTGGACATCTTTTTATTCGATCAAACCGGAAGATGAAAAAGCTCCGATAGCGATAGATGGTGGTGCAGCTGTACAGCTTGCCGGACCTTCCGATTGGGGGCCAGCAACGGATTACGATTTATCGGATTACGCTAAAATGGCGTTCAAAATTACTTATGATCCTGCTGATGCCGGCCATCAGGTAGCGATTCGTTTCAATATTAATGGCAGTGTAAAATTACACCCGGTAACACTTCCGGAAGAGGGAACAAGTGTAGTTGAGGAGATTGATCTTACGCAATATGCCGACGAAAACGGGGCTGCCATTAATGGAGGAATCGTTTTCTACAACGGAGCTTCACACTGGAGTTTTTCTTACGACGGTACACCGGCTACCGAGGCATGTACTATAAACTACATTGCGCTTAAAAAGAAACTACAATTCCCGGAGGGATATGTCTCTTTTTATACCACCAATATTAACATGGATGAAGATGAAAAAGCTCCGATAGCGATAGAAGCCGGTGCAGCTGTTCAGCTTGCCGGACCTTCGGATTGGGGGCCAGCAAGGGATTACGATTTATCGGGCTATGATACATTAGCTTTCAAAATAAATTATGTCCCGGAAGATGCCGGTCACCAGGTAGCGATTCGTTTTAATATTAATGGCAGTGTACAATTACACCAGGTAACACTTCCTGAAGAGGGGACAAGCGTAGTTGTAGGTATTAACATTCCTCAATATGCTGACCAAGACAGGAATGCCATCCTTGGAGGGATCGTTTTTTACAACGGTGCTACTCACTGGAGTTTTTCTTATGACGGTGAACCTGCAACCCAGGCGTGTGTCATTAGTTTTATAGCAGTTAAAGAGAAAACTGGAATAGATATACATGAAATACCGGAAGGTTATGTTTCTCTTTATTCTGTAACTGAGGAAATGGAATTGGCGCCACTGGAAATGGCTGGCGGGGAAAGTTACCAGTTATTGGGTTCGCCCGCTAATTGGGGATCAAATATGGATTATGATTTAACTAATTATGACACATTGCTTGTACAGATTGTATTTGACTCACTTGATATTGGAAAAGAAGTTGCAATTCGGTTTTCTGTTGATGGATGGACGAATTTATATATAATTCCCCTTGATACAATGCCTGACGGACAAACAGTCGTTAGGGAGAAAATCTATCTTCCTGATTATGCTAATTTTGATGGAGAGGTTTTAATGGGAGGCATTGTTTTTTATAATGGAGCAAGTCACTGGAGCTTTTCATATGACGATCCGGCAACTCATTCTGCTAAAATAGATTTCGTTGCAATAAACGAGCTAATGGTTACTGGCATTGATAGAAGAGTAGTTAGGATGCAAGATGATCCGGATCCAAATGATTTGGTAAATGTTTATAGCATTACAGGTGCTGTTCTGCGCCAAAGTGTTAAATATTCTGAAGCAACAATTGGATTAAAGCAGGGATTGTATATCGTTGGTCGCAAAAAAGTTTTTGTAGCTGGTCCAAGGTATTAACCCGGATCAAAATTGAGGATACAACCAATAACAAAACTGTAAAACGGTTTATGGAAAAGGAGTTGTAGCATTACAACTCCTTTTTTCTCCCAAAAGCATCGTAAAATGGTAAGAGTCTTCATTAACGACGATCAAGCGTGTTGAATATGAAAAATGCCTACGAAGTAAAAGATCCGGATTTTGAGCTTAGTCCATTCACAGGGATGACTAAAAAGCATTATGTAGAACTGGCTAAATATTTATTGGAGCGTGCATTCAAACATGTAAATTCCATGGAAACTCATATATCTTTTCCAATCGTTTCCGGCAAAACTTATCCCCAGCCCAATTCTCCGGACTGGCGGTATAAATCAGCCGATTTCGAGGCGCTAGAACGGACATTTACTTTGGCCGGTCCTCTGATTCATCTCGATCCGGAAACAACCATTAATGGCATCAAGCTAAGGGATTATTATAGTTTGCACATTTACAACGCTTTCACTCCGGGGCATGCTAATTCCTTGCCGATGCCGGAAGAGCTTCCGGACTCCAATTACCAGTTTACCTGCGAGTTTGGTGGATTGTTCAAGACTTTGCTCCTGATGCCGGATACCATTTGGTCGCAATATACAAAAGAACAAAAGGACGAAATGGTGATTACCATATCAAAATGGGCGCATCACAGGACAACTCAAAACAACTGGCGGATATTTAATATCTGTGCACTTTCATTTCTGAAAAAGTACGGTTATGAAATTGACGACAACTTACTTAAAAGTCATTTACTCTGGATTACCTCCTACCACTCCGGCGATGGATGGTACCTGGAACAAACGTACAATTATTACTCGATCAGCCTGTTCATCGTTTACACAACAATCTGGAACAGAGCTTTTGGCGATGAGTACTACCCTGAAATTTCGGCGATGATCGAAAAATCGGCGCAGGAATTAATGGAATCACTTCCCTGGTTCTTTGGGCGCGATGGTTACATCAATATGTGGTCGCGCAGCATTTGCTACCGTACATGGGTTTCAGGGGCATTCCCTGTTGCTTTTATGCTAAAGGAAAAGCCAGGTCTGGATGCCGGTTGGGCAAGACGTCTCTGTTCGGGATCCTTGTTGCAGTTTGTGTCGAAACCTGAATTTTATTACAACGATATTCCCAGTCTCGGATTTTACGTCCAGAAAGAATACATGGTGCAGAATTACAGCTGTGCCGATAGCCCGTTTCTTATGTTCCTGCCATTTATTTGCCTGGCTTTGCCCGATGATTCACCCTTCTGGACTGCTAAAGAAAACGAAGGAATGTGGGAGGAAATAGGGGACAATTCAAATAAAACGGTTCTTGAAAGCCCCGGACTTGTCCTGGTCAATCATGGAAAAACCGGAACTTCTGAAATCGTTCCCGGTAAAGTTTATTACGATGATCCGAATTATTCCAAACTACTCTACAATACGCATTTTCCGTGGGAAGATCACAATCCTCAGGGAGGCACTTCCATGGAATACAGTTACCGGAGCCAGGATCCAAGAGATGTTCGGGGAGATGATGTAAACTTCTACCTGACCGGATTAACCGTGGATAACGACTCGGATAAAAACCGAGAGTTTACCATTTCGCAAAGTATGCTTTTCAATGGTGTGCGGGAAAATGTTCTGTATCGCCAGGCTATTATGCGAAAGCCACCAAACAACGGGGTGGGGTATATTATCGATTTAGCCGAAATTACCATTCCCGGAGGTGTTATCCGCGTTGACCGTTCCCGTCTGGCTTTTGAACATGAACTGACACTGGGACATTTTGGCCTGCCACACTTTAACGGACAAAAGGCAGTAATCAATCAATTTGAAAAGGATAACAAAAAGGTGATCACGGCTTCAATTTCGGGGCGCCGTGTGGCCTTGATAACTTACAGCGGCTGGGATAAACTGGAAAGTTTGATGCACTCCAACCGGAATGCTGAAGCCGAAGAAAGCACGGTGATTTATGCCCGCAAAAAACGCATGGATAAAAATCCTGCGATGGAACTAATGGTGACTCTGTTGTTGCACCGAATGGACAATGAAGAATGGATGGAGGAAGAACTGTCGCCTATCAAAGAGCTTGAAATCATCGATATTATGCCAAGCGGCTCTGCTTTGGGAGCCAATATTACCTTAAACAGTGGCGAAAAGTATGTGGTAGATTTTAAGGATATCGACGGAAAAAGAACCAGTTAGAGAACTAAGTCGCAATATAATGCTTGAACAGAATTATAGCAATTGAATTAAACCAACTTAAAATGAAATCAAAACTATTACTACTTTTAATTATAACCTGTCTGCTTACAAGCAGTTTTGCACAGGAAATTCCATTAGTCTATTCCGTTGAAAACACGGGCAAAGATTTTCCGGTTCCGAATTTACCTGATTTTGAAAATCTTCCGGCTATCGAACCTTTGCCCGATCCTTTCCTGTGGGCCGATGGATGTGGTCGTGATACAACGTTCACAAACTGGGAACGTCATCGCAACGAGTTTAAGGCGATGATCGAAAAATATGAAATTGGTACTAAACCGGATCGTCCGGAGGACATTACAGCCAATTACTCGAATGGCACACTTACAGTGAACATAACCGTGAATGGAAACACGCTTACACTCACTTCACAAGTTGTTCTTCCTACGGGGGAAGGTCCCTTCCCGGCAGTGATTGGAATGACAGGAGGTTCGGGCAGTTTGCCTTCCAATATCTTCAGCAGCCGGAACATTGCACAAATTTCCTTCAACTTCGGACAGGTGATGGCTCATCAGCAGGTTCGAGGCAGTGAACCAATAAATGAAATTTATCCTGAGTTGACCTATATGGGCGCCTACAGTGCGTGGCCGTGGGGTGTAAGTCGCTTGATCGACGGTTTGGAGCTGGTGCAGGATGAGCTGCCAATTGATTTGAGCCACCTGGCAGTTACCGGATGTTCTTTTGCAGGTAAAATGGCACTTTTTGCCGGTGCATTTGACGAGCGGATTGCGCTTACTATTGCCCAGGAATCAGGAGGTGGAGGCTACCCCGCATGGCGCGTTTCTGAAACGCTTGGCAGTGTTGAAAAATTAGGTTCAACCGATCGCCATTGGTTCATAGAAGATATGTTCCGTTTTGCAGGTTCCAATGTTTCCAAACTTCCGCACGATCATCATCAGCTAATGGCAATGGTAGCGCCACGTGCACTACTGGTGACCGGAAACCCTGGCTTTGAATGGCTGGCAGATCCGGCAGGTTATGTCTCAAGCAGGGCAACTCAAAGAGTTTACGAAACACTTGGCATCCCGGATCGTTTCGGCTTTTCGATTATTGGAGGACATGGGCACTGCGCGGTTCCGGGAAGTCAAATACCGGAGATTGAAGCTTTTGTTGAAAAATTTATGCTGGGAAATGAAAGTGCGAATACAAATATCACTACCCACCCTTACGATTACATTAACTATTCTCGTTGGACTGAATGGTGGGGAACCGGAAATCCTGTTTTGCCAACCCCGGAACTGGGAGATGCCGAGTCGGTTTATTTGGAAGCTGAATGTGCTACGGTAGGAGAAAACTGGAGCATTAAATCAAATGAATCACAAGCTTCAGGAGAAAGTTATGTTGCAAGTCCGGAGATTGAGTTTCTTTCAGCAGCTTCTTCCAGTGTTAAGGATCATATGGTTTTCAATTTTACGGTGAAAAATGACACCACGTATTACTTGTATACGCGTTTAAATTGTCCCAGTGCCGATGATGATTCGTATTGGATGAAGATGGATAACGGGGCTTATGTAATGCAAAACGGATTAGGTACCAGTGGATGGCAATGGAAACGGATAACCAACTATAAGCTGTCAGCCGGCGAACATACTTTTACCATTGCTAATCGTGAGAATGGTGCGAGTATGGATAAAATTTGTATTTCAGATAGTCCATACGTTCCTGATGGAATGGGGGGAGAGGCTGTAAATTGTCTGGGGACCGGGATGAATTCAAAGGATGTAAAAAAAGGTTATTCTTTGGATCAGAACTATCCAAATCCCTTTGATGAAAAAACCAATATTTCATTTGAAGTCCCGGACGAAGCTTTTGTCTCACTAAAAGTCTTCAATATCGTTGGTGCTGAAATAGTAGAGTTAGCCGGGAAAAATTACCCGCCCGGGAAGCATTCTTTAGAGTTTAACTGTGAGAATTTATCGGACGGAATCTATGTATATAAAATGAAAACTGATCAATTTACTGCGAGTCAGAAAATGACGATCAACGGTCTGTAAAATAGAGGTGCAGTTTTCTGTAACTACGCTTGTTGAAACGATTTTAAACTTAGAACAACTCATAATAAAGCTATAATGAAGTCTGAATTAATTTCTTTATACAATATTTTTTGCAGGATGCTGAGCTCATTCCGACATAGATCAACAGCGGCAATCATTGCCGGGGTGATAATTGGTATGACCAGCTTTGCAGCTTGCACAAATTCTAATGCCCAGAAAAAATGGGTAGGAACCTGGAGCACCGCTCCTCAATTGGTAGAGCCCCGTAATATGCCTCCTGAACCGGGATTAACGAATAATACACTACGCCAGGTAGTTTGCGTTTCAATTGGCGGCGACAAGCTGCGTTTGAGGTTCTCCAATGAATTCAGCAAAAGCCCGGTTACCATGAAGACAGTTCAAATTGCTGTTTCAAACGGAGGTAGTACGATTGATAAATCTTCGGTTAAAGAATTGAAATTTGACGGAAAGCCGGTTGTTACCATGCAGCCTGGCGAAGCGATCGTTTCGGATCCTTTTTCATTCGATTTGGAACCGAGGATGGAAGTGGCTATTACCATAGCCTTTGGCGAAACATCGCCCGATGTAACCGGTCACCCCGGATCGCGAACCACATCTTATCTGCTTACCGGAAACCAGATTTCAGAAGGTGCGGATTTTTCAAATGCTGTTAAAACAGATCATTGGTATGTGATAAACGGGATTGATGTGAAAGCACCTAAATCAGCTGCCGCGGTTGCCATTATTGGTAACTCGATAACCGATGGACGTGGCTCGGGCACAAACAAACAAAACCGTTGGCCCGATATTCTGGCGCAACGTCTGCTAAAAAATGATGCAACCAAAAATGTGGCAGTTCTGAACATGGGAATTGGCGGTAATGCTGTGCTTCGTGGCGGACTGGGGCCCACAGCTCTAAACCGGTTCGAACGCGACATCCTGAATCAACACGGTGTGCATTGGCTGATCATTATGGAAGGAGTGAATGATCTGGGGGGTACCCGCAGTAAAGAAGCTGCCGAACAGGTCGCGCAAGGATTGATTGATGCGTACGGGAAAATGATTGATGAAGCTCATGCCCAGGGAATAAAAGTGTATGGTGGAACCATCACTCCAATTATGAAATCGTTTTATTATACCGATTTCCGTGAAGTTGCTCGAAATACGGTCAACGAGTGGATTCGCACCAGTGGCCGTTTTGATGCCGTGATTGATTTTGATAAAGCGATCAGGAATTCGGAGGATATTTATAGCATTTTGCCCGAAGCCCAATCAGGTGATTACCTCCACCCGAACGAAAACGGATATGTGATGATGGGGGAAGCCATCGATCTTTCCTTATTCGAATAGTAGAGGTCTGTGCAGTTGGTTGAAATGACCGGAAGATGTAGCTTCTAAAGCATGAAGTACATTAAAAGTTTCAAGACTCATAAAATACGAAGGATGTGTGTGAAAGTAGAAATCAAATATTCAAAATTAAAAAGCAAACAAGGGGCGCAGGTATATTTTTGGAAACAAAAGACCCTTTTTACTTCATACAAAGGGAACTGATAATAAAAAATTTAAAGGTTAAAGGGTATTGATTTTCGAAACCAATAAAATGTAACTAAAGAAATAACTAAAATAAACCAATAAGATGAATAAAAAATTGTTTAAGCTACTTCGAAGAGCAACTGTCTTTTCTGTCATTGTGCAGTTTGCCCTTTCCATTCCGCTGTATAGCGCGGCTCAAAACGGAACAGATTATATTTCATTCACAAAAGAAGAAGGAAGTTTTGTTCTTGCTGAAAACGGACAGCCGGCTCCGGTTGTTTATGGGCAGGATGAATTTCCGGGTGTTAAAACTGTGGTCGAATGGTTTTGCAACGATATAAAACTGGTTAGCGGACAGTCGCCACAAATTTTTGAGACAGACGTGCCTCAGTCGAAACAATTGATTTTGGTAGGTACCGTGGGTAAAAGCGCTTTGATCGACCAACTGGTTTCTGAGAGCAAACTGGATGTGTCGGATTTTAAAGGTGATTGGGAACGAAGCCTCACACAAGTAGTCGATAATCCTTTCCCGGGAGTAGATAAAGCCTTGGTGTTAGCAGGAAGCGACAAACGCGGAACCATTTACGCGATGCTCAATTTATCGCGTAAGATGGGAGTTTCGCCCTGGTATTGGTGGGCCGATGTTCCAGTTGTTAAACGTGAGGCTGTTTACGTAAAAACGGGACGTTTTGTAACCGATAGTCCGAAAGTAAAATACCGCGGAATATTTCTAAATGATGAAGAACCGGCGCTTGGTAACTGGGTGCGCGAAAAATTTGGAGGATTCAACCATGAATTTTACGAGAAGGTGTTTGAATTGACGCTTCGCCAACGGGGAAATTTCCATTGGTCGGCTATGTGGGGCAAAGCATTTTTCGACGATGATCCGGAGAATGGCCCCATGGCAGATAGACTGGGAATTGTAATGGGAACCACGCATCACGAACCGATGGGACGGGCTCAGGCCGAATGGCATCGTTATGGCTCAGGTTCCTGGGATTACAACAAAAATGCTGAGGTATTGAAAGATTTTTGGAGAAAAGGGATTGAGCGAAATAAAGATTGGGAAACTTTGGTGACCATTGCGATGCGAGGAGACGGTGACGAAGCAATGGAAGAAGGAACAAACATTGCCCTTTTGGAAAAAATTGTAAAAGACCAGCGTGAAATTATTAGTGAAGTTACCGGTAAAAAGCCCGAAGAAATGCCGCAGGTTTGGGCACTCTATAAAGAAGTTCAGGACTATTACGACGACGGAATGCGCGTTCCGGATGATGTTACTTTATTGCTATGCGATGATAACTGGGGAAATGTGCGCAAATTGCCCGCAATCGATGCTCCGGAACGAAAAGGTGGTTACGGTATGTATTACCACGTTGATTATGTTGGCGGCCCTCGCTGTTACAAGTGGATCAATGTGAGTCAGATTCAGCGAATTTGGGAGCAGATGAACCTTACCTACACGCATGGTGTGGATAGAATTTGGGTGTTAAACGTTGGCGATTTAAAGCCCATGGAATATCCGATCAGTTTCTTCATGGATATGGCCTGGGATCCTACGGAATTCAACGCAAATAACATATACCAATATATTGTTGACTGGTCTGCCGAACAGTTTGGCGAGAAATATGCCGAAGAAGCAGCACGCATTCTTAATCTGTATACAAAATATAATCATCGGGTAACTCCGGAATTGCTGGATGCGAGGACTTTCAGCCTGGAAAACTACAACGAATTTGAACGGGTTCGGAACGATTACCGCGATCTTACTCTGGATGCTTTGCGTTTGTATAATTTTATTCCAAACGAATATAAAGATGCATTTGACCAACTGGTGCTTTTCCCAGCTAATGCCAGCTCGAATTTGTACGAGATGTATTATGCGGTTGCAAAAAACCACCAACTTGCCGAAGCTAATGATCCTGAAGCCAATTACTGGGCCGATGTGGCAAAGCAGTGTTTTGATCGCGATTCGCTTTTTACGGTGCATTACAATCAGCAAATTGGCGATGGTAAATGGAATCACCAAATGGATCAGATTCGCATTGGCTACAGATCGTGGGCCGAGCCACGCCGAAGAATTATGCCACGTGTTGTACGGGTTGAAGTGCCGGAGATTGATCGTTCGGAATTAGCCTTTCAGGAAGCCGACGGTTATGTTTCAATTGAGGCGGCAAATTATCAGCTGGCAAAAGGCACAGACAAAATACACTGGGAAGTAATTCCGCATCTTGGAAAAACTGATTCAGGCATTACTACTTTCCCTCAAAATGAATATCCGGAGAGCGATGATGCGATTTACCTCGAATATGCGGTTAATTTGGAGTCAACGGGAGAGTTTGATGTGAATATAATGTTATCCACAACATTAAATTACAATGCCAACAAAGGATTACGCTATGCCATTTCGGTTGATGGCGGCGAGGAGAAAGTTGTAAATACCAACGGAGCTTATCGCGGCGAACTAGGAAAATGGCAGGCTGTTCGCATCAACGAAACGATAACACAGCACAACTTTCAGAAAGCCGGATTACATCGACTGCGGATTCGCGTACTGGAGCCGGGAATAGTGATACAGAAAATTTTAATCGATACAGGAGGTTTGAAACCCAGTTATTTAGGGCCACCTCAGAGTGAACAAGTTAGATTGTAACCGAAAGTTGTGCATAGTTAAGCGGGGGATTTGAATCATTGCAATAATGATGACCTGGTTATTCCGCATATTACAGCTGAAGAATAAGAATCAAAATAAACCCAATTAAATGAATACGACTTCACATAAAGTTTCTGTACTGGAAAAAATAGGTTACAGTCTGGGTGACCTGGCAGCTAACCTGGTGTTTCAAACCCTGGTTACTTTCCTTGCCTTTTTCTATACCGATATTTATGGCTTGCAGAACGAACACGCATCGGTTATTATGCTGGTAGTTGGATTGGTGGCCGCATTTGCTTTTAATCCTATAGTGGGAGTATTAGCCGATCGCACACATTCACGCTGGGGAAAATTCCGTCCGTGGATTTTGTTTACCGCCATTCCGTTGGGCGTAATTGCCTTGCTGGCTTTTACAACTCCCGATTTTTCGTACAAAGGAAAACTGATTTATGCTGCCGGAACCTACACCTTATTACTGCTGGCTTATGCGGCAAGTAACCTGCCATATTCGGCATTAAGCGGCGTAATAACCGGCGATATGTCGGAGCGCAACAGTCTTTCGTCGTATCGCTTTGCAGCCGTTATGTTTGCACAGTTTTTTGTGCAGGTATTTATGTTGCCCATCATTCTGCACGTAGGAGATGGTGATAAAGCAGCGGGTATCGAATCGGTAATGACCTGGATGGCCATTATCGGAACCGTTCTTTTGCTGATTACATTTCTTACCACCAAAGAGCGCGTTATTCCAAAGCCCGAGCAGGCTTCGACTCTGAAGGAAGATTTAGGCGACCTGTTCAAAAACAAGCCGTGGATCATCATGTTAACGCTTACTGTTTTGGTGTTTGTTACGCTGGCTATGAAAGGCGGGTCGTATGTTTACTATTTCAATAATTACGTTGATGAAGTGGCGTTGCAAAGTTTTATTCAACCGATCCTTGATTTTCTCGGCCGTATAGGATTGAACTTTTTTGAGTCGGATATTGCATCAGCTGGCTTTGGTTTATTTAATGCCGGTGGAATTATTTTCTCAATGATTGGGATAGCGGTTTCTAGAAAACTGGCCGATAAATTTGGGAAACGCGATGTGTTTGGGACAGCACTTTTTATCGCCACCCTGTTTATCATCTCTTTCTTTTTTTACAATCCAAAAGATGTTGGTTTGATGTTTTTGGCGCAGGCGCTGCACATGTTTTTTTACGGGGTTACAACACCTATTCTGTGGGCGATGATCGCCGATGTGGCCGATTACTCCGAATGGATCAATAACCGCCGGGCTACCGCCATTATATTCTCAGCCATGATGGTCGGTCTGAAAGCCGGATTAGCCATTGGAGGTGCTATTGTTACCGGGATTCTCGGGTTATACGGATACGTTTCGAAAGATGCTGTATCAGCCGGTCAGGAACTGGTTCAGCCCGAAAGTGTGGCTCAAGGTGCAAAAATGCTGGTGAGTATTTACCCGTCCATCCCGTTTTTAATTGGTGTTACACTGCTGTTTTTCTACGAGATCAATAAGAACAAAGAAATTCAGATACAACAGGATTTGTTATCGAAAAGAGTTTAAAAAAACCGGTATTACCTGAATAATAAAAAAGAAATCAATCTAAAACTAAATACAATGAAACGGATCAAAATGTATCAATTGCTTTTGCTGATGTCAATCTTGCTTGCGTCATGCAGTATTTCATCCATGCGAACGCCCGAAACGTTAAAAGAAGCTTTTAAGGGTAAGTTTTACATTGGAACAGCTATGAATGCCTGGCAGATAATGGGAAAGGATACTGCCGGCGCCGAAGTAATAACTACTCAGTTTGATGCAATAGTGGCAGAGAACTGTATGAAAAGCGGGCCAATTCACCCTACAGAAGACAAATATAACTTTGAACTCCCTGACCAGTTCGTTGAGTTTGGAGTTACAAACAACAAATTTATTACCGGTCACTGTTTGATCTGGCATTCGCAGGCGCCTAAGTGGTTTTTTACTGATAGCGAAGGAAATGACGTTTCTCGGGAAGTGATGATCGAGCGTATGAAAAGCCACATTTACACTGTGGTTGGACGTTACAAAGGACGTGTGAAAGGATGGGATGTGGTGAATGAAGCTTTTATGGAAGACGGAAGTTGGAGGAAAAGCAAATTTTACCAAATTGTTGGCGAAGATTTTATTAAACTGGCTTTTCAGTTTGCCCACGAAGCCGATCCGGAAGCAGAACTCTATTACAACGATTATAACGAGTGGTATCCGGGGCGACGAGATGCCGTTGTTAAAATGATCCGCGAATTTAAAGCTGAAGGCATACAGATTGACGGAATTGGTATGCAGGGACACATTGGCATGGACAGTCCTTCGCTCGATGAATATGAAGCAGCCATTGAAGCCTATGGCAACGAGGGAATGAAAGTGATGATTACTGAACTGGATATGTCGATTTTACCTCATCCCCGTCGTGATGTTGGTGCCGACATTGCCACAAGTTTCGAGTATCAGCAACAACTAAATCCATACACCGAAGGAGTTCCGCACAACGAAATGGAGAAATGGGACAACAGGATGCTTTCGTTTTTTGGTTTGTTTCTTAAACACTCCGATATTATTTCGCGGGTAACGCTTTGGGGCGTATCAGACGGAACCTCATGGAAAAATAATTTTCCGGTTCCGGGGCGCACGGATTATCCGCTGTTGTTCGACCGTGATTATCAACCCAAAAGTATTGTAGATAAATTAATAAAAGAAGCAGAGAAACCAGAGTATCAATAGTAAGTAGTTTAGTTATGATTTTCCGGGAGCTAAGGTGCGCTTTGGCTCCCGGATTTTAAATGTGTTAGAATGAAGAAACCAAGATATTTAGTTGATAACCTGTATACTGCCGATCCGGCAGCACATGTTTTTAACGGAAAGATCTATATTTATCCTTCCCACGATATTGAATCGGGTATACCGGAGAACGATCTCGGTGATCATTTCGACATGCGCGATTACCATGTATTTTCGATGGATGACGTGGAAGGAGAAGTGACCGATCATGGTGTAGCACTCGATGTAAAAGACATTCCGTGGTCAGGCCGTCAGTTGTGGGACAGCGACTGCGCGTTTAAGCACGGTAAGTATTATTTATATTTCCCGCTTAAAGATAAAACCGATATCTTCAGAATTGGTGTGGCAATCAGCGACAAACCGGAAGGTCCGTTTGTTCCGCAGGATGCACCCATAAAAGGAAGTTATTCCATCGATCCCTGTGTTTTTGAAGATGAGGATGGCAGCCATTACATGTATTTTGGCGGATTGTGGGGAGGACAATTGCAGCGCTACCGCGATAACAAAGCCATTGAGTGCGGTCAGGAACCTGAAGATAATGAACCGGCACTTCCGGCGCGTGTTACCAAATTAAGCGACGACATGCTCGAATTCGGCGAAGAGCCAAAAGCGGTTGTTATACTCGATGAAAACGGCGAGCCGATAAAAGCAGGCGATCACGACCGTCGGTTCTTTGAAGCCTCGTGGATGCATAAATACAAGGGCAAATATTATTTCTCTTACTCCACCGGAAATACACATAAACTATGCTATGCCATTGGCGATAATCCATACGGACCATTTACATATCACGGGGTAATTTTAACACCGGTTGTAGGGTGGACAACACACCATTCAATTGTTGAATTCAAAAGCAAGTGGTACTTGTTTCATCACGACAGCGTTCCATCGGGAGGCCTTACCTGGCTGCGCAGTATGAAAGTGGTGGAGTTAAATTATGATGAAAGCGGAACAATAGAAACCGTTAAAGGAACAGCATAATTTTATGAAATAGTATCATTGAGTAACAAGTTAACAGATCTGCAGATAAAACTGAGAATTACATTGAATAAGCATTCTCCGCTCATGTTTGAACTACTCATTTATATGATGGTATTTTTTTTAGTGGGTATTTTTATCTGGACACTGTAGATAAGATATCAGCTACTTTATTCATCTGGTAATATTTCAGTGTCAAAAGTTGTATCGAAGGATCAACAATGACATACAAAAAAGAGCTACAAGAAATAAATCTTGTAAATCTATGATTATTAGATTTTTATGGCAGAATTCGAACCTGCCTTCTCCTAATTGTAAGGAAAAATAACTGTTATTAGGCATTTAAAAGTTATATATTCTAATAAAGTCGTTCGAAATTTTTTTTAAGCGTTTTATTGTGATTTTAAATTCTAGTTATGGCGAAGGAATGTGTTCAATCCTGTAGCGATACTCTCAGAATATTGTCAATCAAACTTTCATCATGTTCCAGATTCAATTTTTTGCGCAATCGATAGCGGTGATTTTCTACACCACGGACAGAAATACCAAGTAATGGCGCAATTTCTTTTGATGACAAATTCATTCTCAGGTAAGCGCACAACTGCAGGTCACTTGACGTAAGTTCAGGATATTTTGTTTTCATTTTCTGAAAAAATTGCTCATAAGCCCGTTCAAAATTGTTTTCGAATATTTTACGATCATCCCGGCTCGAAATGTTGTCATCAATCTTGCTGTTCAAATAATTAAAATATTTATCCGGATAACGCGATCCAAGCTCATTTTTATGCTTTTTTATGATTGTTTTCAGGTCAATAAGGAATTCGTTTTTCCGAATAATAGCCATTGTAGAGTTGGCTAGTTCTTTACTTTTGAAACGTACTTCGTTTCTGAGTTTCTCATTTCGCAACCTAATCAGTTCCTGTTCGCGCTTTTCGTGCTGCATTTGTTCTTTTTTAAGGGTTTGCCGTATTCCCCATCTTCTAAAGAAGAGTAATGCTGCAATCATGAAAATAGTGTAAAAGAGGATGGCCCATTTTGATGTATACAGCGGGTGGAGTACTTCAAACTTAAAATTGTAGATTTGACTTTCATTGCCCCACTGGTTAACGGCTTTGACCTTAAAATTGTAAGTTCCGGCTGGCAAGCGTTCAAAACGGAATTCAGGATTTGGGCTGGTCTCGGACCATTCATTATCAAGTCCTTCAAGTAAATATCTGTATGAAACTGGAATGCCGCTAATAAACGGGAAGGAAAACCTTAGTATTACTGTGTTATAACTGAATCTTATTTCGGTGTCACTGGTATTTAGTGGTAACAGTATGTTTTTGTCTTTGGGATTTCTTAACTCAATTTTGCGTACTACAGGCTTAAAGTGCTCAATGAGATTGACCTTATTATTTGACACAGATGCATCAAGCAAAGCAATCCCATTTTGAAGGCATAAAATAGCAGAATATTCATCAATAGGGAGAAGATTCTCGAATCCCTGAACAAGTAATGGATTGTGAAATATGGAAGTGGGATATTCTTTAATAAGCTTTACACTGTCTTGCAAAATGGAAAAGAGGCCAATGTAGTCTTTTCCAAGCATCCAGTAATGATGATTTGGTGCCGGGACAATACGATTTGATGAGGAATATTTGCCAATGCCTTTGTTCAACATTTCATAAGGCATTATCGAATCCTGAAGATCGTCAAATGTATAAAGTTTATCGCCTGTTGTAAAGACAACACGATTTTCAATTTTAAAAACATGTATGGAGTGGTCTTGCCCAAAAACTTCTTGTCCGTAATATTTGCTATCCAATACATTTTTTCGCGCATCATCAACTTGTATTTTGTATATTCCACGATGCATGTGGCTTGCCCAAATGTTCCCTAAGTGGTCAAATTCAATATAGCGGATCAGGTTGGCAAATCCGTTTATCGAGTTCCTTCGTATGATCCCATATTCTGTTTTTTCGTACACCACGAGGTTGTTATAAGTGGATTGAATAATGAGATTGGGATTAAACGGATCCTGAACAAAATTGAATGCTCCGGCTTCATCCGATATTTGATTGAACTTGCCGTTTTTTACTACAAACGATCCTTGATTATGTCCGACCAATAGTTCATCACCAAATACTTTCAAATTCCAGATCTGGTCTTGTGTTTCTGGTACGATCGATACCTGACTATCCTTAGGATCAAGGCTTTTAACAAAAAGTCCTTGATTTGTCCCCAGGTAAAGTTTATCCTCGAATATGGCACTGGTATAAATGGCACCAGTACCCGGAAGACGTTGTATGTCAAAACTTCTGTTTTGGTTGCCTGAAATAAATCCGATACCAATATCAAGGGCGAGCCAAGTGTTCTTCCATCTATCACAGGCAATGCCTAAAACGGTATTATTTAAAAGCCCGTTTGTGGTATTAATCTTGTTCACGACTTCGCCGTCTTTGTTAAAAACTACGAGTCCGTCAGCCAGAGTCCCGATTAAAACTTTCTTATCGCTGGTATAATAGCCACGGTTAAGTTCATTATCAATAAAATATTGACTCCACGACTCGTTCCATGCTGAAATTCCTACACCATTCCACAGTAAGATACCTTTTTCTGCTGTTCCAATTAAAATAGTTGAATGCTCAAAGGGGAGGATAAATTTAACCGTTGTTCCAGTAAGTTCATTACTTGTAGTTACTGGTTTAACATCTTCGCCATCAATCTCCCATATTCCATTATTCCTTACCGAAACCAAGACTTTATCATTTACCTGATTCATAACCGAAATACTGCCATCGAGGTTGATTGGGATAATGCTGTCATTATGGTAGGCAAGAATTTTTTGAAATGATTGAAAATAAACATAATCGTTTTTTACTGCTATATTCCAAAATTCCATATTGGGCATAGAATCGATATATGACGAGGCTTTCGAATTTAGTGAAATATAATTCAGATTGCCCTTTTCGTCTGGTTCCCAATAGCCCAATTCCATATAACCGCCGGTGTATATTACTGAATCCTTATGTGCTTTTACAGATCGTACAATCGTGCGATTAGGAAGATTGTTCAATTTCCAGGTCGTCCCGTCAAAAACCAGAAGACCGGTGTGGTTTGCAAAATAAATCATTCCTTTTTCCGAAGTGCTAACACTCCAGTTTTGACGTGCACCTTCGTATGTGGTTTGATCGAACTGAATGATGCCTGATTCCTGTTCACTGGCATCGACAAGCACCGCCAAATAACTAAACAGAATGGTAACTAAAACGATTCTTAAGCCGGTCATTAAGTCGTGATTACTGTTTTACATGCATCAAGATACCACAATTTATGGTCTTTTTCAGTGATGTACCCCTCAAATCGGTTGTGTATTAGGTAATAGATGTAAAAAAAAATAATAAAAAAAGCAATAAATATATTTATTTAATATACTATATACCAATGTTATATACGTATTGTTGTTTATACAAGATGAGGTAATAGTGAGGTTTTTATTTCCTTCACTTTTGAAACGAGAATGAATGGTGTATGTATTCTGTTGTTCGTGCCCAAACGACTGCCTTAACTTTGCATCAAACTAATTCAAATCATAAAGTTATGCGAAAACCTATCTTTATTTTATTTCTCCTATTTTCGTTTACAACCCTCTTTGCTCAGGATAGAATTACTATCTCTGGAACGGTTGTTGACGATACCGGGGTTACATTACCGGGAGTGTCGGTTATTGAAAAAGGCACAACCAATGGTACAGTGACTGATATTGACGGAAATTATTCTGTAACAGTACGTCAGGGATCTAAAGTTGTTTTTAGTTATATCGGCTTCTTAACAGAGGAAATGACTGCCAACCAATCAGGAACATTCAATGTTCAGTTAAAGCAGGACATTGTTGGTCTCGAAGAGGTAGTTGTGGTTGGATATGGTGAATTAAAAGTAAAAGATCTCACCTCATCTATAACCACAGTTAAATCTGAAGAACTTGTAAAAACACCGACTGGTCAGGCTATGCAGGCTTTACAAGGTAAAGTTGCAGGAGTTCAAATTGTCAATTCCGGTGCTCCGGGTAGCGAACCGACTGTTAGAATCAGGGGAATTGGATCATTTCCAAGCAGTAGTAATTCTGCACCCTTATACGTAGTAGATGGGATGTATTTTGATAATATCGACTTCCTTAATCCATCTGATATTGAGACCCTGTCGGTCTTAAAGGATGCTTCCGCTTCAGCAATTTACGGTGTTCGTGCCGCAAATGGAGTTGTGCTTATTACGACCAAAAAGGGAGCAAAAAATACCAAAACGACCATAACCTACGATGGTTATTATGGTATTCAGGTTCCGCAAAACGTGATGCAGATGTCAAATGCAGCTCAATTTGTTGATTACATTTACCAAACTGGATCTGAAGCAGACATCAGTTTTATTGAAAATGCGATGCAACGTTATGGAAGGAGCCGGGTGAATCCTAATGTCCCTAATGTGAACACTGACTGGTACGCTGAAATTATGAAATCGCATGCCGCCCAGCAAAATCATTCTTTATCTGTTCTTGGAGGAAACGATAAAACATCTTATTCACTAGGAATAAGTTATTTCGACCAGGATGGACTTTTAGAAGCTGAAAACTCGTACAAGAGAATGAATATTCGAACTTCTATTGATCACCAGGCAAATGATTGGCTGAAAACCGGCGTTAATTTTAATGTTAGCAATGGAACACGATACATTGCCGATGACGGTGCCTGGTTTAGCGCTTATCATGCGGTTCCGATTTTACCGGTATATGATGATGAACATTACGAATACCTTTTATCGCAGGGGCATACGACAGCAAGCAATTACGCAAATGCGCAAGTTCTGGATTATCGTGGTGCTCAGAACCCGTTCTTCCAGCTTGCCTACAGGGATAACAGGCAGGATATACGAAAAGTACTCGCTGGGATTTATGCAGAGGTTGAACTCATTCCTAACACCTTGCGGTTGAAAACATCTTACAATACATCAATGATGTTCCTGAAAGCCAGAAATGTTGGTTTACCGTATTTTATTAGCGAAACACAAAACAGTAACAGAATTCATTCGACGATCAGTTCTTCGAGAACTACGGATGTTAATCAGTTTTGGGATAATACTTTGACTTATAGTGATAGCTTTGGAGACCATAATCTAAGTGTGATGGCAGGATCATCTTACCGTGATGAATGGTACGATTATCTTGTGGCTTCAGCCGAAGACATTCCTTTAAATGAAAATGCATGGTACATTGGTCAAACCTTATCCGAGACATCGAAAGATGCCAATGATGGCGCAGAACGTCTTCATGGATTGTCTTATTTTGGAAGAGTATCATATAATTATAAAAATAAATACATTGCCTACGCAACCGTGCGTAGAGAAGGTACTCAAAAGTACCAGGAGACCTGGGGAACATTCCCGGCGTTTGGACTCGGCTGGGTGGTAACTGAAGAAGACTTCATGGAAGAAGGTACTATTCTCAATTACCTGAAATTAAGAGCCGGATGGGGTAAACTGGGTAACGATAAAATTGCCCGTCAGGATGGGGCAAACACTACCAATCCAGTGTTTTTAGCGATTGATGAAATGCAGGTTGACGGAACAACAACTACCAGTACTTTTGGTTATTTAGGTTGGGAAACCGTTACCGGCACAAATTTTGGTTTGAATGCCGAATTGTTTAGTAATCGATTAAGTATCGAGGCAGATTATTACATCCGCGATACGGAAGATGCCGCAATTCCTGTAAGTCTGAAACTTCAATCCGGAAGTGTACTTCGAAATGTAGGGACTATTAGAAACCAGGGATTGGAGTTGGCCGTTACCTGGAGAAATGATATAACAAATGACCTGAGTTATACCATTGGAGGTAACATCTCAACACTCAAAAACGAGGTACGCGACTTATATGGTCAGGCCTATTTGGATGGGGGTCAAGCCGAGTTTCGCCAGCGTTCGCAAGTGGGAGAACCACTACTCTCATTTTTTGGTTACGAAGTAGACGGTGTTTATCAGAATCAATCTGAAATTGATTCAGATCCAATTGCAACAGCAAACGGTCTTGTTCCAGGGGATTTAAGATTTCGTGACCAGAACAATGACGATATTCTTGATGACAACGACAAGTTGTTTATTGGTTCATATATTCCAACATTTAATTACGGGGGATTTTTGGCTTTGAATTATAAAAACCTGGAATTCTCGATGAATATCATGGGGCAGAGTGGAAACAAAATCCTCAACAGAAAAAGAGGAGAAATTATCTGGACTAATGATACAAATATAGATGCTGATCTTGCCACGGGATTATGGAATGGAGAAGGAACTTCCAATAAGTATCCTTCTGCAGCAGGATTAAGAAAAGGATGGAACCAAAATTTTAGTGACTATTTTCTTGAGGATGGCGCTTACTTCCGAATCCAGAACATACAGGTTGCCTATAATATTAAAGGAGATGAGTTGCTGGGGCCGGGGATGCCCGATGCCCGAATCTATGTTACGGCAGAAAAACCATTAACTGTATTCAAATACAATGGCTTTTCTCCTGAGGTGCCCAACGGTATCGACCGTCAGTTTTATCCGGTACCGGCAATATATACAATTGGTGTAAATCTTAAATTCTAAACACGTAGAATCATGAAAATAAAACATTTAATAAAATATTTTGCACCCGTATTTTTAAGCGGGTTGCTATTGATTTCGGTAATCGGATGTACCGATAAACTAGATGAACCTTTTGAAGATGAGGCTTTTACCAGTGATGTGGATTACAGCATTGGTGAAGATATAAAATTACCCTTGTTAGGGGCGTATTGGGGCTTATACACGCGTGGTTGGGAAGGACCGATTACACTTGGTATTCGTGGTGATGACGTGAATGCGGCAGGTGACCAGGCTCCCATGCAGGAACAAGACAACTTCACGTATTTGCCCAGTCACTGGAATTTGAATGCCGTTTGGCAAAATCATTACAACGATATTATCAATGTTTTCACCGAAATGGATGAAATCGAAAAATATCGTGAAGCTGCCAACAATGATGCTTTGGTTGATCAGTATATTGCTGAATGCAGAACCATCAGGGCTTACCTTTATTTGAACCTGGCAAAAGCATTCGGAAAGATTATTGTAATCGACCAACTTGATAATATACAGAATACTCCTGCCAGTAGCATGGAACAAGTAATGCAGTACATTGTCGATGAAATGAACGAGGTGATTCCGCTTCTGCCGGATATGCATCCAAACAAGCGAAGCGACGTACGTGGAGGAATTACCCGTTATACTGCTTATGCTATTCAGGCTTTAGCCTACCAGGAGATGAAGGATTACCAGGGCGCAGCAAATGCGTCAGCTGCCATTATAAGTTCGGGTGAATACGAATTATCGGACGACTATTATCACCTGTTCAAGCAAGCGGGAAAACTGGATGATGAGATCATTCTGGAATTTCAGTATTCTGATTTTGGCTCAGCGACCGGTGACAGATTTGGTCACTTATTCAATCCGTTTGGTCTTGCCTGGAATCCGGCAAGAGCTGGAGCCGGTGGTGGCTGGGGATTTTACGAGCCTACCAAAAAATACATCAAGTTTATGCTCGACCGGGGTGAAACCGTAAGACTTGAAACATCTGTTAACTGGACACCTGCAGGTATGACTGAAATTGCAAGCGAGTGGGGAACACTACCCGATTGGATTGACAATACGAATAGAGAAGGAGATGTATTTATTGATAATGCCCGAAAAAAATGGGGGGCCGGAAAATGGATCCAACCATCAACAGAGTTGACAGAAGGAAGAAATGGACCAGGAAGCGGTAAAAATATGATTGTAATACGCTACGCCGAAATGCTCCTGGTATATGCAGAAGCCCTGACGAGGGGTGCAAACAGCAATATTTCAATGACCGCTGATCAGGCAGTAAACATGGTGAGGTCAAGAGCAGGGATGGATCCTCTTAGTGGAGTATCCACACAAGACGTTCTGAATGAAAAATTAGCAGAATTGGGAACGGAATGGGATATCCGGTTTCACGACATGGTGCGTACTGAAAACGTATCAGAGTTGACGCATGAAGGTAAAACCTTCACTATGGATAAAGCCTATTTTGTTTTGCCTGCACCACAGGTTTCTGAATTACCACAATTGGAAGAAGAAGTAACTCCAACGAACTAAAAACGAAAATGATATGAAAACATATTTTAAAATAATATTTCTGGCGATGATGATAATCTTTATCAACGCCTGTGACCAAAATTATATCGATTCGATTTCGAAGGTAGATCCTGGAGATGATGAGTCGGCGCCGGTTGTGACGCTAATATATCCAACCGAAGGTACTGAGATTTCATTGCCCGAAGTTGTGTCTTCTGTAAATATTCAGTTCGAAGTAAGTGATGATATCGAAATCGGAACAGTAAAAGTACTTTATGACGGGGCTGAAATTGCTAGTTATTCGGAATTTAACGATTACCGCAGACTGGTTATTGATACCTTGATGTATGACAATGTGGTGGATGGCGAACATACCATTTCGGTAGTGGCCACCGACCTCGATAACAAATCCACAACTGTTGAAGCAGATTTCCAGAAAGTTCCGCCTTACGTTCCTAAATACCCTGGCGAGGTATTGTATATGCCTTTCGAGGGTGATTTCATGAATATGGTAAGTTTTGATTTACCAACTGTTGTTGGAAGTCCTGGATTTTCCAATGAAGCTCTGGGTGGATTGAAATCCTACATGGGAGCTCATGATTCATACCTTACCTTCCCAACAGAAGGTTTGCAGAGTGATGAGATATCAGCCATTTTCTGGTTAAAATTAAGACTTACTGAACCCGTGCCTTCTTATGGTCAACGTGCGGGAATTCTTGTTATGGGTCCAGAGGATACAGAAAATGCAGAATACCCAGTAAAACAGAACAATAGAAAAAGCGGTTTTCGATTCTTTCGCGATAATTTTCAATATAAATTAAATGTGGGAAATGGTGAGGCCGATACCTGGGTAGATGGCGGTGCAGATGCTACATTGGATCCGGCTATTGATGAATGGCGCCATTTTGCCTTTACCGTTTCGGGAAGCGAAGCTAAAGTGTACATTGATGGTAAATTGGTGAAAGAGGCAACAATTACCGGCATCGATTGGACAGGATGTGATGTACTATCCATTATGTCGGGAGCCCCTCGTTTTACCGGCTGGAATCACTGGTCTGATGAAAGTTTGATGGATGAATTACGTATGTTCGACCGTGCCCTTACTCAGGATGAGATTCAAAGTATTATCACTGAAGAGTCGGGTAAAGATTTTACCTATACACCAAAATACGAAGGCGAGATCTTCTATATGCCATTCGAAGAAACCTTCCTCGAATATGTTTCGCAAACTGAACCAACAGTTTCCGGAACGCCAGGTTATGCCGATGGTAAAGTGGGTAAAGCCTATGCAGGAGCTCCTGAATCGTATTTGACTTTCCCGGCCGAGGGATTACAAAATACCTTATTGAGTGCTGCGTTCTGGATGAAATTGAAACTTACCGATCCTGAACCTGAATATGGACAACGGGCCGGAATCCTGATTATGGGACCGGAGGATACCGAGAATGAAAACTATCCCGATGTACAGAATAAGCGCTCCAGCGGATTCCGTTTTTTCCGCGATAATTTTCAATATAAATTAAATGCGGGTAATGGTACTGCGGATACCTGGGTAGATGGGGGCGCAGATGCTACATTGGATCCGGCTGTAGACGAATGGCACCACTTTGCCATTTCTATTTCGGGTACAGAATGTGTAGTCTACATTGATGGAGAAGTGGTTAAACAAGCTGACTTTGGAGGTATCGATTGGACCGGTTGCGATATTCTGACCATTATGTCAGGTGATCCTCGCTTTACCGGATGGAATCACTGGTCAGACGAAAGTTTATTGGACGAATTAAGATTTTTCAACAAAGTTTTAACTCAGGAAGATGTACAGCAGATAATTGCTGACGAGAGTTAAGCAATATTTCATAGATTAGTTTGGTTAGGTTTTTCTAACAGTAGAGGCTGCCTGGGAAACCGGGTGGCCTCTATCATTTTTAACCATCCATAAGTGATTTTTAATGCGCAATTTATTGTTCATACTGTTGCCGGTTACTCTTATGCTTTCGTGTAGTAAGGATAGCAACGACTCCGAACCTTCACCGGAAGAACTCAATGTTTCTTATGTGTACATCGGGGAGTCGGAATTGAAACCAACTGGTATTACTGAGGATATCGAATTAAACGAACCTGTTGAAATTCGTTTTGATGGGGCTGTGAATACGGTTTCTGCAAAAGCAAACATTGCAATTCTTAATGCTGCCAATCAGGAAATAGATATTGATTTTTCATTTTTCAGTGAAAATAAACTGGTAAAGATCGACCATCCCGATTTGGATGAAAACACCACGTATAAACTGCGAATTTCGAATGGACTGAAAGGAGAGAATGATGAAACGTTTGGAGGTGCAGAATATGCTTTTACAACATTGACGCCTCCACTGGTGCTTGAAGCGGTATTTATCGACGGCGAAGAAGTTAACACTGCTACCCGAATCTTGAATACGGCCAGAAAACCGCAAATAGAACTTCATTTTAACTCTGCGGTCGTTGCAAGTGATATCTTTAATTCCTCTACCCTAAAATCGAATGGTGCTTCCGTCAGCTTTAACATAAACCAGATCGATGATAAAAAAGTATCGTGCGTTGTTCTTGAAACGCTGGAAGGATTTGCAAAAAGTCAATTCACCATTTCATCGACTATTGAAAATCACATTGGAAAACCCTTCGATGGTCTTGATCTGAATTTTTACACAGAGGCAGATACTTCCCTAAAATTTCCTATGATCCCGGACGAGGAGCTGTTAACGCTGGTGCAAAAACAAACTTTTAAATATTTCTGGGATTTTGGTCACCCTGTTAGTGGAATGGCTCGCGAAAGAAATTCTTCAGCAAATACGGTTACCATTGGTGGATCAGGTTTTGGATTGATGTCGATAATCGTTGGAATTGAACGTGGGTTTATCACCCGGCAGCAAGGAATTGATCGTTTACGTACCATCGTAGATTTTCTGTCTCAGGCCGATCGTTTTCATGGGGTGTGGCCTCACTGGATGAATGGTGAAACTGGTAAAACCATTCCTTTCAGCTCGAACGATGACGGAGGGGATCTGGTAGAAACTGCTTTTATGATCCAGGGATTACTGACGGTCAGACAATATTTGAATGCCGGCGTTCCGCAGGAAGCTGATATCATTGACAAAATCAACGCACTCTGGCAAACCGTTGAATGGGATTGGTACACCCAGGGAGGACAGGATGTTCTATACTGGCACTGGTCGCCCAATTACGGCTGGGAAAAAAACCATCAGATCACCGGCTGGAATGAAGCACTGATCATTTATGTGCTGGCTGCATCGTCAACTACCCACACGATTGATGCTGATGTTTATACAAAAGGCTGGTCGCGAAAGGGGAATATGGTCAACTCAGGAGGCAATTCGTATTACGGCTACACGCTGCCACTCCGAAACGATATGGGTGGTCCGTTGTTTTTTGCCCATTATTCCTTCCTGGGACTCGATCCGCGAAACCTGTCCGATCAGTTTGCCAATTACTGGGAGCAAAATGTAACACATTCAAAAATAAACCATGCCTACTGTGCAGATAATCCGCTTAAATATGTTTCGTATTCCGATGCATGTTGGGGGCTAACTGCCAGCGATGGCTTCTCCGGCTATTCAGCACATTCACCAAACAACGATCGCGGAGTTATTACACCTACAGCTGCTCTTTCGTCGATGCCATACACACCTGACGAATCGATGGAAGCATTACGCTACTTTTACTATGTCCTCGGAGATAAACTCTGGGGCGAATACGGATTTTACGATGCGTTTGATTTTACAAACAGATGGGTTGCTTCATCATACCTGGCCATAGACCAGGGACCGATAGTAGTAATGATTGAAAACTACCGTACCAGACTTCTTTGGGAACTGTTTATGTCGTGTCCCGAAGTCCAGACCGGTTTAACGAAATTAGGTTTTGCTTATTAGAATTATCATGAAGAAAATTATTTTACCGACAATATTGATCGCTTTTATTCTTAGTCTTGGTTTTTCAGGATGCAACACTGGGAATAAAAAATCAGTAGAGAATATTCAAGACGAGAAAAAGCATCTCGAGGACTCATTGTTAAATCTCGTTCAGAATCAAACTTTCGAATATTTCTGGAACGGTGCCGAGCCCACTTCGGGCATGGCACGTGAGCGCATCCACATGGATAATGTCTATCCGCATCACGACCAGAACATTGTTACTATTGGAGGATCAGGTTTTGGATTGATGGCAATCCTGGTAGGGATTGAACGTGGTTTCATTACACGTCAGCAGGCACTCGAGCGTTATCAGAAAATTGTAGCCTACCTGGAAAAAGCCGATCGCTTTCATGGAGCATGGCCACACTGGCTGGATGGCTCCACCGGGAAAGTCAGCCCTTTCAGTAAAAAAGATGATGGCGGCGATTTGGTTGAAACGGCTTTTCTGGTTCAAGGGCTTCTGACTGTTGCCGAATATTTTAAAGACGGGAATGCCGAAGAAAAGCAGTTGGTTGACGATATTCAAAAACTTTGGGAAGGAGTAGAATGGGACTGGTACACGCAGGGTAAGGATGTGCTTTACTGGCACTGGTCGCCCAATTACAGTTGGGAAATGAATTTCCCAGTTGGCGGTTACAACGAGTGCCTGATTATGTATGTACTGGCAGCTTCGTCTCCAACACATCCGATCGATGCCGAAGTATATGAAAAAGGCTGGGCACGAAACGGTGCCATTGCAGAAGATACGGTTTATTATGGTCTGAATACCGTCCTCGATTTTTACGAACATAATGATGATCCGATTGGCCCGCTCTTTTGGGCACATTATTCCTACCTGGGTTTAAATCCCAAAGGACTAAAAGACAAATATGCCGACTATTGGAAAATGAATGTGAACCATGCACAAATTCATTACCGTTACGCGCTTGATAATCCAAAAAATTACAAAGGTTACGGTGAAAAACAGTGGGGATTCACTTCAAGTTATTCCATGCGGGGTTACGCAGGCCATCGGCCAGGGAAAATGGATTTGGGAGTCATTTCGCCAACTGCCGCTCTTTCTTCCTTTCCTTATACACCCGAAGAATCAATGCGCTTTCTGAAATACCTTTACCTTGAAGCTGATTCGCTCGTTGGGGAATACGGGCCTTACGATGCATACAGCCAGACAAATAACTGGTATCTGCCGCGTTATCTTGCCATCGATCAGGGACCTATTCCTGTGATGATTGAAAACTACCGGACCGGACTTTTGTGGAATCTCTTTATGAAGAACGAGGATGTTCAGGCCGGACTAAAAAAACTCCGATTTACTACTGATAAAAATTGACTTAACGGAAACCAAACTGTATTGAAAATCTAAATCAATTCCAAAAAGAACTAAATGGACAAATTGAAATCCAATAAAACTATTGCAAACTACTGTATGAGTTTGATTGTGCTGCTTTTCTTTTTATTCACCTCTTCAGCACATGCACAGGAGTGGTATAACATGCCCGAAAAAGTTGAAACAAAATGGTCGAGTTTTGAAAACCTTAACGGTGTTAAAGGGGAAGGAGCCCGGGAAAACAATGGAGCAAAAGGATATCCGAGCGATCAGATAAAAGCAGGAGAAACCGTTACACTATTGCATGTTGAAGGCGCCGGGATCGTTCAGCGGATCTGGCTGACGATTAACGATCGCAGCCCTGAGATGTTACGTTCGCTTAAATTGGATATGTACTGGGACGGTGCCGATAAGCCGGCGGTTTCTGCTCCTCTGGGCGATTTCTTTGGTGTTGGTTTGGGTCGGAGAATTGCCTTTGAAAATGAACTTTTTGCCGATCCAGAAGGTCGTTCGTTCAACTGCTTTATTCCGATGCCTTTTAGAACAGGGGCAAAAATAACCCTGACAAACGAATCAGGGAAAAATCTGAATTCCCTGTTCTTTGATGTAAACTTTACACAACAAACAGAGCAAGATGATAATGTGTTCTATTTTCATACCTATTGGAATCGTCAGAATCCAACAACTTTAGGAAAGGACTTTGAGATTCTTCCAAAACTATCGGGCAGAGGTCGCTTCCTCGGCGTGAATATGGGCGTTAAAACCGATCCGGTATATGAAGAAAGTTGGTTTGGTGAAGGTGAGGTAAAGATTTACCTCGACGGAGATACCGATTTCCCTACCCTGGCCGGTACCGGCACGGAAGATTATATTGGAACGGCCTGGGGACAGGGGACATTTTGCAACCGTTACCAGGGATCTTTGATCGCGGACACTGAAAAAGGCGAATTTGTTTTTTACCGTTATCATATTCCCGATCCGGTTTATTTCCATGAAGACATTAAAGTTACCATCCAGCAGATTGGTGGCTGGCCGAAAAAGCAGGTGCTGGAACTGATGGAAAACGGTGCCAAACTTAAGCCGGTTACCATTTCAGCTGGTCCCGAGAATTTTGTGAAGCTGCTCGAGATGCCCGGTGTAAACCTTGATGATGAATCACTTCCTGACGGATGGACGAATTTTTACCGCGAGGATGATGTATCGTCTACGGCCTATTTCTATCTCGATAAACCGGTTAGCGAACTTCCCGATCTTGCTCCGGTTGAACAGCGAACAGAAGATATGGAAAACAACTAAACTGAAAGAAATGAAAGGAATTTGGTTCATATTGATTTTAGCAATAATTGCCGCCTGTACCCAAAAAAGCAACGAAGTAAAATATGCTGACCTGGTGGATCGCATGGTTGACTTGAAACGACTGGCAGTTATCCCCGAAGAAGGTGAAACCAGCGGTATGTTTTCGAGTTACGACCGGCGGAGTAAGTACGATGAGGCCACTGATACCTATGTGGAATGGTCGGCAAATAACGATGGTTTTTCCCCTCAATATATTCGAAAAGAAGGCGAAAACATGGTACTGGCTGAGATGGACGGCCCGGGTGCAATCGTTCGTATCTGGTCGGCAAGCCCGAGAGAGGGACATGTAAAAGTGTACATCGACGGGAATGAAGTTCCGATAATCGACATGCCTTTTATCGACTACTTTAATACCGAAAAACTTCCAGCCTTTGCTTATCCCGAACTGGTATACGAAACCAACGCACGAGGATTCAACAATTACATTCCGATTACTTTTCAGAAATCGATAAAAATTGTAGGCGAACCGGAATGGGGACAGTATTATCATTTTAACTACATCACATTTCCTTCGGGTACTACAGTGGAAAAATTTGAAACGATACCAACGGAATCGGCCAAAGAAGCACTTGAAAATATCAATACCTATTTTGAAAATGGGCTGGGTGAAACATCCCGATATACAGCAGGTTCAACCGAAGAATCAGAAAAAATTACACTGGCTCCCGGAGAGGAAAAGACGGTTTTTCAACTGAAAGGGAAGCAGGCAATTACCGCAATAAAAGTTCGTTTGCCGGAGACTATGCAAACACCGGAATTGATGCGCAAAACCACGCTTTCTATTTACTGGAACAATGAAAAAAATCCGTCGGTGTGGTCGCCGCTGGGCGATTTCTTTGGCTCTGCACCCGGGTTTAATACTTATCATACCTTACCAATGGGAATGCTGGAAAACGGAGAAATGTATTCAAACTGGTACATGCCTTTCGAAGAAGCCGCTGAGATACGTATCACAAACAACAACGAGGTTCCTGTTGAAATTGAGCTGAAAGTGAATCGAGAAAGGAATCGTATGAAAACCGATGAATTTGCATACTTCCACGCCAAGTGGCACCGCGATCTTGCACCTTTGGATTCAACACGCTGGCCTGACTGGACAGTCTTGCAAACAACAGGTAAAGGGAGGTTTGTCGGAATGTTTTTGCAAGTCTGGAATCCGAAGGGAGGACACTGCGTTCAGTATGCCGGAGAAGGCCAGCACTGGTGGGGAGAAGGCGATGAGAAATTTTTTGTTGACGGAGAAAAATTCCCTTCTACTTTTGGAACAGGTACCGAAGACTACTTTGGCTATGCCTGGTGTATCCCCAATTATTTCGAACGCGCTTTCCATTCGCAGAATTACACTGACCAAAACATGGGCTACCAGTCTTTAACACGCTGGCAGATTATCGATAATGTTCCTTTTCAACAATCGTTTGAAGCCTATCTCGAAAAATATTTTCCCAACCACTGGCCTACCCAATACGCCACCGTTGCCTACTGGTATCTCCATAAAAATGGCGAAGATCTGAACCAACCAGTCTCCCCTGATGAATTGTTCGGCTACGAGAATGAATATGAGGTGTACGATGCCGGCGATGTCATTGAAGGAGAGGAGTTTGATATTGTTGAAAATACAGGAGGCTGGGCCGGCACCGATGTATTTGCACATGAAAGCCTTTACCCGGAAATTAGTAGGCACAAAGTGCTGAGTTGGTCAGCAGCAGAGGGAAAAGAGAATGAATTGACTGTAAATATTGATCCGGGCAAAAGCAGGAATTACAGGTTGGTTGTTAATGCCATCTGCCTAAAAGGGGGTGGAACGTTTCGGATCAGCATTAACGGGAAGAAACTAAAAGAATTCAATACTTTTTACGACAGTGACAATCAGAAAGCCCAAAAGTTTGACCTTGGAACGATTAATTTAAAAGAGGGTCAAGAGAAAATGATAATCGAATGGACAGGTAAAAATGATGAAGGACGCAGACTCTTCCTCGATTATGTTGGATTTGAACCCTTAAAATAGAACAGGATGAAGTGGATATCAAATATAATGGTGTTTCTGTTGCTTTTTGGATTTTCCCGGGAGCAGGGTTTTGCTCAGGAATCGCCGAATGTAGTCCTGATAAATGTAGATGATCTGGGATACGGAGATGTGGGATGTTACGGTGCAACTATGGTGAAAACGCCCAACATGGATAAATTGGCAGAGCAAGGAATCAGGTTCACTGATTTTCATTCAGCATCAGCTGTGTGTTCACCATCTCGATATGCTTTAATCACAGGAACTTATCCTGCACGGGTTGATTTATTTGGGGCCATGTTTCTTCGTGAACCTTTGGTGGTGGACACGGATCAAATGACCATTGCAAAAGTTATGAAGGAGGCTGGCTACGAGACGGCAGCTATTGGGAAATGGCACCTGGGATTTGGTGAGGAACGTCCCGTCGACTGGAACAAACCTCTAAAACCCGGCCCATTGGAATTGGGATTCGATTACTATTTTGGGGTGCCTGTACTTAATAGTCATCCACCCTTTGTTTTTGTTGAAAATCATAGTGTGGTTGGATACAACCCGGATGATCCTTTTGTGTATGGAGAACAATCAGAAACACGTTGGTTTCCCGAAAAATTCGGGTTGAGTGAAATCGGAGGAGCCCGTGAAGCCCATTTCAATTTTGATGACCGTAAAGTGGGCACAACTTTAATTAATAAAGCCATTGATTTTGTGAAGTCTCCCCATGAGAAACCATTTTTTCTTTACCTGGCAACAACAAATATCCATCATCCTTTTACGCCCGCTCCCCGGTTTATCGGAACCAGTAAAGCCGGGCGATACGGCGATTTTATTCATGAGTTAGACTGGATGCTTGGGGAGGTGCTAAAAGCACTTGATGAAGAGGGATTGACTGAAAATACGCTGGTAATTCTAACAAGCGATAATGGCGGAATGCTTAACCAGGGCGGGCAGGATGCCTATGCAGCCGGCCATCACATGAATGGTAAATTGCTGGGATTTAAGTTCGACGCCTGGGAAGGCGGCCACCGGGTACCGTTTATTGCACGCTGGCCCGGAAAAGTTCCTGCAGGAAGGGTCTCCGATGTTTTGGCAAGTAACGTGGATTTACTCGCCACCATGGCAAATCTTATTGGGCAGGATCAATTGGTAAAAGAAGCACAAGATAGCCACAACCTTTTGCCTGCAATTAAAGGTGAAACAAATGAACCCATTAGAGATCATCTGATCATTGCAGCAAACAGCAGGAATCATTTATCGGTAAGAAAAGGTAAATGGATGTATATCCCGGCGCAGGGAGGTGGTGGATTTGGCGATAAAAACGTAGGCGACCATACCTTTGGCGGTCCGGCAGCGTTCCCGTTTACCGGTCAGGTGAACAGCGATATTCAGAATGGTGAGATCAAAAAGGATGCACCTCCGGCACAACTGTATAATCTGGAATCAGATCCGTACGAAGCTAAAAACTTGTACAACAAAAATCCTGAAATTGTTAAGGAATTGCAGCGATTGTTGGAAAAAACCATTACCGGGCATTAAGTATACACAAGAATGGATTGAAACAAATGTGATTAGAGAATGAAGGAATATAGACAAATGAAACTCTGCGATTACTCAGTGTTCTCTGCGGTAAAAAAAGGTGTAGTTGAACTGCAACTGAAATTAAAGTATATGATGCTGCTGGCAATTTTATTATGTATGTCTGCAACATTAATGGCTGAAGAAAGACCCAACATTTTATTGCTAATCGCAGAAGATATCAATCCATATTTGGGCTGTTATGGCGATAAGGTGGCAAAGAGTCCTGCCATTGATAAATTATCTTCGCAGGGAATTCAATTTACACGTATGTATTCACCAGTTGGGGTTTGTGCTCCATCGCGAGCTGCTCTAATGACAGGGATGTTCCCCACCTCTATTGGGGCAAATCATATGCGTACTGGTGGAGGTCTGATTGCCCGGCCTTACCGGATGCCATCGTACCAGGTGATGTTACCCGCAGGGATGAAAGCCTTTACCGAATACCTGAGAGCGGATGGCTACTTTTGCACCAATAACCGTAAAAAAGATTATCAGTTTGAAAACCAACCTACGTTTTGGGACGAGTGCCATGGCGAGGCTACCTGGGAACACCGGCCGGAAGGGAAACCTTTTTTTGCCGTATTTACTTATCTCGAATCGCATGAACAGAAAATTTGGGAAAGCAAAAATGATACGCTTTGGGTGAAACCCGATGAAGTTATGCCTCCTCCCTATTTGTTGAATGATTCAGTTGGTAAAACCGACTTTGCTATTATGTACAGCAATATTTACCGTATGGATCAACGGGTGGCGAACGAAATTTACAAACTGGAACAAGCCGGACTTAGGGATAATACGATTATTATTTTCATGTCTGATAATGGTGGTCCTATGCCAAGGCAAAAGCGGTCAGTTTATGAGCGTGGAAATCATATCCCTTTTATTGTAGTATTTCCCGATGATAAAATGGTTGGAACAAAGGACAACCGAATGCTCAATATGGCTGATATACCGCCCACTATTCTTTCTCTGGCCGGTATTAAACCTCCTGAATACATGGACGGGAAAGCCTTTCTTGGAAAATATGCAGATAACCCGGGAAGGGATTACATCTTTTCTATCCGTGAACGTATGGATGCCGACTACGACAAACAAATTGCCGTTCGCGATGATCAATTCCGCTATGTTAGAAATTACCTGCCGCAGCGACCGGAATATCTGAATATTGGTTTTCGTATGAACATTCCCTCTATGGTAAAGATGCTGGAAACTAAAAATTCCCTTACTCCTGAACAGGCTTCCTGGTTTATTTATCCACGCCCGAAAGAAGAACTGTATTTTACCAATAAGGATGTACACGAGATGAATAACCTAATTGAATCATTGGAATACAACAGCGAACTCAATAAATTAAGAAAACTGGCAGATGAGGTTGAAGAAAAATACTGGCCTTATAAAGATTTGACAGAGTATGAATTAATCGATAAAATAGGGAACACGGGTACAGTAAAGGTGGAAGCGCCAGACATTAAAATTCAGGGGGAGCAAGCGATCCTTTCCACTTCGACAAAAGGAGCATCCATCGTTTACCAAATCAATGGTGATGGAGACATTCGTTCGCATTGGACGTATTATACTAAACCAATAGAACTTAAAAAGGGCGATAATTTGAAGGTAATAGCTGCACGTGCCGGTTATGAGAGAAGTGAATTAACAGAATATATTCAACTATAAAGCAATATGACATATCCACATTTCATCAGGCGAAAAAATGTACCCAAAGGAATGCTCTGCATAACCTTACTGGTTTATTCATTTGTATTCATGACCGGACTGAACACTTATGCCGTTACGGTCAACCACGACGAAGACCTCCCAAACATCATCATCATTTTTACCGATGATTTGGGTTACGGCGATCTGGCTTGTTACGGCAATCCAGTGATTCGAACCCCGGAACTCGATAAAATGGCGGATGAAGGAATGCGTTTCACCCAGTTTTATGTAGCTGCGTCGGTTTGTACACCAAGCCGGGCGGGATTGCTCACGGGGCGCTACCCTATCCGTACAGGTTTGGTTGAAGGCATTATTCCCGGCAGGGTTCTGTTCCCGAACAGCAAAACCGGTCTTCAGTCCCACGAGGTTACGATTGCCGAAGTTCTTAAACAGAAAAATTATGCGACTAAAGCCATTGGAAAATGGCATTTAGGACATTTGCCTGAATACCTGCCAACCACGCAGGGTTTCGATTCTTATTACGGGATTCCGTATTCTAACGACATGGATTATATTGGCCCTAAAGATGGAAATCCGGGCTACTGGAATGTTCCGATCATGCGCGACACAGCCATTGTTGAACGCCCGGCAGAACAAACCACACTTACCAAAAGATACACCGAAGAAGCCGTTCGTTTTATTCAGCAAAATAAAAATCAACCTTTCTTTTTGTACCTGGCCCATTCCATGCCTCATATCCCGATTTTTGCATCCGAAGATTTTCTTGGAAGAAGCATTCGCGGATTGTATGGCGATGTAATTGAAGAAATTGACTGGAGTGTTGGAGAAATACTGAAGACACTTCGGGATGAAGGAATTGACAAAAATACATTAGTAGTTTTCACCAGCGACAATGGTCCGTGGCTTGTTCAGAAACTTGATGGCGGTTCGGCAGGACCCTTAAAAGAAGGGAAAGGTACCACTTGGGAAGGTGGTATGCGCGAGCCCATGATTGCCTGGTGGCCCGGAACCGTACCTGCCGGGAAAACAAGCAATGAACTGGCTTCAACACTTGATCTTTTACCAACGGCAGCAGCCATTTCAGGGGCTAAATTGCCGGATAACGAACTGGATGGTTACAACATGCTGCCCGTAATCAAAGGAGAAGCAAAATCTGCCCGAGAGATTTTTTACTATTACAGAGGCGATGAAGTTTATGCTGTTCGCATGGGGCCCTGGAAGGCACATTTTATCACGCAGACCGCTTATCCCGATGGGCCACAGGAAAAACACGCGATTCCCTTGCTTTATCAGTTGGAAAACGATCCGGGAGAACGATTTGACGTGGCTGAACAAAATCCTGAGATTGTAGAAAAGATGCAGCAACTGTACCTCGAACAGAGCAAAAAGCTAGGCAGGTCGGTACTCCCTGAAATTGAAGGCGAAGATTATATGAATGAAGCGACAGTTACAGGCGGACGGCTTCGCATTCAGGATTTAAAAACAGCGAAGAGTACCTGGGGAAACAACCAGCAGCTATGGTGGGTGGAAGCTTCTCCCGGCGATGAATTGATCTTTCCGATAGACGTTGGAAAAGCCGGCCTGTATGAATTAACCGGATTTTTTACAAGAGCAAAGGATTACGGAATAATCAGTGTTTCGGTGAACGGCAAGAAAACCGGTGATTTGATTGATGGTTATTCAAACGGATTGGTAACTACCGGTCCGCTTAATTTGGGAAATGTGCAATTGGAATCCGGGACAAACAATATCAAAATAAATCTTATCGGAAAAGATACACGTTCGGCAGGTTATTCTGATGGATACTTAGTTGGTGTTGATGGATTTAGCTTGAGGCGATTAAGTAAGTGAAAATTATTTATGACAAAATTTAGACAATGAAAACATTTAAAAATCTAAACCGACGTAAATTTATCTCTCGAACTGCGACTACCGGGGTAGGACTAACAATACTCCCTTCGTATGTCATGGGAAGAAGTGGCCAAACTTCTCCCAGTGATAAAATAAATGTTGCACTTATTGGTTCGGGAACACAAGCCTTAAAACAACTTCCGGGCTGGTTGAAACGAGATGAGTTGCAATTTGTTTCGGTTTGCGATCCCAACAAAGAAAGTTTTGATTATCCACTTTGGGGAAAATCCCAAGGTGAAAAGAAAGGTGCTCCCGGCGGAAGAGAAATTGGTCGAAAACGAATCGAGGAGTTTTATGCTGAAAAATCAGGTACCAGTTCATTCAATGGAGTAAGTGCCTATGCCGACTTTAGAGAACAGTTGGAAAAAGAGCAGGATTTGGATGCCATCTTTATCATGACACCTGACCATTTACATGGGGCAATTGCTTTGGCAGGTATGAAGAAAAATCTGGCTGTTGCCACCCACAAACCTATTGCAAATTTCATGAACGAAACCAGGTTAATTTGTAATGCTGCAAAAGAAGCTCAGGTACCTACCCAGTGTTTTGCTTTTCAGGATCCGTCCGAACTTTTTACCCTAAAAACCTGGATTGACAGCGGAATAATTGGTGAGGTAAAAGAATTACATCGCTGGACTAATCGCCCAATGTGGCCGCAAGGTTCACCCTATTTGCCTGAGCCGGCACCAATCCCGGAAGGTTTCGATTGGCAACTTTGGCTGGGGCCTTCAACCGACAGGCCTTATTCTCCAGACTATACACACACTGTATTTCGTGGCTGGTATGAATTTGGTGCCGGTTGCCTGGCCGACATGGGTTACTACGGTTTCTGGAAAGATTGGAGGATTTTAAATCTTGGAATGCCTGAGTTGGCTGAAGCCTCGTCAAGTTTCACCTGTGAAATTCGGGATTTCAGAAGTACATGGGTGAAAAACAATTTAAGTTACCCGCATGCTGCAACACTTTACTGGGAGGTTCCGGTTAACAATAAAAATTCAACAATGGATGTATTTTGGTATGAAGGCGGGATAAAGCCTGCAACACCAAAGTCATTAATTAAAAAGGGCAAATCAATGCCCCAGGACGGTGTAATGTTTATCGGCGAAAATGGAATCATTTTGGCTGACTACGGTTATGGAAATGCAGTTTTACTCGATGTAAAAAATGAAGTACAACTGGTTAGTTCGATTAAAGTTCCGGAGGTTGAATTAATCGATCAGACAACTGAAATGATACGGGCATTTAAAGGAGGAAAAGCATCGCGGGGAGATTTTATTCATGTGCAAACCGTTGCTGAAGCGATTTGTTTGGGAAACCTTGCGATCAGAATGGACGACCGTCTGGAATGGGACAATAAAAACTTAAGAGTCACGAACCTGGAAGAAGCTAACGAATTTGTTTCCCGTAAATACCGTAAAGGCTGGGAATTATAAATGAATTAAGCCAACTTAAAATAATTATCATGAAAAGGATTAAAATACTTTTGACTTCTGTGTGCTTTCTGTGTATCAATCTTGGAGCGGTTTTAGCTCAGGATAAATGTATTTATGAAAAAGAAGGATACACAAAACTGTTTAATGGCAAAGATCTCTCAGGATGGGTAATACCTACAGGTGATAACGGACATTGGTCGGTTATCGACGGGGTGATTGATTACGATGCTCGTTCAGAAGCAGATGGCAATAAAAGTCTGATGTCTGAAAATGAATACATGGATTTTCAATTGCACGTTGAATGGCGCTTCAAAGGCTACGGTGACCATCTGTTTAAACTCCCTACCATTTTACCAAATGGTGAATATCTGCGCGACGAAGAAGGGAATATTATCGAACCACTTGGTCCAAATTCCGATTCAGGAATTCTTTTAAAAGGAGTTGGCCAAACCAATCTTTGGTGCTGGTCGGTTGGTTCAGGAGAGTTGTGGTCGGTAAGAAACAATAAAGATTTGCCGCCAGAAGTAAGAGCAGGAGCTGTGCCGAGTTCCAACCAGGATAATCCGGTTGGACTTTGGAATGCATTCGACATAACTGTTGTAGGTGAGCGGATTACCATTAAAAACAACGGAATTGTCGTAATAAACAATGCGCTTTATCCGGGGCTAAATGTAAAAGGTCCGATCGGTTTTCAGCATCATGGAGGGATAAATCCTGAGACCGGCAAATTACAAGGAGCTTCAAGCTTGGTTCAGTTCCGGAATATTTGGATCAAAGAATTATAACAAGATTTTACCAATTGTAACATGCAACGAAAGTTCAAACTGTCAAGTTGTTTTATATTATTTTTTCTGTTCTCTTTTTCGATATCTGGTCAGGAAGTAGTGCCACAAACCTACTGCAATCCTCTGGACATCGACTACACATATATGGTCTATAATTCAAGCCGGAATATTTCGTATCGGTCAGGTGCCGATCCGGCGGTGATCGAATTCCGTGGCGAATATTACATGTTCGTAACCCGTTCGTTCGGTTACTGGCATTCGTTCGATCTGGTTCACTGGGATTTTATCAAACCAGAGCAGTGGTTCTTTGAAGGTTGCAACGCACCAACCGCTTTCAATTATAAAGATTCGCTGGTTTACTTTGCCGGCGATCCGGCTGGCTACGGAAGCATTCTATATACCGATGATCCGAAAAGTGGCAAATGGACACCAACGGCTTCCATCTCAAACAATATACAGGATTCGGAACTGTTTATTGATGACGACGGAAAAACTTACCTCTACTGGGGCTCGTCGAATGTTCATCCAATACGTGTTAAAATGCTGAACAAGGATGATCGTTTTCTGGAAACCGGGGTGAAAAAAGACCTGATAAATCTGGTGGAAGAAGAGCACGGCTGGGAACGTTTTGGCGAAAACAATTTCCACCCGACCCTGAAGGAAGGATATATGGAAGGCGCCTCGATGACCAAGCACGACGGAAAATATTACCTGCAATACGCAGCGCCGGGCACCCAGTTTAATGTTTATGCTGATGGTGTTTACATTGGCGAAAATCCCTTAGGGCCATTTGAATACATGAAAAGTAACCCCATGAGTTTCAACCCAGGCGGATTTACTAACGGAGCCGGTCATGGAATTACGGTAAAGCAAACCAACGGACAATACTGGCATTTTGCTACCATGGCGCTGGCTTCGAACGCTCAATGGGAACGCCGCTTGTGCATGTTTCCAACTTATTTCGACAAAGATGGCCTGATGTATTCGAATTCAGATTACGGTGATTACCCGCGCTTTGGTCCGGATAATCCTACAAAAGCGGGCGAGCATTGTGGCTGGATGTTATTGTCGTATAAAGGAGCAGTTACCGTGTCATCGTCGTTAAAACAGATCATGAAATTTACTTCAAATAACGATGAGGTTGAGGTCCACGAATTACCCGTTGAAAAAAACGAAAAAGGAGAAATTACTGCCAGTGTACTGACCGATGAAAACCCGAAAACATTTTGGGTGGGAGAAGCCAACAATGATCAGCAGTGGATACAAATCGAAATGCTGCACCCCGGAATGGTTTATGCTTTCCAATTGAACTTTCACGATTATGAATCAGGGATCTATACAAGAGTGGAGGGATTACGACATCGCTTTGTACTCGAGGTTTCCGAAGATGGTAGAAACTGGCGTACCGCGGTTGACAGAAGCAAGAGTTACAAAGATGCGCCAAACGCTTACATTGTGCTGAATCAGCCGGTAAAAGCAAAATTTGTTCGATATAAAAACATTAAAGTTCCCGGGAATAACTTTGCTATGTCGGAGCTAAGGGTTTTTGGACTGGGACTGGGAAATAAGCCCAACATTGTCGAAGGTTTTCAGGTAAAACGTGAAGCCGACCGAAGGGATGCATCGCTCTCGTGGAATGCGGTGGAAGGTGCACAGGGATACAACATTCGCTGGGGAATTGCGCCCGATAAAATGTACCACTCGTGGCAGGTTTACGAAGCAGACGAACTCTTTATGCGTTGTCTTGATCGCGATACTCGGTATTATTTTTCCATTGAAGCTTTTAACGAGAATGGAATTTCGGGAAAAACCGAAGCGATGGAAATAGATTAAAAATCTTATAAAACTTAAAGAATATGAAAGGCTTTCTTTTAATTATTGCAGCCATACTTTTATTGGCAGGTTGTCAGCATCCGGGCACCGAACCGGGCGATCCAGAAATGGATAAGTATATTTCGGATTTGATGTCGAAAATGACAACCCAGGAAAAGATCGGACAGTTGAACCTGGTAACACCAGGAGGTGGAATTTTAACCGGGTCAGTTGTTAGTACTGATGTAGAAGAAAAAATTAAAACCGGCCAGGTTGGAGGTATCTTTGGAGTGTACGGACCCGAGAAAACCCGGCAGGCACAACAACTGGCAGTAGAAGAAAGTCGTCTGGGTATTCCTATGATTTTCGGATCCGATGTCATTCACGGTTACAAAACTACTTTCCCATTACCGATTGGCTTGTCGTGTACCTGGGACATGGAACTAATAAAACAAACAGCTAGAGTCGCTGCCAAAGAAGCTACTGCAGATGGTATTTTCTGGAACTTTTCGCCAATGGTAGACGTTTCGCGTGATCCACGCTGGGGACGAGTTTCAGAAGGTGCAGGAGAAGATCCTTTTTTGGGATCGGAAATAGCAAAAGCTATGGTTGAAGGCTATCAACAGGAAGATTTAAGAGATCCAACGACAATGCTGGCAACTGTAAAACACTTTGCACTTTATGGCGCATCCGAAGCAGGTCGCGATTATAATACTGTTGACATGTCACATTTAAGGATGTTCAACGATTATTTTCCACCATATAAAGCTGCCATTGAGGCGGGGGTTGGAAGTGTAATGTCGTCGTTCAACGATGTGGATGGGGTACCGGCAAGTGGAAATAAGTGGTTGCTCTCCACTGTCTTACGCAATATGTGGGGATTTGATGGTTTTGTGGTTTCGGATTATACTTCCGTAAATGAAATGATAGCACATGGTTTGGGAGACCTGCAGGAAGTTTCAGCTCTTGCCCTAAAAGCCGGCCTCGATATGGATATGGTCGGTGAAGGATTTCTTACTACGCTGACACAATCGCTTGAAGAAGGGATGGTGACTGAAGAAGACATAAATAAAGCTTGTCGGCGAATTTTGGAGGCGAAATATAAGCTGGGATTGTTCCAGGATCCGTATCGTTATTTCGACGCAAATCGTCCGGCAACAGATATATTAACACCAGTTAATCGTCAACTGGCGCGCCAGGCTGCTGCACGTTCTATGGTGCTGTTAAAAAATGATAAGCAACTATTACCCCTTAAAAAATCAGGTACTGTTGCGTTGGTCGGCCCCCTGGTCGACAGCCGTAACAATATGCTCGGAACCTGGGCTCCAACGGGAGAAACGCGTTATGCCGTTACCGTTCTGGAAGGATTTAGAAATGTTCTTAGTGATCAGGTGAAGATTCTTCACGCAAAAGGTGCAAATATTTGTAATGATCCTGATTTTGCAAAAAAAATCAACGTTTTTGGCCCTAAAATATTTATTGATGAACGCTCGCCTGAAGTTATGCTAAAGGAAGCCGTTTCTATATCACGAAGGGCAGATGTGATCGTTGCAGTTGTTGGAGAAGCCACTGAAATGTCGGGCGAATCATCCAGTAGAACGGACATAAGTTTACCCATGAGCCAGAAGAAATTACTACGCGAACTGGAAAAAACAGGAAAACCATTGGTTGTAGTAAATATGAGCGGACGCCCTATGGCAATAGGTGATGAAGTTGAATTGTCGGATGCCTTATTGCAAATGTGGCATGCTGGCATTGAGGGAGGCAATGCATTGGCTGATGTACTTTTTGGCGATTATAATCCTGCCGGTAAACTTACGGCCACGTTCCCTGTAAATGTAGGTCAGGTACCCATATATTACAGCGTCCGCAACACAGGGCGTCCTCAGGGAAGTGATGAGTTTCAAAAATTTAAATCAAATTACCTTGATGCGCCCAACTCACCATTATTCCCGTTTGGTTATGGTTTAAGTTACACCTCGTTTGAATACAAGGAGCTGGTATTGGATAAATCAAAATTGACCAATCTTAATGAAATAAAAGTGTCCGTATCAGTAACCAATAGCGGCGATTTTGATGGCGAGGAAGTGGTACAGTTGTATGTACGTGATATGGTGGCCAGCATCACCCCGCCAATACGTTTACTAAAAGGGTTCAATAAGGTATTCATTCCAAAAGGGGATACAAAGGAGGTTACCTTCACAATCCGTGCACAGGACCTGGCTTTTTACCATCCCAATCTGTCATTTTATGCCGAACCCGGCGAATTTGAAGTGTTTGTGGGTGGAGATTCTAATGCAACGCTTTCTGCAGATTTCACTCTGGAATAATTTAAAAATACAATATCATGTTAAATAGTAATAAATATCCGATCTTTCTTATATCCGTTTTCGCACTGGTCGTTCTTTTGAGTTCATGCAATTCAAAACCCGAAGTGCCCGAACGTCCGAACATCATTTTTATCATGAGCGATGACCACGCATACCAGGCCATTAGTGCTTATACCGACAAGCTCATAAAAACACCAAACATCGATAGGATTGCAGAGGAAGGAATGTTATTCACCAACGCCTGCGTTACCAATTCGATTTGTGCTCCTTCGCGGGCCACTATCCTAACAGGAAAACATACTCACATCAATGGAAAGATCGATAATAATTTTCCATTTGATACAACCAATGTTACTTTCCCTCAGTTAATTCACGGTGCGGGTTACCAAACAGCCATGTTTGGAAAATTACATTTCGGGAATAATCCAAAAGGTTTCGATGAATTCAAGATTCTTCCGGGGCAGGGCGATTATTATAATCCTCAGTTTATTACCAACAAGGGCGATACAACTATTATGGGCTATGTTACCGACATTATCACCGATCTGACGATCGATTGGCTCGATCACCGAAGAAAAGACGATCAGCCCTTCTTTTTAATGTACCTGCACAAAGCACCGCACCGCGAATGGATTCCTGCTGAGCGCCATTATCGCGAGTTTACAAAGAAAACTTTTCCGGAGCCTGTAACGCTTTTCGATGATTACCAGGGAAGGGGTACCGCTGCCAGAGAAGCCGAAATGAACCTGCTAAAACATATGACGGTTTCGGCCGATAACAAGATTTATCCGGAAGTTGCTGATAAACTTGGGATAAAGGAACCCAGTGATTGGGGGAAACGGGTTTTCAATCAGAAATACAATAGACTGACACCCGAGCAGAAAGAAAGCTGGGATGAGGTGTATGGACCCATTAATGAGGAATTTGCACAAATGTACCCGAGCATGGATGATTCGACGTTTATGCGTTGGAAATACCAGCGATACATGCAGGATTACCTGGGATGTATTGCTGCTGTAGATGAAAATGTTGGTCGCCTACTTGATCACCTGGAAGAAACCGGACTGGATGAAAACACAATTATTGTTTATACTTCCGATCAGGGTTTTTATTTGGGTGAACACGGCTGGTTCGATAAGCGCTTTATTTACAACGAATCGTTTAAAACTCCGCTTTTGGTAAAGTGGCCCGGGAAAATTGCTTCGGAATCGGTTTCCGATGAAATGGTACAAAACCTGGATTTTGCACAAACTTTTCTGGATGCGGCCGGTGTTGAGCAGCCCGATGATATGCAGGGGGAAAGCCTGATGCCGTTATTGTTGGGCGATACAGCTGCCTGGACTCGAGACGCAGTATACTACCAGTATTACGAATATCCGGGATTTCATATGGTGAAACGACACTATGGAATCGTAACAAAAGAGTACAAACTGGTACATTTTTATTACGATATCGACGAGTGGGAGTTGTATGACCGCAAAAAAGATCCGTTGGAATTAAACAGCGTATATGACGATCCGACCTATGCCGACGTGGTTGCCACCATGAAACAGAAGCTGAAAGATATTCGAGTGAAATACCAAGATTCCGATGAACTTGATCAGCATTTTATAGAGTTGTACAAAGAAAAAGGATTGATTAAATAATATGCGTCTTTATCAAATAAGATTGTTTAAAGAATATCAATCAAATTATTTAACGAAAATATTCGATCTATTTTGATAATCAGATATTTAGATATGGATTATTTCCATTAACATACTTCAATTTTATTCGTTTTTTAGGACTTTTTTTGACGCGCTTTTTGTGCAAATTTTGTGCAAACAAAAAAGAGTTACAAGAAATAAATCTTGTAACTCTTTAATTTTCAAGTCGGGATACCAGGATTCGAACCTGGGACCCCCTGCTCCCAAAACATGACATGGCGGTTTATTGCTGTTTGTTAGAATTTATTGTAAGTTACATAAAATACATAAAATCAAATACATAGATGTTTGTGGTGCAATTTATTTTCATGATAAATTATTGCAATTTATAGAAAATGTTTGCAAATTTGTTTGCAAATTATTTTTCATGGAAAATATTGCCATAGCTTCAACAGGAATTTATCTGGATACTCGTAGAGTAAGAAACGATGGGACTTATCCTGTTAAGATACGAATTACTTGTGAAAGAAATTCCAAATTTTATGCGACTAAGATTTCAATGACGAAATTGGAATTTGAAAAGGTAACTAGTAAAAATCCCAGAGGAGAATATAAACAAACTCAAACTGATTTATATGGTATTGAGAAGAAGGCTATTAGTATAATTCGAAAAATGGATGAGTTTTCTTTTGAAGAATTCGAGCGTCAGTTTTTAAACCGAAAAGGGCACAATAAAGATTTGTTTGCAGCTTTAAAAGAGAGAGAGGATGACTTAAGGCGTGATAATAAGTTCAGTACGGCCGATACTTATAAAAATACTCTGGAATCATTTAAAAAAATGTACACACGAGAAACGATGAAGTTTCGTGTTTGTAATCCTGCATTTTTGAAGAAATACGAAGATTGGATGCTGAAATATGGTAAGTCCGAAACAACAATCAGCATGTATTTAAGAAATGTACGGTATGTTTTTAACCGCGCAATTAAAAGAGGTGATATTTCAGATAACCTTTACCCTTTTGGAAAGAGTGTTGATAATAAATATGAAATTCCACAACCAAAAAATATTAAAAAGGCCCTCAATACTGATGAAATAAAGAAAATATTTGAATATGAACCGGAAGAAGGGAGTAAAGAACAATTGTACAGGGATTTATGGATTTTTTCATATCTGTGTAATGGAATAAATACAAAAGATATTTGCTTGCTTAAAAATTCCGATATTGAAGGAGACTCCATTTATTTCAGACGTGAAAAAACAAGAACAACCAACCGTAAATCAAAACTTATTGAAGTTTTTGTGAATGATACAGTGATGAAAATTATAATGAGGTGGCGAAGGGAATCAGATGATCAGGATAGCTATATCTTTCCTTTCCTGACAACAGAAATGACTGAAGAGCAAATTCATAAAAAATCAAAATCGATTAACAGAATGATGAATACCAAATTGAAAACTATTGCAAAAGAAGTGGGTATTCAAAATAGACTAACAACCGGCACTGCAAGACATTCCTTTGCTACTATGTTAAAACGAAAGGGTGCTCCTAATTCCTTTATTGGAGATTCACTCGGCCATTCGAATATAGGAACTACAGAAAACTATTTAGGTAGTTTTGAAAATAATGAAAGAAAGAATTGGTCAAATAAACTTACAGAGTTTTAAATGTTTCAAGTGATATTCTTTTTTTGTTATGAAAAAGGTAATTGAGAGACACCCTTGATTCTAACATACAGTCGAACTATATTTGTCAGTTATTTATTGTAATATGAGTTAAAAGGATTCTCAGGAAACGATCCTTTTAACTTTATCATTTTTTGAAAAATTGCGCAAGTGGAATATGCAAACAATTTATAATGCTGATTCTATCTCGAATATAGGTAATTCGTGGTTGTTGTTTAATTTAAACCTCCTGACTATATGTCATAATATTTATAGAATGGTGATTTTTTGGGATCCACAGAATACTAGGGCCCTTTTAATTTTTATAAGTTCAAAATAGACGTGAAAAGATGTTTTTTGTAAGAGTATCTTTTCAGATTTCCCTTCATTTGACCTATCTTGAGCTGAATTTGCAAAAGATAAGAGCAATTAATGGGTAAAAATATATCTTTTGAATTATTACTTGGTGAATTATCATCTGAGTTGGTGAAGCTACCATTGGATTCCGTTGATGCTGCCATTTTATCCGGTTTGAAAAGAATATTAGAATTCTTTGATGTATACCTCCGTCATTTGGGTAAATTTACTAAAGATCAATCCAAAATTATTGTTCCTTACTTTTATTCACGACCTGAAATAGAAATTCCGCAGATTACAGATCTTGTCGTAGGCTATTTGTCGTTTGTTTTTGAAAGCATAAAAAATGATGAAAAAATTGCCGTGCAGCATCTTTCCGAATTGCCGGAACACACCAAACACGATAGGGAAGTATTGGCGAAAATGGGTATTAAATCAATGCTTGTGCTTCTTTTAAAAATTGAGAAATTTGTTCAATACGGTCTTTCATTATCAACGGTTCGAAAACATCATGAATGGGATAAGCAAACCATCAATCGAATACAGATCCACCGAAATATTCTGACCAATGTAATTCAAAGAAAACTCGCACTTAAACAGATCCCTGAAGAAAAGGAGTGGTCAGAAGTAGTTATGGAGGGAATGCTCCAGATTACTTATGTTTTAGATGAACTTAGGAAAGGGTGTGTTATAAAAACATTGAGGATTTAGCAGTAGCTATGAAATATTTTGAAATTTGAAAAGAATTACCTACTTGTTCTTAATTCTGGTGCTTTATGCAAACGTAATTTCAGGCCAGATTTACAACGCTTTAAATGTTACCAAGGAGGATGGATTGTCTGACAGTAATGTGAAAACCATTTGCGTTGACCACATGGGGTATGTTTGGTTTGGGACGCAGCATGGTCTGAACAGGTATGATGGATTTGAAATGCAAACATTTTATCACGATGCCAATGATAATTCGTCTATAAATGATAACAGAATCCGGGAAATTTATGAAGATAAAGGTAATCGGCTTTGGGTGGTTACACAATCCGGTGTTAATTATTTCAATCCCGAACTCCAATCATTTAGCAGTTTAGAAATAAAAAATACCTCATCGTATGTAAGGATTCTGCATGAAAGCGATTCTACACTTTGGTTTTATAATTCCAATACTTTTTATATTCACAATAAGAAAACAAAAGCGTTGGAGGTATACCCAGTTTTGTTTCAGCGGGATGCTTTGGCCAATACCAATTGGGAAATCCAACAGGCATGTGATTTTGATAGTACTTACCTTTTGGTATCTGTTACGGCGCAAGGTTTATTTTTGGTAGATAAAAATTCAAAGGTTCTAAAACCATTTTATTCATTACCTTATAACTTTTATTGCGGCCTGGAAAAACAAGGAGATGATATTTGGGTTGCCAGTAGTTTCTCAGGATTAACAAAAATTAATAAGAAAAATGGTACCATAAAACATTACAATGGGAATAATTCGGAGCTTAGTCACGAAATTCTTATTCAATTTAAATCACATCCGTTAACAAACAATCTTTGGATGGCAACGGATGGAGGAGGAGTTCAGGAGTTTGATACTGCGTTTAATTTGGTAAACTCTTTCCAATCCGGGCCCTATGTAGATCAAATACTTCCGGGGAATGAGGTGCAATCGTTAAATTTTACTAAAAATGGTGAGGTTTGGCTCGGCACTGTTCGTGATGGTGCTACTCTGATTTTCGAGAGTAATTTCGAACATTTCGCATCGGTTAAAGAATCCGATGCCGGTCCATCGGGCAATTCCATTACCAAAATTATTGAGGACGAGGATAAAAATATATGGTTGGCTACCGACGGAGGCGGATTGAACAAGTTTGATAAAACAACTAATAGTTTTAAGAGCTTTAAACAAAACGGAATAAAAAAAATTACAGGGGTTGTACCTTTTACAAAAGATGTTTTATTGGTAGCTGCATTTTTAGATAAGTTGTATTTTTTTAACAAAAACACAGAAACATTTACTGATGCACATAAACATCCGCTTTTAAAAGAAATAGGACAAAGAAGCCATTACAGGCTAACTGCTGATTCCAGCGGGAAAATATGGATATTTGCCAATGAATTATACTGCATAAATTTAAAAGAGAATAAATCCGTTCAGCTTTCAAACAAAAACAGCGATACTTTTTCCCTGGGAATTTCTCCCGCATTCTACACTTCATTCGAAGATAAAAAAAATAAAAAAATATGGTTTGGTTCGCAGGGTGGCTTTTACGCCTACAATTACTCTAAAAATAGATTTGAAGATGTAGTATCATTGAATAATTCCCGGAATAGTTATGGTAACGAAGTACGTTCGATTATTGTTGACAGAAACGGGCTGGTTTTATTTGGAACGACGAAAGGGCTGTTCAAATATAATACAGATACTCAACTTGTTTCGCCTTACTTTAAAACCAGCAAGTTTGCCAATACCAAATTTCAGTTATTATGGGAAACTGGAAAAACGCTATGGGCAGCTACAAGCAATGGAATTCTGAAAATTAATTCTGAGCTGGAAGGAAACAACATTACCGTTTATGAAAAAGATGAACACGATTTTCGATTTGGTTCTTTCCTGAAAAATGAAAAGGGGGAAGTATTCCTGGGAACCAACAATGGGATTCTGAGGTTTACTCCTAAAGAAGTATTTACCGATACGATTTCAAGCAATGTCTGGGTAACAAAGTTCGAATTAGTAGGGACTAAAGAAGGTTCGGAAATTTCAACTGTTTTTTCACGCAACACACAATCTTTAGCTCTAGCAAAAATACCCTATTCTAGTTCAACCTATAAATTTTCTTTTAATTCATTCGACCTGCCCCAGCACGAAAAAATATTGTATTCCTATTTGCTCGATGGTTTTGAAGAAATTTGGAATATCGGAAAAGAGAGGTCGGCTAATTACACAAATTTAACACCCGGTAAATATACTTTCAAGGTAAAAGCATCAACTCCTAACGGAATTTGGAATGAAAAAACAACAAACATCAGTTTTGAAGTTTTACCTCCCTGGTGGCAGACAACCTGGTTCAGGATTTTGATTGTATTTGTTGTACTTACAATTGCTTCATTAATTTGGATGGAGTCGCTAAAAAGGGCAAAACTTAAACACCTGCTTGCCGTTGAGAAAAACGAACAAAAGCGTTTGAATGAAATCAACCAGATGAAATTGCGATTTTTTACAAATATTTCGCATGAATTACGAACGCCATTGACTTTGATTTACTCTCCGTTGAAAAAAGTAGTTGGAAAAAATGTTTCAATTGAAGAAATAAAAAATGAACTACCCGGAATTTATCGTAATTCTCACCGAATGAAAGTATTAGTTGATCAGATCCTGGAATTCAGGAAAGCTGAAATGGATGAATTAAAGCTGAATCTTTCGAGTTCAAATTTGATTGAATTGTGCCGCGAAGTGTTGGATACATTTCATTTTATGGCCAGAACCGAAGGAATCGATATAAAACTGATATATGCGGATAAGTCAATATTCTTCTATTTTGATAAGGATAAGCTTACTAAAATTTTGTACAACCTTTTTTCAAACGCATTAAAATGCACGTCTCCAGGAGGTATTATTGAGTTGATTGTAGATACAGAACCTGAATGGGTTAATATCCGGGTAAAGGATAATGGTAAAGGAATTCCGGATTCGAAACTTGATTCAATTTTTGACCGCTATTTTCAAGGTGATACTTTAACAGAAGGCACTGGAATTGGCCTGGCTCTGTCTAAAAAACTGGTTGAATTGCATGGCGGTAAAATCTGGGCAGAAAGTGAAATAGGTGAGGGGGCCACATTTGTTGTGAAACTTCCTTTCAAAAAACAATTTGAAATTGTACATACAAACGATGCTATCATTGGGGAAGTTGAACTGGAAAATGAACCTGATGTTGTTCGGACATTTGATAAAGAACTGTCAGAGAAAAATATATCCATGCTAATAATTGAAGATGACTTGGAACTCAGGTATTATCTTGAAAAAGAATTTAGTAAGGATTATGAGGTTTTTACAGCTGATAACGGTAGAACCGGGTTACTTCAAGCAGTGGAACATCTGCCCGATATAATAATAACAGATGTTATGATGCCTGAACTGGACGGTTATGGATTTTGTAAATCACTGCGGGATGATTTGCGGATTAGCCATATTCCTGTTGTAATGCTTACTGCCAAAACAATGGCCGAACATGAAATTGAGGGCTATAAATCAGGTGCAGATCTGTATGTTTCAAAGCCATTCGACACTTTTGTTCTACACGCTCAAGTTAATGCTTTGTTAAAAAACAGGGAGGTACTTAAAGGGCGCTTCAATATGGATCTTGTTATTAAAGTAGAAGAAGTTACTAATAGTAAAATGGATGAAAAATTTCTTCAAAAAGCAATCTCCACAGTAGAATTGAACCTTCAAAATACGCAATTCAATGTAGATTCATTAATTGCAGAACTAGGCATTAGCAGAACGCTTGCTTACAAAAAAATAAAAGCCATTAGCGGAAAATCAATAAACGAATTTATCCTGTCAATTCGCCTACAAAAGGCGTGCATGATTTTAAAACAAACCAGCAAGACCATTTCAGAAATTGCGACAGAAACGGGCTTTTCAGATCACTCTTATTTTAGTGCTGTATTTAAAAAGAATTTTAAAGTATCCCCATCAGATTATCGACACGTTGAATAACAGCTGTTTTGGCTAAGATTGTTGAACAATTACCATTCAGGTTGTACTATAAATCATTTTTTCGCACAGCTTCTAATTTAAGGGATAATAGCTCTTTAAAATGGTTTAGTACTTCTTTGTATTCAGGTTTTTGAGCTAGATTATTAATTTGGTAGGGATCTTTTCGCATATCATAAAGTTCGTAGCCCAGGCTACCATCTTCGTTGTACGACATAAAAGCCCAGTCGCGATTTCTTAATAAGAATGAATTTCCTCCTTGCGTGACAGTAAATATATAATCCCTGACTTCTGTTTGCGGATTGTTAATTGTTTCAACCAAACTCTTTCCCTGTAAATGTTCTGACGGTTTTAATCCTGCTAATTCAGCGATAGTTGGGTATAAATCGATTAATTCTACAAAAGAGTTGCAAACAGCAGGCTCTTTCCCCGGCACTTTTATAATCAACGGAACACGAACCGATTCCTCTTTAAGGCTTACCTTCATCCAAAATCGGTGTTCAGCTAAATGAAAACCATGGTCGGAAGTAAAAATAACAATTGTATTATCTTCCAATCCTTCTTCTTTTAAGGCATTCAATACTTTCCCAACTTGAGCATCCATATATGCTACGCTTGCATAATATGCAGCAATTGCTTTTTTCTCCTGCGTTGGATTCATTTTTGCTTTAACACTGTTAACGTAATTAATGGCTCGTTTGGGCATATCTGCCCAATCGTCGTTATATGCAACGGGAAAAGCCATTCTTTGCCATGGATAAGGTTGGAAATATTCTTTTGGGGCTACAAACGGAACATGAGGGCGTACAAATCCAACTGCCAAAAAGAATGGTTTGTTTTTATTCGCTTTTATTAACTGAATAGCTTTTTCAGCAGCTTTTCCATCTGGTTGAGCCTGATCACCTCCCTCAGATTTCACTATTGTCATAACATTTCCATCTTTTACAGGCTTGGTGCCATCAGGATTATTTTGCACCAATTCTCCTTCACCAGGAGACAGGTATTCAAGGCCTTTAACGTTGTATCTCTCGTGCCATGAAAGGGAATCGTCGCTACCGTTTGAGCCCATCGTAATGTCTTTGGGAACACCCATGTGGAAAATTTTGCTTACCCGCATCGACTTGTAACCATTTTCCATAAAAAATTGACTCCAACTTTTATGCTCGCCAACATTTTCGCGTCCGCTTGTATAGCCAAACGTTCCGGTGGCATGAGGATAATATCCAAACATTAATGAAGCGCGCGATGGTCCGCAAACCGGAAACTGGCAGTAGGCACTGGTATATAAGACGCCTTCAGATGCCAGCTTGTCTATATTAGGAGTAAAACTCGCTTTGTTTTCATAAGCCGAAACTGCTGTGGTGGTCAGGTCGTCTGTTATAATAAATAAGACGTTCAGTTTTTTTTCAGAGAAAGCCTGAGTGATATTAAAAAATAATACAATTGATATTAGTAAGTTTTTAAAGTTCATTTTAATCCTCTTAATATGGAATAAATTTTATCTGTACAAATTTGAGAAAAAGTAAGAATTCAATGTATTGAATTTGTACTTTTAGTTGTTCAGATAGTTTATTTACAGTAATTTTTCCTTCATCCCGATCTGGAAAGTTAGCCGCAACTTACCTCAGATATACAATTTCAATAATATTATACAATTTCAACAATTTGCTTTGCAATTCCATTTTCAATAGTGATTTGTACAATTTTCATATATCCCAATATAGACTACTCGTAATTTTATCTCCAAACTAAATCATTTAATTATGGGGAAAATACATGTAAGATTAATTTACCTGCTAATTCTGGTAATAGGAATAAGCAGTGTTGCATTCGCGCAACAAAAAACGGTAACAGGTCGTGTTACCGACAGCTCTAATAAACCTCTTCCTGGGGTTTCAATTGTGGTAAAAGGTACCGCTGTCGGAACAGTTACAAACACCGAAGGGACTTTTAACCTGAGTATATCAGAAAATGCAGCAACACTTGTTTTTTCATATATAGGTATGAAAACACAAGAAATTAAAATTGGTGCACAAACTACTTTTAATATTGTAATGGAAGAGGATATTGCAGGATTGGAAGAAGTAGTAGTTGTTGGTTATGGTACACAAAAGAAAGTTAACTTAACAGGTGCGGTTGCTAAAATTGACTCGGAGGAAATGCAAAACCGGGCAGTGAATAGTACTTCACAGGTCCTTCAAGGTTTGGCTCCGGGTTTGAATGCTTCGGTTAACAATGGAGGAGGTGCCAGTGATGCTACCATGTCTCTCAATATTCGTGGGATTGGTTCCTTATCTTCAAGTAATCCATACGTTTTAGTTGACGGGGTTCGTGCAAACATTAATGGTGTGAATCCGGAAGATATTGAAAGTGTTTCTGTTTTAAAAGACGCAGCAGCCGCTGCAATTTACGGTGCAGAAGCGGCATACGGCGTAATTCTTATCACAACTAAAAAAGGACAAAAAAATAGTTCCTTCAAACTCAATTACTCCAATAGTTTCAATATGAAACAATTGATTTATTTACCTGAAACAGTAAGCTCGGTAGAATTCGCCCAAATTGCCAACGATGCCGGTATAAATTTTAGGGGATCGCCCATCTTTTCTGAAGAAGCTATTCAGGAAATGCAGGACCATATTGATGGTAATTACCCATACGGAACAGGCCCAATGCCTAACAATGGAAGCCGATGGCTGGGTATAGGCGGCGGTGGTTCCGGCGACTGGTATTCCGGCCGTGCAAATACCGATTGGTTTGATGTAATGTATAAGGATTATGCCGTTACTCAACAACACAACCTTTCTGTAAGTGGTGGTTCAGAAAAACTAACCTATTATGTTTCAACTGGTTTTTTGACGGATCCCGGGATGTTAAATTTTGGAGAAGAGAGTTTTTCGAAAAATACATTTAGCAGTAATATAAATGCTGAGGTAACAAATTGGCTGAATTTAGGTGTTGTGTCGAGAATGACAAGACGAAGAAATTCTTTTCCTACTTCAGCAGCAGGCGCAAACCGACAAAGGCTGTATCACGATATTATGCGCTACATTCCAACCGCCCCTGCAAAAACTCCTGCTATTTACGATGACGAAGGCAATGAGATCGTTCCGGAACAAGATGCCCAGGTAGCTTTTTTTACCGAAAATTATGGTTTTGAGGAATATACTAATGATGAATTCATTAACACCTTTAAAGCGGAAATTAAACTTTTGCCCGGATGGAATGTAAAAGGCGATTATACGTTTAAAAGGGTTATTCATGAGCAAACATTAAACTACAAAAAGGCTACCTTCTACGGTCCTGATGGTTCTGCAACTGTTTATAACGGTGCTACTAACCGGATTCAAAAAGATTACCGTCATACTGACTACCACTCGTTTAATATTTATACAAATTATAGCAAAACATTTGACGAGAAGCATAACCTGAAAGTGTTACTGGGTGTTCAGCAACAAGAAAGTTACTTTACCCGGTTAATTGCACAACGTTATAATGTTATAAATGACGATTTAAATTCGTTAAATGTTGCAGTTGGTGAATCAACAGATCCTAATAATCCGGAGTCAGACTGGGCTACATTAGGTGCTTTTGGACGTCTGTCATACGACTATATGGAAAAGTATTTGTTTGAATTTAATGGCAGATACGATGGAGCTTCCAAATTTCCGGAAGATCATAGATTTGGTTTTTTCCCATCTTTCGCGTTGGGGTATAATATGCATAAAGAAAATTACTGGGAACCGCTTAGTAACATATTTAATACGTTCAAGTTAAGAGCTTCGTACGGAACATTAGGTAACCAAAATGTAGACAGCTACCTGCACTTACCGAATTTGCCAATTAAAACCGAGTTAGCATGGATTATGGGCAGTTCGAGGCCGAACTATTCAAATATGCCCGGAATTGTTAGCCCAAATATTACCTGGGAGACTTCGAAAACCAAAAACTTTGGATTTAATTTTACCTCCCTAAATAACAGGCTATCGGCAGAGTTTGATGTGTTTGAACGTATTACTGAAAATATGTTTGGTCCCGTATCTGCACTTCCTGCAGTATTAGGAACCAATCCTCCGAAAACCAATAGTGCAACATTAAAAACTACAGGGTTTGAACTTACCTTAGGTTGGAGAGACCAGATAAAAGATTTTAAATACAACGTTGAATTTATGTTGTCTGACAGTAAGTCCGTTATTACTGAATACCATAATCCTGAGAAATTGATTTCGAGTCACTATGTGGGGGAAGTATTAGGTGAAATATGGGGCTATGAGGCAGAATCACTTTTTCAAACTCAAGAAGAAGTTGACGAATATTTAGCTGAAGTTGATATGTCATATCTTGGTTCAAGGTGGTCTCCGGGTAATGTGAAGTACTTAGACTTAAATGGCGATGGCAAAATTAACATTGGAGATAATACTTTAGAGCCTGAAATTGACCCTGAAACTGGTGAGGTTGTTCCTGGAACAGGACCTGGCGACAGGCGTGTTATTGGTAATAGCAGGCCCCGTTACTTATATACTGTAAAGGCTGGTGCATCGTGGAAAAGTTTCGATTTTAATATGTTGTGGCAAGGTGTAGGTAAACGCGATGTTTGGCTAAATGATTATACCTCATTGTTCTGGGGATGGAACAGAAAAGCGCATTCGCACATTACGGAGGAAGTTATGGATTATTGGTCAGAAGATAATCCGGATGCTTATTTACCAAAACCTTTGGATGCTAGTGGTAAAACAGGATTTACTAAGGATAGGCAAGTATCAACAAGATATTTGCAAGATGGCTCTTATGTACGATTGAAAAACATTCAGTTGGGTTATACTGTACCAATGAATACAGGAGATAAAAGTGTAATTAAAAGATTGAGGTTATTCGTTAGCGGCGAAAACCTGCTTACTATTACAAATTTCTGGTCGACACTTGATCCGGAAGTTGGAGCAATAAGTGGAAGTTACAGCAGTGGTAGAACTTATCCTCTTTCAAAAGTTTATTCTGCCGGGCTAAATGTTACATTTTAATTTTAAAAGTTAGAAAAAATGAAAAAAATATTTATATACCTATTTATAGGTTTCATGGCATTTGGGTGTACTGATGTACTTGATAAGTATCCCTTAGATGAAATTACAGAGGATTCGTATTGGAAAACTTCAACGGATATGGAGTTGTATCTAAACCAGTTTTATACAAAATTCAGAAAATTAACAGCGGGTTGGTCGTTAGGAGTATATGAGTCTGAAACGAACAGCGATAACATGCAGCCGGCAACACCCAATTCAACCTTAAACGGACAGCGTTCTGTTCCTGCTTCTGGCGGTGGATGGTCATGGGGCGACATACGTAAGATTAACTATTTTATTGAGAATGCTGAAAATGTAACAGATGGTTTGGAAGCTGATATAAAACACTATAAAGGAGAAGGTCGATTCTTTAGGGCAATGTTTTATTTTAGTAAAGTTAGTTCATTTGGAGCAGTTCCCTGGTACGACAAAGTTCTGAACATCGAGTCGGAAGAATTGTATGCGCCAAGAATACCGAGGGATCAGATTGTTGATAAAATCATTGAGGATCTGGATGTCGCAATTGATCTAATGAAAGAAAAGAGTGAGGTGCCGGAACACAGGTTGCACAGAGGAATTGCTTTATTGTTGAAAGCCAGGGTCTGTTTATTTGAAGGTACCTGGGAAAAATATCATGAAGGTACCGAATTTGGTGTTCAAGGCTCAGATGGAACAAAATATTTGCAATTAGCTGTTGCAGCAACAGAAGAATTGATGCAGGGACCATATGGCATCTATTCAACAGGAGATACGGAAAATGACTATTGGAAACTTTTTAACAGAATTGATCACAGTAGTACTGCCGAAGTTATGATGTGGCAAGAGTGTAATCCAGAATTAGGAACTGGTCACGGTGCTCAGCAATATCTTAATGGAATGGGGGGAAATCAATCAGGTATTACCAAACAGTTAGTTGATCAATATTTGTGTGCAGATGGTCTTCCTATAAGCCTAAGCCCTATGTATAAAGGGGACAGCACTTTGCTGCAAACGGTTGAAGGACGCGATCCTCGTTTAACACAATCAGTTTGGGTTCCCGGACAATTACAATCTGATGCAGGAATTTATTTCCAATACCCAACAATTGCTGAGTCTGCTGCTCAAAATAGTACAACTGGCTATATGGTAAGAAAAGGTTCTACTACCGATGCAAGTCAACAACAGAGTGGTGGTACTTCTGACTATGCAAAAACTGCCGGGATTGTATATCGATATGCAGAAGCACTTTTAATTTTCGCAGAAGCCAAGGCTGAACTTGGTACATTATCTCAAACTGATTTGGATAATTCAATCAACTTACTTCGTGCCAGGGCAGGAATGCCAGCATTAGATTTGAATGTTGGTTTTACAGATCCTAACTGGGAATTCCCAAACCTGAGTCCTATTATTAACGAAATAAGACGCGAACGTAGAGTTGAATTAGCATTGGAAGGATTCCGCCTTGAAGACCTGAGGCGTTGGAGGGCACATGATATTTTTAAAGGAAAGAGGTTAAAAGGTGCACGTTTTATTCAGGGAGTTTCATTCCCGGAGATTGAAAATTTGTTAGGTGGAGTTTTGGTAGATGATGATAGATATATAGACAGGGATAAGGTTACGATGCCAAATGGATATGGATTTGTTGTAAACAGAGATTATCTGTCTCCTATTCCTACCAACGAGCTGACTTTAAATCCAAACCTGGTTCAAAATCCGGGGTGGGAATAAAAATATACAGTCTTTAGATAGTCTAGTTTGCATAGATTAATTGGGGGGGAAATTCTCCTCCCCTTTTATATTTTTTGAGCAGAAAAATAAATTAGAAACTCAATTTTTATGAAAAAGAATACATTAAAGATAGTAGGAATACTACTGCTTCAGTTTCTTTTTTTCGCCTGCCAGGTAAAAGAAAAGCCAATTGAACATCCAAACATTCTGTTTATAATGACTGATGATCATTCCTACCAGACGATCAGCGCTTATAGTGATAAATTGATTCAGACACCCAACCTCGATAGAATAGCCGAAGAAGGAGTAATCTTTCACAACAGTTTTGTGGGAAACAGCATTTGTGCACCAAGCCGTGCAACTATGCTCACCGGTAAACACACCCATAAAAACGGACAAATAAACAATGCCGTAACTTTTGATGGGAGCCAAGTAACCTTTCCAAAGCTTTTAAAAACAGCTGGTTACCAAACTGCGTTGATTGGTAAATGGCATTTAAAAAGTGATCCGACAGGTTTCGACTATTGGAATATTTTACCGGGACAAGGACAATACTATAATCCCGATTTTATTGAAATGGGAGAGAAGAAACAATACGAAGGTTATTGTACAAACCTTACTACCGATTTTGCCATCAATTGGCTCAAAAATCGTGATAAGAATAAACCTTTTTGTTTGCTTTTACACCACAAAGCACCTCACCGAACATGGGAACCCGATACAGCTAATTTTGATGAATTTAAAGATAAAGTTTACCCGGTTCCTGAAAATTTCTTTGATAATTATGACGGAAGAAGGGCCGCCAAAGAACAACACTTAAGCATTCGATCCACAGATATGGATCTTCGCTACGACCTGAAAATGCAAGATAAACATATCGTATCCAGATTCCCGAATAGAGACCATACCAAACGGATGAACGAACAACAGAAAAAAGCATGGAATGCGTATTATAATCCTATAAAGGAAGATTTTCTGGAGCAAAAACTCAACGGAAATGATTTATATCTCTGGAAATACCAGAGGTATATGCGAGACTACCTGGCTTGCATTAGATCGGTAGATGAAAATGTGGGACGTGTACTTGACTACCTCAAAGAGAATGGACTGGACAAAAATACATTGATAGTCTACACCTCCGATCAGGGATTTTACATGGGAGAGCATGGCTGGTTTGATAAGCGGTTTATGTATGAGGAATCTTTGCGAACTCCGCTTTTGATGCACCTTCCTGAGGGATACTCTACCAGGGGTGATATAACACAACTAGTGCAAAACATCGACTATGCACCTACCTTTCTCGATTTTGCAGGTGTAGATATTCCTTCCTCTATTCAGGGACGCTCACTGAAACCGCTCTTAATTGACAACGTTGATCCTGAATGGCGCGACGCCATCTATTATCACTATTATGAATTCCCCAATGAACATATGGTGAAACGGCATTACGGAATCCGGACGAATCGGTATAAACTTATACATTTTTACAACGATATAGATGAGTGGGAACTGTATGATTTGGAAAACGACCCACAAGAGATGAATAACCTGATCGATTCTGATGATCATATGGAACTGATTGACAGCCTCAAAACGGAACTCATTCGTTTGCAAGAAAAATACGATGATACTGACCGCTCTACATACTGAAAAGAGTAAAAATCAGAAAACAACAAGTTACGTGGATTAACAAATAACTTGATATGAGGGGAAAAGTACTTTTTGTAATTTTTATTTTTCAGGTATTGCTGGCAAATGGTCAATCAATACAGATTATTCCGTCACCTGCTAATTGTGAATTGAAAAATGGATCTTTTCTTCATGTAAAGTCCTGGGTTGTTCAGTGTGAAAATGGCAGCGAAAAAGTATTCAATCAATTTGCCGATCAGATAAAAAATATTGGGATCGATCTTCCTTTTCAGAAGGGGACAGGTAAGTTTGTCAATCTTTATCTTAGATGTGCCCAAGAAGACCTGGAGGGTGAAGAATACAGGATTAGTGTGGATTCTGATAAAACCATAATTGAATCTTCTGATGAGGTTGGCATGTTCTATGCTCTTCAAACTTTGGTACAACTGGCAGGGATAAAGACAGCAGAGAACAACAAAATTAAAATACCTGAAAGCACGATTATTGATAAGCCACGGTTTGGATGGAGAGGTTTTATGCTTGACGAATCGCGTCACTTCTTTGGAAAAGAAAAAGTGAAGCAGCTTTTGGATTGGATGGCATTTTATAAGCTAAACGTGTTTCACTGGCACCTTACAGATGTACAGGGATGGCGAATTGAGATAAAAAAATTTCCATTATTGACAGAAGTTGGTGGAGTTGGAAATTATTCAAATCCTGATGGTCCTGCACAATACTACACGCAGGAGGACATTAAAGAAATCGTTCAGTATGCAAGTGAGCGTTTCATTGAAGTAATCCCGGAGATTGACATGCCAGGACATGCGACGGCAGCTAACAAAGCCTATCCTGAATATTCCGGTGGAGGATCGGAGCGATGGCCAGAGTTTACTTTTAATCCGGGTAACGAAAACACCTATAAATTTCTGACTGACATACTGCGTGAAGTAACGGAGTTGTTCCCTTCCCAATATATTCATCTGGGTGGCGATGAAGTGCATTTCGGGAATGAGCAATGGAAGACTGATTCGCTTGTTCAGGTATTGATGAAGAAGCATGAGTTTGAAAATCTCACACAGGTCGAGTTCTATTTTATTACAAGGATGGCTGATAGCGTTTCCTCTTTAAATAAAACACTGATTGGGTGGGATGAAATAATCAGTGCCGGAGTATCACCTGAGCAATGCAGAGTGATGTGGTGGAGGCACAATAAGCCGGAACAATTGATGCAGGGTTTAAAGAGTGGTTATAAAACCATAATGTGCCCTCGAATTCCATTTTACTTTGATTTTGTTCAGGATTCAACCCATACATCAGGACGTAGGTGGAAAGGAGATTTTGTGACATTAGCCAGTATACTTGATTTTAGCAAGACGTATCGGAACCCTTTGAATCAATATCCATCCTTGATCGCTGGAGTACAGGCTAATTTATGGTCCGAAAGGATTCATAGCGACGAACGACTCGATTTTATGACTTTTCCTCGGATTGCTGCATTGGCAGAGATTGCATGGACAGATAAACCTAAGGTGGATTACAAGGAGTTTGTTTTCAGACTACAACCTTTTCTTCAACTCTATAAAAAGCAAGGTATATCTTACTTTAATCCTGAAAACAGAGACGAGACACCTGAAGTTAAAGGTATTGTACCATAAATTTTATCAAATATGAAGTGTGATTAGTAGGACATTTACTTACTGAGATTATTGAATTTTCAATGATGATTAGCTTGAGAAAACATCTGTATTTTTTATTGATAATTAAGTCTTGTTGCTGTATCCGTGTCGACGGTTCAGAACCACTTTGTGAAACAGTGTCTCTTTTTATCAGGAACTGATTTCTATCCTAATTTCTCCGATTTTTAAATGATCAGTAAAAAGTTATTTTGTAACACTTCCTTTCACCGTGAGCTTAATCACGCTGGCGATTTTATCAGGCGCTTCCTTTGGCAAACTAATGCTAACTCCATCTTTGGTAGTTTTCGCCTTTAATTTTTTCCCGTTTGCCAATAATGTAACAGATACCACTTTATTCTTCATATCCGGTAATGCCAGTTGTCCGTTTTCAGGCCAGTCAAATACCGAAAGATACAGAATTGTTTTGCCTTTTTCTTCTTTTTTCGTGCAGCGACCCCATGGCAACAATCCAAACGGACTGGCTTGTGTTCCATAAATCGCTTCCCCATTCACTTCCATCCAGTCTCCAATTTCTTTCAATCGTTCAATGCTGGCCTCCGGGAATGTACCGTCCGGTTTCGGGCCAATATTCAACAGGTAATTGCCACCTTTCGATACGATATCAACCAGGTTGCGGATCAATGTTTCAGTCGATTTCCAGTCGTGGTCGGATGTCCGGTATCCCCAGGTGTGGTTCATGGTCATACAGGTTTCCCAGTTTTGGCCCTTCAAATCATCCTGGTCCGGAATCCGCTGTTCCGGTGTTTTTGTGTCGCCGGGAAAATCTGGCTTTTTTAAACGGTCGTTCGTAATAATATTGGGTTGAAGTGCCAGTTGTGCCTGTAGTTTTGTGGCTGCTTCTTTCGTCATATTTGTCGGGGTATCCCACCACAGTACAGAAACGGGGCCGTAATTCGACAACAACTCATGCACCTGCGGAACAGCTACACGATCGATGTATTCTTCGAACGTAGCTGTCTCCTGGGCCGGGTCCCAGTGCCCCTTATGTTCTTTGGTATAAGCATCGATGGTTACCGCATTGGGGTTATCCCAACCATCTTTCATTGGTCTGCGGGCAACTGCCCCACCCGGGTTGTTCCAGTCCTGTGCCTGCGAATAGTAAAATCCCAGACGGACGTCGTATTTTTTGCAGGCTGCAACCAAGGATTTCAGCAGATCTTTCCCCCATTTTGTGGCATCGACTACATTCCATTTGCTAGCCTTGCTGTCAAACAAAGCAAATCCGTCGTGATGCTTGGCAGTAATCACAATGTATTTCATCCCGGCATCTTTGGCCATTTTCACCCAGGCATCCGGATCATAATTCACCGGATTGAAATCTTTGGCCCGTTCCTGGTATTCTGCAACCGGGATTTTACACCGGTTCATAATCCATTCGGCACCACCTTTCGCCTGTTCATGCCCGTGATAATTACCGGCCCACATGGAATAAACACCCCAGTGAATGAACATCCCGAATTTGGCCTCGTGCCACCATTTCAGGCGCTCTTTATCAGAAAGTTTTTTAACATTCGCGTTTCCCTGCGAAAAGCCGGCTCCTGCAGTAAAAACAAGGAGCATTAGAAAAAGAAATATTTTTTTCATATCATCTTAAATTTATTTTTTGTCAAAATTTTATTCCCATCCGCCATCAAAGTCATCCTGGTATTCCCTGCACCAATTCTGTAGAATATCTCGTAGTTCTGCTATTCTTTTTGAACAGTCTTTCTTTCCCGAAAGATCATTCATTTCCCCCGGATCATTTTTCAGGTTAAAATATTGTTCCTTCTTCTTACCTCTATTGTACAGAATATATTTGTCATCTGCAGTAACCACAGCTCGTCCGGCCACGCCCGATGATTGAACTCCGGAAGCAAATAAGGTTTCAACAACCAGGTAATCGCGCCAGTCAGCTTTTTTGTCATTTATTAACTGAAGCACACTCCTGCCTTTTAATCCGGACTGTGCCACCTGTTCTTCGGCGCCGGCGTAATCGAGTATGGTAGGGATCAGGTCCTGGCCGGTCGAGACCAGGTGGATGCTGTCGGTTTCGTTTTTATATTTTCCAAACCACGAAACAATGAAAGGGACATTCACCACTTCTTCATACAAGATCTGTTTTTGGTTCCACCGATGGCTGGCATCGCCATCGCCATGATCGCTGGCAAAAATGATAACTGTATTTTCCAGCTTATGGAACTTGCGCAAGCTTGCAATTATCCGCGTGATATAGGAATCAACCGTTTCGGTAAGCCTGTCATATGCCCATCGGTATTGCCTCCATCGGTCTGGCCCCCAGTCTCCGGTTGGATATGCCTTCCATGATTCACTTTGAACTTTTCTTAAAATATCCGGTTCATTCTCAGGAATCTCAAAATTCGCAGGCAACTGTGGGCAGTCTTCAGGAGCCGGAGGCGTTGCCAGGTAATCCTGCCTCAACTGATCACCTCTTGCCCATTCGCAAATATCGTGTGGGTTGGTAAACGAGGCCACAAGAAGAAAAGGCTGCTTTCCCGGTTTTTTTAAAAACTCATAACAATCGTAAGGAATGGAAGCATCGGCATAATCGTTATAAACCTTTTCAACCATGTAATCAAATCCGTGAACATTCTTTTCTTTGCTCGAAACCGGGAGATGCCATTTCCCCACATATCCTGTCCGGTACCCGACCTTTTTCATCATTTTTCCCATCATGGGCAAATCTTCCGACCAGTAATCCGGGATTGTCTTTAAATTATACATTGCCTTTACCTCATGAGGCATTCTACCGGTAAACATCGATGAACGGGAAGGCACACATAAAGGCTGGGCACAATAAGCCCGTGTAAAACGAATTCCATGAGTCGCTAAAGAATCCATAGCAGGTGTTTTCAAACCGGAATTTCCTGCACAACTCATCTCTTTTGCCGTTTGCTGGTCGGTCAGAATGATTAGAATATTCGGGTGGCTGCCTGCTTTCGACACAGCCTGTGCCGGCAATATTCCCCCTATTATTAATGTTATTCCCAATAACAAAACTGTTCGTACAGAATTGAAATGTTCCACGGTGTTAATTATTTTGATTAAAATATCGTCTTTCTATTTCAAGAATGCGTCCTGTGGCACCCGGTCATTTATGTAAATAAACAGAATTTTATATTCCTACCGGGCTTTCAATTGTAAAGTAAAACGAATTGAAATAAAGGCAATAGGACAGCTGATTTTTTATTTTCACAGCGTTTGATTTTAAGAGTCCAAACTATATCACAGTCTTCGGCTGAGATTGTATTTTTCGTTCGAAGAAAGCCCCAAAATGTTCTTTGTTCAATTCAGGTTAGCTACCCACTGCCCAGGTTAAAAAAATTCAATACGGGAGTAATGAAAAAGGCGAATAAATGGATGAATTTTAAGACTCTAAATCTTATATTTACTACGCTTTTTACCTGTTTAGCAGGTATTGCTTGCAGTTATCGAATAGCCAACGGGAAATTAAATCTAAGATTCGTCAAAACCAGTTTGTTTAATCCCGAATTGGGATAAAATGTCCACAGGACATGAACAATTTGACAGCCGGGAGGCAAGGTAGCAAGGGGCAAAACGTCACAATGTGCTATCTGAAAAGATTTAATTGCTTCAAGAGTAAATAAACAATATAAACACATGAAAAATAAACAATCTATAATACGTTTGACACACGTATGCTCAATGATTCTTTTGTCTTTTTTTAGCATGGTATCTGCTATTCCTGCAGCCGCACAACAACCCAACGTAATTATTGTCCTGACCGACGACCAGGGATACGGAGATTTAGGCTGTTTAGGAAATCCCCATATTAAAACACCCGGTATCGATAATTTTTACAAGCAGTCGGTACGGTTTACAAATTATCATGTTTCCCCAACATGTGCCCCCACTCGTTCTGCACTGATGACAGGCCGTTATACCGACCGGTTAAACTGTTTTCACACCATTGTCGGACGTTCGCAGTTGTTTAAAGACGAAACTGTTATTGCACAGGTTTTTGCCCAAAACGGATACAAAACAGCCATGTTTGGCAAGTGGCATCTTGGAGACAATTACCCATTCCGGCCCGAAGACCGTGGGTTCCAGGAAGTAGTACGCTTAGGAGGTGGCGGAATTACACAAGGACCCGATTACTGGGGAAACGATTATTTCGACGACACCTACTGGCACAACAGTGTACCCGAGAAATACAAAGGATATTGCACCGATGTATTCTTTGAGAATGCCATCAATTTTATTGAAAACCATAAAGAAGCGCCCTTTTTTGTATATCTCGCTACTAATGCTCCCCACGGGCCGCTTTTTGTTCCTGAAAAATATTATAACATCTACAAAAACGAAGATTCGATTACCGACAACCAGAAGCGATTCTACGGGATGATAAGCAACATCGATGATAATTTTCAACGATTGGATTATGAACTTGAAAAGCTGAACCTGAAAGACAATACCATTGTAATTTTTATGACTGATAACGGTACAGCCACCGGCATTCATTATCAAAACGGGAAAGCTTACGGTTACGATGGAAATATGCGCGGCAAAAAAGGCAGCGAATATGAAGGCGGTCACAGGGTACCGTTTTTTATCCGGTGGCCCGGAGCTTCGATTGAAGGTGGCCGGGATATTAACCAGCTGACAGCTCATATCGATGTTTTTCCTACGCTCATCGACTTGTGCGGTCTTAAATTTGTTCCGCTAAAATCCCTCGACGGTACAAGTTTGAAACCTTTACTGGAAGGCAAAAGCGACTATTGGCCAGAGCGAAGTATTATTACCGATTCGCAACGTGAACAAAACCTGGTTGAATGGCGAAAATCTTCGGTTATGGATGATACCTGGCGACTGGTAGATGGAAAAGAACTTTATAACATCCAAACAGATCCGAAGCAAACCGACAACCTGTCTGCCCAATACCCTGACAAAGTAAAACTATTTCGCATGAGTTACGAGAAGTGGTGGCAGTCGATTGTAGATGAAGGTGTGAACGAAAAATATACATATATACAAGTGGGAACGCCATATGAAAATCCGACAAGGATAAGCGCACACGATATGCATACCGGTTTTTGGGGTCGTATATGGCATCAGTATGCTGCCCTCGAGGCGGCTCCGGGATCAGGGGTTTTTAAAATTGAATTTGCTACCGCCGGAACTTATAAAATCAGTTTATGCCGTTACCCCCGGGAAAGCGGGCTGGCATTTAACGAGATATTTCCAGGCATAAAACCCACTCTCGAAGTGAATTACCCGATGCCTCCAAGCAAAAATGTAAATATGCAAAAAGCGGTGTTGTATGTAGGCGACCACGAAGGATTAACAAAGAAAATAAACCCCGGTGATAAAGAAGAAACCTTTACGGTTTACATGCAGAAAGGCAAATATGATTTGGAAGCAAGACTTTATGACGCTGAAAATCATATTTATCCGGCTTATTATATTTATATCGAAAAAAGCGAAAATCCCTGATCGGTTTCCGCTTACTCCGGCAATCAGAGACAGGCGATTTCCAATCGCCTGATATATTAAGCCCCTTAGAAGTTCTAACTTCTTAGGGGATGGAGCTATTAGCATAACTTTACTCTTTATATATTCATATTTTACCTGTCAAAAACAGCTAACCTGATTGGATAAACGAAGGTTCGTATATATAAATACGCCTCTAAACAGATTAAAGGCGCATTCATTTTATTATCTATTTTCAATCTAGCTATAAACGGAAAATCTCTTTTATTTTTCTTCCAGTTTATTTTTTCTTAGAAGCGCTTCCAGAAAATAATAATCGGCATACACCAAAGGTACATCCACTTCCGAATTTTTAGGGTTATTGCCTGTTGAATGCAGTAACAGAAATCCGCCGTTTGTTTTAGTTTCTGCCAGATACGATTTGGAAGACAGGGATTTCATAATCCGATCTGCAAAAGTTGTGAATTGCTTACCATCCGGCACATATCCCGATAACTCGTAAAGTGCGCTGGCTATAATAGCCGCGGCAGAAGCGTCTCTCGGTGCATCCGGTATTCCGGGATCATTAAAATCCCAGTACGGAACCAAATCTTCCGGCATGTGCGGATGGTTCATAATAAATGACGCAATTCCCTGTGCCTGGCTCAAAAACTCAGTCATGCCTGTTTCGCGGTAAGCCATGGTGTAACCATACAATCCCCATGCCTGCCCCCTTGCCCAGGCCGATTCATTTGCAAAGCCCTGGTGGGTTACTTTTCCCAGCACTCTCCCTGAAAGGGTATCGTAGTCAACCACATGATAACTACTGTAATCTTTTCGGAAATGATTCTTCAGGGTTGTTTGTGCATGCCGGATGGCAACATGGCTAAAAAGTGTATCGCCGGTTTCTTTGGCAGCCCGGAATAACAGTTCCAGGTTCATCATATTATCGATAATGACCGGATAGGTCCACTTTTTATTATCCCACGATTTTATACATCCGACTTTCTCGTTAAAACGTGAACACAGTGTTCTGGCCGACTGGATTAATACATTCCGGTATGTGCTGTCGTTGGTAATCCTGTAACCGTTGCCATAACTGCAATACATCCGAAAACCAATATCGTGGTCGTGCCCGTTAAATTGCTCCTGTTCCAAAAGACCGGTATATTCTTTCGCTTTTGACAACCAGTATGAGTCACCGGTTAACTGGTACATATACCATAATTCTCCGGGGAAAAATCCACTGGTCCAATCACTGCTGGCTACTAATTTGGGATCACCGGATTTCGCTACGGTCCTGGGAGAGGTCAGGTTTGGATGATTCTCGCTCAACTGATCTGCCCCTGAAACTAAAAATTTCAACTGTTTGCCACATGTGTCGATCAGTTTGGTCTGTTGCTCCTTTTGTACCGAAGTACAGCCCATTACAAGAGCCAGTATGAATAACAGGTTAATATAGTTTTGCTTCATTAGTTTGATTTTAAATGGTACAGTTTTCTGCAGACACTATTTATCTTTTTCGCCGAAATGAACGACTTTCACGAATTGCTCACCAAACCTTTTTCCCAACTCCAATTGTCCCTCGGTGTTATAATGAACATTGTCATTCCCTTTGCTCAATCCATTGGTCTCGATTAACCAGGCATTTGGAACTTCCTGCGCAATTTGTTTTTGTGCAGCATTTACTTTCTCCAAATATTTAAACTTCGGCTGTTGCGGATTTACTTTGGCAAAAAGCACCGGTAAATCAGGTTGATCAAAATCTTTTCTGACTCTTTCGATCAGCTTTTTGAAATTATCGAAGTATTCATTAGACGTCTGTTCATATTTTGAGTCTGACTCTCCCTGCATCCAGAGAAAAGCGACTACTTCGATATTGTTTTTACTAGCAATACTGTCGTTGAATATGGATTTAAATTTTTTGTACACACTCCCAAATTGCGGATTCCCGGTAATTTTTGCTTTTTCAGGATCATAGTCAGGAGCCCAGTCGTACATAGATGCACCACCTATCGCATATTTGTAAATAATGAAATCCTTTTTCGGGTAATGTTCTGCCAATACTTTGGTAAGTCCTTTTTCAGGGCCAAAAGATTTTGGTGCTTTTCTCAGAGAATGTGAATACCCGAAATTTATATATTTTATGTTATCATATTTCACAGGGCCGACCAGCTCACTCAGTTTACCATGCCCTAGCATATTCGATTGCCCCCCCATTAATACTACATAACATTTCTTATTGTGTTTTGATTTTTCTGACTTTTCGACTTTAGGATTGGACGAAAAACTATTTCCGGCTCCTATCAAAACGAGAAATAATACAACTGTTAAAATTTCTATTTTCTTCATAATTCACGCTAATATTACTTATAATAACTTGATATCATTTCGCCTTTCACCACCAGTTTCGGGTGTTTCACAATGGCTTTAAACTGATAACTTGCTCCTTTAGCCAGGCCTGGAACTTTAATTTCGAAATTACCTTCCTTATTGACCGGGATAAAATCAGTCCTGCCCCATTCGGTATGATAAAGATCTTCGACAAATCCTGCATCTTCTTTGTATTCTACACCTGCCATCAGGTTATTTGAACCTCCATTGTCAACCAGTTTACCGGTAACGATCATCTCTCCGTTCACCTCTTTCACATCAACCGTTTTCACCACCGGAGGCACACATGATGGTTTTACATTTTCGAGTTTAACCACGATCGGGTTCGGCCATTTGGCATTGTTGTACATACGCTGCGCCCTTTCAACTGAAATTTTCAATCCGTTCTCTGTTTGTTCAAAACGTGGAGTAGGATCGTTATCGGGTTGATATTCCGATACCCTGCCATTATGTCCCAACACTGATATTTTTGTATCCCGGGTTGCTTCCACCGAACCGATTACAAAACTTTTACGAGAACCTCTTTTCCAGTTGGGCATATCGGTAATGTAGGCATACACCGTATTTTTATCTTTCTTTTTCGAGAACCAGATGTTGTCTTCGTTGGTAACAATCCATGGACGAACGCTGTCTACCGCTTCGTGGTTTACAAAGTACCAGGCGGCAATATTACGCAGGTAATCTTCTTCGGTAATACTCATCGAGCCGTCCGGGCGGGGACCAAGGTTCATTAATAACGAACCTCCTTTTGACCTTACTTCAATCAGCATTTTAATCACCTGTCCCGGCGTTTTCAATTCATCGTCGTAAGGTTTGTATTGCCATTGTGTGCCCAGTGTTACACACGACTCCCAGGGTTTATCGGAAGCTACAGAACTTAATTTCTGTTCCGGCGTTGATATAGCTCCACGGGTAATTAACAAGTCGGGTTGTAAGTCCCAAAATACTTTTTTGGCTACATCTTTCGGCTTTCCGTCGATAAACATCACGTCAATCGGTCCGTAGTTGGTCATCAACTCTGTGCACTGGCGGGTTACATAATCGTCAAAAGCTGCTTTTTGTTCATCCGTAAATACCTGTTTTTTTCTTCTGATTTCCATCCCATGTTTTTCCATAAAAAGAAAATCCTCGGGCGAATAATAAAGACCGACTTTTAAACCAGCTTTTCTTACCCCTTCTACATATTCTTTGAGCAGGTCCTTCCCGTATGGGGTATTCATTATATTGAAATCAGTGGTTTTTGTATTCCACATGCAAAATCCCGAATGGTGTTTGGTTGTGAACACAATGTATTTCATCCCGGCCAGTTTGGCAAGGGTGGCAATTTTGTACGCGTCAAATTCCGAAGGATTAAACGTTTTGGGCAATTCATTGAAAAAACGATTTTTGTAATCGTCGGAAGCCCCGACCAGGGAATGGCTGATTACAACTCCCAACTGGCTGTCCATGCCAAAATGAATAAACATCCCGAACCCGGCATCTTTCAGCCACTCCAGCTTTTCAGGTTTATTCCTGTTACCAGAACTGGCTTCTGCATCCTCGGCAATTTGTGCGAAAGAATTTGCTGAAAATAAAACCAATAGTAAAATGATGATAAAATTGTACGATTTTTTCATGTGATTTAAATTAAATGTTTTTTCAATGTTCTTTGTGCTGTTTGCCCCAAACAAAAGGTATTTCATACGATTAAAGTTGTTTATTTATAGGTATCGTATGGAACCCGCACTTGTTTTAATTATCCTTTTGGATGTAATTATTTTACATGCTCGTTTCATATAAATTATTTTATTCGTAATTAGCAATCCAATTACAATCCGAAAATAACGGAATCATTTCATAGTGAAATATCTTTTTTGTTCAAAGGATGCCGGGAAACGTTCATAAGGATTATTCTGACTATTTCAAAAATCACTGCGAAATATCAATCATCTATTCCAGTTCAATTTTAACCACATCAACCAGATTGGTGCGAAGTTGAGCTGGCAGCAAAACGGTAATGGTATTCCCGGTTTGCCGGTAAGACAATTTTTTGCCTGACTCCAGGATGGTAACTGATTTCGGATTTCGGGTTGTTTTTAGTGTCAGAGTAGTATTTTGGGCAGGAAGCCTGTCTTCCTCGAACTTGCCACCATCCCTGAAGCGTGGAATGGTAAACAGATACCGCAGGTTTTCGCATGCTGTTGCCGGCACCGAAGCTTCTTCGTTAGCAGGTAACTGCCCTGCTTCTTTAAGCGAAGCATCATTGGCTTTCATCCATTTTTTGAGCACCTTCATGTTATCATACACTCCTTTCGAGAATTCTCCTTTGAAATTCGGGCCAACGCCCAATAGAAAATTTACTTTCCACGCCCGTGCCGAAACCAATTCGCCCAGCACAAAAGCATTCGAGCGAAAAGGTATGTTGGTGCTTCTGGTCCAGTCACCTGTCCAGGGATCGCAAAACTCGGCCCATATATTTCCGGGGTCTTTTTCCGGTGGAGTGCGCTCGAAGGTTTTAAAATCACCTTTCTTGTGCATCCTGGGATTTATGACAATGCCCGGCTGAATTTTCCGTATTTCCTCCTGAGTTACTAAATTATTTCCATTGGGCACCTTTGCCGAACCATCGAACCACAGCAGGTCGATTTTTCCCCATCGGGTCAGAATCTCGTGAATCTGGCCTTTTACAAATTGAGCATATTCCTGTTGGTGTCGTTCAATTTCTTCCTGTGTTTTTTTATCTTTCCGGGGGTTCAGATTGGCATCGAGACTGGGTAGTCCCGGATTTTTCCAGGGGGCACGGTAGTAAAGAAAATTCATGTAATCACGGTTGAAATACCAGTCGGGTGGAGAATAATACAAACCAACCTTCAGCCCGTATTTCCGGCAGGCATCGATAAATGGTTTAATAAGGTCTCTTCCCCCCATGTAATTTATAGTGCTGAAATTACCGTACTTACTCGGCCACATGGCAAACCCTTCGTGATGTTTTGTTGTTAACACAGCGTATGTAAAACCAGCTTCTTTGGCTGCTTTTATCCATTTATCAGGGTCATAATCAACCGGGTTGAATTCCTTCGCCATTGCCCAGTAATCGTTGGGAGTAATGGCCGGCGGCTCACCAGACAGATTATAGTCTCTTTCTGCAACGATCCTTTTAATCTCTGCAGAGTCGAGTGTTACTTTTGCCAAAGCTCTTCCGGGAATCATAGGCCACGAAATCCCGAGGTCTTTTACCGAAGAAATTCCCCAGTGAATAAACAAGCCCAGTGTTGCATCGGGGAACCACTGCGCACCGGGGTCTTGTGTATGTGCATAAGCCGATGATTTTGCATTGGTATTGCCAATCATACCGTGTTCGGTCTGTACAACGTCCTTGTCTTCTGTTTGTGCATTCAATGTTATTCCAGCTAGAATAAATCCGGACATCATGCAATACTGTAATATTGTTTTGAAATGTTTTATCATATAATTAGAATAATTTGCTCTTATATAAAAGAATTCATGTCAGTTGCAATATTTATCCCTTGTATCAGGGGCTGCAACACCACCGGTTACCTGTCTTGGATGATCTTTATACAACAAAGACTGTAATTTCTGTATCTGTTCTGCATACTCGGGATCATCGGCCAGATTATTTAACTCACCCGGATCGTTTATTTCATCGTATAATTCTTTCCCGTCTTTTCCCTTGTCCCCCCATTCATTATACCTGAACCGGTCTGTCCGGATACTGTGCCCCAGTCTTTTCCCGCGCTGAACCTGGGTGAATGCCGGACGTTCCCATGTTGCATCAGGATCTTTTAGAAGTGTAGAAATACTAAATCCCTGCAGCTCCTTGGGGGGCGTCAGTCCGGTCAGGTCAGCTAATGTGGGATAAATATCCACAAGTTCGACAATTCTGCTACATTGCTGACCTCGATTTTCAGCGCCAGGCACCGAAATGATCAGCGGGCATTTAGCAGATTCTTCAAACAAACTTCGTTTAAACCAAAGACCATGTTCTCCGAGATGATAACCATGGTCGCTCCAGAAAACAATGATCGTATTTTTGTCAAGGCCCAGCGAATCGACCGCATTAAGCAAACGCCCGATTTGTGCATCGACAAAAGAAATTGCAGCGAAATAGGCCAACTTGCATTCCCTGGCATGATCGGCGGTAATCCCAAAATAGGGCCACGGTTTGGTGGAGGCAAGCGCCAGCGGGGGATAACTGTCTCGTGTCTTCGGGCTGATTTCTGGAAGTTTTATTTGGTTAATGTTGTACTCGTCAAAATATTTCGAGGGTGTTATCCACGGACAATGCGGCTTATAAAATCCGGCAGCTATAAAGAAAGGCTTGTCACCGTGTTTTTTAAGTAACTCAATCGCATTATCTGCCACCTTACCGTCGGTATGTTGAATGTCTGTTCCCTCTTCGTCAGAATAATAAGCCATTGACGAGCCCAGACCTCTTTTGGGAGTATAGTCGATCACGTCAAGTTCGAGCGCCGTTTTATCCCTTCCTGCAGGGTTAAACCTTTCCGTCCATGAAACTTTATCATCCAGCCCGTTTGTACCGATATCACCCGGATTACCGTAATGAAACATTTTCCCGACACGAGCCACATAATATCCATTATTCATGAACATTTGAGGAAGGGTAACGACGTTGGGAAGCCCCTGCCTGAAATGATATTGCAAGTCAAACACCTTTGTGGAATCAGGGCGCAATCCGGTTAAAATCGAAGAACGACTTGGGCTGCATAGCGGGAACTGACAATACGCATGACTAAAAGCGATTCCCCGGTTCGCCAGCCGGTCGATATTCGGTGATTGAACCTGGGAATTCCCAAAACATCCAAGGTCATTGTTCATATCATCAACGGCAATAAAAAGCACATTGAAAGGTTGCTTCTCCTTTTTCTTCCCAGTTGTTGGCGAACAACTAATTATTGAAGCAAGAGCAAGAATTAGCATTGATTTAGTCAGGAAATTCTTCATTATTCTAAAAGTGTAGTTTTTAATAAGGCTTCAGCATGGGGCTAATTAATCAACAAAGCATGTCAGGATCAAATGATAATCACAAAAACTCATCAATTTTTACTTATCATTTGTATACGATTTATTAAAAGCCTTTTGACTGGTGATCTCGAAACGACCTTCCTGCCGGATATCCTCCGACGAACTTCCAATCATTATCTTGAACCAGCCCGGTTCCACACCCCATTTCATGTTGCGGTCAAGCATTTGCAAATCTTTTGGAGTTAAAGTAAAATGGACTGTTTTGGTTTCACCAGCTTGCAAATGTATCCGTTCAAAACCACGCAGTTCTTTTACAAAACGGACCACCGAACTCACTTCATCTTTGATGTATAACTGAACCACCTCATCGCCTTCCATTTCTCCGGTATTCTTTACATCTACAGAAACTTCAATATTTCCCTCAGCTTTTTGTTTCATCGGGTTAATTTTAAGGTTTGAAAAAGCAAACGAAGTAAAGCTCAGACCATAGCCAAAAGGGTAAAGAACACCGTTAACGGTTGTTTTGGCAGAGGAATGTGTATTAGGTTTGTAAGGAAAACACATTGGTATTTGCCCGACTGATTTTGGGAACGTAAAATTCAATTTTCCGCCCGGGTTGTAGTCGCCGAATACAATGTCAGCAATGGCCTCGCTACCGTATTTACCCGGGAACCATGCTTCAATTATGGCCTGGCAGGTTTTGTCTGCTTTGTTAATGGTCAGCGGGCGACCGTTCATTAACACCAGAACGACCGGCGTTCCGGTTTCCTGAATTTTATCAATCAACAGTTGCTGATAACCAGTCAGATCAAGGCTTGTTCTCGATTTGGATTCGCCGACAATATCATTGTTTTCCCCCATAACCAGGATGGCCACGTCTGCTTTTTTTGCCTTCTCAACCGCGTCATTAATTTCTTTCCATTCATCAGTTGAAGGTTCTGAAGGGATGATCTCGCTCTCCGGCCAGCTTTTATCGACAATATCACAACCTTTGGCATACATTACATTGATATCACTTCCCAGTTTATCACGGAAAGCGCTGACCACCGATTTGTAGCTGATTTGTTTAGGACCATAACGGGATACAGACAGCGTGGTATCCATGGCATTCGGACCGGCAATCAGGATATTTTTTATTTTTTCTCTTTGAAGTGGAAGGAAATGATTTTCATTTTTTAATAAGGTCATGGCTTCGTAAGATGCCCGTTTGGAAACTTTTTCAAAATCGGGATTTAAAAACGTTTTTTGAGAAGCTTCAGGATCGTTAATATAAGGCCGGTCAAAAATCCCTGTCCAGTATTTTACGCGCAGAACATCACTTACGCGGGCGTCCAGCGTTTCCATTGATAAGGAACCTTCCCCGACCAATTCACGCAAAGGTTTTATAAAAACTGACGGATCATTGAAAGTCGTCCGAACATTCATTCCGGCCTGAACTGCCTGACGCACTGCATCCTTGTAATCGGGAGCCACACGGTGTTTCGACCAAATATATATCAGGGCATTGCTATCGGATACCACATAGCCTTTAAAACCATAATCTTTGCGCAGCAGTTCTGTTAAGAAATACGGCGATCCTGTAACCGGCACACCATCATAATCATTGTATGAACTCATCGTACCCAAAGCATGTCCTACTTCAAAAGCTGTTCTAAACGGTGGCAACAACAAAGTATGCATCTCCCTGAAACTGATTTGCGGATCGGTGCGGGTCATTCCATCCCTTCCTCCAATAGGAATGCTGTATGCGGCAAAGTGTTTGACGGTTGATACCACACGGTTTTTCTGGATAGCTTTCACCTCCTGTAATCCCAACTGAGACACCAGGTAAGGATCTTCCCCATAACTTTCTACTATTCGTCCCCAGCGTGGATCACGGGCAACATCCAGGATTGGTGAATATACGTTTGTATAACCATCAGCTTTGGTCTGAATGGCAGTGATATTCCCGATCTGCGAAACCAGGTCTTTGTCCCAACTTGCTCCAACCCCGCATTGCGCAGGAAATAATGTTGCACCGGTAACACAAGCTCCGTAAATACCCTCGTTGGTAAAGTCTACGGGGATGCCGAGCCGGGTATCTTCAACAAACCAGCGTTGCACTTCGTTGATTGTTTTTACATGATAAGAAACCGGCCAGGAACATTGATCCGACTTGTTCCCGTTACAGTGTTCATCGATATTACCAATCCCGTCCTTCCAGACTTCGTTTTTCCATTCAGGTGTTGGTAGTGTGTCTTTCAGTACTCTGGGATAGCCATATAGTGTAGCCAACTGGCAGGTCTTTTCTTCCAGGGTCATGCGATTCAATAAATCCGTGATCCGCAGCTCGATGTCCAATGCAGGGTTCTCGTATGGATCCATCTTTCCGTTTTTGTTAAGATCAATCCAATCTTTATGGTACATCGATTTAATTTTGAAAGGAACGTATTTCCCTTTCCCTTGAACAGGAAATACTATAAAGCCGAGAAATAAGGCTATTAAAACAGAAATAGTAATTTTATACAGGTTTGTCATTTTTATTTTTTTTATTGCTGCCCGATAAAAAAAGGCTAGCGAATTATATGTATCATTTTTTATAATAAGGCTGATAATTAGCCAGGAAGTGGTCATACACGTTATCAGGAATATGAATCAGGTCATGCGTATTTTCCATGTGATCTTTGATCTGATTAATTAATTCATTGACTTTATATTTGTATTCAGGCTGAAACGCAAGATTGTCCTTTTCTTCTGGATCTTTTCTTATATTGTATAACTCTACAAAAATTTCATCTTTAAAAGTATCCAGTATAAGTTTGAAATCATCCTGTACAATACATCTCTGGTTATTGCCATAGGCACCGTTTCCATCGTATTGAATAAAAACTGGTTTTCGATCGATAGTTTTGCCGTTAACGACCGGCATGAAAGAGATCCCGTCTGTTTCAGCTGCGTCAGGTATCTTAAGATAATCGATAAGTGTTGGCCATACATCCATTAAGCTCACTACTTCATCCGTTTCATTAACAGCGGGTTTGAAGTCAGACGGAAATTTGATAACAAAAGGCACCCTGGCCGATTCTTCGTACATACAGTTTTTTTGCCATAAACAATGGCTGCCCAGCATCTCGCCATGATCTGCTGTAACAATGATCAGCGCGTTATCATAGATACCCTTATCTTTCAGGGCCTGAATTATCCGTCCCACTTCATCATCAAAAAGGCTGACAAGCCCGAGATATTTCGGCCATATTTCCGACCATTGTTCCCTGGAATAACGCGAACCAAAAAAGCCGGTCAGATTATACAATTGAAGCGGAGACTGTCCGGGATACCATACACCAACATTGTCAGGAAGAGTAAAATCATCTTTTTTTACCTCGCTGTAATAGGGCTCCGGAACATCGAGCGGTGGATGGGGTGCCAGGAACATGGCATTAACAAGCAATGGTTTTGATCCCTCGGAATGGCCCTTAATTGTCTCAACCACCTTATCGGCCACATACTGGTCGAAATAATACTTTGCCCCCGGTTCATAAAGCCCGGTTTCCGGTATTGAGTAATTTTTTATGGAAGTATGCGTGTTTGCCACAAGCTCAGGATCAATTGCTTTGAAATTGCTGCCTCCGGCTTTGCGAACATTTTGTTTTTTCAGCCACTTTTCGTAGTTATTTGTTGTAATCCACTTAGTTTTCGTTTGCGGGTCTTTATCTATCTTATCCTGCGTGAAAAAATGTTGTTTGCCTATATGCCAGCTATCCCAATCTTCTGACATAGTCCTGTACAAATCAGGCATCCCTGACCTAACCTTCTGATAATGTCTATCCTCTGGTTGCCAGCCATTTATTATACAGCCGGTATTATTGGGGTACCTGCCTGTGAAAAATGATGCCCGGGAGGGAGCACAAAGCGGACATGCAGTGTATAGCCGGTTAAAAGTAACTCCTTCCTCCTTTAACGAATTAATATTAGGCGTAAACTTACCTATTGCATCATAGCGGAGCTGATCGGCCATGATGATAATTACCGGAACATTCTTCTCTTTATTTTGAATCTGTGGTCGGGCCTCTGTTTTAACCTGTAAGCCCAGGGCTAATAAGAGGTAAAGAAACAATCGCGTTTTCATGTTATTAAAATTATAAGTTTTTCAGTTGTATCATACGGAACTCGCGTGGATGATTTAATTATTTCCTTTTGTGCAATCCTGTCCATACTTATTTAAACTTTGTTATTTAAAAATTGTCCAAAAATCGATTTACAATGAATTACCAATCAGATTATTTCAGCTTCATAACATCCTATTTCAGTTTTCAAAAGCACCTGCTATGGATTTAGATAAATGATTTCGAAAATAAGGTGTTAAGATCTTCATCATTTTATCATTTATTAGTCAATCACGACTTAAAGGTTAAATGTTATTCTACTTTCAGGATTGTTTGTTTCAGGTTTTGGGAGTCAGGCCCTGTCATTACCAAAAAATTGCCGGATTCCACCACATGATCTAAATCCATATTATAAAATGAAAGATCTTCGGGAGTTAGGTCAAATTCCAGGGTCTTCACTTCTTTCGGATTTAAAGTTACTCTTTTAAATGCCTGAAGCTCCTTTAACGGTCTTGTTACTGAACTAACTTCGTCCCTGATGTATAGCTGTATAACTTCATCGCCGATAAACCGGCCTGTATTTTTAATTTTCAGGCTAACTGTCACATTCTCATCCTTGCTGATGATGCTTTTAGAAATAGAAGGTTCTGAAATTTCGAACGTTGTATAACTCAAACCATATCCAAACGGGTAAAAAGAATTATTCAATTCGGAATTATCATTGGACTTACCTTTTGGAATGGTAACCGGAAGTTTCCCCCCCGGATTATAACTGCCAAAAAGAACTTCTGCAATTGCCTGATTTACCAACTGATTTTGATGCCAGCTTTCCAGTATAGCATCTGCTTCGTAATTCAGCAGCGATAATAAATGAGGATTATTATTGACGAGTATAACCGGTTTTCCTGTACTTTTTAATTTGTGCAATAGTTCCGAATGTTGCAGTACGAAGTCTGTATTTTCCTTATTAATTGTTGAATTTCCGGTTTCGTGAGGTGATTGTTGTCCGGTATTGCCGGTTACAAATAGTATAACATCTGCATCCTCAGTCACTTCTTCAGTTTTATTTCCCAGATCACGTTTCAATTCTGAAATTCCTTGTTTAAATTTTTTTGAATCTGTTATTGTATTATGACCCCTTGCAAATAATACCTTTACTTTTTCACCGCTTTGCTTTTTTATTTCTTCCAATAATGAAGTTGTAAAATTTGAAGTATCGTTTGGCATTTCCAGCTCAACGGGATATTTATCGATGCCAATAACAGCAATGGTCTTCAGTTTATTCGCCTGAAGTGGTAGGATTTGCTCTTTATTTTTTAATAAAACAATGGATTTTAATGCAGCTTCATGTGCCAGCCGAATGTTATCTTCAGTGCCGCTTATTTTTTCGGCGTGATCAGGGTCTACAAATGGATCATCAAAAAGACCCAGTCGGAATTTTGTTTTAAGAATGGGCAATACCATTTCATCCAGCAGATTTTCGCTTATTTCTCCTGATTTTACCAGTTCAACCAGTTCAGCGTAGCATTCATCAGAATTAAATTCTAAATTCAAACCGGCATTGAAAGCTATTTTTGCTGCCTCAATTTTATTCTCTGAAATAGAATTATAGGCACTTTTATGAAAGAGGTCAGAAATACCATAATAACCAGACAGTACAACACCGTCAAAATCCCATTCCTCACGAAGGATATCTTTTATGAGCCACGTATTGGTAAATGCAGAAACTCCGTCTATTTCATCATTTGAAACCATTATACCAAGAGCGCCGGCATTTTCAATACCTTCCTGAAATGGAGGCAAATACATTTCTTTGATTACCCTTTTCGAAATATTTGATGATTCAGACTCTTGACCAAATTCACCTAAATGTGTTAAAGTTGCTATTACATGATCTTTGGTTTTAAAATCACCTTTCCCCTGCAAGCCTTTTATGGCCGCAGAAGTTACCCGGGTGACCAGGAACGGATCTTCACCAAAAGTATTTTCAGTCTTAAACCAATTAGATTTTGTTGCAAGCTCTGCTGCCGGCTCCAGTACCTGTTGCGTACCTCTTGCACGAATTTCCGCAGCCGACATGGCAAACAACTCTTCAACGAGAGTCGGATCCCAGGTAGCCCCCAATCCAATGGGACTTGGCAGCAAAGTCCCATCTTTTACTGTTTGTTCATATAGATGGTCTTCCAATATTATAACCGGAATACCATACTTGTTTTCATTCATGAAGAATTTTTGGATAGAATTGGTAAACTCAGCCAATTCCCTTGAATTCATTGTTTTTTTTATATCCTGCGGAATGAAAACATAACCGGTTCCGTTTGGGAAATTTGCTGTTGCTTTATCCTGATTTAAATGGCCCGATTCATCGAAAATACCATCCATATTTGATTCACCAGTACAAAGGGTTTGTGCCACTTTTTCTTCAATACTCATCAATGAGATCAAATTTTGTGCCCTGACTTCCGGAGTATTGCCGGAATTCTTATAATTCTTAAAATTATCCTCTTTATTTATGCCTGTACAACTTACAAGTGCTAACAAGAACAACCCAAGTATCCCGTAATTTAAATGCTTAATTTTCCAGATCATTTGATTTAATAGAATATTTTGTTTGTAAATGTTTTTCATTTTTTCAAAATTAAACGCTGAATCAACCGGATTTTATACCGGATAATTTCAGTTTAAAAATCAGGAAATTATATTTCTGAACAGGGCAAAAAACGTTCGTATATTGCTGCAAATCGTTCTTAACCTTCAAATACAAATATTTCATATTCTTACAGGAGAAAATGGTGTGATGTCTGTCGAATATATTAATCCGGTTTAATACAATCATGTCTTGAAGGAAAAGTAAATAATACATTTCTTTTGACTTTCTTATCCCAATTCGGTAGGGAGAAAATAAAAAATCAATCGGATTCCCTTGAGGATAAAAATTAAATGATAACCGATAAGGAACAGGCACTAAAATCCTTAGCGTGTGTAGTGAGATGGAGCTTTACCGAAATATTTTTTAAAAGCTTTGGTAAAATGTTGTGGTGCCGAAAAACCACATTCATAAGCGACTTCCGAAATATTATATTTTTTGCTTACGAGGAGTTCCATTGCTTTTTCCATTTTAATTTTAGTGATGTACCCTTTTACTGATAATCCTGTCAATGCTTTTAGTTTTCGGAAAATAACAGGACGACTAACAGCCAGTTCTTCGCAAAGCGTATTTACCGAAAATTCAGCTTCATTTAAATTCTGAATTACAATTGATTCCAATCGTTTAAGAAATTCGCGGTCGGCTTCATTTTTAATATTTTCCTTTATGGCTTCAAATCCCTGCTCCCTGTATTTCTCTTGAAGAATTTCCTGCATCTTCAACAGGTTGTGTATAGTTATTTCAAGGATATTGACATCAAAAGGTTTTTCAACAAAAGCGTCGGCACCGGTTTCAAGTCCGGTCAGTTTATGTTGTTCTGAACTTAATGCCGTAAGCATGATTAACGGAATATGACTGGTTGCCGGATCGGATTTTAATATTTTGCACAGTTCCATACCCGATAATCCAGGCATCATTACATCCGTAATTATCAAATTTACATCTTCATTTCCTGCTTTCTCCAAACCCGATTCACCATCCACCGCCTCCAAAACATTATGTTTAATTTTCAGCCGGTTACTGAGTTGAGTGCGCAATTCGTTATTGTCCTCAACCAAAAGTAACGTATATTCTTTTTTAACATGTTCTTCAGTTGATTCTGTTATGCTTCTTAAAGTATCATCAGGCTCAACAGAATGTTTTAGATATGCATCATTAAATGGAAGCAAAACAATAAAACAGGTACCTTTTCCTTCTTCACTGCTAAAAGTAATTTTGCCACCATGTTGTTCAATCAGACGACGAGAAAGAACCAATCCCAGTCCACTACCCGGTTCCTGACGGTTGGCCACATTTTCTGCCCTGAAAAACCGCTTAAAAATATCTTTTTGCTGTGCTTTAGGAATACCTATTCCGTTGTCGGATACTTCCACTTCAACATATTTGCCTTTACGATTGGTTTTTATAGTTACCTTTCCTTCATCGTGCGTATATTTTATGGCATTGGATATCAGGTTATTAAGCACGCGTTGTAACTTAAAATGATCGGCATGTACGTAAAGCCCATCAGTCAAACTCGTTTCAATAATTATTTCGCGACGTTCCGTTATGGGAGAAAAATCATTTACTATTTCTGAAATGAACGGTGAAATTTCCAATCGTTCAGGATTAAGTTCAGAAGTTACGTACTCTGATTTCTGAAAATCGAGCAGTTGGGTAATAAAATGGTTTAGCCGCTGAACATTCCTGTTTATCGACTGCATATCTTCATTCGAATCTCCAAAACCTTGTTTTGTTGAGAGATTATCTGCAGAAAACTTGATTAAGGATAAAGGTGTACGAATGTCATGTGCCAGATTAATAAACAACCGCATTTTTTTTTGAAAATATTTTTCCCTGATAATTATTCGACCAAAGGAAATGCTGAAATATACCAAAGCTGCCAGGAATATGATATATAAAATAAATGCCCAGTTTGATTTCCAGAAAGGTGGCAATATAGTAAAACTTAACTGTTTAACTTTTGGATTCCACACTCCGTCGCAATTGGAAACCATTAATTTAAATGTATAATTTCCCGGGCGAAGGTTGGAATAATTAGCTTGTCGGTTAAAAGTGGGAGTATTCCATGTATTATCATAACCTTCCAATATCCATTTGTACTGGTTTTTACGGAAATTGGTAAATTCAATAGCTTCAAATCCAATAGTAATGTTATTTCTGTTATAATCGAGTACTGTTTTCTTAAGGTAATTGGGATAGGTTATCTGGCCATTATCAATAGAATCATTTACCTCTTTCCCTATTATGTTTAAAGTTGTAATAAAGGGGACAGGCAAATTGGAATATGAAGTTATTTCTTCAGGCTTAAAATAAGATACTCCGTTTGCCCCGCCCAAAAAGATTTCGCCTGAGGCTGTACGAAAATAGGCACCCAGGTTAAATACATTATCCGAAAGCCCGTCACGTACATCGTACTTTTCCGTTTTTGAATTTAATGGATTGAATTTTAAGATGCCTGAATAAGTACTGAGCCAGAGATTCCTGTTGTCATCGGGGGCTATTCCACAAATAACATTTGAAGGGAATCCGTTTAATTCATTAAAAAATGTAGTTTCTCTGTTTTCAAAGTTATACCTTACCAAACCACCACCTTCGGTACCTAACCAAATGATACCTGATTTATCTTCATAAAGAGAATATACATAATCGTTGTCTAGATTAATATCATTGAACAAGGAATAAAGGATTTGTTCAAATTCAACCATTCTTTTATCGATCCTGAAAACCCCGTAAATAGAGCCGGCCAGAATTTCCCCATTTTTCCGTTGAATCACTGTCCGAACTGCGGGGATATTGTAAGTAATATATTTATTTGTTGTTCTGTTCCAGACTGTTACTCCTCTATTCATTTCCGAAAACCATACATCTCCTTCATTGTCAACCAGCACCGAATAAACATAATGAATTTCTTTTTTAGTTCCCTCTTCATTGTAATCCGTCATTGTACTCACATTGCCAGTTTCGGGATCGATGATATTAATTCCGCCTCCATAAGTACCGGCAATTATTTTTCCTTCCGTATCCTCTGCAAGACATAAAATAGAATTATTATTCAATTTCCCGTTTTCCCGGGTATAGTGAATCCATATGTTCTTTTCCCTTTTCCATTCAGATATTCCACCAATAGTACCAAACCAAAGATTACCGGATTTATCTTCCAGAATACGTTTCACCGTGTTATTTCCAAGACTGTTTTTATTATCGGGACTGTTTTTAAGTGTGAAAAACTTTTTTTGATTCGGGTCATAAAGATTTAATCCACCACCAAAAGTACTAATCCAAATCCTATTCTGAATGTCATAAAACACATCGTAAACGTTGTTTATCGAAAGTGTGTTGTCGTTCCCAAATTCATGTGAAAGGTGAGTTAATATTTTGCCTTCAGAATTGACAATAAAAACACCGTTTCCGTCGGTACCTACGATGAAATTACCTTGAGGAGTGCTTGTTATAGACCTGACAACGGATTGCTGATTCTCAATGTCAAGATTAACATTTATTTTTTCTCCATTTGAATCAATAATGAACAGGTTGCCTTGCATTGTTCCAGCCAATAGCAGGCTGTCCTGCCCATGATATAATGAAGAGACTGCTTCTCCATTGAGGATTAAATCCTGCGAAACAAGATCGCCGTTTCTTAAAATTCGATATTTTGCAATACCAGATCGGGTTCCCAGCCAGATTGTTTCATTTTTACTACTAATGGTCCTCAGATTTCCGGGCTCAATATCAATCCTTGAGAAACGTTCAACAGATATTTGAAATGAATATAAATGTTCATATGTAATCAGTAATAATGTATCCCTGTTGATTTTTACAAAGTCTATAACCTGGCCTTTTTCAGGCAATTCGAACATATAAAATAAATCATCCAGTGGATTATACTTTAATAACTGTCCGTTTTTGGAAACGGCCCAGATTTCGTTATCAATGCACTTTAATTTATTTACCTGTAAGATCGGGCTTTTTTTTGTCCCCTGAATGGCGGTGCTGTATGTGTTGATCGAATATCCTGAATATCGATTTATACCGTTTCTGGTTGCCAGCCAAATAAAACCAATAGAATCCTGAGCAACGGAATAAATCACATTGTGACTTAGCCCATCATTCGCTGTAATGTGCTCAAAAGAAATATTTTGAGCAGCAACACTAAAATGAGCCAATAATAAACAAAGCTGGAATAACCTTTTCATCAATCTTCAAACTGACCACTCATATTATAAACTTTAAATTACCAATTTTTATATCGTTTAAGCATTTTTGTGATCAAATTCTTTACTGAATATCTTATTTGTAAACAATCTTAGGTTCCGGTATAAAATCAACAAAAGTTGCTCCATTCTTCTTAAATTCAGAAATTGTTTTCTTTCTGAGCGCTGTTAATTTATCCTGAAATTCCTTTCTGACAGCGAGATTGTGAAGTTCCTCCGGATCATTTCCCAAATCGTATAACTCCTCTATGTAATCTTTCCAGATATAGCGTATATATTTGTATTTGCCTTAACGACACATGATCCAAGCACGTGTTTTAGATCCTTTATGAACGATAAATTTACTCTAATTACCAGTTTTGCATGCATCTTTTAATGCCTCTGTAATTACTTCATTCCCGTAACGGTTACCGATATAAAGCTGGATCATTACCGAATCCTTCCAGTTTTCCTGTTCAGGATTAATCAACAGTTGCCTAAAATCGCATCCATCGAGTTTATTAGACGGTGTAACATTACAAAGGGAATGAGTGGTTTTGATAATATCAACGCCATTAATGGGGTAATTACACACCTTCCCTTCGGCAAACCTATTAGGTTGTCTTACAATCATTGGAGCCAACAGGTTGGCATCATACGGTGCAATTTTGAGTTTATATCCATGCATAAGAATTGGGATATGCGTGGACGGTACGCAATGACTGATCATCACTAAAAATGTAAAGAATATTAGGTTTCTTATGGATAATAGTTGATGTATTATCAACTATAGCGCTAATTATTCCCAGTAGCCAACATATTGAAAATATTAATGAGACCATAGTTTATATAACCGCTTAATGTAACTATTAAAGAAAGATTCAGCATTTATCTAATGTTCTTGATTTTTGAGTATACAGGCTTTTTTCTGTGCCTCATACAGCGACTCAGGTTTCAACGTCCCTCGATTTAATCCTTCCCAATTGCCATCGGGTCGATCAGGGAATCGCCCAAGAAGCTTTGTAGCTGTTCCGCCAATAACATAATTTTTAGCAGACACCCAGGGATTTTGTGCTGTAATGGTTTTAGCCTTACAATTCCAAAACACCTGGTTCGCTCCGGCCCAGCCATGGCCTGTTCCGTAATTGCCTCTATCCTGAACGCTAATGGATCGGTCTGTTTTGATTACATCATACAACGTCCCTGTTGCCCAACGATGATGAGGTCCAATATCGGATTGACTGTTTACAGCTTCGCACTGGGTAAATACATTCGGGCCACAAACTTTTCTTCCGGTAACAAAATCATGTCGTCCGTAAGTTGAAAAACAACGTTTAAACAAATTCAGCTGACCATCACATTCAAAAGCATAACGACGACCACCTATGATTTCTGATTTCGGATCCAGACAATTACAATCTGTGACCGTTATATTTCTCGAGTTATTTGCAACGCTTACGCAACTGTAACCGAAAAACCGAGCTGTTACGTTCTTAATCCAACAATTTTGAGCCTTTACCAGTTTAATTGCAATCCAGGCATGATTCTCATCAGTTTCGTTTTCGTAAGTCGATTTTAAATACAGGTTTTCAATCCCGCATTCTGAAATTCTCCCTTTAAAATCATACCGGTAAACAGATCCTCCTCCATATTTTTCTTCCATTGCCATAACGACCGGATAATCTGTTTGGATTGTATCTCCAGATATTTTTTCGATTTTTCTTTCATATAATAAATCATAATTATCTTCTGTCCACTGCCTTAAGTTAAGATTATCTTCAATCTGGTCCATTTTAAGATCATGAAGCCATTTTTTTGTCCCGGGTCGATAAACTATTATGCTGTTGCCGTTTTGCAATCCATCAGTCGATGCTAAAACCAGTTTCTTGGCTCCAACGGGCACATATTTCTGGTGAATTGTCTTTTTCGATTTTTCGTCCATAATCAAATCACCTGTTCCCTGTATTTCTATTAAATTATACTTTGCTTTTTTAGTGGCCTTCAAAACCGTTTTGTCTTTGTTTTCGCCCCGAAGCACAACTCCTGATTTTCTTATTATTAAGGTTTGAGAAACTTCATATAACCCGTTTTTCAACAACACGGCACCTCTGAATCCGTTTTCATCTGGGAGAAAACTTTCAACTCTATTTATTGCATCCTGTATTCTTTGAAAATCGTCTCCATTCCCGGGAGAAACTTCCTTCACGACTCTAACATTAGGAATTTTTCCCCCTTCATGATACCCTACACGACCAAAATCAGGAATTGTATTCCCCTTTTCATCAGGATTGTATTTTAACTCATTGTTTTCATAGCTTATCCTCCTGGATTGCCAGGAATCCTGTCCATATAAATTCATTATTAAAAACATTGACAGAAATGTACTTATAAAATATTTCATAAGATCAAGATTGCTTATTATATGGTATTTTGTGCCTGCCTGGTGGCAGACTAAGAATTTGTCCTACGTCCGATTACGGATCGGGACTCATGTAACTATTTTATTAAAAAAAATATATCAATATTTCTAAATCACAATTTAAAAATCAATGGCCTATTATCAGGAACCGGATTACCCTCCTCAAATTTCTTTAAACTTGTATGGTTTTTAATCCTGTAAATCAGGAAAAGCAGCAGTCAGATCCAGTTTGTCTCCCATACCTTTCTGAAGGTCAATTAACTCTTTGAACATTTCCTTCACCTTGCCGTGATATTCGTTCACCTCCGATAAATCATTCATTTCCAAAGGATCTTTATTCAAGTCGAACAACAGTACTTTTTTAGCCTCGGGGTAAACAATCAGTTTAAATCCGTCTTTACGGATCATACGCTGAAGATTTTTGTAACAGCCGTAAATGGCAGGGTATGAACTTACGTTCTGCTCGCCGCGAGCTATTTTCATCACACTGTTAAACTCGACATATTGGGGCTTTTGTGCTCCGGCCAGTTCCAGTGCTGACGGCATAATATCCTGGAGATAAACATCCAGATCGATTTTTTTGTCTTTTGGCAGATCAGGGCCAATTATGATCATGGGCGGACGAACACTCAGATCGTACATATTTTGTTTTCCCATCAATCCATAGTTACCACAAGACAAACCATGATCAGCTGTATAGAAAATATATGTATTATCCATTTGCCCTGATTTTTTTAATACATCCAGAATTCTTCCAATCTGCTGATCGAGATGCGTAATCAAGGCATAATATTCCCGGCGGTTCACCTTCACTGCATATTCGGTACGTGGGAACGGGGCAAGTCTTTCATCACGCAGGTCTTTACCACAGCCGATATCGTCTTTATAAGGATATTCAGGCAGAAAGGTTTTCGGGACAGAAATATTTTCCAGCGGATACATATCCACAAATTCTTTCGGCGACTGGCGCGGGTCATGTGCTGCATTAAAAGCGATGTACATAAAGAACGGATTGTCTTTTTTCGACGCCTGACCGATAAAGCCAATCGCCTCATCTGCCAGCACTTCGCTCCAGTGCTTTCCGCCCTGCCAGTAGCCCCCAAAATGAGTATCCCAGGGTTCCCATATCGTGTCGTTCTCGCTCAATGGACGATTGTATCCTTCGGGAGTCTGCCTGGGCATTCCCCCCCTAACCGTTCCCATGGTTTCAAAGCAGGAATCAGGGGTCGCTTTTACATGCCATTTCCCTGCCATGTAAGTATCGTAACCGGCATCTTTTAACAGGTTTCCCCATAGGCCTGCGGTTATTTCAGGCTTTTTCAGACTGGGTATCAGCTTTTTGGCCCGCCAAACAGAACGACCTGTATTCAGCATGGTACGCGAAGCTACACACACTGCTCCACCCCAGGCACCCATGTTATAGGCATGGGTAAAAGTCACACCACTTTTTACCATTTTGTCAAGGTTAGGAGTAATTATCTCATGGTTACCTAAGGCATTAATAGTACTATAACATTGGTCATCTGCAAAGATGAAAAGGATGTTGGGCTTGTCTGCCTTATCCTTCATGCTTGAGCAGGACGTATATAAACAACACACAGCTAACAAGCCTAAAAGAAGGTTTAAATTTCGTTTCATTACTTAATGTTTATTTGATTTTGATTATTTACCTGTTGGAGAAACTCTTTTTCGGTTGCCAAATGTCATATGTCTTTATATTGTCTATGAGTTCTTGCCGATTTCTTGTTAAACACTTCAACCGGAACATCATTCATTGTATTTTAAAGGATCTTTCCAGTTCTGGTCTAACCTGATGTATGATTCGGTACCGTATTCATCACCTTCGAAACTGGATTTACAGGAATTGACAAAGTTAATCGCTCCTTCTTTCATTCCGTTAAATACCGAGGGATCACTTAAATTAACGGCAGATTTTTCATACGGGTCATTAGTCAGGTCGTAGAGTGTGAAAGTACCACTTTTTGCATACACTTTATACTGGTTATCGGAATACGCCACCTGGTTTCCGTAACAGAACCCGATCGGCTTCGGACGTTCCTGCATTTTTCCTTCCAGTAAAGGCAGGATACTTATACCATCCAACTGGTTGGGAGTTTTGCCTGTATCTATATCCAGAACATCCATAATTGTCGGCAGATAATCGGATGTAACAAAGGGAATATCGGTTTCAAAATGTTTTTTTACCGCTTCGGGCCACACCAAAATTCCTGGCACCCGCACACCTCCTTCATGAAGCGAGCGTTTCCTGTCCCTGAAACCACCACTGCTTCCCGGGGTATCCCGTTCGGGACCGTTATCGCTGCAAAACCAGATCATGGTATTTTCCGCCAAGCCTTTTTCGGCCAGGAAATCGCGCAGGCGGCCAACCTGTTCGTCGAGGGCAGTAATACAACCGGCATAATTTTTCATGTAATCGTCCTGGTCAGGGTACATGTCGCGGTACTTTGGCCCGGCAACAACGGGTAAATGCGGCGCATGGAACCAAACGACCGTAAAAAATGGTTTTCCATCGGCTGATGCCTCCTCAATAAAGGGCACTACACGATCCATAATCACCCGGCTGTCATCACCGTCAAGATTTTCAGTCACCTTATTTCCATTGATGTCCCAGTAATGCGTCCCATAATCGGTATAAGCTTCATCTTCTTTTAAGTAATCCCATCCCTCGCGGGTTGCTCCGGCAACTGGTTTTTTCATTGGATCCCAAGTAGGAACTTTTGACTCAGTAACAAAAGCATAGTCATATCCATGTACAGCTGGTGGATTATACTCCTTTAGGTTTCCGGGTCTTCCTCTATTCGCATCTTTTTCGGTATGTGTCAGAGTCCCCAGATGCCATTTGCCGAAATGAGCAGTCGCGTAGTCTTCCTCTTTGAGTAATTCGGGTAAGGTAACTTCTTCGGGTCTTAAAATACCCACGTTTGCAGTAAATACACCTGTTCGGTAAGGATTGCGTCCCATCAATACACTCGCACGGGTTGGCGAACATACAGCGCAGGCTGAATAAAACCGATTAAACTGAACGCCTTCTTTTGCCATTTTGTCAAGATTTGGCGTTTTAATCACCGGATTACCATTGTATCCAACATCTCCCCAGCCTAAATCATCAGCCATCAGCAATATAACATTTGGTTTGCCGGAAAGACCTGATGGCTTTGCCCCTATATCATTTTTTGATTGAGCCCATGTTGCTACACAACTCAATATTCCAAAACCTAATAAAATCTTTTTAATTAACATCACGAAATAATTATCTAATGAATTTTAATTGTTATAAATATTTATTATCCAGTTACCGTTATTCCCAAGTTAAACGATACTGTTTTGCTCCCGACCGCAAAAATAAAATCAAAAAAAAATCAGAATTATTCCTTAAGAAAATATTTTTCTCTTTATTCTTATTAAGATCTATTTCTTACTGAACCGGCTCCAGTATTAGCTTCTGCAACTTCATCAATTCTGTTGATGCAATATTAACGGGCTTAACAGTAATCGTTGCATCCCCTCTTTTCATGCTGACCCTACCGATTTTTGTTTTTTCAAAATAGGCCCCGGGCACAACATTGGCTGTAAAATGCTTATCGCCAATTGTAACTTCAAACTGATTATTTTCACTGCCTTTATCCGACTGGTAAGTCACAAACACATCGAAATTCACATCCTTTTCAATCCTGTTTTCCCAGGTAATAAAATCGTTTTTGTTCTTCCAGTTAATCACGCAATCTTTGTTCTTTTTCCCCGTATCGTACTTCAGGTCCTCATTGTTTAAGTTACCATCGAAAACATGAAAAGTATTTTCATAAGAGGGTGATATAAGCCTTGATGTACCGTTGTAAGCAACATCACCCTCACATTCGACAGCGACCACACTAACTACCGAATCAGGTGCTTCGGCCGGCATTGCAAACATTGCATCTCCTGCCGGAGTTTTTTCAAAAGCTAATGCTTTTTTATCCGGATCGGCCAATAGCCAGGCCTTTTCTATTTTGCTCTTCAAACCGCCAAGCACAAGTTTTTCTCCTGGATAATTATGAATGTGCAGGTATAGCATATTCCCTTTAATGGTTGTCTGGCCCCACGATTGCACAGGCAAACAGGTCTTTTCAGTTCCATAAATAGCCTCGCCGTTTACTTTAAGCCAGGCACCAATGCCTTTCAGAATTTTTACATCGATATCGGCAATGGTACCGTCGCCTTTTGGCCCGACATTCATCAACAGATTACCGCCACGGGCAGATGCTTTCGACAGCAATTTTATGAAATGGGACGCCGGTTTGTGCGAGTGGTCCATTTTATGGTAACCATACGATTCGTTGGTAGTTGGAATAGCTTCCCAATATCTGCTTCCTTCGTCCTTAAACTCAGCCGGTCTGTCGGTTGTCGATTTATAATCGGCGTACCCCCGAGCCGAACGACTGTTAAATATTACATTCGGGCCAGCTACTTTTCGCGCGGATTCCAGGATTAATTGACGCTGATCTTCCGGCAACCATGAACTGGTGTCGAACCAGATAATATCCGGATCATATTTCTTTGACAATATTTCTTCTAATTGCGGGATGGATTTCCCTTTTACGTAATATTCAAGCGATTTCTTTCTGTGTTCCTGCCACTCAGGCATATTATACCACTTTCCTTTTTGTGTGGGCTGATTGTAATCCACGGTATTTCTTTGTCCGTAAGGATGGCTCCAATCCTGTGCATGGGAGTAATAAAAACCAAACTTAATCCCGTATTTGTCACAGGCAGCTTTTAATTCAACCATGGGATCACGGCCAAATTTGGTACCATTAACTATGTCGTAATTTTCCCATCCTTTCACATGTGTATCCCACATGGCAAAACCATCGTGATGCTTTGACGTAATCACCATATACTTCATTCCAGCTTCTTTACAAAGCTTTACCCATTCTTCGGCATTAAATTTTTCCGGATTCCAGTTGGCAGCCACTTCTTTGTATTGTTCAAGCGGAATTCTCAATGACCGCAGAATATGTTCGGAATACCCAGGCGCCTGCTTGCCTTTCCACTCTCCGCCCAATTCGGAATATACCCCCCAATGGATAAACATCCCGAAGCGGGCTTCGTCCCACCATTTCATTTTTTCTTCCTGAGAGTCTTGTCCAAAACCAACCTGAGAAGTTAGTATAAAGAATAAAAAGGTAAAAATCTTTAGTTTCATTTCCTGTCAAATATTTGTATTTACATATCTCTATTTCCAACGAACCAATATCTACGTTATCTTTTAGCCCGTTGATTTCAGTTGCTAAATTACTTGTATACATTGATGGTTTGTTGCCCTTTTAGTTCAAAGTATGCCTCAAATCGTTCCGTAGATAATTTTAATCAGAACCCGATTACACATGAACCGATATTTCTTAATTTCAGAGATTGATGTCATGATAAGTGTAATTCTGGCAACTGATTAACCGTTGAGAAAGTATCATTATAATCCAGAATCAATTGTTCCCGAATAATATTGCATCAAACGATTCCGATTTTAAAATTGATGAGTATGTATGTGTATATGTATGTTGAAATTAGATACCAGATGTAATGATCTATAAACCATCAGGTATCTATTTTTATTGGTGACCAGAACAGCACTCGAACTTAAAAAGGAAGATCTCTTGTTCATACCCTTAATAAATGTTTAATAACTATTCCAGAGTATCAACCTTTATTGTCAATATTCCAGGTGTTTAGATACCCATTATTTCATTAAAACTCATCATTTTCATTCGTTTTTTAGGACTTTTTTGACCTGTTATTTGTGCAAATTAAAGGGGCTCATAACTTAATTTGGTTGTGAACCCCTTTGTTTACTGGTAGCGAGAGGCGGGCTTGAACCGCCGACCTCATGATTATGAATCAGATAGGGAGTTTGCCAAATAGTTTAGAATTTAGACTAACGCTGAGTGTATGATTTCGTAAGGGAATGCGAGATTCAAGCCTATCAAGTTAACACCAAAAATGATGCGGGTGATAATGCTCGAGTACCTCTGAATTCCTTATGAATTATACCCATTATTGTGCCGTCTTGCTTTATATTTTAAAATATCTCTGTTTTAAATCTTTCGAATCATACTTTATCTTTCTACAAGTAAAAATTCGATAATTATACCAGCTTCTATCAGAAGCATAGTGGTTTTCGATAACATCAACCTCTTCTACATATTCAAAATACTGCTCCCAATAATCTTGTTGAAGGTTCGATTCACTTATTGCTAAAACAACAATATTCCTGTCAATATCAGGTACCCATGAGAAATATGAACTTTGTAAAGAAAAAGCGTTGGGTAAATTATAGTTATGTCCCAATAAATTTGTGTTTCTAGCCATGCTGTAGTGTCTTCCCCAAACATAACAGTGTTGTTGTTCTTCGTCAGACATCGAGTGGTAATTGTTGGATACTGATTTTAGAATTCTTTCCCAGTTTTCTTTTGAATAGTAGTTTTCAAAGTTCAGCGGTATTTTATTGTCGCTATTTGGTTTTAGAGAATATATTTCAATATATTTTCAAGTTTTAAAAGTGGTATACCATGCGGTAAATAATAAGTTCCTAAAAATATCAGGAAGAATAGGTAACCATAAGCTATCCATTTGCTTTTTTGTAGGAGGTTTTCAATAAATACTGCTCATATGGCTATTAAAGAAAAAATTAATGGGAAAAAGTAATAAAATTTACCTTTAAAAAGCAATAATAGGATACAAAAGAAAAGTAATGAAAATATAGCCAGTCGTTGTTTTTTTAATATAGGATGAAAAGGAATAACATGCTGTCAGGAAACACACAGATGTAGCCTTTGCTCAAAAGATCAAAAGTTGATATTGGTAGTCTGATAGCTCATTTAATAATGTGAAAAAGGTTCAGCTAATTAAAGCTAAACCCTCTGTATTTTTACTTACACCTTTATTACAACATATATTGAAATTTGGAATTAATAAAAATAAAACATGAAGTTAGGTCAGTGTGTTCTCAATCCCATTATTTTTAATAGGCTTTAATGTATTTTATAGAACTGAGTTTTGACGGAATTCATTTAATCGAATTATATAATTTTCCTATACTTTAATCAGTATTAATCCCAATATTTTAGTATACTATATTCCAGTAATGACGCATATTATAGAAGAATTGCAAAAATAAATGATCATTTTTGAGCTTTTTCTTGTGCAAAAAAATAACCTCTTTTTTATCTGAGATTTAAAATTCTTGTCGGTTCATTTTTAGGACAAACTTGAAATCGTAATATCGTAACAGTTATGATTAAGAGATCTTAATTTGTTGAATCAAACAGTTCCAGGTTTTTATGGTTCACATTAAGACGAACGATTCTTCTTTATTATGATGTTGCCCTGCGATTATTCATCAAGAACTTGTTTCAAAGGACTTAAAACATTTAAATTTTGCAAAAAAAATAGGATCAAGTATATGGAGGTGATATTTTAACAAGGATTATTTTTATTCACCCACTTATTTTAATTCTTTCTTAAAGAGAAAAGGAAGTATTTGCAAGTACATATATGTACCAGCTTATCATACAAACATTATTAAAACTAAATATTATTATTTATTAATATATATATAGGTGTTGTTGTGGTGTTGTTATGGTGACGCGATGATGTTGTTATCCTTCCATACTATCCTGTTCGGAAAGTCTACATACACGCACAATCAATTTTGTTTTGAATTTGGTAATGGTCAGTTAATCGTAATATATAGGCGTCCAAATTTTACCTTCTCACATGTATTTATATAATTTTATTTTTCAGTGACGAAAAGTGTTAGTATAACTATTCATTTTAAGGCGTTTTCCAATGCTATTTTTGCATCTTTGATCTCATCCAGTGGAGCATTGTATTTGGCTCTATTTTTAATTATACGGTCTTTAAGATCGTTTGCATTAAGACCAGTTGATACAAAAAAACCCCTAGTATCTGATAATTTGGTTATCAATTTTTTTCTGATCAGTGAATCCATCATCTTATTAAATGGGTAGCGTTTACTATACTGATTAAATAGTTTATGTATTTGAGAGGTAGCAAGTCTGTTATAAACATTCTTATTTTTAGCTCCACAAGCTCTTAATACAACACCCTTTATAGTTGAATGATTATATTTTCTTTTACCAATAATCGTTTTTATGGCGGAAAGAAAACGAAATTCATCAACAGGGAACTTACCGTCTCTGACCGCAAACAAAAGATTGCTCTTAATACTTACATGGGCATCAATGCCATATTTTTTTTCAAATTGATGATTATCATTTTTCAATCGTTCATATTGTTCGATAGTGTTCTTTAGTGTTCCTCCTTTGAAAGTTAATGCGTGTTGTGCAAAAGTATAATTGATACCTTGTTCGCTTGTTCTCAAGATCTCTAATATATGCGGTCTCATTTTGATATAATCAATTACTTCTTTTTCATAAAGGTGTTGGTATTTTCCGTCATTATCAAAAAGAAACATGTCTTCCAATACACAGGAAATTTCTATGTCCTCATCCTCGATATCTTCTAAAACTTTAATTGTTTCTTTGGTCAGAACGTCAGAATTGAGATTCAAGCAATACAGACATTTTTTTATTAGTTCCTCGGATTTCATTTCAGGAAGAGATTCTATAAATTTCATAATGGAATAAGAAATAATATTATCGAAATGGCCTTTGTCAAGATTGGATTTTAGAAGAAAGTGAAGCGGAAAATTAAAATATGGATTGTCTTTCATTTTATTTCTATTTATGACAAAAACGAACACTGTAAATTATCCCAGTGTTCGTTTATGTTTACATACTTTAGAGATTATTCTCTTAATTAAGATCAAAAATCAAAGCAGGCTGGTTAATTAATGTTGGTATTATCTACCTGCGATTTTAATATATCGATATTCGGATATGGTGAGTTTAAATTTTCCGGGATGGGATTCTTAATCTCTTCATCTTCCAGAATATGTAGATCTTCACTAAATCGGCATACAGTATCATATTCACTTAAAATACATTGCATTTTTAAAAATGCTAGGATCATACTAAATTCAAAAATAATCTGTGCCAAGAGTTCTTCATCCAAGTGAAATAGCCAAAATGTGTGTTCAAAATCTGATTTTGAGAATTTTATGGTTTTATAATATACTTCCTGATCATTTTCTTCAAAAGTCACCACTTTTGCACGTGTTGGTGTAAACCACTCCATATTTTCATCCAGGTAAACTGAAAATTCAAGAAAATCTTCTTCAAATGTTACCCTTATTGTTTTTTGAGCTATCAGCTTACCTGAAGCGACCTTTTTATTTTTAGTGTCAACTTTTTGTGATTGCTCATTTTCAGACACTTGAGTTTCCGTCGATTCTTCGATAATGGTTTTAATTCTATGCAGCTGTTCTTCTAAAATCAAACTGGCATTCTGGATTGCTTCCGGAATTACATTATTATCCTTATTCACTATTTTTGTATCAATTTTAATTTTATTGTTCGAAACTTTTTTATTAACCATGTTATGCCCTCCTTTTAATTAACAAATTTTCAATTCTTTCTTCCCTCATACTTCTGCTTTGCTGGTTTACCCAACTGTCAATTTCTGTTTTTTTAAATAGTAGTTTCCCGTTTACCTTTTTGTGCGGTATTTCGCGTCGACTGACCTTCGCATAAATAGTCGATTTCGATGGATTCCCAGGCATGTATGCGCACAATTGGGACAAAGTAAGAAACTTAATCTTTTCTTCCTGTTGGGTACTGTTCTTCGCCTCCAGGAAGCGTTCAATCCGATCGACCTTATTGGCCATATCGGTGAACCGGCTTATTAAATTGTTTATTTGTAACTGCATATAACAGTATTTTGGGAGGCAAAGGAAAGGGAATGGGACTGATATAAATCCCCAAAGCACCCAATTGGGGAATGATTTATAATTCGTGTTGATAATGAGTATTATGGGTACTTGTGATGGGGAAGAAAATTACAATTTCAGTTCCTTATAGATGCAATAATATTAATAAAACATTTACTGTGATAATCATCAACCGAACAATTCTTTTTTATATTTTGAAATAGTTTTTTATCGATGGATCCACTTCCTCCTAATACAAAAGTATTTAGACAAATACTTCGAAGCTCTGCACCTGACAAATCTTCTGGAACATAACCGTATTCCATTAGAACTCTTACAAATCCTTTTAGGTATTCTCTACATCCAAATAATTGGACCCATTTTAGCTTTTCTGAATTCGTGTCTATAAATTTAATCATATCCCCATTGATAAAGATTTCTTTTGAAAGTATCTCGATTAATTTTGTTCTTTCTCTGTATGTCATTTTATCCCAGAGCGTAATATTTTCATTTATAGTTTCTGTTGTTTTTTGTTTTTCATCAGAAATTTCTTTCAAATGATTGATATATTGTTCTCTTAGTTTTAAACAATCGTCATAAGTTTTATAAATTATAGGAGTTCGAATGGAAAAGCAATAGCAGGAATAAGACTTAGATGTTAATTTTATAGTTGAAGTACCAATATTAATCACTTCATTATCCAGCCCAAAATCTTCTATATATTGTTTTTGTTTCGAATAAAACCTTTTAAGGATTTTATTTGATTTCCAACGGATAGAATTTGTAATATTAGCAAAACAGTAATCTTGAAACAAACCTAAAGTATCGACAGTCACTCTTTCGATTAAATCGTCAATATCATCTACCGAAAGTTCACCTTGAAGTTCTCTATAAATATCAACCAAATAAATTGCCTCATCTTCAGGAAAAACTTCCTCTAAATATTCGTCTATATATTCGTCTGTTAAATCGAAAGATTTAAAGTTGTCGATAAGTTTGTGTACTAATTGTACCTCAAATTCTTCCAAAAAATATTCCTTTGAAAGTTTTTTTATTGCTTTCATTCATATTAATTTAAATAAATAAGTAAGGAATAGTAGGAAGCTGTTTTGTTTGCAAAATTGTTTGCAAAAAAAAAGAGTTACGAAATCTGTATTTCATAACTCTTTGATTTTTAGGTCGGGATACCAGGATTCGAACCTGGGACCCCCTGCTCCCAAAGCAGGTGCGCTAACCGGACTGCGCTACATCCCGATGTAATATTTTTATGCGGAGAGGGGGGGATTCGAACCCCCGGTACAGTGTTACCCGTACGCCGGTTTAGCAAACCGGTGGTTTCAGCCACTCACCCACCTCTCCAAAAGATGATTATAGTTGCTAAATTTCCCTCGCCTCTTAGCGGTGGTATTTAAAACTTTATCACAGTGTCAAAAGAACGTTATTACTGTTCGTTTTTCGTGCGTGCAAAAGTAGAAATTGTTTTTACATTGGCAAAGAATAAATGAAAAAAATGGCGAAAAAAATAGACTTCATTTCTGCAATGAATTCTTGTCTTCTATCGCCCGTTATTTTTCAGGAGATTTAGCATCATTCTATTTGTAGTTTTTAATGATTTTGGCTGCAATTTTTCCGGGTACCTTAAAAACGGTACCATGACGTACTCCACCTGTAAACGACAGTTTATCTGATATATCTTTCCAGTTTTTGAGATCGCTCGATTCAACAGCTCCCATCTCTTTATCCAGGTATTTATCGAAGTACACAATGTACTTATCCCCGTTTTTGATTCCGGTCGGACCTTCTGCCCAGTAATCCCCGGTAATCGGTTCCGAAGCTTCAGAGTAAGGACCTTCGATATTTGCTGATGATGCCCATCTAATATTTTTTTCCGGTTCGGGCCAACGTGTTTCATTCTTCAGGAATAAGATATATTTATTATCTAACTTTAATATGGATCCGTCAATAACATTGAAACCACGATCGTAAAATAACTTCGTTTCGCTAAACGTTTCGAAATCTTTGGTTGTAACATAGTACATACGGTGGTTATAACCATCATCTCCTATAGCATCTGTTTCTTGAAATCGACCGGGTATTGTGGTCGACCAAAAGATCATAAATTGCTTTTCAACATCATCATAAATAATCTCCGGAGCCCAGCAGTTTCTGGCGGTTTCTTCCTGTTGCATTACCGGAATGTATATTTGCTCCGACCAGTTGATCAAATCCTTTGAACTGGCATAACCGATACCTTTTTCTGTCCAACCGGCCGTCCACACCATATGGAATAATTTGTCGGGACCGTAAATGATGCAAGGATCACGCATCAACTTGCTTTCTCCAACAGCTGGTGTAAGAAAAGACTCATCGTGTTTTAGCGTATTCCATTTGTAGCCGTCTTTGCTATACGCTAAATGCAGCCCGTCTTCACCGTTTCCTTTAAAATAAGAGAAAAACAACACTTCGTCCTGCGCAAAGCCAAATACCGGTATGAATAACAGGGCAAGTAAAATACGTTTATAATTCATGATTTTAGAATTTGATACCTGCAAAAATAAGGAATTCGATTGATTGAATGATTGTAATTTTCAATGTATCATTATTGTTTTTGAAGGCGACAGTTTTGTGTTGTTTAGATTTTGTGGTGCAAATATTAAACAAAAAACCTTTTTATCTGTTTCATGATTTTGAATTGAATAGTAGAAACAAAATATTAAAAATATAATGAGTTACAGGGAAGAGATACTTTTTACCGATTTCAGCCAACAAAGAAATGGTAAAAAAACAAACGGGAATCACCACGATTCGATAGGGGATAATCACATTGCCTCGTCAATTGAAACGCCATTACGTAAGGATGCATTTAAATTATCGGATGAGCAGAAAATAGAGCTCATCGAGGATAAGTTTCGCGACATTATGCAGGTAATCGGTCTCGACCTCAATGACGACAGTTTGCAGGGAACACCGCGTCGTGTGGCAAAAATGTTTGTTCAGGAAATCTTTTACGGACTGAATCCGGACAACAAACCAAAAATCTCGGTATTCGACAATAAATTCAAATACGGCGAAATGTTGGTGGAAAAGAACATCAACATGAACTCGTTTTGTGAGCACCATTTTTTACCGATCGTAGGTAAGGCACATGTGGCCTACATTTCCAGTGGCGAGGTTATCGGATTGAGCAAGATCAACCGGATTGTTGATTATTTTGCACGTCGTCCGCAGGTGCAAGAGCGACTTACCGTGCAAATTGCTGCCGAGCTCAAAAAAGTACTCAAGACCGAAGATGTAGCAGTTGTGATCGACGCCAAGCACATGTGTGTGTCGTGCCGTGGCATTCAGGACGAAAGCAGTACCACATTAACAGCCGAGTATTCTGGTAAATTTAAACAGAAAGAAACCCGGGAGGAATTTCTCAAATACCTCAATCTTTAATATACTTTAATCAGGCTTTTCCTTCCAGATAAGATTCCTGCATTTTGATAACCGACTTATGAAATTCCGGGAAGCGGGTCCAAAGGTCCTTTTCACAGCTTTTCAAGGTTTTGCATTGAATGCAGGAATCAAATTTATTTTCTATTGCACAGCTTCGTACCGTGCAGTTGGTAAGAACAACTCCTTCGGGTTTATCTGCTGTTTTGCATCCGAAACAAAAGATTTTATCTGCAGCAAAATCCACTCCGTAACGATCCTTAATTTTCCATTCCTCATAGGCTTCTTTTTTCAATGATGAATCATTTTTTAGCGAAGCTTCCAGAAACTTACAGTCTTTAGGGCAGGTATAACCGCAGTAGTTCAGTTTTTTAGGATAGGGTACTTCTTCCTGCGGAAACGAGAAAGCCATTAGTTTTCCTGAGATTAGAATTGCACATCCTGCAACGGATGAGTTCTTGATAAATCGGCGACGGTCAGGTTGAGTTTTCATGATTTTTTTTATTGGTTTTCGATATACAGACAATTCGGAAACAAGTTACCCCTAAAGTATTATCTGATTTAAGTGTTGACATTTGCGTTAATTGTTCACAAATTATTCATTATTTACGTGTAAATCAATTATTCGTCACGCCCAAAATGTATTAACTTTGGGCCTTTAATTTTAAACCAGGAAAAATGAAGAGAGATACTGCGGTTTTCGATATTATAAAAAAAGAACACGAACGCCAGTTAAGCGGGATTGAATTGATTGCTTCGGAGAACTTTGTGAGCGACCAGGTGATGGAAGCCATGGGATCGGTAATGACCAATAAATATGCCGAAGGTTACCCGGGGAGAAGATATTACGGAGGTTGTCAGTTTGTTGACATGACCGAACAACTGGCCATCGACCGCATTAAGGAGATTTACGGCGCCGAATGGGCCAACGTTCAGCCACACTCAGGCGCACAGGCTAATGCCGCAGTTTTAAGTGTAATCTTAAAACCCGGCGATACTTTTCTTGGCCTCGATCTTTCGCACGGAGGGCACCTTTCGCACGGATCGCATGTAAACTCTTCAGGTATTTTGTACCATCCGGTGGCGTATAAGGTAAAAGAAGACTCCGGTATGGTAGATTATGACGAAATGGAAACACTGGCAATCGAACACAAACCAAAACTCATTATCGGTGGTGCTTCGGCTTACAGTCGCGAGTGGGATTACAAACGCATGCGCGAGATCGCCGATAAAGTAGGTGCTTTATTTATGGTCGATATGGCGCACCCTGCCGGTCTGATCGCTGCAGGATTACTCGATAATCCGCTTGAACATGCACATATTGTTACCTCAACTACCCATAAAACATTACGTGGTCCGCGTGGTGGAATTATTTTGATTGGAAAAGATTTTGAGAATCCGTGGGGTATCGCAACCCGAAAAGGCGTGGTACGTACAATGTCGTCATTACTCGACTCTGCTGTATTCCCGGGACAACAAGGTGGTCCGCTTGAACACGTGATTGCCGCCAAAGCGGTTGCTTTTGGCGAAGCGTTGGAACCTGAATACAAGGAATACCAGGCGCAGGTAAAAAAGAATGCGGCTGTTATGGCTCAGTCTTTTGTCGATTTGGGATATAAAGTCATTTCAGGCGGAACCGACAATCATTCGATGTTGATCGATCTGCGTACGAAATATCCTGAAATTACCGGTAAACTGGTTGAGAACACCATCGTAAATGCTGAAATAACCGTAAATAAAAATATGGTTCCTTTCGATAGTCGTTCTCCGTTCCAGACTTCAGGTTTGCGTGTGGGAACTCCGGCTATTACTACTCGCGGAGTAAAAGAAGATTTAATGCCGGTGATCGTTCAATTAATCGACGATGCCATTGCAAACATAGAAGATGATAAAATGATCAAATCAATTGGCGAGAAAGTTCATGGTATGATGAAAGATTACCCGCTGTTTGCGTATTAGAAATAATAAACCGAATGATATAAAACCCTAAGGAGCAATGCTATCCTTAGGGTTTTTTTCTTTTACTTTAAACTCTGAATGCTAAACTTTTAACTCAGATATGGAATGGTACTTAATATTAGCTTTAATTGGAACAGGCATTGCCGCCGGTTTTATTAATACGACTGCCGGCGGAGGATCGATGCTTACCATTCCCTTACTCATGTTTTTGGGACTGCCCGCCAATGTCGCCAACGGAACCAACCGCGTGGCTATACTTTTTCAAAATGTAATTGGTGTACAAACTTTCAGGAAGAAGAATGTTCTCGATTTAAAAACCGATTACAAACTCGCAATTCCGGCAATTATCGGATCGATTGCAGGAGCATTTGTGGCGGTAGAAATGAATGTTGATCTGCTGAAGAAAATTATTGCGGGTTTAATGGTGCTGATGTTACTGATTGTGGTTTTGAAACCCGATGTTTGGGTGAAAGAACGTGCCGGTTCCATCATGGCAAAACCTACCATTCTACAGTACATCATTTTCTTTTTTATTGGTTTGTATGGCGGATTCATTCAAATGGGAGTGGGATTCTTTTTGCTGGCCGGTTTGGTACTTGCTTGTGGTCAGGATCTGGTTCGGGCAAATGCCATAAAAGTGTTTATCGTTTTGATTTATACCGTGTTCTCGCTCGGGATATTTATCTGGCATAAGCAGGTGGATATTTTAGTCGGTTTGATTTTGGCGGCCGGGAATATGTTCGGAGCCTGGCTGGGCGCTAACTTTGCGGTAAAAGGCGGAGCAAAATATGTGCGCTATGTATTGATTCTGGCCATGATCATTGTGATCATTAATTTGGTTGGAGTGTTTGGTTAAGAGTGCTAAGAGCTGTGAGCCAAGAGCTTTGAGCTATAGGTAAAAATTGGAACAAGAATGGTCTCCCCTCACCGAGGGGAGTGCCCAAAGGGTGAAGGGTGATTAAAATTTTAAATCGAGTTTCGATTGGAGCATAAAATAAAAATACCAGTCACAGTAATAACCGGTTTTCTGGGAGCCGGGAAGACGACTTTTATCAATAATCTTCTTAAAAAGTATCGGGGGCAGAGATTTGCACTGGTCGAAAACGAATTTGGTGATGTAGCCATCGACACAAAACTTATCGAAGGTGTGGATGCCAGTCAGATGTTCGAATTAAAACAGGGATGTATTTGCTGCACCATAACCGATGAATACGAACTGGTGCTACAGGAACTTGCCGAACGTTTTCCGGATGTGGAACATTTGCTGATTGAAACGACCGGTATTGCTGATCCGGCCGGCGTTATCCAGCCTTTCTTCAGCGATGAGCAGTTAAAAGAACTTTATCATTACAACGGAACGATTTGTTTGGTTGATTCCTTGCATTATAATGATCATCCGGAACAGGAAATCACGCTAAAGCAAATGGCAGTAGCCGATCTTCTCTTAGTAAATAAATCTGAAAAACTGGACGAGCAATCTATGAATTCACTTACATCTGAACTTCATGAATTCAACCCATTTGCGGCCATTGAATTTACTTCATTCGGGCAGACTGATCGGATCGATTTAACACGAATGCAGGAAAAGGAGCGATCAGTTTTCGATTTTATGAGCTTGTCTTCTGCGCATTCACACATTCAAACACAAACCTTAAGTTTTGATCGTCCTCTCGACAGGGAGGAGTTTATGCGCAACTTCGAATACACCATCGACATTCACAAAAGAAATATTTACCGGGTAAAAGGCGTGCTGTACTTTCAGAACGAACCTTTCGAGTATATTCTGCAAGGGGTTGGCGGCAGTTTCGAATTGATAGAAGGCGATCCCTACGTGAGACCAGGCGAAAGCAAAATCGTGTTGATTGGGAAACTGTCTGAAGTATCGTTTGATTTTTAATCGCTGCAGTTTGGCGATGCAATCTCTTTTAACTTACAACAGTTTTCAGAATCGTTAATGCAAACTTTTACCAGGTCGTGATCGCTGCCACTTTTCCTAAATTCGGTAATTGTTACCGGCAAATCTGTTAAATTATAATAGCCGTAATATTTATTGTTTCTTCCAAATACTTCGAATAATTTATTATTGGGGTTTGAATAACTGAAGTTTATGGTAACACTATACGTACTGTCGTTTACACATTCTCCCGGGTCAACTGTAAGTTCTGAGATGGTACATTCTTCTGCACAGTTGGGAGCCTGAAATTCGCTTACAATACAGCAATCGGGTTTATCGTTAATGCAGACTTTAATAAAATCGTAATCGTTCCCACTTCCCTCAAAATTTTCGATTACAACGGGGAGGTCAGCCAGTTTATAGGTTCCGATAAGTTTGTCTTCCCGGCCAAAAACATTGAAGAAATCATTCCCCGGATTTTCGTAATTGAAATTCAGATGCAGATTGTATTTGTTATTACCGGTGCATTCTCCCGGGTCAACTGTAAGTTCTGAGATGGTACATTCTTCTGCACAATTGGGAGCCTGAAATTCGCTTACAATACAGCAATCGGGTTTATCGTTAATGCAGACTTTAATAAAATCGTAATCGTTCCCACTTCCCTCAAAATTTTCGATTACAACGGGGAGGTCAGCTAGTTTATAGGTTCCGATAAGTTTGTCTTCCCGGCCAAAGACATTGAAGAAATCATTCCCCGGATTTTCGTAACTGAAATTAAGATGCAGATTGTATTTGTTATTACCGGTGCATTCTCCCGGATCAACTGTAAGTTCTGAGATGGTACATTCTTCTGCACAGTTGGGAGCCTGAAATTCGCTTACAATACAGCAATCGGGTTTATCGTTAATGCAGACTTTAATAAAATCGTAATCGTTCCCACTTCCCTCAAAATTTTCGATTACAACGGGGAGGTCAGCCAGTTTATAGGTTCCGATAAGTTTGTCTTCCCGGCCAAAAACATTGAAGAAATCATTCCCCGGATTTTCGTAATTGAAATTCAGATGCAGATTGTATTTGTTATTACCGATGCATTCTCCCGGGTCGACTGTGAGTTCTGAAATGATGCATTCAGGCATGCAATGTGGGATTTTGAGCTTAAATTCTTTACAACAATTTGGATTATCATCGGCACAGACTGAAATGGTCGTTGTATCCCCCTCTAAAAAACTACCAAAATCAACCTCAAGTGCTTGAAATTCTGAACTTAACGCTCCAATTTGTTTATTACTTGCATCATAAACAACTACGTGGCCAAGGTCGGAGTTTTGGTTTTGAAGATGAAGATGGATCATAAATGTACTATCAGAGTTACATTCAACATTGTCCAATTCCAGGTCGTCTATCAAACAATTATTCTCAGAAACTTCAGAGCATCCTATCAGTGCAACGAGCACTGAGAGAGCCAATAAATATCCTTTCATGCTGATGATTCATTTAAGTTAAGTTGCGTCCATAATTGTATGGAAATTACAAAAAAGATATTGTTACTCAAAAAGAGAATAAAATGTTGTAAAGTTTCGGAAGGCTCACCCGAAAAAAATATGACTTATACTTCCGAAAGAATTATAGTAATAGTAGGTAATTAACCCAAAAAAGCTATCCACAAAGGAAGAATAACTACAGACAATAATGTGCCAAGTACAACAATTCGGGCAGCCAGTTTAGTGTCGAGTTTATATTGCAGCGAAATGGCATAAGGAGTAAGTCCCAATGGCATGGCTGCATCAATCACGGAAGCTTTTAAAAATTCAGCATCCAGGTTAGTCGTTTTTAATGCAAGGAAATAGAAAAAGGGCAGAATGATCATGGTAGCCACCACAAAACCAAAAACGGTGTACCATTTTTTTAGCCGGCCAATCTTCTGCATGCCTAAAAATATGCCCAGCGAAAACAGGACTACAGCAGTTACCGAATCGGAAAAGAACTGGATGGTATCAGCAATAAATACAGGAAGCTGAATGCGAAAAACCACTAAAATCATTCCTGCGAAAACCGAAAGCAATAAGGGATTCTTCAGCAAATTCAAAGAGAGAGTTTTCAGGTGAAGTTGTTCTTCGCCGCTAATTTCAACCAGAACAAGTGCCAGCGTTAATAGCCAGAAAACAAAGACGGCAGAGATAATGGCTGCCACAGGTAAAATGGCATCGCCCAGCGCATTTTGCAGCACCGGAATACCCAGGTAGGCAATGTTTCCAAATGGAAGGATGAGAAACAGTGTTCGCCGGGTTTTTTTCGGGAAACGAAATAGTTTGCCAACAGGGTAGGCAAACAGCATACAAACCACAATATAAACCGAGTTAAGAATAATGAGCTGTGTATAGGATTGCTCCCCGATCTTTAAATGCATCAGTGATGCCACAACCAGTGCCGGAAAGCCAATGTACAAGGCATATTTGTTCAGCACATCAACCCAGGCTTCAGAGCTGACTTTGCTGCGTGAGAATAAAATTCCGGTGAATATAATGAGAAATAGTGGTGCGACTGTTTTTAGGGCGAGCAGAAAATGCGCCATAGTTATCTTATTTATTGGCAGAAACGGCCCATTCGCCGTAGTTAATGTGCTCGCGAATATCGGTGACAAACATTCCCGCCTCTTTGGCTGCCGAAATGCCCAGGTCGCCATCTTCGAAGACCTGGCAAAACTGAGGTTCAACTCCCATTAATTCAGCACATTTTAAAAACGTTTCCGGATGTGGTTTGTGTTTCTCCACATCGTCGGCGGACACTACAACGTCAAAATAGTCGCTTAATCCCAGTGCTTTTAACTGAACTTCAGCGCTGCGTCCGCTTGCTCCTGTTCCTACCGATACAGGCAATTTACCGTGGTAATTTTTAACAATGGAGATCACTTCAGCAACAGGTTCAAGCAAATGTGCAAGGTCCCAGAACGACTGTTGTTTTAACTTCACCAGCACATTTGGATCTTCGCTAATATTGTATCGTTCAATAATCCGTTTGGCAAATTCGATCGTCGGCCGGCCCGTCATTTCGAGAATAATGTTCGGATCAAACTCAAAACCGTATTTTTCACCTACTATTTTCCACGTTGCAATGTGTACCGGCAGCGAGTTCGACAGGGTTCCGTCTAAATCAAAGATTAAAGCTTTTGCCTCTGGATGAACTGAAATTCCCATTGTAAAATTAATTTGTGCTCAAAAGTAATAGAACCGCAGAACATGCAGAAAGTTCCCGGATGAATCAACAAATATTTAAAAATGAATTAAGAACCTTGTCTTTATTGTTTAATTTCCCACGAAATAACAATATTGGTTCGCATTTCAATTTCGTTGGGCGAAAGTACCTCGGTTATTTTTGCACTTGCTTCCCGGGTTATCGGCATAATATCAGCAGTCATCAATTCCATGCTGTTGTTGTATCCTCTGATCAGTCGGGGTTCGCCGTATTGGATATTCTTTATGTTTCCCAGTTCTGTTTCCGAGGCTTTTGTTATCCACTGTGCTTTTTGTTTGGCATCCTGAACGGCCAGCGCAATAAGTTTCTCCTTAACTTCTTCCATTTGCTCATCAGAAAGTGAAAAGTTCAGGTTGAAATTCGATTCCAGGTTTTGTTTGATCAAGGTAAAAATCAGGTCGTTCTTTTTGTAATCCCTTTTTGTTTTAATAGTTAGCGGGATGTTGGCTTCGTAACCTTCGAATACCTGTTTACGCGTCTGCGGATCGTATTTATTGATCTCACGGATGGAGTAGCTGTTTGATTTCAGCAGATCTTCATCGATGCTGTTATCGATAAACAACTGTTTTATGTTTGAAAGTTTCTCAACGGCCATATCGGCACAAACGTCGTAGTTGTTGTCTTTAGCGCTGAGGTTGACGGTAAAATACAATTCTTCGGGAATTAGTTTAATCGATGATTTCCCTTCAACCGTAATCAGACTGCTTGAATTATTTTGTGCGAATGTTATTGATGTAATCAGCACTGCGGCAATACCTAAAATAGCTTTTTTCATGACCTTAATTTTTAATGATTTTCGTCGTAAATCTGTTTTTCTGATTTTGAAGGGAAACAAAATAAATGCCAGAACTTAACGGACTCATATCAATCAGGTTGTTAAAGTTATTTAAAGTCCGGCTGAAAACAACGCTTCCCTGCAGATTGCTTACCACAATCTCCTGGAAATCATCACGGTTATCAACGGTCAGTTCATTTTGAACCGGGTTGGGAAAAATATTGCTGTCCACGTCCTTCATAATATGCGAGGAAGAAGGTTCCTGTAGTTTTATTTCTTCGAGGATAACCGATTTAATGCTGACATTTTCAGCCGAGTGTCCTATGTCGAAAACGATGCGGGCGGCATTATCATTCACGTTCATGTCGAAAACATACGAATAGGTGAGGAATTCTGTACCAAGAGTGGGGCTATTGTATCCACTGTACGATGACCATGGCGAAACACTTTGCCCGGTATATGCATTTATTTGTCGCTGCCCGGCCGCTTTTGCTGTGAATGTGACCCGGTATTTTTTACCGGCTTCGAGCCGGACATTGTTTTTTACCAGTTGAATGTGCCAGTTTTCAGTGCCAACATTGCTTATAGTTACATGGAGATTACCCGATGAATTTTCTTTGATCGCAACTGCACCGCCCTGCGTGTAAAGGTTCCAGCCTGAAGTGTTTTGCGAAAAATCGGAGGTGTAAACAGGAGTTCCGACATAATAAGCCGGTTCGGGCATCGGATTATGAAGCAGTGCATCGACCAGAAACTGGTTGTAAGTGTCGCTGCCGGGATTGTAGATCCCAAAACCTGCACTGAATTCCCAATAGGCCCAGCTCCAGTTCAGCGATTCGAAGTAACGGGCCAGGTAGGTGGTCCATTTTTTTCGCGATGTTTCGTCGGCTTTATTATAAGCTCCGAATTCGCCGATGTGAACAGGAATATTTTGTTGCTCTTCCATTGTTTTTAAGGGCGCAAAATCATTTTGAACAACCTGGCGTTCTGTTTCGGTATCGTTCCATTTTGTCCCCAGCCAGGCGTCCGATCCTTCCGACCACTCCGCTCCCTGGTGTGTAAAATGAAACGGATTGTAGTAGTGGATGGTCAAAATGATATTGTCGTCATTTGGGAGTTGCAGTTTTGATAAGCCGCCTAAACCGCCCCATTCAGGAGTACCAATAAGAACTACGCGGGTAGGATTTTTTACCCTGATCTTTGCCAGTGCGTCAACAAGAAAAGTATTCCATTTGGTGGCCGTCATATTGCCATTAGGTTCATTTAAAATCTCGAAAAGAAGATCGTCGGGGTAATCTTTGAAGAACTCAGAAATCTGTTCCCACTGTGCCAGAAACCTGGCTTTTTGCCCATCCGGATCTTCGAATAGAGCTTCGTGGTGGTGCATGTTAATGATCGCCATCAGTCCGTTATTCAGCGCCGAATCGACAACCTCTTTTATACGGTTAAGGAAAGTGGCTTCAATCGTGTAAGGTGTTGTGGAGGAACTTCTGGCTTCCGGTTCCCAGCGAATCAGAATACGTACGTGATTAAAACCGAGATCGGCGATCATTTTTGCATATTCCGGTTGCCAGGGATTTCCCCAGCCGGTTTCAGTCGGGGCTTCAAACATATTTCCGTAATTGATCCCGCGCCCGAGTCTATCATTAATTTGAAAAGCATGATCACGATTCTGGGCAACAAGAGAAAGCTGGCTCAAAATAAACAGTATCAGAATAATTGGTCGCATAAGGTTTGATTTCGTTCTGTTTGTAAAAGTAACAAACAGACTCGAATATCTATCGACTCCATCTAAAAGTTGCAGGAAATTATACCGGATTAAACTAATTTCTTCCTGAAAAAATCAACGGTTCGTTGCCAGGCCAGTTTGGCGGCTTTCTCATCGTAACGTGGCGTAGTATCGTTATGAAATCCGTGATTCACCCCCTCGTAAATGTAGGCCGTGTATTCTTTATTGTTGGCTTTAAGAGCCGCTTCGTAAGTAGGCCAACCTGCATTTACGCGTTGGTCGAGACCGGCATAGTGCAACAACAGCGGCGCCTGAATTTTGGGTACATCTTGATCATCGGGTTGGCCACCATAAAATGGTATGGCTGCTTTCAATTCAGGCACACGAACGGCCATCATATTCGAGATCCAGCCGCCAAAGCAAAAACCAACTACGCCAATATTGCCGTCGCATTCCGGATGATTTTTCAGGGTTCCAAAGGCGGCAATAAAATCTTCCAGCATCTCATTTCTGTCGCGTTGACGTTGTAGGGTCCTGCCATCATCATCGTTCCCGGGATATCCTCCCAGTGGTGTCAGTGCGTCGGGCGAAACAGAAATAAAACCTTCAAGAGCGGCTCTTCGGCCAACATCAGCAATATGCGGATTCAGTCCCCTGTTTTCATGAACCACCACAATCCCCGGAAGTTTCTTATTGTTGCCCGCAGGTCGCGAAAGTTGTGCCTTAATGGTTCCGCCACCTTTGGGTGATGAATATTCGATCGTTTCCGTTTTTAGTCGTGAGTCATCAGCTTTTACCTGGATCTTCAGCTGGTAATCGGGCATTATAAAACTCATTAGCGACGATACCGTTAAGCCGCCAACGGCATAAGCACTTAATCGTTCGACAAATTGCCGGCGGTCGATTTTGTTGTGTGCATATTCGTCGTATAAATCAAAAACTTCCTGTTTGATGTCTTCTTTCTTATGCTGCTTCATGATTTAGTATTTTAACATAGAACTCTGACCAACAGTAATTTGTTCAAGAATCGGAAAATCATGTTTATTTCAGCGAAAATTCAGTTATTTTAATCGCTTTATTATTGATGTCAGATAAAAATGAATTTATGAGAAGATTCTTTCGCTTCATTTTATTGCGCTCAGAATGACACGGGGTTTGTAAAGTGGGGCAGTGGCTGGAATGTTTTGGCGATATACCGCCAAAACATTCCAGCCACTGCTAGCGCCTAATATACTTTGTCATTCCGAGCATAGCGAGGCATCTTTAACAAGTTCAGGGTGACTACTTTGTAAAAAAGTAAGGCATACAAACTAAAATCAAGAAACATGAACAGAATTCTTCTACTCCTGGTATTGAGCACATTTGCATTGAGTGTTTCAGCAAAAAACGAATTAACAGCAAAGGAAAGATCGGCCGTATTGGCGGTGCTCGAAAAACAAAAAGAAGCCTGGAACGCCGGCAATCTAGAAATATTTATGGAAACCTACTGGCACTCCGATCAACTGGCATTTGTTGGAGGAAACGGCCCGGTTTATGGCTGGGATGCCACGCTGGAGCGCTACAAAAAAGGTTACCCCGATAAAAAAGCAATGGGGCATCTCGAGTTTAAGGTGCTTCGTCTTCAGAAAATCGACAAAAAAACAGCCTTTTTGATCGGGCGTTACGAACTAACCCGCGAGATCGGCGATGCGGCCGGGCATTTTACACTGGTAATTCAAAAGATAGATGGACAATGGAAAATCGTCAGCGATCATTCAAGTGCGGAAAACTGATTCTTCTTCTTTTTTTATAGCCACTCAGAGTGTATTTTCGTCGCCCATATTCAAATGATAGAACCATGAAGAGAATAACCTTTTTGTTTTTGATCCTCAGCCAGATTGCAATTGCCCAAACCAAACAAATGAGTCTAGATGATGCCATTTGGGGGCGTTACACTTATTTACGTCCTGAATCGGTGAACGGACTGACCTGGAGAACTGCAGAAACTTACACCTTGATTGAAGATAATGCACTGGTGGAGATCGATGCAAAAAAAGGTAAAAAGCAAACGCTGCTTACTGTCGATCAGCTGAACGAAATTGCCATCAAGGATTTTAAACGCTTTCCCTCTTATTCCTGGAATTCGGAAAATGAAATGCTGATCAGAACAAAAAAAAGTTTCCTTGTTATCGACGCGGTGAAAAAGCAACTTAGCTATGAAATTGATGTTCCTGAAGATGCGGAAGATCTGAATTTTAGTAAAGAGGGAAAATTTGTGGCCTACGTTCAGAACAATAACCTGTTTGTTGTTGATGCGCAAAACGAAGTTACGCAGATCACCGGCGACGGAGGAAACGGAATCGTAAACGGTATGACGGTACACCGCAACGAATTTGGTATATCAGGAGGCATTTTTATTTCTCCAAGGGCGAATTACATCGCTTTTTACCGAAAGGACGAAAGCATGGTAAAAGACTATCCGTTGGTTGATTTTATGGCCCGTGAGGCTGAATACACTCCGGTGAAATATCCGATGGCAGGAATGGCGAGTCATCATGTTACTTTGGGTGTTTATAATTTAGAAAGTGGGAATACGGTGTTTCTGCATACCGGTGAACCACTTGATCATTTTCTGACCAACGTAGCCTGGTCGCCCGATGAAAAAAACATTTACATGGCTGAACTCAACCGCGAGCAGAATCATATGCAAATGAATTGCTACGATGTTGCCGGCGGCGAGCGCGTTAAAACCTTATTCGAAGAACAGGCCGATACTTATGTGGAGCCCCTGTACCCGATACAATTCTCGAAAGTTAATCCTGATGAATTCTACTGGCTGAGCCGCCAGGATGGTTGGTTTCATGTGTACAAATACAATACGGATGGCGAACTGCTGCAGCAAATTACAAAAGGAGAGTGGGAGGTCACTTCAGTCCTTGGTTTCGATGAAAAGGAAAAGCAGTTGTTTGTGGAAGGTACGAAGGACGATGTACTGCAGAATAACATTTACAAAGTGGATGTAAAAAGCGGAGAAACGATCCGCCTGAGTAAAGAAGATGGCGTTCATCACGGAACGCTGAGTCCGGATGCTGCATATCTTTTCGATCGATGGAACGGAACCACAGTTCCCGGGAAAGTGGATCTGGTGAGCACCAACGGGAAATTGCTACGGAATGTATTTATAGCCGACGATCCGCTGGCGGATTACCAGCTGGGCGAAAATAAACTGATGACTTTAAAAACAAAGGACGGCAAATACGATCTGTTCGGGCGTTTGATTTTACCGACTGATTTCGATTCTTCAAAAAAATACCCGGTGGTGGTGTATGTTTACGGCGGGCCGCATTCTCAGCTGGTAAACAAAACCTGGCACAACCAGGCGCGCTGGTGGCAATACTTCATGGCCTCGCAGGGCTACATCGCTTTTACCATGGATAACCGGGGAACCAATAGCCGCGGACGTGCTTTCGAAACGGCTGTTCATCGGCAGCTTGGGATTCTGGAAACCGAAGACCAGATGCAGGGCATCAAGTACCTGAAAAGTCTGCCGTATGTGGATGCCGAACGTATTGGTGTGCACGGCTGGAGCTACGGTGGATTTATGACCCTGAACCTGATGCTGCGTCACCCCGAGGTGTTTAAAGTGGGTGTTGCCGGCGGACCGGTGGTCGACTGGAGCATGTACGAAATCATGTACGGCGAGCGTTACATGGACATGCCACGGGAAAATCCGGAGGGATACGAGGAAACAAACATGGCCAAGCATATCAAGGATCTGCAAGGAAAATTAATGCTGATCCACGGTGTTCAGGACCAGACCGTAGTGATGCAGCACAGCATGAAGTTTTTGCGCGAATCTGTAAAAGAAGGGAAGCAGGTCGATTTCTTTGCTTACCCGATACATCCGCATAACGTACGCGGAAAAGACCGCATCCACCTGATGCAAAAAGTAAGTCAGTACTTTTTTGATTATTTGTAGTCGTAAGGGATCCGATCCGTATGAGTTTAAACCGAAACGGATCGGATCCTTTTTATTAAGCCGATTCCGATTAAAACATAGACCTTGAAGGTTTCAAAAACCTTCAAGGTCTGGAACTGAGAATTGGCTTAACTTTCAACATTGTCTCGTTTTTTTACTTCGCTCCCTAAGGGAATTACCTTCCTTCCTAAGGGAATCATAGATATTCTCTAAGGAATTGCTCTTCGGGATTAGGGAATTTCTATTAAGCAACATGGAATTATCCTGCGGCGACGTGGAATTGGCTCAATTCCCTTTGGAATCATAGATATTCCCTTTGGAATAGTGTTTCGGAGTTAGAGAATATCTATGAAGCAAGGTGGAATTGCCCTTCAGCAATGAGGAATTAACCTTCTCCCCAAATGCTGCAAGCCTGTTACCTGCTTGCGAAAACCGCGGTAATACTGCTTTGGCGATCGTTTTTAAGTCTTTGTTTATAAAACAATTAGTTATTCTGTTGAACAAAACATAATTCTTTTTTATCTTCGGGAAAACTAAAAACTAAGACCGCTCTAATGAAAACACTCCCTCCCTTAAAAATCATAAAAGTTGGTTTATCTCCCCAAATTGGGCGTAAAACCCAACCTTAGAATAAAGATATAACCCAATGTTTTGGATTCCACACACGTTGTGCGCCATACTCAAAAAGAATATTACAAGACTTTAATTAGAAAGGAATCAAAAAATGGAAAACAATAATTTGAAATTTGGCAGTTTCTTTTGGAGAATATCATCATCACATATGATTACCTATTTTATTATGGGAATCATAGCTGCCTCCATACTTAATTATAAAGAGGTTTTTGAAAATCCCCCTTTGTCTTATTTGATGAAACCAATTGATTCTTCTTGGGTAGCTGTCGGCCCTGTTTTGCAGATATTCAGAGGATTAGTCTTTTCAATAGTACTTTGGTTTTTTAAGGATAATTTTCTTTATAAAAGATATGGATGGCTGAAATTATGGGGATTAATAGTTGGTTTGTGTATATTATCAACAACTGGACCCTCTCCTGGTTCTATTGAAGGACTGATTTACACTAAAATTCCAGTGATATCTCAATTGAAAGGATATTTTGAAGTATTACCCCAGACTTTGTTATTCTCATTGCTCGTGTTTTACTGGTATAAGAAACCAAAAAAGCTTTGGAATGTCCTATCAATAATTTTAGTCTCAATTATAATCATTTTATGTACTTTGGGACTGATCGCTTCAACAATAAATTAAAAAAGCACGAACGCACAACACGCGGTCATAAAACATTGCGCGGATAGTGCTATATATGAACTAAACAACATTTAATCAACGGCTTAGCTGGCTGATAAGTTTGAGCTTTGAAATGCGCAACGATTTTATACCGCAAGCCGTTGCAGGTAATTGGAAGAGTTGTTAATCTTAGATTTATGGATTGGAATAACCATCCGGATAAATCATTTGAACAAGTAAAGAAGGTTTTAAAGGAATCTGTTGATGAAGTTAAAAGACAATTAGAAAAATCATCAAAAAAAATAAATTACTTCAAGCAATATCATCCACCAGTGTACAATTGGTGTATAAATCATCATCAAATACTAATTATAATATTTATCTTCATTGTTCAACTTACGAATGCCCAAAGTAATCGTAAGCTAACAACGGGTTTGTACTGAATGTACAAAGCTAACATTTTCATATCCGTGATACGATGAGTATACAGCTAAACCTTAGGGTTACACCTATATAAAGTATTAAACCTAATTCTTACCAATATGAAACCACGTAACAAACATTATTTAAAATTACTACCGGTATTATTGCTTATTCTGATTATTACAGTTTCCTGTTCGGAAAAACGTAATTCAGATGGTCCGAGGAACCTGGCAAATATTGCCACTGCCAATGGTTCCTTTCGGTATATGTCGCGCCTTGAAGGATTGAATGACGGCCTGACACCCACTGATTCAAGCAGGTGGAGACCCAGACAGGGAAGGAGAAGACGAATGCCGGCAACTCCCCAGTGGATTGAATACAACTGGGATCATACAATTAAGACATCTGCGGTGGATTTGTTCCTGTGGGATTACTATGAGGTTATTCCTTTGCCGGAGGCATACCGCATTACTTACTGGAATGGATCGGAGTTCGTTGAAGTACCTAATGTGCAGGGATTGGGCCTGGAGGCCGGGAATTACAACACAACTACTTTCGACGCCGTGGAGACTGACAAACTAAGGCTTGAGGTGGATTCTTCGATCTTTCTTCCGATGAATGTTATGGAATGGAAGGTGTATGCCAGCAGCGACGCACCTAACTATCCACCCGTTATCGACGCAGGTGGCGACCGGGATGTGATGATCGGCGGTAAGACCTGGCTGTCGGGCGATGTGAAGGTGGTTGATGCCCTGGATAAGTTGAAATGGAAAAAAGTCAGTGGTCCGGGAAAAGTAAGTTTTAGTGATCCGGATTCTGTCAGGGGTACGGCAAGCTTTTCAAAAACGGGTGAATATGTGCTTTCGTTAACAGCCAAAGACGGCAAATCAAGCAGCACATCGCAGCTTATTGTACGGGTGCATGAACTTCCTCCAAAGGACAGGCTGGATGTCGTGTATACAAAAAAATACAGTATCGATAATCCGATGTGGAATACCAGGACAAAATCTATTATCGTTAACTGGATCCCTCATTGCATCAGGATGATCGAAAGCACAGACCTTGAGCAGGGACAGGGTGGTCTGGATAATTTTATAGAGGCAGCAAAAGCACTTCGCGGCGAGCCTCACGGAAAACACCTTGGTTATGTATTCTCGAATGCATGGGTGCACCAGACAATCGAATCGATGTGTATTGCACTGATGGTTGATGCACGGGGTGACAAAGAGATCCTGGCAGCCCAGGAGTATATGAAAGGAACGCTTGAAAAGTGGATACCAGTTATACTTGCGGCACAGGAGCCGGACGGATACCTGCAAACAGCTTTTACATTACGTGATACTACCCGATGGAAGGAAAGATGGTCTCCCGCACAACGTGGAAACCATGAGGGTTACGTCGCAGGTTATTTTATCGAGTCTGCCATCAATCACTACACTCTCACTGAAGGAACCGATACACGACTTTATGATGCTGCAAAAAAACTGGCCGATTGCTGGGTAGATAATATCGGACCGGATAAAAAGCCGTGGTTCGATGGTCACCAGGAAATGGAACAGGCTTTGGTACGCTTCGGTCGTTTTGTGAACGATATGGAAGGTAATGGCCGTGGGGACGACTACATCAAACTTGCAAAATTTCTTCTTGACAGCCGCGAAGGCGGTAATGAATACGATCAGAGTCATCTTCCAGTAACACAACAGTATGAAGCAGTTGGTCATGCCGTTAGAGCCGTTTATAATTACTCGGGAATGGCTGATGTAGCAGCAGAGACCGGTGATATTGATTACCAGAGTGCCGTGATGTCGTTGTGGGATAATATGGTGAATAAAAAGTATTATGTAACCGGTGGTGTTGGAAGCGGAGAAACTTCGGAAGGATTTGGTCCTAATTATTCGCTTCGTAATAATGCCTATTGTGAGTCCTGTTCAAGTTGCGGACTTATCTTCTTCCAGTATAAAATGAACCTGGCATACCACGATGCGAAATATGCGGATCTTTACGAAGAAACCATGTACAATGCCTTATTAGGTTCGCTCGACGTGGAAGGTGAAAATTTCTACTATACAAATCCGCTGGTTTCGAATTATTCGCGGTATCTCTGGCATGTTTGTCCGTGCTGTGTTGGAAATATTCCAAGGACATTGTTGATGGTTCCTACCTGGACCTATGTAAAAAGTCCGGATGCTATTTACATGAACCTCTTTATTGGAAGTAAGATCAGGGTCGAAAACGTAGCAGGAATGGACGTGGAAATGATCCAGGAAACAGACTACCCATGGAATGGGGATGTGTCGGTAATAGTTAATCCTGCAGAGAAAAAGGAATTTGCGCTCTATATCCGGGTGCCGGACAGGCATACCAGTGTTCTGTATACATCTGAACCGGCCGTGCAAGGCCTTGAATCACTTACGCTGAATGGTGAGGAAATTACCCCGGAAATTAATAACGGTTATGCAGTGATCAGGAGGGAGTGGGAAAAAGGAGACAAAGTAAGTTTCACCCTTCCAATGGACGTTCAGCGAATAGTTGCGGATGAGAGAATTCTTGCCGATAGTGGCAGGGTTGCTTTAAGATATGGCCCACTGATCTACAACGTTGAAGAAGCTGACCAGGAGAATATAGATAGGAAGATAAGTGATGAAAGCCTGACCCCGGTATGGAGAGAAAACCTGCTGGGCGGAATAATGACCCTTGAAGGAACATGGGAAGATGGAACTCCTCTTGTCGCAATTCCATACTACGCGAGGAATAACAGGATCCCGGAAGGTGAACATCCCGAACATTCAAGGTCTATGGTCTGGATAAAAGCGGAATGATAAACAATTAAATAAAAACTCAAATGAAAAAATCTTTCTTCTCAATTTTGCTTCTTACAGCAAGTATACTTTTTTACAGTTGTTGTTCAAATACACAACAAACTAAGCTGGACGCAAATCGTGATGTTGTAAAAAAATATCATGAAGTTTGGAGTAACGGACAGGTGAATGAATTAGACAAAATATTAGCACCAGATTTTGTCTGCCACTTTATAGACGGAATTGAGTGGAAAGGAATTGAAGGAGCAAATAGTGCTATTACAAGTCATAGAAAATCCTTTCCCGACTGGAATGAAGAAATAGTTGATATGATAAGCGAAGGCGACAAGGTGGTAACAAGATTTAAATCTACAGGAACTCAACTGGGATCTTTTAATGGACTTGACCCAACTGGAAAGAAAGTTACCATTTATGAAACTGCTATTTACAGAATAGCAAACGGTAAAATAGCTGAGCAATGGGGTTTTCCTGATGCACTAAGTTTGAACAATCAACTTGAAGCGAAAAACTAAAATTGACAAGTAAAAAGCGGCAATCGGTGTGTCTCGTAGGGATGCCTTCGGCGCAATTCGGTAAAATTGAAATCAACAAACTGTCAGCCCTTGGCTGAGGTACGGATTACATCCCGTTAATTATCGTGCCGTACCAGCGGAGGGAGACGACGAAGGAGGCGAAGCAATCTCTTGCGCCCGCTCCTCACGCTGAAGCATAATAACTTACGCTTCCTGTGTCGCGATATTTTTTATCATGCCATCGAAAATAAAAAAATGGAAGGGGGAAGTGGCGATCCAGTACAAACGCCCCCAGATACCGCGTGGCCGGAAAGTAGCCGTTTGATGCAACACATTGTTTTCGTCGATCTTAAATTCGAGCCAGGCTTCGCCGGGAAGTTTCATCTCGGCAAAAAGCAACAGGCGTTTCTTTTCGCGGCTGGCATACAACACGCGCCAAAAGTCGAGCGCATCGCCGGTACTGATCTCCGAGGGTAGTTTTCGACCCCTGCGCAATCCAACTCCGCCAAAAAGCATGTCGAACCAGCCCCTGATCTTCCACAACCAGTTGGCATAATAGTACCCTTTTTCTCCGCCAATTGTCCAAATGTTTTTCAATACTTTGTCTTCATCGGCGATCTTCCTGGTTTTGGTGTTTTTGTAGCACCCAAAGTTAGGTACTTCAATAAAATCGGAAAGCGTTAATCCCAGACTGCTGCTGATCATCGAATCTTTCCAGCTGCTGAGCACCAGGTTTTGTTTGATCCGCAGGAACGCATATTTTAGCGCTGTTTTGTAGGTGATCGGCTGGATGTTGAGGATTTCCTGCAGTTCGTTGTCTTTGCAAATTACCTCACTTTTCATGCTATCGGCCAGACTGATCGCAAGTTTATACGAAACCGAAGTGATAAAGAATAACCAGTAGGAAGACACTTTTGGGGAAATCAATGAAGTAGTGTAGATCCGCCTTTTGAGTTTTCTCATTTCGGCATATTGCAGCATCATATCCTTATAGGTGAGAATTTCGGGTCCGCCAATATCAAAGGTACGGTTGTAACACTGTTCGTGTCCCAGAACTCTCGCTAAAAACTGGACCACATCGCGGATGGCAATGGGTTGAGTGGCGGTAAGTATCCATTTGGGCGTGACCATGATCGGAAGTTTCTCCACAATATCACGGATCATTTCAAACGATGCACTTCCCGAACCGACAATAATTCCGGCTCGTAATACGGTTAACTGATAGTGCTCGCTGCGCAAATAATCTTCCACTTTTCTGCGCGAACGCAAGTGTTTTGAAAGTTGTCCGTGATTGGAAATACCACTTAAATAAATGACCTGTTTAACCGACGTTGCTTCGAGATGTTTTCTGAAGTTTTGAGCGGTCAGGGTTTCCAGCGCATCAAATTTATCCTGCGAGGTCGACATTGAATGGATCAAATAGTAAGCGGCATCGATATCCTCGGGTATGATCCCCGGTTCCACATCATCTAAAAAATCGATCTCGATCACCTTTATCTTTTCGAGAAGTGGCCGGTGAAGCGTTAGTCTGCGTTTCTCCCGCACACAACAAATCACCTCGTGTCCTTTTTCAATCAGAACGGGCAGGAGTCTTTTTCCAACATATCCGGTAACACCGGTCAAAAGTATCTTCATTGTTGTGCTGTCTTGGTATTAAAACCTCAGAACGATTAAGAAAGTTTATGACGGTAATGTATAAAACATCCTTGATTATCGGAAATCACTACAGGAATGAAAGTTTTATCCTGAACATTTACTCTCCCTCATTTCCCTCTCAATGCCTAGCTACCCTTAATACACAAATATTTTACGCTCAATTTCTGAAAAGAAGGTTTCTATATGAGGCGCATGATAGGTTTCATTTTCAATTTGTTTTTGCATTTGCGCCTGTTCTAATGCTTATCATTAACCCCGGGCGACACTTTCCGCCTTACGGCGGTTCGTTTGCCCGGGGCTAAATTAGTATGGACTTTCAGCCCTATGACATATTTTCTGTTGGGTTATAGTATAAAAAGAGCGCTGAAAGTGCTTTTTATTATAGCCCAGGGCAAAGTAATTCAACGAATTACGTCGCCCTGGGTCAGGAAAATGTGATTTGAATCGTCCGGCGAAGAAAGTTACATTGTGATTATTCGTAGTCCCGGACGAAATAATAGTGTTCGGCAATTTTTAAAAAGATGTGTATAAAGGGTAGCTATTCCTAGAGAGGGACGATTGTGTCGAAGGCACAATCAGGGTGAGTCTCAATATTGGAACAATATTTTGATGTGAATTCTATACGACGATTTACAGGATTTATAGCTGAAATTAGTGATCAATGTTCAAAAATTACACTCGGCTGTCGGTATGTTTTACATATCATTTCCTATTTTTGCCGACTTGAGAACGTTAATTAGATCAACTTAAATAAAGGTTCTATCGGATTGAAAAGCTATTTAAAATATCTTTTGTTACTTCTGTTTTTGCCTGCAGTAAGCCGATCGCAACCTGATACGATTTCAGACTTTACGCTTCAAAACTTTACCCGTAACCTTTCAGAAAAGAACTTCTATTCTTCCGAAAGTGCTCAGGAGCTTGCTGTCGCTGATGTTGTTTTTGCTGATGAATTCAAAGCGCTTGATAAGACTTTGTTTATGCAGGAACTTCCTCTTACCCAAAAGTTCTATGGTTTTTTGATAAGCTTACCGGAATCAGAAAAAGAACTACTGGTAACGCGCTTTTTGAACGAAGCGAATTATTTCGAATCGGTATTGAAGAAGGCGAACCTTCCGATTGAGTTAAAATACCTGGCACCTGCACTGTCGGCCATGAATACAAAAGCAGTTGGCGCTGATAAAAGAGCCGGTATCTGGCAGTTGACACATTTACAGGGAATATTGAACGGGCTATTGGTGAATCGTCTGGTGGATGAACGTTTCGATCCGGTGAAGGCTACCCGGGCTTTTGCTGATCAAGTTCAAAAAAATAAGGGGTTGTTTGGCTCGGTTGAAAATGCCGTTCTGGCTTATTTGGCCGGAAATGTAACTTTCAGAAACGCGCAGGCGAGAGTGGGACAAAATGTTTCGACAAACGATTTGCTTGCTGTTTTGCCGGACCGGGTGAGCGAGAACCTGGCTGCTTACCAGGCAGTAATGGTTTTTCTGGATCATGTGAAAGTACCTAAAACAGCAACACCAAAAACAGACACGGTATTTGTTCGGCAAAAACTGCATTTTCAGCAGGTTTCACAAGTGCTGAATATTCCAATGAATACTTTGAAGGAACTAAATCCGCAGTACACTTACTTCATTGTTCCGGGAGATGAACGGCGGTCGGGATTGCTGCTGCCAGCCGGGAAAAAAGATGACTATGTAATTTGGGAGGATTCTGTTTTTAATGCTTTCGATTCCACTTTATTCGAAGTGGTGGCTCAACGGATTGAATACTCGCCGGCACCGAACCGTCAGTACCTTGGAGAAAAAGTAAAGGACCTGGAAATCGAGGGCAAAACAAAGATCAAATACACCATAAAAACCGGTGACGTACTCGGATTTATTGCCGAAGATTTTGATGTCAGGGTGGCCGATTTAAAGTATTGGAACAACATTTACAACGAACGAAAGATCAGGGCCGGAGCTAGGCTTGATATTTTTGTGGATGACGACAAGGTCGATTATTACCGAAACCTGTTTCCTGAGCCAACTGCGACGTCAACAAATGCTGCGGTGGCAAAGGTGTACGCTATCCCGGAATCAGCTAAAAAAATTGAGCATGTGGTAAAAAGTGGTGAATCGCCTTATGTTATCGCCAAAAAATACGAGGGGGTAACACCTGAAGCCATTTTGTACTGGAACGGGATCAGTGATGCGCGAAAAATTCAGATTGGTCAGAAACTAACGATATACGAAACACAATGAGGCCGATACAAACATTAGCATATGTAATGGGCGTATTTCTGCTGCTTTCGCTGGTGATGGTCATCACGCCGAAAGATGGTGTGACGGTCGGCGAGTTTACTTTCCATATGCCCACTTTCAAAGAAATGCTGGTGGATGATAAAGTGGAGTACGCTGATGTGTCAGAAATCATTGGGCAGCAGTTTGAAATTGATTCGCTGGTGGAGATCGAGGTGGATACTTTGATGGGCGACACCCTGGTTGAAGTGATCCATCGGGCCAATTATGATACACTGGTTCAGCGCATCCATAAATTGGAAATGAGTCGCCTGGGACGCGAGAACCTGGAAAAATTCTTTTATCACCTTCAACACGATTCAATGATCCGAATAATGCATTATGGCGACAGTCAGATCGAAGGCGACCGGATTACCGCTTTTGTACGTAACAAATTACAGGTTCGTTTTGGTGGAACGGGAGTGGGGCTGCGTCCTGCCCTTCAGCCTTACGATTATGTGTTTAGTGCCAATCAGTACAATACGGATAACTGGAAACGTTACCCGATTTATGGCGATGTGGATTCAACAATAACTCATGACCGATATGGTGTAATGGGAGCATTTTCAAGATATGCGCCGTTGGTTCCTGATTCAGTTCCGTTCAAAGATTCGATGCTGTATGAGGCTGAAATGACCGTGTCGAAATCGGATATCTCGTACCGGCGCACCCGGGAATATGATTACATGCGTTTGTTCTACGGAAACACAAGACGGCCTGTTCAAACTCTTGTTTTTGCACGCGGAGATACCATATTAAGCGATTCGCTTCAGGCGAATGTCGATTATGCTGTGCTGGAATGTGCGCTGCCCGATTCAACAGAAAGTGTTACCCTGAAATTTTCGGGCAACGATGGTCCTGATGTTTACGGTATTGAGCTGGCATCGCGCCGGGGAGTGATTGTGGATAACATTGCATTGCGTGGAAGTTCGGGTACCATATTTACAAAAGCCGATTACGTGCACAGTATGAAAATGTACAAGGACCTGAATCCCGAACTGTTTATACTTCAGTTTGGCGGAAACGTGGTTCCTTACATTCAAAACAACAAAGCCATAAAACGCTATGGCCGCTATTTCGGCAGCCAGATCAAAAGAATAAAAGCACTTTGTCCGGATGCTGCTATTATCGTGATCGGACCGAGCGATATGTCGACCAAAGAGAAAGACAATTATGTGACGTATAAACATCTTCCGGAGTTGGTGGCCACTCTGCGCGAGGTTTCGGTTTCTAGTGGCTGTGCCTATTGGGATATGTACACGGCAATGGGAGGTTACAACAGCATGCCTTCGTGGGTAAATGCCGAACCTTCACTGGCACGCCCCGATTATGTGCATTTTTCACCCAAAGGCGCCCGGCTAATCGCTAATATGTTCTACAATTCGCTGATGTTTGAATACAATGAATATTTAGAGGAGGCAAGAAGATGAAGGTAGTTCAGAGTTCAGAGTTCAGGGTTCAGAGTTCAGAGTTCAAAGTTCAGGGTTCAGGGTTCAGAGTTTGCAGTGGACTATATAAGACTTTTTCCCTGATAGCGGCATTTTTACTGTTGTTCAATATCGAGACTCAGGCGCAGGAAGAGGCTTATTTGTACCATCTGAATCCCTACAATTTTATCCGATACGATTTAAATCAAATGCATTATCCCGGTGGCCGTCAATACAGCGATCAATTTCAGGATAAGTTGCAAGACTTATTGACAAGAGGGGAAGGAAAGATAAACATTGTTCATATTGGTGGTTCGCACATTCAAGCCGGATCCTTTTCGGGAGAAATGCGCACCCGTTTTCAGCAATTAAATGGCGGAATGAATGCCGGGTGGGGATTTATGTTTCCCTATCGCATTTCGCGCACCAATTCGCCTTTTGGTTACTATATTCGATACAATGGTGCCTGGCGAAGTTTCAGGAATGTGGAACGTAAAAAGAGCGGAACACTTGGTGTAGGAGGGATCGCCGTTACAACGGCCTCGCCAAAGGCAGAACTGACCATTCTGCTGGAGGACGAAAATCAACTGGATTATAGTTTTAATCAACTCCGAATTTATTACAGCAATAAAGCCAACAATTACGAGGTGAGCGTAGATTCTACACTGGTAAAAAGCGTTAATAAAACAGATGATTACGTCGATTTTACTCTGAATGAATACGTGGACAGCCTCAACATAACGCTACTTAAACAACCTGAAAAGCCCGGCGAATTTACCTTGTTTGGGATGACCACCGAAAAAGCCCCGAACGGAATTTTGTACCATAGCATCGGGGTGAATGGTGCGCATGTACCTGCATTTTTGCGTTGCCAGCTTTTTCGCGAACAACTGGCCGAACTTCAACCTGATGTTGTGATTCTTGGTGTCGGAATTAATGATGCTTATGGACGACGCTTTTCTCAGGCCCGGTTCGAGGATAATTACGACCAGCTGATTACGAAAATCAAACGGGCTACCCCCGAAGCACTGATCATATTTACGACCAACAACGATAGCTACCTGTACCGAAGATATGTCAATAAGAACGGATTAAAAGTCCGCGAAAGCATGTATAAAATGGCCGAAAAATACAAGGCAGGTGTTTGGGACATGTTTGAAGTAATGGGAGGTTTGAATTCCATAGTATTGTGGCAGAAAAATAATTTGGCGCAAAGCGATAAAATACATTTTACACGTGAAGGTTACCTGCTGATAGCCGACTTGTTTTTTACGGCGTGGATGCAGGATTTTGAAGCACAGCTGCAGTTAAAAAATAAGATAGCCGAAACATCAGATACGGCAGAACCTGAGGATAATTTTTCAGCACCTTCGGCTGAGACTGATGAAGAATAAAAACAACTAGCGAGAACAAAACTTGGATCTACTTCAACAAATAGATATTGGGCAACTGGCCAAAAACATTTTTGTTTACGATAAAAGTGCGCCTTTAATTTTTACGCGCTTTTTTTTCTGGGCCTTTTTTGCCATTGTTTTATTGGGGTATTCGCTGGTTTACAAAAACAAGAACCGAAGTATCAGGGCCGGTTACCTTTTTATGGCAAGCCTGTTCTTTTATTACAAGTCGAGCGGCTTTTTCTTTTTTATTCTTCTGTTTAGCACCTTTACCGACTTCTTTATCGGGAAAGCAATTTACCGCTCGAAAAACGAAACGAAACGTAAATTCCTCATCGCGGCCAGCGTGATCGTTAACTTAGGTTTGCTAGCCTATTTTAAATACTCGTATTTTTTTGTTGATAGCATTAACCTGATGTTGGGCACCGATATTCACGTGATCAATCACCTGGCACTTTGGGCTAACGAAGCAACGGGAACGCATTTTAATGTGAACCAGATTTTACTGCCAGTCGGAATTTCGTTTTTTACGTTTCAAACCATAAGTTATTCGGTTGATGTTTATCGGGGAGAAACCAAGCCGGTAAATAATCTTATTGATTTTGGATTTTATGTGTCCTTTTTTCCGCAGTTGGTGGCCGGACCGATTGTTCGTGCTTCGGGCTTTGTAAAACAGATTTATGAAGATTACCACCTGACTCGGGCCGAGTTTGGCTGGGCGCTGTTCATTATACTGAAAGGACTGGTAAAAAAGATATTTATTGGCGATTACATTGCCGTTAATTTTGTCGATCGGGTGTTTTCCGATCCGATCCACTACTCGGGTTTCGAAAACCTGATGGCGCTGTTTGGTTATTCGCTGCAGGTTTATGTCGACTTTTCGGGCTACACCGACATTGCTATTGGCGTAGCCCTGTTAATGGGATACCGTTTGCCACAAAACTTTAATTCTCCGTATAAAGCCAAAAGTGTTGGCGAATTTTGGAAACGTTGGCACATGTCGCTTTCATCGTGGTTAAAAGATTACCTGTACATCCCGATTGGCGGAAACCGCGAAGGTTCGGTATTTAGCTACATCAGTTTGGGACTGATTCTTGCCATAATTGTGTTGCTGGCAGGTGAAATTCTTCTGGTCCCGATATTTGCCGGGGCAGTACTTTTGTTTGGCTTACTGGCGTATTTCTCGCCAAAGGTAAAGCGTAGCATCGATAACAACATCAACCTGATGCTGACCATGTTGCTGGGCGGATTATGGCACGGTGCTTCGTGGCAATTTATTATTTGGGGTGGTTTGAATGGCATAGGTTTGGTGGTGTATAAATTCTGGCGCAAGATTAGCCCATGGGAAAAGCGAAGTAATATATTGGTGAACGTTTGGAAGATTGCCATTACTTTCACTTTTATCACCTTTACCCGGGTGTTTTTCCGCTCAGAATCAATGGATGTCGTAAACGGGATGTTGCACCAGATCGGAACCGATCTCGAATTGTCGATTATTCCTCAGGTGTTGGTAGCTTACAAACTGGTATTCCTGGTGATGTTGTTTGGCTTTTTTATTCACTGGCTCAGCCAGAAGTGGAAGGACCGGATCATGAACTGGTTTATCGAATCACCCATTTGGCTGCAGGCCATTGTATCGGCTGTTATCGTAATTGTGGTTTACCAGTCGATCACTTCCGATATGCAACCTTTTATTTACTTTCAGTTTTAATATTATTCAAAGTTTTTGGGAACGGGTTGAACCGGGTCGAAAGACATAAATCTTCGTTTGGATTGTTCATCGAGAACAAAGCCGACAAAACTTACATCTTTGGGATGAAAAGGATAGAAAGCCAGCCTTAGCCGGAAAGTTTCGAATACCAGGTTTTCGTTGTGCAGCCGGATACCAACTCCCAGACCGGAGTAATAATCTTGCGTAAAAATAAGTTTATTGCTTTCACCAATAATTCCAAGATCGGCAAAACCGAATAAGGCCATATTGAATTTATAAAACTGGCGCGGAAGGAATACTACATGTTCAAATTTAGCCGAAAAGCGTTGCTGACCTACAGCTTCCCTGCTGCTGAATCCGCGAATATGATCGAAGCGACCAAGTGTAAGATATTCCAGTTCATAGCGTTCAATGCCAAGTGTATAACTTAAATTAATAAACGAACGAACCTGCTTTCTCCCGGCCGTGATCAATTTTGTTATAAATTCCATTTCCCCGTTTATTTGTCCCTGTTCAAAATTGCCTTTGTTGAAGTAGCCGCCAATATCTGCCGAAAGGAAGAGGTAACCTTTTCTGCTCAGTAAGAGGTTTCCGTTCGAAGTCCCAAATTGTAAATAATGGCGGTCGCCAAATTCGTTGGCATCGTAACCATAGAGCAATTCGTGTTTAAATCCTTCGGGAATGTCCTCGGTAATGCCGTAACTGTAGATCAACTGGTCCTGCACAAAACGGCGCTGAGTAAGGTTTATCCCCGCCATGTACATCGTCCGATTGGCAAACAGGTGCTCATTTCCCGGAGCCACATCCGGTTTTTCAAAAAAGGTAAGATTATGAAGAGAAGTGGTTAAGGTTAGCTGCGTTAAGTTTTCGCGGTTGGTGCTGAGGTTGAAACTGTATCCGGCCCAGAAATTATAATACGATTCGTTAATTGGCTCTTCAAATTTTATGGGATCGTCGTTGGTAATTCGCTCGGTTCGGAACAAACGACTGACATTCATTCCATATCCCCATTTTATTTCCTCCGTTATAAATGGTTTTTCAAGAGTATACACAAATCCTTCGTCACGGTATGTATTCAGATAAGCCAGTTCCATGTCCAGAAAACGACCGCTGATGTTGTTGATCTTATAATACGTTTCAATTCCCAGGTAGGGTTCTTTATTGAGATGTCCCACAAATTTCACCGAGAATTCGTGCCCAATACCAAAAATATTTTTGTTGTATAGCCTGATGTCGCCCGAGGTTGTTCCACTTACACCGCCGGAAGCACCAAACGAAAAACGGTCTTTGGTTAATACGGTAACATTAACAAATGCAGAATATACGCTGTCCTGCTCTACGATAAACTTTACATCTTTTAGGTAAGGCAGCTTCCTGATCAACCTCTCGTTCTCGTACATCAGTTCGGGATCGAGGATATCGCCAATACCAAAAAGCAATTGTTTTTTGATTGTTTTCAGGTTCGATTTGGTGTGTATTGTATTGGCGAAGCGTTCGGCCCAGTTACCGGCTTCTTTTTCGGTGTTGGTAAAAGAAGGCCCGAAAACTTCGAGCGCCTGAATATCCACTTTCGCAATGACCATTCCTTCATACTTGTTGAAATAATCGAGCGCCAGTGCTTTTTTATCGACGTAGGGACGAGGTGGAGAAACAAGAATGTCGTACAACCATCCGGTAAATTTATTTCGATTGGCTCGGTAGGCTAAACTGTCGTAAAATTCATCTTGTTTTTGCAGTGAAACAGTTGTTGTAGTATCGGGCTGAACAAGCTGAGCGCAGGTAATTGTCGGTCCGGTAACGGTTACAACAACAACCAGAATAATAAATATGTAAAAGCTTTTAATCATCCCAAACTTCTACCCGGAATTCTGTTTCTGTATTTTTAGTTTTCGTGGCCCATCGAAAATTAACCAATTTAACATGAATCGTATTCAAAAGCCGTTAAAATTCGTTAAAGATGTTGTGAAATAAAAAACCACTTGCTGAACGCAAATGGTTTTTCTGAAAATTTCAGTGCTTATTTTCTTTTGTTTCGGTGTTCAATAAAAGTGTTAAGAAACTCTTTATCCAGTTCATCGCTGTCGCCGTATTGTTTCCGAAGGTCGATGAGTTTTTGGTGTAATTCTTCCCTTACTTCCTTATAAGCCGGATCATCGTAAACGTTTTTCATTTCGTGCGGATCAGTTTCCAGGTCGTACAGTTCCCACTCATCAACATCGTAGTAAAAATGGATGAGTTTGTAGTGTTCGGTTGCTACCCCATGGTGGCGTTTAACCATATGCTCGGCCGGATATTCATAATAAGTGTAATACACGGCATCGCGCCATTCATCGGTTTTGCCGCTGACCAAATCGCGGAAAGAAACTCCCTGCATTTCTTCCGGGATTTCAATATTGGCATAATCGAGAAAGGTAGGTGCAAAATCGATGTTCTGAACCAGCTTGTCGATTTTAGTTCCGGCTTTAATTTCCTTGGGATAGCGAACGAGCAACGGAGTACGGAACGATTCTTCGTACATAAATCGTTTGTCGAACCAACCGTGTTCTCCGAGATAAAATCCCTGGTCGGAGGTATAAATAACAATCGTATTTTCGGCCAGCCCGGCTTCTTCCAGGTAATCCAGAACTTCGCCAACACCATCATCAACCGATTTTATGGTGCGCAAATAATCTTTTATGTATCGATTGAATTTCCATTTGGCCAGTTCTTCTCCTTTTAGCCTGGCGGCGCGAAAAGCATCGTTTTTGGGCGTGTACGCTGCCAGCCAGTCGGCCCGCTGCTTTTCATTAAAACGATTGAGCTGTCTGTCAAATCCGGTTGGATTTCCATCAGGATCTGTTAGCAGTTTAAAATCGTGCCCCCAGCGTGCATCTCTGGCTATTTCCATTTCCTGCGTTTTTGCCGCAGTACCCCGATTGCTGTAATCGTCGAAATAGTTTACCGGAGGCTCAAAGGTCATGTCATCATATAGCGTAAGGTATTCAGGTGCCGGTTTCCAGTTCCGGTGGGGTGCTTTTTGGTGGTAGAGCGCGCAAAAAGGCTTGTTCGGATCTCTTTTGTTTTTTAGCCAGTCTAACATTCGCTCAGTGACGATATCGGTACAGTACCCTTCAATCCGTTCCCATTTTCCGCTCCCGTTAAGCATAAACTCAGGATTGTAGTAGTTGCCCTGTCCGCGCAATACCATCGAGTAATCAAATCCCTGTGGAGCGCCATCGAGATGGATCTTTCCGATCATTGCAGTTTGATAGCCGTTGGCCTGCATCAATTTCGGAAAATTGTCCTGGTCCCAGTTAAAGGGTTGCAGGTTGTCGACTTTACCGTTGATGAAGCTGTGTTTACCGGTAAGCAAAACGGCACGGCTTGGTGCACAAATCGAATTGCTTACGCATGCCCGGTTAAAAATGGCACCTTCTTCCGCAATCCGGTCGATGTTGGGTGTTTTATTCAAACCATAACCATAAGCACTGATGGCCTGGTAGGCATGATCGTCGCTCATTATATAAAGAATGTTGGGACGTTCATCCCCATTGTTTGTTTTGCCGGTGCAACTGAATAAAAATGCAGCGAGCAATAGAAGGAGTAAGCAATTCTTGACTTTTTTCATGTTTTAGATTCATTTTAAGTTAACGTCAGTTCGACATAAGAAACACAATAATTTATTAGAAAAGAAACAAGGTTTTGTTTATATTTAAGTATCTCACA